>CAZLXI010000024.1:0-74053 GCA_964563435.1 uncultured Lacihabitans sp.
CTTTAAAATAAATTTCCGGCCCGTAGCCCTATTTACGGGTTTTCAACAAATAAAACAACCGGTTTCCCTTCTAAAAAGCGTATTAATTTAGTAGGTTTGGGTTTTCTTAACCTTAAGTAACACCTATTTATGAAAATCAGAACATTCAGTATTCTTGCCCTGGCAACTGTTGGGACCCTCCTTTTAAGCGCTTGCGGCAAAACCGAAAAGGCGGACGAAACGGAATCCGACTGGAACATTTCACTTGCCCAATGGTCGCTTCACAAGAGCTTTTTCGGCGATGCCCTCAACGGCAACTGGCAGGAGTTTGGCCGGTTATTACGCGAAGCCCCGGATTCTTTGTTACAGGGGTCATTAAAACCTATTGATTTCCCTTCGATCGCCAAGGGTTATGGCATTAACATCATTGAACTGGTGAATACTTTTTACTTCGGAAAAGCGAATGACATGGCTTACTGGGAAGATTTTAAGAAACGCTGCGATGACGCCGGCGTAACGGTGGGCCTGATCATGTGTGATGCCCTGGGGGACCTCGGTAACGCCGACTCCACAGCCCGCATACAGGCCGTGGAAAACCACTATCCGTGGGTAGATATTGCCGCTTACCTGGGAGCAAAGACCATACGGGTAAATGCAGCCGGAAGAGGTAGTGCGGAAGAGGTAGCTGCCAATGCTGCAGACGGTCTTGCAAGGCTCGGAGAATACGCCGCCACCAAAGGGATCAACGTAGTGGTGGAAAACCATGGCGGACACAGCTCTGACGGAAGCTGGTTAGCAGGCGTAATGAAAGCCGTAAACAAAGAAAATGTGGGCACACTGCCTGACTTTGGGAACTTCTGTATCGAACGCGGACCTGACGGCTGTGTGAACGAATATGATCTGTATAAGGGAATTGAAGAGCTGATGCCTTACGCAAAGGGAGTTTCTGCCAAAACGCATGACTTTGATGCAGATGGAAATGAGACCACTAAAGACTACGTAAGGATCATGAAGATCGTTAAAGACAGCGGATTCAAAGGAAATATCGGCATTGAGTACGAAGGCAATAATCTTTCGGAAGAGGAGGGCATCAAAGCCACCATAGCGCTTCTTGAAAAGGTAATCGCCGAGCTTAAATAATTTAGAAAGGGACTATCTGAAAGTACGCCGGAGGCCTTTTCAGATAGTCCCTTTCTAAACCTTCAATTGAATCCCCCGTCTAATCAACAACCCGGTCAGCTGAATGATGACCAGTGATACGCCCATAGACATCAGCAGCCCCACAGGTGATTCCAGCAGGATGTCAGGAAGCCGGATGCCGGTCAGTGAGCGCAGCGCATACCAGTAATAGGGAACCAGGTAGCAGGTGAGTGTGGCTATACCGGCCGGTTTCAGAAAACTACTCCACTTCTGCCAGCCCTTTATATCCATAATCCAAAAAAGTACTGCATATACCAGGTAGGCGATGCCCCCGCAGATACAGATCCAGGCCGGAGTGGCCAGAATTTTGGAGATCCCCCAATAAGGCCGGAGAAGAAAGCCCAACCCGATAAGAGCGGCTCCTGTGATCATCAAAGCCGGAACATACCGTTTAAAGGTTTGATTCCGGTAAAAAACAGAGGCCAAAACCCCCAGCATGCACAGGAAGGGTAAGGCGCCGTTATTCACCAGCCATACGTGCTTCCTGACCGGGTCGAGCGCGGATAAATACCCCGAAAAGGTCAGGATACAGAACAGCAGGAAAAACAAGGCCACGCCCGTGAGCTTCCGCAGGTCATTACCCGCCCACAGACAGGCCAGCGCGGCCCAGAGATAGCTCCACCCGATCAGGCCGAGAATACCCCACCAGTGAGGCTTCAGGGCGCCGATTCCTCCGGGAAAGCTGAATGCAAAATAAACAAGTCCGACGATACCCGCCAGTTTCAGCGGTATGACTGCTTTAAATCCCTTCGGATAATTGTTCCAGACCAGAAAAAAACAGGTCACCAGGTAGATCCCTACCCACGATTTGGCAAAGGGCAGAGACTCTTCCTTCAGGTATTCATAATTAACGAGGAAAAAACCCATCACCAGCAGGGCCAGGGTTCTTTCACCGATATGCTTCAGAACGGCAGTGGTATTGTCGCCCTGTTTTCTCCTGTTGGCGATGGCAAAAGGAAGTGACATGCCCACAATCACCAGGAAAACGGGGAAGATCACGTCGGAAAAGCCCATCCCGTCTTCATGCATCTCTGTATGCAACAGCCACTTCGGAACATTGCGTAGTGTCCAGAAGTCATTCACAAAGATCATCAGGCACATAGTGATGGCCCTAAATACATCAATAGAAGCTATACGGTTCATAAGGCAATACAGTTTTATAGGGTATTGATTACATTTCTTTATCTTCAGGCGGATCGTCCGAGCCCAGCAGCACGATCCTCCGGTTACCGTATTCATTCCGGTACACCCTGAACAGCACGCTTATGGAGGATAGGATCAGCGGGCCGAAGATCAGGCCCAGCATACCGAACAAATTCAGGCCGAACAGTACCCCGAAAACCGTGATCAGCGGATGGACATTCCCCAGGGTTTTCAGAATAGTAAACCGGAGCACATTATCGATCCCACCCACCAGGAAAAAGCAGTAAAGCGTAAGCCAGATGGCACTAACCAGTTCACCTGTAGCAAAAGAAACGATACAGATAGGGACGTAAACCGCCATGGTACCCAAAACCGGGAACACCGTGGCCACCCCGGTGACCATGCCCCAAAGCACGGCATTTTGCACCCCGAAAACAGAATACCCGATCATGGCCACGATACCCTGGCAAATGCCGAGAATGGGTATCCCGATAGCATTAGTCCTGACCATCAGGTTGATCTCCGTCCAGAGCTCATTCCTGCTTTTATTGGAGAAGGGGAAAAAGCTTTCGATCGTCGTTTCCATCTGCTTACCGTGGACCAGCATAAAATAGAGGACAAAAAAAGTCACCAGCATATTGATCAGCACCTCCGCTACGGAGTTAAGCACTTTGGGCAGGTATTTGGTCAGGCTTTGCAGAAACTGCACCAGCGCTTCATCCGACAGATCGATGTACTCCAGAACGGGTTTATTGCTGATAAACTCTTTTACCTCGTTGAATTTACCAATGATCTCCTCTGTATTACCCAGAAAAGAAGAGATCCGGGGAATAAGGTAATCGATCAGGGCCCATACCGGCAGCACAATAAAAACAATGGAGAGGAAGATAAACAGCAGGCTTGTGAGAATACGGTTCCACTTCTTTTCCACGGTTAGTCTGAAGTACCGGTCGCGGAAAAGAATATACAGCGTGATCGCCCCCAGAAAGCCCGGAAGGTAATACGAAAGATACCTGAAAATAAACAAACAGACCACAACAATCACAGTAATCAGCATGATTTGATTAATAGCATGATTACTGATCTGACGTTTTTGCATAGCTCTTTCGTTAAAGATGATGTAAATTAGGAATATCTGTTTTGTATTGAAAGCGGGAAGGCAGAAATTATTCCTGAGAGTGACAGATCATTTGCCTCCCTTTCTTATCCGTAAGGCATAAGAATTTCACATCTTTATTTAAAATCCCGATATTTGTCTTATATGACCCTAAACCCTTTCTGTCGAACTGTGCCCTTAGCAATAACGTACCTCTACGTTAACCTGCCTGTAGCGCTGTTTTATGTATTCTGGCTGAGGAGTCCCTGGGCCGTGGCTGCTTTTCTGATTTTTTCGGGATATTCGATTTATCAGATAGTATCTATCCGCTCGGATAAATATAACTTTCGGCTGACATGGTCTGAGCTCCTGAAGATTTCAGGCTTGTGCGTGATTCTGATAATAGTATCGGGCATATCAGGTGTAGGAGGCGCATCTTCTTTTGACACTTCTCATCATATCCAGAAGGTCTTCGACTTTTCACATAGTGATCTTCCTGTATATTACAAAAATGCCTCTGCGTATGCCAGCTACTATTATGGCTTTTACATCGTTCCAGGCCTTTTACTTAATAGTATCGACCATATTACAGCTGTCTTCTTTCTCTGGGAGTTTTGCGGGATGTTTATCGGTTTATCATGGCTTTACCTTGTATTAAACCGGAATTATCTCTATCTTATCCTCCTGTTTTTAGTATCAGGCCTATTGAGTTTCCTGGCCCCTCTTTTTCGGCTGGACAATTTCCTTTTCAGTCCATATTTCTATTTCCAGGATACCCGGTGGAACCTCCTGCCCATGTACCTGTCTCTTCGCTGGGTGCCCAACCAGTTTATCTATACGGCTATTCTTACAGGGGTAGTAATGTACTTAAAACCCCGGGATCTGATCAAAGGATCTACTCTTTTAATATCCGGTTTATTCTGGGCTCCTTTTCCCGCTCTGATGATAGGTATCATTTACCTCGTGAGGGTTATACCTGCCTTGCTAAAAGAGAAGGCCTCCTCCCTCAGTACTTTTCTGCTGATCAATGCGTTCATGATCTCTTTTGTTTTCTTATATCTTACTGCAAACCAAACCAGCAGCTCCTGGGAATTCACCCTGACCGATTCTGCCCGGGTTCTGAATTATATCCTCCTGATATGTTTTGAGATCCTGGTCTTTTATGCGTTAACAGAACCGCGGTACCGGCAAAAAACCGAAATGAAGGTGGCTTTGGGAATTCTTATTCTTTTGCCTTTGATAAAGCTCGGAGTCGGTAACGACCTCTTCGCCAGGGCCAGTCTTCCGCTGCTGCTGATCTTATACATTTATTTTGTAAAATCGTTTTCGTACAAAACCGGGAAATGGGCCTACAGGATAGCGGTAATGATTCTGGTATCCCTGTTACCCCTGAAATACATAGGAGATAATATACGAAAATTTTCAATGGAGCCGTCTTATGTGCCATCGGCCAGGATTGATACCTATCATCTTATCAGGAAGGATTACCAGAGCCAAAAAGTAGCCGACCAGTACCTCATGAACAGCAATTCATTTTTCTATAATTTTTTGCTGGATAAGCAGCCTGAGGGGGTAGCCAGGTGATTAGACGAGTTTGATTTGTTCAAAGCTTAATGAAACAAAGGGGCATATCACCCCATCCCTTTAATCCTCACTTTCTTTTTTACCGGCAGCTTCTTCAGTGTAATCTCAAAACGGGGTTTGCAGGACAGCCAGATCAAAACCTCTGATTCACCTATAGTGTGGCGGATGTCTTTTACCTCAATTTCGGAAAAAAGCAACTGAAACTTATCGGAATGATTTCCCTCGTTAATGGTGCCGTTCAGGTATCCCGGAAGATCATCCATATACCGGCCGATATCCAGAATCACCTTCTTTTCAATGTATTTCAGGAAGCCGTCGCGAAATGTTTTGTCGAGGGCATTCAGTATTTTATGATCGGTATCCAGGTCATAGTCCGGGTTTCTGATAACCAGGGTCTGCGTTCGCGCATCGTATTGAGGCGTACCTATCACCGTCAGGGCAGCCTGGGCACTACCTGCTGTCTGCAGGTCTAAAGCCACCTTTTCACCAAACCCTCTCAGGCTGATATCACTGATCTCCGGAAATGCCGGTCTGCGATTATAGGAATAACCCTTACCTACCCGTTGCAACCCATCGTTTATCATCTCCATTGGCACTGTAACCATGATTTCCAATGCGTTGGAGTCTTCCTGCATTTGTTTTAAAGGCCTGAAATCAGGTAAAGGCATGTATGGGTGATATAGGGTGGTATCGCGGTGAACACGGGCCCGCACATCAGCTGCCAGGTTAAACACCAGGCCGCTCCGTTCCACCTTTATATCCCCCCAAAGGCTGTCGGGTTCTATCCTGAACCAAAGTGTATCGGTGCCCAAAGCAAAAACCGGCAGCGGTTTCTGAAGATTTCTCCAGGTTCTGTCGAGCCCTTTTTTTAAATTCACTTTTTCTCGAAGGGCGTCATCCAGTGTGCGGGTAAGATCCTTGAGTTCATTACGTAATAAATAATCGGCAATAAACTTCACCCCTATTTTTATTCCCCCCGCTTCCAGGCGGGGGCGTTCTGTCCATTCGTGCCCCTTTAAAACCGTGCGTGTGGAAATTTCCCAGTTGCGATTAACATCCGGTACCACATTCAAATAGAGATTCAGCGCCCCGGTAAACTTCCGGTATATCCTCTTTCCTGATCGCCCCGGCCTGTCTTCCGTAACTTCGATCTCCAAAGGGAAAACCACGTCCACCGAATCTCCCGCCATGGAAAGTTCAATTCTACCCGGCCTGGTCACCACCAGCAACACGCTATCATTTCTATAGGGAATCAAGGCATGTGCAATCTCACGATCAAATTTCCGGTTCAGCCAGTCTTCCAGTTCCTCTGCCGGATAGAATACCGGGAACCACAGGCGCTGCAGCCGGGCTTCCATAACGGTAGTTCCGGTGCCGGTCACCTGATGACTTTCCCCTTTAGGATTACAGCCCCAGAAGGCTACCGAGATCACAATAATTGCAAAAACAGGTCTCATTCTTAAAACACGGGTATTCGTTTCCACATCCGCATCACCTGAAAGGGCGGCTTTTTTTACCCGGTTTCCCGGGTAAAAAAAGGATACTCCGGCTGCCTCCGGGACAAATCGGGGAGACATCCCTTTTTTCCGGCAGGCTACACGCAGACGCCGGCAGGTCTTAACCCAGTTTGGCCAGAATGCCATTCAGCGTGGTGCTCGGACGCAGGGCGGCCGACGCTTTGGCGAAGTCAGGCTTGTAGTATCCGCCGATGTCCTGCGGCTTGCCCTGGGCAGCGATCAGTTCATCACTGATTTTTGCTTCCTGAGCGGTCAGCTCGTCGGCTATCGGAGTTAATAGGGCTTTCAGCTCCGCATCTTTATCCTGAGCTGCAAGTGCCTGAGCCCAGTATAGCGCCAGGTAAAAGTGGCTGCCGCGGTTATCGATCTGTCCCACCTTACGGGCAGGTGATTTATCGTTCTCAAGGAATTTGCCGGTAGCTTCGTCCAGCGTATCGGCCAGTACCTGCGCTTTGGCATTATTATTTACCTGTGCGTAGTGTTCCAAAGAAACCGCCAGCGCCAGGAATTCACCTAATGAATCCCACCTCAGATAACCTTCTTCCTCAAACTGCTGAACATGCTTGGGAGCCGAACCGCCCGCACCGGTTTCAAAAAGTCCGCCACCGTTCATCAAAGGAACGACAGACAACATCTTGGCCGAAGTGCCCACCTCCAGGATAGGGAAAAGGTCGGTATTGTAATCTCTCAACACATTGCCGGTAACAGAGATGGTATCCAGTCCTTTCACAATCCGCTCCAGGGAATACTGCGTGGCGTCGGCCGGGCTCATGATGTGAATCTCCAGCCCGGTGGTATCATGATCTTTCAGGTATTTCTCTACTTTGGCGATCAGGTTGGCATCATGCGCACGGTTTTTATCCAGCCAGAAAACGGCAGGAGTGCCGGTAGCTTTGGCCCGGTTCACCGCCAGCTTTACCCAATCCTGCACAGGAGCATCTTTGGTCTGGCACATCCTGAAAATATCTCCGGCTTCTACCGGCTGCTCCATCAGCACGTTGCCTTCATCGTCGGTCACCTGCACTTTTCCGGCAGCGGTCAACTGGAAGGTCTTATCGTGCGAACCATACTCTTCGGCGGCCTGAGCCATCAGACCCACGTTAGAAACCGACCCCATGGTTACAGGGTCCAGGGCACCGTTTTTCTTACAGAAATCGATCACCGTCTGGTACACGCCGGAATACGAGCGGTCAGGGATCACAAACTTGGTATCCTTCGGTTTACCGTCAGGCCCCCACATCTGTCCGGAAGTACGGATAGCCGCAGGCATGGAGGCGTCAATGATCACGTCACTTGGCACATGCAGGTTAGTGATGCCTTTGTCGGAGTTCACCATGGCCAGCGGCGGGTTATTTGCATATACGGCCTGAATATCGGCCTCAATAGCCGCTTTCTGCTCCGCAGGAAGCCCCTGGATCTTCTTTTCCAGGTCGCCCAGGCCGTTATTGGGATTAATATTCAATTCATCGAAAAGATCGGCGTATTTATCGTACACTTCTTTAAAGTATTCGTAAACCACCCCGCCGAAAAGAACGGGGTCGGAAACCTTCATCATCGTAGCCTTCAGGTGCACCGAAAACAGCACATCTTCTGCTTTGGCATCTTTGATCTCCTGAGCATAGAAGCTTTTCAGCCCGGACAGGCTCATCACCGAGGTATCGATGGTCTCCCCTTCCAGGAGAGGGCTGCCTTCTTTGAGTACTTTAGACGAGCCGTCGTTTCCTTTAAACGTTATCTTGAAATGTGTGGGTTTACTGATCACCACCGATTTCTCACTTCCGTAAAAATCGCCCTCCACCATGGAAGACACATGCGATTTCGACGAGGCCGACCACGCGCCCATGGAATGCGGATGCTTCCGGGCATATTCCTTAACAGCCTTGGGCGCTCTCCTGTCGGAATTGCCTTCTCTCAGAACGGGATTTACTGCCGATCCCTTGATCTTATCGTATTTCGCCTTAATGTAGGTTTCGTTGGCATCCCGGGGTTCTTCGGGGTAGTCCGGAATGGCATATCCTTTTGCCTGCAGCTCTTTAACAGCTGCTACCAGCTGTGGAACAGAAGCTGAAATATTCGGAAGCTTGATGATGTTTGCTTCGGGCTCTACGGCCAGTTTTCCTAAGTAGGCCAGGTCATCCGATATTTTCTGGCCTCCGGTCAAAAACTCGGCAAAATTAGCCAGGATACGTCCTGCAAGCGAAATATCACGGGTTTCTATGGTTATACCTGCCGGTTTGGTAAATGCTTCTACTATGGGTAAAAAAGAGTACGTGGCCAAAGCGGGGGCTTCGTCAGTAATGGTATAAATGATCTTTGACATTATAATAAATTAATTTGAATCCAATGTGCACAAAGTTAAACATTCTGGGCGAAAAGCGTGTAAGAGAGCGCTCCAAATAAAGGTCTCTTAACCTAAATTTGATAAAAAAAACCAAATTTCTTATCCGCCTCAGGATTTCGTCTTAATTTTGAGAAACGATACGAACTCATGCTTTTACGACCCGTTTTCACTTTATTGCTGGGGTGCATGTGCCTCCACGGGCTGTGCCAGAATGATCTTCTGAAATTCCGGGAGGAATACAAGGCCAAAACGCTTGAACAATTCCCCAACAGTGAGCAGGCTTTCTTTGAACCGGACGAAAATTTCAATATTCAGGCCTCTTACCGTCTGCTTAAAAAGGGGAAAGTGATCTCCGTACCTACTTCTGCCGATAAGATCAAAGACTATCGTGAATATGCCGAAGTAAAATTCAGGGTAAACGGCAAAAAATATAAGCTAATGGTCTACCAGCAGGTTCCTGTATTGCCGCTTTATAAGAATTACCTCTTTCTGCCGATTAAAGACCAGACCGCCCCGGCAGAGACCTATGGCGGCGGACGCTACATGGATCTGAACACAGCCGACTTCCGGAACGGTGACGTGAAGATAGACTTTAACCGTCTTTACAACCCTTATTGTGCCTTCTCTGACGGCTGGAACTGCCCGATCCCGCCCAAAGGAAATCATTTGAACCTACGTATAGAAGCGGGCGAAAAGCTACCGCTCAAAACCGAATATGATCCTCATTGAAGAAAACGTATCGCTGAAACCGTATAACACCTTCGGAATGGAGGTATCGGCACGTTATTTCACCGAAATTACGGAAGCCGGGCAGCTGATCTCCCTGCTGAAAGACCCTCCCCGGGCTTCCGGAAAGAAGCTTTACCTGGGTGGTGGCAGCAATATCCTGTTACTGAAAGATTTTGACGGGCTGGTCATTAAAATCTCTATTAAGGGGATTCGCGTCACAGAAGAAACTACTGACCACATTATCCTGCAGGCAGGAGCCGGCGAGGTGTGGCATGAGTTTGTGCTTCACTGCATTGAACGGAACCTCGGCGGGGTTGAAAATATGTCGCTCATTCCCGGAACGGTAGGTGCTGCCCCCATGCAGAATATCGGCGCCTATGGTGCAGAGGTCAAAGATACCTTCCACAGCCTGGAGGCCCTGAACCTCGAAACCTTGGAAACGGAAGTCTTTGATCGCGAAAAATGCGCTTTCGGTTACCGCGAAAGTTTTTTCAAACATGAGGGCAGGGATAAATACGTCATCCTGAATGTGAGCTTTAAGCTTTCCAAAAAACCGGAGATCAATATAGCTTACGGCGCCATCCGGCAAACCCTTGCGGAAATGGAAATAGATTATCCTACTATCCGTGACGTCAGCAATGCCGTTATCCGGATCCGCAAAAGCAAGCTCCCCGACCCGGCAGAAACAGGAAACTCGGGCAGCTTCTTTAAAAATCCCGAAATCTCAAGAGAAGAATATCTTAAAGTAAGAGAAAAACATCCCGATATTCCGGGTTATGAAGTAAGTGAAGCCATCGTAAAAGTACCGGCCGGCTGGCTGATCGAACAGGCCGGCTGGAAGGGCAAACGCTTCGGCCAGGTGGGTGTACATGACAAGCAGGCCCTGGTATTGGTCAACTTTGGCGGTGGGAAAGGGTCGGAGATTGCGGAGCTGGCAAACCGTATACAGACATCGGTTTCTGAAAAATTTGGCATCAGCATTACACCCGAAGTAAATTTTATTAGCTAACTTTACTCTAAAAGAACCGGACATGAACCTTATTCACGGATTATCAGACATTATACTGGCGCTGTCAGGTATTTACGTTTTCTTCCGATATATTAATCCTCTTGAGTTTTCTTCCACCGTTTTATGGGAATCTTTTATCCTGTCAGTGGTGGCAGCCGCCACGTTTGGTGCCATCGGTTTCTTTGGCTTTGACAAGGCCATCCCTGTTTCCCGGTTTTTCCAGACCCTGGCTACCATCAACGGGGCCATCGGCCTGGTAGGCGCCACGGCCGCCCTGGTTTCCGGCAGCGATCTTTCGCGCCGGGCAAGTTACGGCATCATTGCGCTGGGTTTCGTTTTTTTTGCCCTTTTCGAAGTCTTCGATATTCGGCCCGTCTTCTTCTGGGTGCCGGTGATCTCCATGTCCGTTGTGCTGTTTCTCGGGCTTTTTGCGCTCATTAAAGGCAATTTCCGGGCAGGGCTATGGATCATTATCGGGGTAACTTTCTTTGCACTTGGCAGCTTCCGGAAAGAGCTTTTCGGCACAGCAGACTTTACCATCAGCCTGTATCACCTGCTTATGGCGGCTGGGGTTCTGAGCATAGGCATGGCTAATTCGGGTGCGGTTCTCGCACGTAGATAATCTGAATCCTGGATAAAAAATTATTTCTTTGGAGCTGCAAATCTTGCAGCTAAGATCCTTATTTTATTATCTTTATAAGAATCTGGCGGGCAAAAATATTAAAGATAAAAATTTTGTAACTAAAATATAGTTGCAAAACCCACACAATAAACATAACTTTGTATGAGCAAAATAGAAAAGCTGATTAACCGGCTGTATTCAAAACCCAAAGACTTTAGCTGGGAAGAAATGAAGAAGGTACTGAAACACTACCATTATGAGGAAATCAGTGCAGGCAGTACAGGCGGATCAAGGCGCCGGTTTATTAATCACAAAAATGTAGTGATCAGCCTGCATGAGCCTCATCCGCAGCGGATCCTGAAAAAGTATCAGCTGGATATTATTATTGATCATCTAAAAAATGAATAAACATGAAAAATTATCTGGAACACAAAAGTTATGTAGGTACTATTGAGTTTTCTGCCGAAGATAAAGTATTCTACGGGAAAGTTCAGGGAATTAATGACCTGATTACTTTTGAGGGCACTTCTGTAAGCGAGCTGGAAAATTCCTTCAAAGAGGCGGTAAATGACTACCTTGAGACCTGCAAAGCATCAGGCAAGGCTCCTGAAAAAAATTACAAAGGTGTATTTAATGTGCGGGTTCCTCAGGAATTACATCAGCAGGCGGCTCTTTTGGCAGCCAAAACGGGCATTAATCTTAACGAAGTGGTAAAGAAGGCATTGTCATACATGGTTCAGCATGAAAACATTTTAAAAGCCTGCTGATCTTTTGATGAGCGCGATACCGTAACCCGGACCGGTAAGCATAACTTTCCCTTCATGCCTGCCGGCAAATGGTAAGCCTGCGTCTTCACAGGACATCAACACTGGCCGAAAGAGCAAAAATCGCTTGTCAATTCCGATAAATCCTCTACCTTTGCATCGTAAATCTCAAAAAGGGGTGCCTGAATATGACGGGCTGAGATCATACCCATTGAACCTGATGCGGATAGTACCGACGAAGGGATTTGAGGAGCCGCTACCGGCTCTCATTTATTCAATAGGGAACATCTTTTTGTAAACACCGGAACCTGCGGCCGACGGTCCGGATGTGCGCGATTAGTTTTGTTCCAAACCATAGTAAAACGAATACAGGCATAAGCCCGAAGATTGTGTTTTGCTCCTTTAACTTCTTCGTAATGATTTAAAAATTGTTATGAAAAAGAAATTTTTTCTCCAAACCTTAGTACTCTCGCTGGTACTTTTCCCGGCTTTTTCTCAAAAGCTCGACACGCTCCAAACGCTCAATGAGCTCATCGTGAAATCAACCCGTGCAAATGCGAAATCCGGGATGGTATACACCAATGTGAGCCAGTCAGAGATCAAAAAGCTGAATGTGGGGCAGGACATGCCTTTTCTCCTGAACCAGCTGCCTTCAGTGGTAGTCACCTCCGATGCCGGAGCGGGTGTGGGCTATACCGGGATACGGATACGCGGCTCCGACCCTACCCGCATCAACGTGACCCTGAACGGGATTCCGTACAATGACTCTGAGTCGCAAGGGGTTTTCTGGGTAAATATGCCCGATTTTGCCTCCTCGGTGCAGAGTATACAGGTACAGCGCGGGGTGGGTACCTCTACCAACGGAGCCGGGGCTTTCGGTGCCAGCCTGAACGTCAATACGCTTCAGCTTAACCGGGAGGCCTTTGGGGAAGTCAATCTTTCGGGCGGTTCATTCAATACGTTCAAAACCAACTTTATAGCCTCCTCCGGATTATTGAACGACCGCTTCGTTTTTGACGCCCGCCTGTCGAAGATCGGCTCTGACGGTTTTGTGGACAGGGCCTCGTCTGATCTCCAATCCTACTATCTTTCGGGCGGATATTACCACAAAAACACCATGATCCGTCTGAACCATTTTGCCGGCAAAGAAAGAACCTATCAGGCCTGGAACGGCATTCCGCAGGCTTTGGCGAAAGGGGATATGGCAGGGCTGGATGCCTACATTGAGCGGAACTGGTACGATGAGGAGCATAAACAGGATTTACTGGCCCGGGGAAGAAAATACAATTATTACCATTATGAAAACGAAGTAGATAATTACGAGCAGTCGCACTGGCAATTGATCTCTTCGTTTCAACTGGGTCAAAACTGGCGTTTTAACCCCACGCTTTTCTTCACCAAAGGGGATGGTTATTACGAGCAATTCAGGGAAAACGGCAGGCTCTCTGATTATAACCTCAGCCCCGTAAACCTGGGCGGAGAGACCATCACCCGAACCGACCTTATCCGGAGAAAATACCTCGACAATTCATTCTACGGAGGGGTTTGGTCACTGGACTATGAGGGGTCGGGTACGCTGACAGGTACTCTGGGAGGAGGTTACAGCTACTATGACGGGGGCCACTTTGGGGAGGTCATCTGGGCAAAGTTTGCCTCTGACGGCAACATTAACCACCGGTATTATGACAATAACAGCACCAAGACCGACCTGAATTTCTACGGGAAGGCGTACTATAACTTCGCTCAAAACTGGAATGCTTATCTCGATTTGCAGTATCGTCGTGTAACATTTGACATGCTGGGTACAGGCGATGTATTACAACAGCTGAATTTTGCCAATACCTGGAATTTCTTTAACCCGAAAGTGGGCCTGACTTATGCTGTTTCCGATCATTCTTCGGTTTTTCTATCGTATGCCAAAGGTACGAAAGAGCCTAACCGTACCGATTTTGTGGATACCGCCCCTAACGTACCGAACCCGGAAAAGCTGCATGATTTTGAGGCCGGATATAAGACGGGCGGCAGCAGATGGGCAGCGGAGGCCAATCTCTATTACATGAACTACCAGGACCAACTGGTGCTTACCGGCCAGATTAACCAGGTAGGTGAAGCCATCCGTGTAAATGTGCCGAAAAGCTACCGGGCCGGTATCGAACTGCAGGTAGGCGGAAAAATCACCGATAAGCTATCTTTAAATGCCAACCTGGCACTGAGCCGGAATAAGATCAAAGAATTTACCTATACCGTAGCCAGTTCGGATGAAGTCCTGCCTGATGAAGTTACGCACTACCGGGATACTGATATTTCGTTTTCACCCAATGTTATCAGCGGCGGGAATATTACCTATCTGGTGGCTGAAGGCTTTAGCGTTTCGCTTTTGCCTAAATATGTAGGCAAACAATACCTTGACAACACGTCTTCAGAAGACAAAAAGCTCGACGGCTATTTTATTTCTGACCTGAATATATCGTTTACGCCCAAAGCCCAAAGGCTGAAGGACCTGAATTTTACATTGCTGGTCAACAATATCTTCAATAAGGAATATGAATCCAACGGCTACACCTATAGTTATATCTACGGCAGTAAGGTCACCGAGAATTTTGTATTTCCGCAGGCGGGGATCAATTTTCTGGCCGGGGTCAGGGTAAGGTTTTAATGACGGTTTTTGGGGCGTTGTATGCAACGCCCCAAAAACAATCTCCACTCCATTTTCATCTATTCATTTGCCAATATAATCCTACAGCATTCCTTGTATTCAGCCAATTGCATATATTTGTAAAATGCAATAACCCAAAGTCAATATGTTATACCGACTATCTGTCATTCTGCTGATCTTCATCAGCCAAACCCTAAACGCTCAGATCTCGCCCAAATGGGCTCGTTATCCTTCGATTTCACCCGACGGAAATACTATAGTTTTTACTTACAAAGGTGATCTATATCGCGTTCCTTCGTCGGGTGGACAGGCCACCCAGCTGACCTTTCATGAAGCGCACGACTATCAGCCGGTGTGGAGTCCGGACGGAAAACAGATCGCCTTTGCTTCGGACCGTTACGGCAATTTTGATGTTTTTATTATGAATGCCCAGGGCGGTGATGCCCTTCGGTTAACCTATCATTCCAACGATGAAACACCGTTCTCCTTCACTCCTGACGGGAAGGCCGTGGTATTCGGCGGTGTACGCCAGGACCTGGCTTCCCACCGGCAATACCCCACCGCTTCCCAGCCCGAGCTCTACTCGGTGCCTGTGGCGGGCGGAAGAGTAGATCAGCTCCTTTCTGTTCCGGCGGAGTACGCCCGGTATAGTAAAGACGGTCAGACCCTGATCTACCACGACAAGAAGGGCGGGGAAAACGAATGGCGTAAGTACCAGAAATCGGCCATTGCACGTGACATCTGGACCTATGATACCAAAACAAAAAAACATACCAAAATCACGACACACTACGGCGAAAACCGCCAGCCGGTTTTTACGAACGGCGATAAAGACATCTACTACCTGAGCGAAGAGAATGGTACATTCAATATTCATAAGCTATCGCTGGTTAACCCTGCCCAAAACACCCGGATAACCCAATTAAAGACCCACCCCGTCCGGTTCCTGAGCGCCTCAAACGACGGACTGCTGGCCTTCTCCTACGACGGCGAGCTCTACACTGTACGCGAGGGTCAGCAACCCAAAAAAGTAGAGATCACACTGTATACCCAAAAAATATCAAACAGTGATGGTTTCGCTGCTGTCAGCGGCGGAGTAAGCGACTTTTCGGTTTCTCCCGACGGAAAAGAGGTGGCTTTCATATCCCGCGGTGAGGTTTTTGTTTCGACGGTTGACGGGAAAATTACCAAGCGCGTTACCGGCACTCCGGAGCTGGAGCGTTTTGTGGAATTTGCCCCTGACGGAAAGTCGATCGTGTATGCCAGCGAGAGAGACGGCCGGTGGCAAATCTTCCAGTCAAAAAAGACCCGTAAGGAAGAACCCCTGTTTTACGCATCCACCCTCATCGAAGAATCTCCGCTGGTTAGCAACGCAAACGACAACTACCTGCCGAAGTTCTCCCCCGATGGCAAGAAGCTTGCTTTTGTGGAAAACCGCAGAACCCTTAAGGTACTGGATATAGCCACCGCCAAAACCATTACCCTTCTGACCCCCGAGCAGCTGTTTCACATGCGTGACGGTGACCAGTATTTCGAATGGAGCCCTGACAGCAAATGGCTGCTGGCCTCCTACCGGCCTACCATGGCAAACAGTGAAGTGGTGCTTCTGGATGCCGAAGGCAAAAAGCCCATGGCTAACCTCACCCAAAGCGGCTACAACGACTATTCACCGAAATGGGTGAACGGCGGAAAGCAGATCTTGTGGTTCAGCAACCGCCACGGCATGAAAGACCATGCCAGCAGCGGAGGCTCACAGGCCGATGTTTATACACTTTTTCTGACCCGGGAAGGCTGGGACAAATACAATCTCTCTAAAGACGATTTCACGCTTCTGAAAGAGCTGGAAAAAGCTAAAGAGCCCGCGAAGAAAGATACCTCGAAAAGCAAAGAAGTAGCCCCTATCGTGATTGACTGGGACGGCCTCAGTGACCGCAAAGCCCGGCTGACCATCCATTCTTCCTCACTGGGTGACGCCGTGCTGTCAAAAGACGGCGAAAAACTCTATTACCTGGCCCGTTTTGAAAAAGGCAGTAATTTGTGGAGTACGGATCTGCGTACGAAGGAAACCAAAATGGAAATCCCGCTGGATGGTATGGGCGGAAGCCTGGCCTGGGACAAAGACCAGAAAAATCTCTACCTCTTAAGCAGCGGCCGGCTCTCCAAAATCAACCCCGACAGCAAAAAGAGGGATGCTATTGCGGTAGATAGCGAAGTGAAATTTGACACCGAAGCAGAGCGGCGGCACTTGTTTGACCACGTTTGGCTCAGAACCAAAAAAATGTTCTATACCCCTGATATGCACGGTGCCGACTGGGATAAACTCAAGACCCAATATGCACGGTATGTTCCGCATATCGGAAACAGCTATGAATTTTCAGAGATGCTTTCAGAACTGCTGGGCGAGCTGAATGTATCGCATGCCGGCGCCCGTTACAGCCGTTCAATACCCAACGGCGATGCAACGGCTTCCCTGGGTATCTTTATGGATTATCTCCATAAAGGTAACGGTATCCTGATCCGTGAAATTATTGCGCAGGGCCCGCTCGACAAAGCAGGACTGAACGTAAAACCCGGCCATATCATTGAGAAAATAGACGGCGAAACCATTGCGACCGACAAAGACATCGCCATCTATCTGAACCGCAAAGCCGATAAATTTACGCTGCTGGAAATCCTCGACCCGAAAACAGGAACCCGCGAGCAGATAACCGTAAAACCTGTTTCCCTCGGTGCCGAAGGCCAGCTGCTGTACAAGCGTTGGGTGAAGAAAAACCAGGCCGAGGTAGACAGCCTCAGCAAAGGAACTCTCGGCTATGTTCATATTGCCGGCATGAATGACGGCCAGTACCGGAATACCTACGAAGAAATGATGGGAAAATACGCCGATCGGAAAGGGGTGATCGTGGACACCAGATTTAATGGCGGGGGCGACCTTGTTTCCGACCTCGCCATGTTTTTTACCGGTGACAAATTCCTGGATTATGCCACCAAAGACCGCTCTGTAGGTTATGAGCCCACCTTCCGCTGGACAAAGCCCACCCTTGCCATGTTTAATGAAGCTAACTACAGCGACGGCCATTGCTTCTCCTGCGGTTATACAGACCTCAAGATCGGGAAAACGGTAGGGATGCCGGTTCCAGGCACCTGCAGCTTTGCCGGCTGGGAAATGTTACCCGACGGAACCCGCTGGGGTGCCGTACCCATCTCTGCCAAAAACAAAGCGGGCCAGTGGCTGGAGAACAATGAAACCCAACCCACTTTCGCGGTCAAAAATGATCCGAAGCTGATCACGGAAGGCAAAGATCAGCAGTTGGAAAAGGCCATTGAGGAATTACTGAAAGATGTGAAATAAAGCTGAGGGGCGCCGCTAGCGGCGCCCCTCAGCTTTACTTCTTATTTTAAATTTAGCCAATCAAGTGCAAATTGATGAACTTCATCAATCCTGTCCACATTTACGGTCTCCCCATCTTTAATTACCTGCTCCTGAAAATAATGGTTGCTGTCAGGGTAAACTTTATAAGTAAGATTCCTTTTACCTTGCCTAATAAATTCCAGTCTTGCATAATCCATACCAATAATTGTCTGGTTGTTGTCTTTCCCTCCTGCAATATACAGGATAGGAATATTGAGCTTCAGCATATTTTCCAAGGGTATGATTTTAGTGAAACTGCTCCACTTCAAATAAGTTTCACCGTACCAGGTCTTTGTTACAGATAATGGGTTTGCATATATTTTTTCATACTCATTGTATAAAGAGTCAACAATTCTTTGCCCTTCACCTGCTGAAATTTTATTCTTTTCCACATCTAACCGAACATTAATTATAAAGTCAAATAAATGGTTCAGGGCATTTCCAACAAAACAAACAACGTGTGTTACTTTTTTATTAATAACGGCAACTTTGGGTGCAACCTGAGAACCCTCAGAATAACCCACTACAACTATTTTATTCTTGTCAACAGGAATCTTCTTTAATAGAAAATCTATGGCTTCAGATGCGGCTTCTGCCCTCCAATCTAAACTATACAATGTCGTGTAACTTTCACTTTTCGGATAATAACGTCTCCCCGAAGGCGTGGTATGTAAAGAATCTCTGAAGGGAACGTCAGGTTTGCTGATTAATACGATATGGTAATCTTTTGAATACTTTTTTATATCAACTGGAACAGATGTTGAATAATTACCTGATTGGGCCTTAAAGTATATCGGAAAATTACCTGAACCATCTAAATATATCAGTAATGGTTTTGTGATTGTTGTATCGGAAGTAGCCAGATGTATCTGAACTGACTTTAGTTTAGGATCATTCAGTGAATAATGTTTAAATAAGTCCGTTCCGGTCTGTGAAAACACATTATAGTTAATAAGAAGAATCAATGATATGTATATATTTTTCATCCTTGTATACTTTATTTTATTATAACAACGTACTGAATATTAGACAATTGCCAGACGAAAAGCTCAGATATATATTCTTAACCCTATAGAGTTTAACTGGCAAAAGGCGGTTCAATATATTTCCGAGCTCTTCGTTGTACAGAAGATAACCTCCGGCATCTCCACTAGTTAACATCACAAAACCTGATTTTCTTTCCGGTATCTGCGCTAATCACAGGAGGTATTGTGTCCGATCCTTATGATGTGTCCGTCAGGACATTCCACCAGCATTTCCCGCATATTCCACTCTTTCGTCTCAGGTACGGAAAGAATTTTAGCCCCGCTGTCTTTAATGAGCTCATAGTATTCATCCACATTATCTACCACTAAGGCAATCCATGTATGCGGCCCGCCCTGGTAATCTTTACAAAAAAATATTTCCACATCATCCCTGTAAACACCGCCGAATATAGGCGGGCTGTCCCACTCCCAATGATTCTCAAACTTCAGCTGCTCCACAAAATAAGCGATACTTTTGGCTACGTCCGTAGAATACAGAATGGGTATGGCTTTGTCAAATTTCATCGCTCAAATTTTAAAATGCGGGTTATAAATCAGGCCGATGATATTTCCCCAGGGGTCTTTTACCGATGCCACAACGATACCACCTCCCACATCCTGGGGATTTTCATGGGCGATTGCGCCTGACGCTATAAAACGATTAAACTGCTCACCCACATTCTTTACTCCCCAGTAAGCCACCACACTTTCCGCTTTATCGGTTACGGAATTTTCTTCCGGCTGCAATCCAAGCTCATATCCGGCAATATTAAATCCCACGTAAAAAGGCTGGTCAAAATAAGGTTGGATCTCAAAAACTTTTGCATACCAGTTTTTGGCTGCATTAATATCGCCCACATGATAGATGGTTGTGCGTAAGCCCAGAATATTATTTTCCATAATTTTTGCTTTATGATTTTAAATTAATTTTTCTCCAAACGCGGCCGGTGCTTACCTGAGCGGCTGTACAAATCTCAATGTATTGCCGTCTGCATCGGTCACATAAAACTCGCGGTTTCCCCGGCTTTGATCATAGGGGCCTAAATGCACAGGGGATTCTTTCCTATGAGATTGATCCAATCCTCTTGTGGTATATTTTTCATACAGGTCGTCAATATCATTGATGAAAACATTAACCGCAATTCCTGCCTTTTGGTCTCCTTCCAGGCTTGTAAGCATCAGCGCTGCATCTCCGTTTTTCAAAGCCACCACCCAATCGTCTGGCGAAGCTCCCGGTTCGCTAAGCTGAAAATCCAGGATTTCAATGTAAAACGGGATGGCTTCTTTCATATTTGTACACCGGAAAATAGGGATCATTTTCATGATTATTTTACAGGTTAGGCCGTCCGAAAAACAAAAGATACCCATCTGCATCTTTAATTTCAAATCCGCGTAACCCGTCATCGTTATTCAATAGGGGTTGATGAAACGCTACACCACGTGAACTATACTCTTCAAACAAAGCATCCGGGTCTGAAGCAGAAATGTACGCATCCCAACGCGCCCATTCGTGGCGTGTATGATTGGGTATGGGAGTTATACCGGGGGCAATTTGTTTAAGAAAAATAGAAATGTGGTCACGGCCAACGATAGCCCAAAAGGGACTGTCATCCGGACCCGTATACAGCAGCTCAAATCCAAGCTTATCTGTGTAAAATGAAACCGAACTTTTCAGGTTTTCCACAATAAATGAAGGCGATATATACGTGAGATTGGCCATTGTAATTACGTTCTCTTATTTGCTTTAATCCATTCCTAATACTTTTTGAAGCCAGCACCATTCAATTCTACCCTCCGGCTTCCAACTGGCTTTCAGCTCACACCCCAAACCGGTCCTATAAAAATCAAGTGACAGCTCTATATTTAAAACCATAAAAAACGGAACGGCCTGCTTCACATTGAGTTGGTCTTCATTCATCACTCTACAAAATGCCAGCACACGCCTGCAATATCAATAATGCTTACTTCCTTACCATAAGCCTGTTCCGTAATTTCCCCGATACGGATGCCGTATTTTTCAGGTAGCTGCTTTTCCAGAACGCTCGCACGGAATTCTTCTGCACTACTTACCTGAACTGTAAGCATAAAATTTTGAGCAAACTCCACGTTATCGTATTTCTGTAAAATAAACCGGCAGCCGTCTTTTTCAAAACCCACATAATCTCCGGAATCCCAATCGATATTAAAGCCCAGTTCTTCGAATAGCTTTTTCGAATTTTCAAAATCTTTTCCGGAAGGAACAAACGGCTGGAGAGATAATAATTGCATACTAAATTTCTAAAGAGTCAGTTACAATAGAGGTATAAATATCCGTATTGCTTTTCAATTTTAAAAAACTATCTGATAAACAGCACTGAATCCTACATGTTTGACTACTTTAATACAACGTTTGACAAACCACAAAACCGTTCTCATGAATACTGTAACTTTTTCATCATGAAACCGTTTCCTGCATTGAAAATATTCTCAGGCCCTTACCTCTTTCACGCACTGGTATGGCTGGTGTATGGCGTATATAACCTCATGAATATCCAGGGTTATGTGACCAGGAAAGGCTGGTTTTTTCATTGCCGCCATTGACGATCTCAATGGCACTGGTGGCCATGCTGATCTATGTAAATGCGTTTGTGCTGGTTCCCAAACTATTAGACAGGAAGAAAACCGCACTCTATATCACCGGCCTGAACACGATTTACGGGAATATTGACAGCAGCAACGAGATCGCAAGAAATATTTTAATTAAATGCGGAGAGCTTTTTAAGGGATGAACAGGCGGAAGTCGTCTTCCTGGATATTGAAATGCCGAAGCTTTCGGGCCTGGAGTGGCTGAAAAGATCGACGGTCAAACCGTTGATCATCCTCACAACGGCCTTCCCCGAATATGCCCTGGAAGGCTATGAGCTCGACATTATCGACTATCTTTTAAAGCCCGTCAGGTTCAGCCGCTTTTAAAAAGCGGCTCAAAAAACGAAAGATTTTATCAGCGTGAAAGATGCCCGTAATCCGCCGGCCGGGCCATCCTGGTTATTTGTACGATCGGATAAGCGGATCGAAAAAATTGAGCCGGATGAAATATTGTATATCGAAAGCACAGGCAATTATATCAACATCCATTTCAAAGACAGAAGCATTATCACTTACCTTACCCTGAAGGGCATTGAAAGCGAATTACCTTCTTCCGGCTTTGTCAAAATACATCAATCGTTCATCGTTAATTTTTCCAAAATTGAAGCAATTGAAGGAAACCAGGTGATGGTAAATAACAAAATGCTACCCCTTGGAAGAAACTATAAAGACGAGTTTATGAAGATGATCCGGCCGATAAAAAGATGAAGCTGCTTAGCTGGTTGTAGCCGGCTACTCTTCAGATTGCGTCATAAGCTCATCAGGTCCTTAAACTTTATCGACTGTCGCCGCGATATTTCGATCTTCTCCAGCGGTGTAGCCTTCTCTCCTCCTTTTAAGGTCACAAGAAGTCCACCGGAGAACCACGGCTCGATTTTATCGATCCAGTTAAGGTTAATGATGTGCTTCCGGTTGGCCCGGAAAAATATTTTGGGATCCAGCCGCTCTTCCAGGCTGTTCAGCGACTTCAGGATCATGGGTTTCTGATCTTCAAAGTGAAGCCTCACATAATTCCCCATGGATTCAAACAAACGAACTTTCCCCAGCTTCACAAACCAGCATTTCTCACCGTCTTTCACAAAGACCTGGTCGCTTTCACCGAGGTAGCTTTCCGGGTGCTGCACGGCTGCTTCGGCCCGTTTCAGTTCGCTTTCCACCTTTTGTATGGCCTCCGCCAACCGGGCCGTGTCTATCGGCTTCATGATGTAATCCAGCGCATTGTACTCAAAGGCCTTTAACGCATATTCATCATAGGCGGTGGTGAAGATCACCTCCGGTACCCGGTCTTCAATAGCTTCCAGAAGCTCAAAACCGTTCTTTCCCGGCATCTGGATATCCAGGAAAAGCAGGTCGGGGTTATGCTCATTGATCAGTTCGATGGCTTCGTCGGCATTGGCCGCCTCCGCCACGATATTTATTTTGGGAAATTCTTCCAGAAGTCTTTTCAGCTCGTTTCTGGCCAGTCGCTCGTCATCAACTATGATGGTCTTCATCGGTTTCGGTTTTTAATGGTACTTTCTTTTCCAATGGTATTTTTACTTTCGCCTGCACTATATGAGGCTCTTCCTGGTGAATATCAAATGCCGCTTCCGTTCCATAGATCAGGCTTAGCCTTCTGCGGGTATTTTCCAGGCCGAAGCCGGAGTCGTCGCCATGGTTCTGGTGATCTGTGAAAACCCCGGTGTTCCGGATGGTCAGCTCCAGCATATTTTCCACCAGGTGCGACTTCACCTCCACAAAACCCCATTTTTCCGCCTTCTGAACCCCGTGTTTGATCGCATTTTCCACCAGGGTCTGCAACATCATCGGCGGAACCTCCACATTGAGCGTATTCTGATCTATTTCCAGCGTGGATTGCAGACGTTCCTCATAACGCACCTTCTCCAGAGCCAGGTAGTCTTCAATGGTCTTCAGCTCTTCCTTCAGCGGGATGGTGGTTCGCCGGTTCGCTACCAGCGAGCTCCTCAGAATATTGGAGAGCTGAGTGATCCCGTTCTGCGCTTTTTTAGGGTCTTCCAGTATCAGCGCCCGGATACTGTTCAGCGCATTGAACATAAAATGAGGATTGATCTGCGCTTTTAGAATCTTGGCTTCCGAAGCCTCAATGGAGGCCTGCATCTTGATACGTTCTATATTATTCTTTTGGATCTGAATAGTATAGGCCACGAAAATATACAATAACACCCAGATGACCATGGGTTTACTGAAGTTTATAATGTAGGCAAAATCTTTAAAAAGCCAGCTGATACGTGCGGTTTTCTCCCCGAAATATTCGTCATATAGCGAGATATTGATGGCGGTAAACAGCGAGGTGATCAGGATAACCCCCAGCAGACAGCGCAGCACCAGCTGATTGACCGGCAGCTTTATCCAGTCGTAATTCTTGAAGATCAGCTTAAAAAAATGAGTAAGCGAGATCCCCGTCAGCACATAGATGCAGGAATTGAAGACCATAGCCTCCAGTTCATCCAGGCTGTCGGGTTGCAGAAAAAGCACAAAATACGCCAGATCGGATAAGGCGTAAAATACCCACCCTATGATCTGAAAGGCCCAGTAAAATTGTCTCTGATTCATAATCTCAACTTAAAATTAACAGGTTTTGGGTGTTTTTTGGTAAAATTATGATCACTGGATCTTACAGGATGACAAACGGTATATAGCGCATGTTTACATTTAAACCAAAGGAGTAGATTTAAACGTGCTCCTCATCCATATACTCCCGGATGTGGCTGATGTCATTGCTCAGCTTCACTACAAACTGTTCCAGGGCATAGTCGTATTCCAGGATATATAAACAGGTGTTGGAGTGCTCAAAGCTGTCCATTTCCCAAAGCGGGAAACCCAGTAACCGGCTGAGCAGGATTCGCATGGCCCGTCCGTGCATGGTGATCAGGATCAGCTCTTCCTCTTTTCTCTCCAATATCTTTCTCATAGCCACCGTCTGCCGCTCGGCTACCTGTTCAGGGCTTTCACCTCCCTCCAAAGCAGTATGGGTCTCCCCTTCCTGCCATTTTTCCAGCAGCGTTTTAAACATCTCATAACCGGTCTCCTCCAATGTCATCCCTTCCACCTGTCCCCAACTGATCTCGTCCAGTCCCTCAAGACGTTCATAAGGTATGCCTGCTTCAATAAAGCCCTGAGAAGTCTGGTAGGTTCGTTTCAGCGAAGAAATATAGATCTTCCGGAAGGGTGTATCCCTGTATTTTTCATAAAACGCCCGGGCCTGCCTGTAGCCGGTTTCATTCAGGTCGGCATCTATTGCCCGTCCCTGCACGGCACCTTTCCTGTTATACTCTGTTTCCCCGTGCCGGATCAAATAGATGGTTTTTTTTGCCATAAAGTCTGTACTTTTTCATTAAGTTTGGCAAAAATACGATTTAAAATACATGTTTAAGAACAATATCGACCTGGATGTTTTTATTCAAATGAGTAAAAACACCTTGAGCGAGCACCTGGGAATAGAATTTTTAGAAAAGGGAGATAATTATTTAACCGCACGGATGCCCGTAGACCACCGGACCAAACAGCCTTTCGGGCTTCTTCACGGCGGTGCATCAGTGGCATTGGCAGAAACCCTGGGAAGCATTGCCTCCGTATTATGTCTCGACGACCCCCTCAAGCAAAAGGCAGTAGGTCTCGAGATCAATGCCAACCACCTGCGGTCCGTTACCGAAGGGTGGGTTTATGGTAAAGTAACGCCCATCCATATCGGCAGAAGAACACACATCTGGGACATCAAGATCACGAACGAAGAAGAAAAAACGGTCTGCGTCAGCCGGCTGACCGTAGCTATAGTCTGATATATGAAAGCATTGGTACTGGGAGGAGGCTCCCTGAAAGGGGCATGGCAGGTAGGCGCCATACAGGCGGTTTTCGAACGGGGTTTCTCTCCCGAAATGATCTACGGTATCTCGGCGGGAGCACTGAATGCCTCCTTTCTTGTATCGGAAGCCGGAAAACAATACCGGAAATACGGGTATACGGACTGGAACTCCGTCAACAAAAAGCTGATCAGCTTCTGGCTGAAAAACATTACCCGGCCCGAAGATGTTGGCATCCTGAAGTCGTACTGGAGCCTGGGTGTGGATACCATGCTCAGCCGTTTCGACGGCCTGTTGGATGTTAACCCCCTGCATGAGAAGGTAAAAAAATATGTTACCCAGGAAGATCTGCAGAAAAGCCCCGTGAAGATCAAGGTAGGGGCCGTGAATGTCCACACCGGGAATATGAAGTATGTTTCGCCTTTCGAAGACCATTTCATGGATTACCTGCGGGCGAGCAGCTCCATCCCCATCGTGATGCCGGCCGTTCAGATCGGTAACGACAACCGGGAGATCTACCTCGACGGCGGCATACGGGAAGTGGTGCCCATCCGCAAAGCCATAGAAGACGGCGCCACCGAAATTTACGCCATCGCCACCCACCCCAGGCACCGGAATATGGAGCCTATCAACCATCGCAGCCTCCTGAATCTCCTGGAAAGGATCAAGGACATTTCCGTCAATCAGCTGGAGAATAACGATATCGACTGGGCCGAAAGCTATAATGAAAACCTGATGTCTGTCTATGGCTTTACCCTGAATAAGAAAATAAAGCTGACGATCATCCGCCCGGACCAAAGCGTGGGCATCAAGCTCACCAGCTTTAACCTAGACGATATCAAGAATTCCATCAAAAGCGGGTATGTTAAGGGAGATGAAGTGATGAGTAAAGTTTGAGAGTGAAATCCATAAAAAAGCCCGATGTGTCGACACTATTATGAATACAGGCGTTAATTTCGGGATCAGCGGAGTATTCTAAGGGGAAAAATTTAAATTTGTAAAAAATACTATTCAATGAAGCATTTAATTATACTGATCTCTTTACTAAGTGGGCTTTCCTCTTCTTTTGCGCAAAAAAATAACACCGCACCGGCCAAACCCAAGCTGGTAGTAGGCATCATTGTAGACCAGATGCGGGATGAGTACCTGCACCGGTTCAACAGCAAATTCTCTTCCGGCGGATTCAAACGCATGATGGGCGAGGGCTTCACCTGCAGAAATAATCATTATCATTACGCTTCAACGGTAACCGGACCCGGCCATGCTCACGTGTTTACCGGCTCATCTCCGGCTATCTCCGGCATTGTAGGTAACGACTGGTATGAGAAACCCATCGGAAAACGAATGTATGTAGCAGGTGACTCCACCGTAAGTCTGGTGGGCGAAGGCAGAGCGTCGGCCGGAAAGATGTCGCCGAGGAACCTTAAAGTTACCACCATCACCGACCAGCTGCGGGTAGCCACCCAGTTTCGCTCCAAAGTGATAGGGATTTCCTTCAAAGACCGTGGCGCCATCATGCCGGCCGGACATACGGGGCAGGCCTATTGGTTTGACGGAAGCAGCACTAACTGGATCACCAGTACTTACTACCGTAATGAGCTGCCGCAATGGGTAAAAGACTTCAATGCTAAAAAATTACCTTCCGAATATGTCTCACAAAAATGGGAATACCTGTTCCCGGATGATGACTATGCGGAATCAGAAGACGATGATCAGCCGTATGAAGCTACGCTTTCCGGCGAAAAATCAGCGGTGTTCCCGCATGCATTATCCCTGGAAAGCTTTACTACTTCCTATTTTTCGAGCAGGCTTACCCGCGAATTCGCGATGGCGGCCGTGGAAAACGAAAATCTCGGCGGCGGGCCGGTGACCGACTTCCTGACGATCAGCTTTTCGGGCCCCGACTATGCCGGACACGCCTTCGGGCCGCAGTCCAAAGAAGTACAGGACATTTACCTGCGCCTTGATCGTGAAATAGAGCAGTTGCTGAACTACCTCGACAAAAAGCTGGGCAAAGGCACCTATACGGTCTTCCTTTCGGCTGACCATGCAGTAGCCAATATTCCCGCCTTTAACGTAAAAAACAACATCCCAGCCGGCGTATTTATAGGAAGAGAGCTGCAAAAAATGGCCAAAGATGTACTGGAGGAACGCTACGGTGATTTAAAGCTTATCGAATATTACGACAACTACCAGATCTACCTGAACCGGAACCTGATCGCCAAGATGAATCTCAGTATAGATGAAATAACCGAAACGCTCAAAAGCAAACTTTCACAGAAAGAGGGAATCTATACGGTGGTCAACATTGCCGATGGCAAAGTAAGCAGTGTGCCCGAATATTATCAGAAGAAGCTCACCAACCTCTACAATCCGAAAAGGAGTGGTGAGATCATGATCCTGCCCGAACCTGCCTGGTTTGAAGGTGGTCTGAGAGGTACCACGCACGGCACCATGTACACCTATGATACGCACGTGCCGCTGCTTTTCTTCGGCTGGGGCATCAATCATGGAGAAACCGTGCGGCCCACCTATATTTCCGATATCGCCCCCACGGTAGCCATGCTGCTCAAAATCCTGGAACCGAACGGCTCCATTGGCACCCCTATCCAGGAAGTGCTGAAGAAATAATTATAAAACTTCACCGGGTTCACCGGCCCGGCGAAGTTTTTTGGATAATTACAAACGCAAAATCTTCATTAGACAGTTCAAATTGAGCGATTTGCCTTCTGATGTGTTTCACTGATCAGGACTTTCTTTTTAACCGGAAAATAACATTTCTTCCATTTTTTCCCCGTAAGTTCCTATATTTATCCTTTCAATAACTCTAAACCATAGAAAAATTATGGCAGCCTCAAGTGGTTTACCCAGCGACGAGATGCTTTTGCAAGACCTATGGATCCGTTTCAGGGGAGGTGACGGAGAGGCGTTTGATGACCTGGTCCGCAGGCGGTACCGCACCCTTTTCAACTACGCCACCCGGTTTACAAAAGATCGCGAATTCATCAAAGACTGTGTTCAGGACCTTTTTCTCGAGCTTTGGGATAAACGGGCAAACCTTATGCCTACACCCTATGTCACCATTTACCTTATCCGATCCCTTCGCAACAACCTGATAAGGAAGCTAAAGCTTGAAAAACGCCTTAACCTGGCTGAAGACGGAATGGAAAGTTTTCCAGAATTTACTGACGGCTCGACTATAGAAAATGACTGGATACATACCGAAATGTTATATGAAAACGAAAAAAATATGCGCCGGGCCATCGACCGGCTTCCGAAACGGCAGCAGGAGGTGATTTTCCTGAAATTTTACGAGGGTTTGTCCAATGAAGAAATCGCCGGCATCATGGAGATCGAACGTCAAACCGTAGCCAGCTTCACCCACCGGGCGTTGATCCAGCTGAAGGCTCTCATGCCTACACTCACCAAAGCACTGCTGCCCTGGCTTCTGCTTTTTGGATTATAAATACAGCCAGATCTTTCTTCTACCTCTCCTGTTAATATTTTTTTTAAAAAAGATCTCCAAAAAAGTCTATTGTTTCTGTAAACTATACTATTTCTCTATATAGTAATACTAAAACAGTGAAACAAGCCATGCCCGGTTATGCAGATTTTGAAGTAGGTGATTTCTTGCGAGACGATTCCTTTACCCGATGGGTCGTTAAGAACAGACCTGATGATACCGCCTTTTGGGAAACATGGCTGCAGGAAAATACGGATCGCAGGGATATAGTTTTTGAAGCAAGGCAACTTATCGAAAACCTGAACCTGGCACATGAAAATATTTCCGACGAAGAGCTAACGCAGGAACTCAATAAGCTCTACCGGCTAAGGACAGGTAAGAAGCGGCTCCCCGTACCGGAATACCGTAGGGGAATATGGAAAAAATGGTATGCCGCAGCTTCTGTATTCCTTTTTTTAACTACCGGATTGTTCCTTTATTATCAATTTTCTGAAAAGCCCCGGAAAACGGAAGCACTGACTTATGAAAATCACCGGGCTTTTGACAAATCAGGGCAGCAGTGGACCGAGTTCATTAACGATGAAACGGATACCAAAGTGGTTTTATTACCTGACGGAAGCAGTGTACAGGTTTTTCCCGGAAGCCGTATACGTTTCCCTGAAGCGTTCCAGGGCCGATCACGGGAGGTATTTCTCAAAGGCGCCGCCTTTTTTGATGTGACCCCCAATCCCGGCCGGCCGTTTATGGTATACGCCAATGAGCTGGTTACAAAAGTGCTCGGTACAAGCTTTACGGTCATGGCTTTCGAAAATGACAAAAACATACAGATCATTGTGAAAACCGGAAAAGTGTCGGTCGCTTCCATACCAGATGGAAGAGTGGCTAACGCAGTGACAAATGATGGAAAACACGAGGATAAAGCCTTTGATCCCGGCACGTCCCTGATCCTTACCGCTAACCAGCAACTCATTTTCAACAGGGAAAAACTGCATTCCACCCGTTCTCTAATCGACAGGCCCGAGCCCGTACGCCATGAGGAGCTGTCATCTGAAGTTGAGATCATTTATGAACGGACACCCATCGGGGAAGTTTTTGCTTCTCTCCAGAAAATGTATGAGATCCCGATCCTCTATGACGCTGACATGCTTTCAGGCTGTCAGCTGACAGCGGAGCTGGGCAATGAACCCTTCTTTGAAAAGCTCATGCTGATCTGCCGTGCCATCGACGCCAGCTATGAAGTCAAAGATGGAAAAATTGAAATAAAAGGACGTAAATGCCAGTAATTTAAACAAAAAACCCTTATCCCTATGAAAAAATATTACCACCCGCCCTGATATTTTTCCAAACATCAAAAAAGCCGCAGATGCTACGAACATCCACGGCCTTGATTTTTCCTTCATAACTCTGTCAGTTATCTCCGGCACAAGATGCCATAAGAAGGACATGTATACCAGTTTTTCACTAGTACCAGTACAAATCTATGAAAATTACTACCAAACCGCCAAAGGTTTTACTAAAAATCATGCGTCTGACAATGTACCAATTCATCGTATCCGTGGTATGTACTACGTTTACCCTCGCCTATCCAAGCGGGGCGCAGGAGTCGCTGAAGCAATGCATTACAGTACATATCGAAGATCAGGAAATCGAAACCGCGTTGAGGAAGATCAGTAAACAGTCTTCCATCCGTTTTATTTATAGCCCGCAGCTCATTCAGGCGGGTCGTAAAGTGACCCTCCACGCCAACAACCAGGCGCTGGATCACATTCTTAGAACTCTCTTTGATCCTTTGAATATTACCTATGAAATGACCGGCAAGCAACTGGTGCTCAGGGCCGGGCCACGTACTGGTCCGCTACCTGAATCGTTGCCGCCGCTGCTACCGCCCATGGCAGACCGGACCCTTTCCGGCACCGTAACCGATAACAACGGGGAAACCCTCCCCGGGGTAAGGATAGTCGTAAAAGGCACTCAGCGGGGTACTACCACGGATGTAAACGGGAAATACTCGCTGCTGATGCCTGAAGAAGAGGTAACGGTCATATTCTCCTATGTGGGTTATATCACACAGGAAATTGTGGTCGGGGATCGTACTAACCTGGATGTCAGCCTCACGGTCGACACCAGGACCCTGGAAGAGGTAGTGGTTGTAGGGTATGGTACCCAGCGAAAAGAAACCCTCACCGGCGCAGTATCTTCTATCCGGTCGGAGGATATCAAAACAACCAAAACGGAGAACCTGATCAGTAATATCCAGGGAAAAATACCCGGACTGCAAATCCGCCAGCGAACCGGAGAACCGGGTACGTTCGATAACCTGGTAAGTATCCGGGGTTATGGAAGTCCTTTGATCGTGATCGACGGGATACCCCGAGACGGGACAGCGGAAATGGCACAGCTCAACCCCGACGATATCGAAAGTATCTCCATCCTTAAAGATGCCGCGGCTTCGATCTACGGTATGAATTCTGCCAACGGTGTGATTATCATTACCACCAAAAAGGGAGAAGCAGGCAAAGCCAGGTTTTCCTATTCCAACCTGTTGGGGATAAAAGGAGCTACAGGACTGGAACGTACCGTAGACGCCTATACCTATCGCCTCATGAGGAATGAAATGGATAAGAACATAGGCAATGCTCCCTACTACAGCAACGATATCCTGGAAAAATACCGGACAGGCGAACCCGGCTATATAGACACCGACTGGATCAGCCTGACGCTGCATGAGAAGGTGTTCCAGCAACAGCACAATTTCTCTGTAAGAGGGGGATCCGATAAGGTGAAATATTTTACAAGCTTTAGCTATACCGAAGACAACGGGCTTTTGAAAAGTGACATACAAAAATACCGGCGCTATAATTTCCGGGTATCTACGTCATCCCAACTGACCAATCATCTCCTGCTCAATGTGGCCGTTGCGGGAAGGAATGATCATACGCAAAGCCCGAGAAACGATTTCCTTTGGGTGTTCAAACCGATCATGGTCAATGACCGCGGCCAGAATTACCACACGATAGCGAATCCTGGCCACATGACAGCACTACCCCCGGAAAATACCAACCCGGTGGCCATGATGAACCCCGACATCGATGGCTATCGTAGAAACAGCAATATGCAGTACCAGTCCAACCTTGACCTTACCTATACCGTACCTTTCGTGAAAGGACTGAAGGCCACCGTATTGACTGCCTACGATGGAAATATCAGGAACATTTCCTCTCTGCAAAGAGCATACGACCTGTATGACTATTATACGGATACACGCCAAAGCACATTTGGCACGAACCGTTATTCCAATTCCATCAATTTGTTCAGCAGGCTGTTTGCCCGCGGGCAGCTGGAATATAAACGAACCCTTGCGGCATCACATAATCTGAATGTGATCGGCGTGACCGAGTTCACCCGTACACGCGTCGATAACCTGTCTGCCGCACGTCAGTTTGCGGACCTTTATACCCACGACATTATAGACCAGGGAACTTCAACCACCGCAACAAACGGCGGGAATCGTTCGTTCACCGCGCTGGCGGCCTATTTAACCCGTATAAATTACGATTATGCCGGAAAATACCTGCTGGAAGTGGTGGCCAGATACGATGGTTCCTATCGCTATGCCCCCGCTAAACGCTGGGCCTTCTTCCCTTCGGTTAGTGCCGGGTGGCGTATTTCCGAAGAGTCATTCATTAAAGAAAACCTTCCGTTTCTCTACGACCTAAAGCTGCGGGCTTCCTACGGGGAAAGCGGAAGGGATGTCGGCAATCCTTTTGAATACGTAGCCGGGTATGTAGGCAGCAGCGGCAGTGGTTACATATTTTCCCCTAACCAGCTGACGATCGGAATGCTCGCTCCAGGTGTTGTCAATGACAACCTGTCCTGGATTACGGCAAAAACGAGTAACATAGGCCTGGATTTCGGTTTCTGGAACGGGAAAATCAGCGGGTCTGTGGATGTTTTTGAAAGAAAGAACACCGGCCTGCTCGCCACCCGCATTCAGTCGCTTCCCAACACTTTCGGAGCTTCCTTTCCGCAGGAAAACATCAACTCTAATCTAAACCACGGGATAGAGCTGGCATTGACCCACAAAGGGAAAATCGGGCGTGATTTCTCTTATGTATTGGGCGTCAATACCACCTATTCACGCGAAAAGCTGCTCCATGTGGAAAGGGCACCTTTCACCAGCTCATGGGACAGGTGGAAAAACGGCAACCAGGACCGTTACACCGGCCGCCTCTGGCAATATGATTACAGCGGCAGGTATACTTCGCTGCAGGATTATGAGACGGCCCCTCTGATGGGAGGTGCACTGGGAAACTCGCGCATGCTACCGGGTAGCTGGGCGCTCATCGATACAAATGGTGACGGCATTATCAATGCCAATGACCAGACACCAAACAACTGGGCCTTTGGTAACATCAACCCCCCGTTGCAATACGGCATGACCCTGTCCGGAAACTACCGGGCATTCGATATGAACGTCTTGTTTCAGGGTGCTGCCTTATACTCTATCAACTATCGTAACGACGATATATGGGGCTACGGACGCTATCCCAGCCTGCACAGCAAGTTCATGGACCGCTGGCATACTACAGGGCCGGAAGACGACCCGTACAACCCCGGCACCCAGTGGGTAACCGGGTACTACCCTGCCCTGCGCACCAACACAAGCAATACCACCGACGGACAACGGATCGATGTCTGGACCCCTCCGGCTACTTACCTGAGGCTTAAAAGCGTAGAGTTGGGATACACCCTTCCGTCAGATTTGCTGCAGAAGATAAAGTTTAGCGGGCTGAGAATATTTGCCAATGGGTTTAACCTGTTGACGTTCTGCCGGAGGGAATTACGGCAGGCAGATCCCGAACGCCAGGAAATGGATTGGGATGCCAACCTGACCTACCCCTTAATGAAATCATACAATCTCGGTATTAATATTACCTTTTAACATCGTGAAGATCATGAAACAAAATATATTCTGTGCAATAGCAACCTGCTGGCTGATTGTTCTGAGCGGTTGCAACCGCATGCTCGAATTAACACCTCTCGACAAAGTACCAAGCGAACAGTTACTGTCGAGTCCGGGTGGGATCAAAACCCTCCTGGCCCGGTTGTACAACCGGATGCCTGTGGAAGATTTTAACTATCGCCCCAATGCCAATCCCGGATTCAACCTTCGGGGCTGGAACGGTGTGGGAGCCATCATCATGACCACTTTTTATACTGATGAAAGTCACCGGGCAGACGGTACCGGCGCTGATCCGGTAAATGACGGCTATTGGCCTTACAACGACATCCGGGAAGTGAACCTCTTTTTTGAAAGTATTGAAAAAACCCTGGAATCAGGGTCCTTGCGGGAAGAAGATTATAAAAGGCTGAAAAGCGAGGCGCATTTTATCCGTGCATACATGTATTTCGGGTTAGCCAAGCGCTATGGAGGAGTACCACTCATCGACAGGGTGCTGGACAGGGAATATGTTCCCGGAGGCGATAACTCCAATCTGTATGTTCCGCGAAGTACGGAAAAGGAAACCTGGGAATTTATTTTGAACGAATGCAACCTGGCCGTTGAAAACCTGCCGGAAACTGTGTCAGCCGAAGATGGTACTTACAGGGCCAGCAAATGGGCCGCCTATGGACTGAAGTCAAGAGCATCCCTTTTTGCTGCTTCAGTGGCCAAATATTGGAACAGGGCCCCGCTTACCGGCGACGCAGTAACCCAACGGCTGGTGGGGATGACGACGACAGATGCCGCTTATTTCTACGAACAATGCCTGACTGCCTCCAAAGCCATCCTCGACCGTTCAGGAAAATCACTGTACATGCCCAATCCCGGCAACCGACAGGAAGCAGCAAGGAATTTCCAAAACCTGTTTATGACTACGAATGAGGAAATACTGTTCAGCAAAGGTTTCCTTAACGGTGCTGTTGTCGCCAACCAGGGCCATAGTTTCGATATTTATTACCACCCGGCCCAAACCAATGCAGGCTTTCACAAATTCGGCCGTTTCAATCCCACTCTTGATATCGTCGACCTGTTTGAGGACTACGCAGACGATGGTACCGGCAGAAGTGCAAAAATCGTAACCAGAACCGATGGAAATGAAGAATACGTGGTAGCTAATCCGGTGAACCTGAATGTCAATCTGCCATTTAAGAAATACAACAGCTTACTGGAACCCTTTGAAAACAAAGATGCAAGGCTGTTTGCCAGTATTATTGTTCCCGGGGCCGTATGGAAGGGCACTCCCATTATCATTCAGGGAGGATTGATCCAATCCAACGGAAGCACCGTGATTTATTCTGACGGCTCCGGCAAAGGGCTTGACGGCAAAGATTATTATTCATTTGGAGCAGAAGGGCTGACCAACTACTCTGGTTTCAGGGGCCTCGGACAGGGCGACGACGCCAACTATACCAGCTCCGGCTTTCTGGTGAAAAAATACCTGCAGGAAGAAGAAACCATTTTAGGCGTTAACGAGTCGTCTTCTACCGATTTTATTGATATCCGGTTGGGGGAGATTTATCTGAATTATGCCGAAGCAGCCGTTGAAAGCGGCGCCGGAGACCTCAACCTGGCCGCCGGGCTGATCAATGCTTTGCGAAAAAGAGCCGGCCATTCCGACCAGATCCCGGTAAGCCTGGAAAATGTGCTGAAGGAACGCCGTGTGGAACTGGCCTTCGAAGGCCTTCGCTATTGGGATCTTGTGCGCCGAAGGGAGTACCATGAGCTCTTCAACGCCGGAAAAAGGAAGGCGCTGGTGCCTGTTATAGACCTTCGTGAAGCCCAACCGAAATATATTTTTATCAGGGCAAACAATTATTATGACGAGAATGCCGGCGGACGGACCTTCCAGCCATTCCATTATTACAGGCCCATTCCGGGCAGGAACACGAATAATTTGGTGGAAAACCCCAATTATTAACCTGAAAAAAACTTTAATTACATGAAAAAAGTAATAAATATCATCTTAGGTATCCCTTGTTTGCTGTTTACATTGGTTTCCTGCGAAATAGATAATTATCCCGGACCCAATGCGTCTTTCCAGGGTAGCATCAAAGATATGGTCACAGGAGAACCGGTAGAAACCGACCTCCTGAACGGGTCTGTCATCCGGGCATTTGAGCTTGGATTTCCGAGTCCCGTAGCACAAAACTGGGTAATCAAAAACACCGGCGAATTTTATAACGACCTGGTTTTTTCAGCCCGTTATGATTTCGAATTTATCAACTGTAATTTTTATCCGTTTAAAGTAGAAAGCTTTGAGATCAAAGGAGGCATCAACCGTCATGATTTCGAGGTTACCCCCTACATCCGGATCAGGGATGTTAATATCACACACCATCCGGGTGAAAAGAAGGTCGTGGCCACTTTCAGGCTGGAAGGGGGAAAACCTGAAGTGAGGGTAAGCTCGGTCAGGCTCTATGCTTTTACTGACATTCATGTCGGTGATCCCGTCAGGTTTGCTACGACCGGTTCAGGATTTCAAAACAGCTTCAGCCCGGCAAAGACCATCGATGACACGGTATATACCCTGAGCATTGATCTGGATCAGAATGCAAACTTCTTTAAGTACAGCCGCAATTACTATTTCAGAGTAGGCGCTTTGGCGAATGTTCCCAATGTGGGTACCGTACGGCATAATTACGCTCCCATTGTGAAAATCACTATTTAAGCCGAATTTTCCTTTTCGGTACAGGAGTTATTATTTCACCGGGTGTAACTGATCTGTCTCCGGCAGGTCAGTTGCACTCCTTATCATTGTTTCAAATAAAAACTATGAAAATTACCAACATCATCTTCTGGAGCTTATCGGTCGTATTGGTCAATGGGTTGGCTATGACTCATGCAGCCGGGCAGGGTATTCCCCATATGCCCATGAAAATGCCTTATGAAAACAGCCTGGAGTATACCTGGTCCCAAAAACAGGTTTTCGAATCCAGGAAGCTATCCGATATGGAAACCCTCGACGGCTGGGATCACCAAGGTTTCGGCACCTTGTCCTTATCGCACGATAAGCCTTATAAGGGGCAATCTTCGCTCCTGATCACTTCTCCCACAAAAGGGGAAAAAGTGACACAAGGCAGGCCCTGGGGAACCTCCGGCGCCACACGTAAAGTGGAAAACGAGGATTGGTCCGGATGGAACAGGCTCTCGCTCTGGATATACCCCGACCTGCCGGGGTTTAAGGTGGTTTCCATCAGCCTGGTTTTTCACAATGACGGAGCGGAAAAAGTGCCGGATTCCTATAACCGGAACGGGTTGAATTATCAGGTTCTTGAAAATGGGAAATGGAATCAGGTATACTGGGAGATCGCTCATCTCGGGCGGGATAAAGTGACCGGGGTAGAAGTGCGTTACCGCTTACAGGGCAATGAGCCGGGTACGGCAGATACCGTAAAGTTTTATGTCGATGAGCTCTATCTTGAAAAAGTAAACGCCGATCATTTTGAAGGATGGGATGTAGCCCCGGGCGAAATCGCCTATAATCACGTGGGATACGCTACCGGACTCCCTAAAACCGCCTTTATCTCAGACCTTTCGGCAACCACCTTTTCATTGGTCGATGTAGCCTCCGGTCAAACCCTCCTGCAAAAACCCATTGAATCCAGGAAAACTCCGCTGGGAGTTTTCCCTGTACTGGACTTCAGCACTGTGGATGCCGTGGGTACCTATATCCTTAAAGCAGGAAATCAGCAAACCAAGCCCTTCAGGATCGATCGTTTCGACCAGGTTTACAGAAGTTCCATCATCAAAACCATCAATCATTTTTACGCCCAGCGTTGCGGTACGGAGATAGAAGGAATCCATGATGCCTGCCACCGGGACTGGATGTGCCGACACGGTGACAAAATGATCCAGATCAACGGAGGCTGGCATGACGCGGGCGATTTGTCACAGGGACTGGTGAATACGGCAGAAGCCACCTATGCCATGCTGTCGCTGGCCCGTGACCTCCGGGCAACCGACGCAGAATTGGCTGACCGCCTGCTGGAGGAAGCCGGATGGGGTTTGGACTGGGTATTGAAAAACCGCTTTGGAGACGGCTTCAGAAGCAATTGGGCCACCTATGATATGTGGACAGACGGGATCATCGGAACAGTGGATGATGTCTTCAGCAGGGCGCAAAACAGCGCACACGGTAACTTTATAGCCGCTACGGCCGAGGCTGCCGGCGCGCTGCTGTTCCGGTCCCGGAATCCCCACCTTGCAAATCATGCCCTTCAAGCTGCCATAGCCGACTGGGGATTTGCCTCCAAGAGCGAAAGAATGAATGTGGAGTTGGCGGGTGCGGCCCTGAATGCCTCCCTTGCCCTTTACGAGGCTACCTCTGACAATGTCTATAAATCCGCCGCCTTTTCTCATGCCGATTACATTATGCAGTGCCAGCAACGGGGCGACTTAGCTAACGGGGTATCCTTACAGGGGTTTTTCTACAGAACTCCCGACCGGGAAGACATCCTCCATTACCCTCACCGCAGCCATGAGCAGGATGCCGTGGTGGGCCTGGTCAGGCTGTCGCAATTGTTCCCGGAAAATGCCTCCAAATGGGAAAACACCCTCCGCTTATATGCCGATTACTATAAGACCATTACCACCCACACCGCTCCCTACTCCATGATCCCGGCGGGCATATACGATCTCACCAAAACCAGGAATGATACGGAAAGGGAGCAGGTAAAAGGGGGGATCATGCTAAATGACCGTTATTACCTTAAGCGTTTCCCGTTATGGGGAGAATTCAGAGGTAACAGCGGAACTATCCTGTCTCAGGCCAAAGGGCTAGCAAAAATTGCCTCGCATTTTAAAGACAAAGAATTGCTGAACATCGCCTATCAACAGCTTTCCTGGCATTTGGGTTTAAACCCCTTCAACCAAAGCCTGATGTATGGCGAAGGATACCGCTACGCCGGACAATACAGCGTTATGAGCGGTAATATTGTGGGTGGTCTTCCCGTAGGCGTGCAGACCCACTTCAACAGGGACGAACCTTACTGGTCTGCAGAGAACTGTTACAACTGGAAGGAGATCTGGGTACATCCGTCCACCCGCTGGCTGATGCTCATGAGTGATTTTTTGAATTAGGAAACTTCTCTTTAAACAAAACAAAACCAGGGATAATGAAAATCAAAGGAAAGATATTATATAAAGTAGTGTTGATACTGTTTGCCTGCCTCTTTGTGATAGAAGTCAGTGCAAACGACCACTCTGTCTATACACAGAAGCCCAACGATCCGGAGGCGGTCTTTTTCACTCCGGAGGAATTCAACATCACAGCCGATGGAAAAACAGACGTATCAGAAGCCCTCCAGATGGCCATCAACCGAGTGAAGACAGAAAAGAATTTCGGTATTGTGTTCATTCCCGAAGGCAGGTACCGGATCAGCCGGACGATCCATGTGCCGGGGGCTGTCCGGCTGATCGGATATGGTAAAAACCGCCCGGAAATTATTCTGGGCGAAAATACCCCCGGATACCAGGAGCAACAAAATTATATGATCTGGTTTACGGGAGGTCTTGTGCAGGAAGGAAGACCCCCATCCGACGCTGGTGCAGGAACCTTTTACAGTGCCTTGTCCAATATTGATTTCCGGATAGGAAAGGGAAATCCTGAAGCCATTGCGATCCGGTCGCATTTCGCCCAACATGGCTTCATCAGTCACTGCACCCTCCATATCGGTGAGGGGAAAGCCGGTATCTATGACGTAGGAAATGAAATGGAAAATGTAAAATTCTACGGAGGAACCTACGGGATCACCACTTCACGGACATCGCCCGGCTGGCCGATGATGATGGTCGACACCTACTTCGAAGGACAGCGAAAAGCCGCCATACTGACCCGGGAGGCAGGGTTGACCATCGTTAACCTGTATGCAAAAAACGTACCCGTGGTAGTGGAAATGCAGGAAGGCCGGGTAGACCGCCTTTTTATAGAGAACTCCTTTTTTGATAATGTTTCGGAAGCAGGAATTATCGTCAGTATTGAAGAAAACCCCTTTTCTCAGCTTAATCTGATCAATGTAGACTGTCAGAATGTGCCACTGCTCGTGAAATTTCATCAAAGCGGGAAAAAGGTTGAGGTAAAAGACAGGAAATTATACAAGGTAAAGGACCTTACCTATGGACTCGTGCTCGACGACATGCAAACCCCCTCCCGCTATCAGACGATCAGTACGATCGAACCGATTTCTGTTTTCCCAAAACAACGGACGATGGATATCAGGCCTCTGCCGGCGATGGAAACCTGGGTAAACATCCGTGACCTGGGTGCCAAAGGCGACGGAGAAACCGACGATACCAAAGTTTTTCAGGATGCTATAGCTGCCCACAAGCATATTTATGTGCCCCAGGGATGGTACCGCATCACCGAAACGCTAAAGATGGTCCCCGGAACAAAGCTGATTGGTCTGCATCCTTTTGCCACCCAATTCATCCTGAAAGAAAGCGAACCGGCCTTTAGCGGATTCGGATCACCGAAGGCCGTGGTCGAATCGTCAGAAGGGGGCGACGATATACTGAATGGCATCGGCATCAACACGGGAGGATATAACTACAGAGCGGTGGGTTGTAAATGGATGGCCGGAGCCACTTCCCTGATCAATGATGTGAAGTTTGTCGGGGGGCACGGTACCATGCGGCGTCCGGACCCGGGAAGCGCCCAACGGCAGCAGGGGTTTGCCGGCAGGGGAGCACCACGGATCAGCTCGCCCACCTCCCCGGTCACCGCCACCGGTATGGACCTGGCCTGGGACAACCAGTACTGGAGCCTTTGGGTAACCAACAACGGCGGGGGAACCCTAAAAGATATCTGGACCGCCAGCAGCTATGCGGCCAGCGGATTTTACGTAAGCAATACTTCCACACCCGGCCGTGTATATGCCATGTCACTCGAACATCATGTTCGAAACGAAGCCCGGTTCGAGAATGTATCCAACTGGAAAATGTATGCCTTCCAGTTTGAAGAGGAAGGGCGTGAAGGGAAAGACTGCAAAATGGTTGAAATATCCAACAGCCGCAACCTTATGATCGCGAGTCTGTGGATCTACCGCGTGATCAGGGCCAATACTCCGCAGGAATTCGGTGTCAGGATCTGGAACAGTGAGAACATCGACTTCCGCAACGTCCATAATTACACGCAGATATTGCCCGTTATTGAGATCCCCGTATATGACGTAAACAAGGAAATCCCCGTATATGAGTGGGATTTTGCCCGACTTAACGTCTCGGGAAAAGAGAAAGCCAATAAAACCATCCCTAATGAGCCCGGGAAGATCGGGCAGTTGGCCACGGGATTTGAATTTGCCGCAGGAGCTACGGCAGACAGCAAGGGTAATGTTTATTTCGGCGAAAACCGGCTGAAGAAGATCTACAAGTGGTCTGCAGAAACTAACACACTCTCATTGCTTGCCGATTATCCCTGGAAACCATTCACATTGAGTACGGACACAAAAGATAACCTGCTGGTCATCTTCAGGTACGATCCTCAACCGGGTTATCTCGTCAGCGGCAAGCAGGAAACCGTTGCCCGTTTACCGGATGACAACCCCATGTACAGCGGCTGGGGAAACAGCGGCTGGGCCGCCCGGGCCTACTCTATCGATCCCGATAACCCGGACGCCACCATGCAGCCCATGCCCCGGGTTCCCACAAGCCAGGTTAAAAATGTCAGCAAAGTGATCCATCCCTCAAGCCGCTGGAGGGGCGATTTCGACCAGATCGTCTCCGCCATGCCTGAATACAGCTTTTTAGCGCCGGATGGTGTCACCCTTATTCCGGAAACATACGATCTGGGACGGTCTGCCGCGCTCACGGCCGTTACTCCCGGGCAGTCTGAATCCGTTTTCATCGCTAAGGAAAACAATAAAACCACCGTCCGGCTGGATGTCGACGCCGAAGGAAGACTGGTCAACATGAAAGACGCCTACCCCCAGGGACAATACAGCAATGTAGTGGACCGTGATGGCAATCTCTACATAGCAGACGGTCACATTTATGTATATGATCAGGAAGGCCGCGAAGTGAAAAGGATTACCGTAAAAGAACGCCCTATTTCCCTGGCCATAGGCGGAAAAGACCGGAACACGCTTTTTATCACCACCAGCACTTCACTCTATGGTATGCAGATAAAATGAGGGCAGAATACCATTCATGTGTCATCGGAGCTCCATTTCTATACGAATGTTTCTCTTGAAAATTACTGAAGAATAGAAACCCTATTTAAAAATCCGGTCATCAACTGACCGGATTTTTTGTTGGACTACCAGACAACAGGTTGATTGTGATATTTGAGGTTGCTAATCTGCGTTTTCTCCAAAAACAATATGATTATTGTTGGGATCACGTAAAACAAACTCTCTTTGCTTCCATGGATATTCCTTTAATTCCTGTTCTATATCCAAGGCTTTATTTTTAACCAACTCATACCATTCATTCACATTATCTGTCCGGATGTAACAGGAACATTCGTTATTTTCGGGTACTAAATTTTCATTCAGTGAAAAATGTATTTCCACTTTGTCCTTCCTCACCATAAGGTAGCGGGGATACTTATTATCAACATCGAAGTCGAAAAAACCAAGCACGTCATTATAAAATGCCCGTGTTTCGGCTTTATTCCGCATGGGTAATATCGGGTGTACATCGTTTAGCATCTTGTTTTGATTTTAGAAATTTGCCATTAAATATTGCACGCCCCCGTATTTCATACTTCCCGGAAAACTGCTTTCATGAGTGGGGTCCACAAGTACCACTCCTTCCACTTTCTTTCCGCCACTAAGTTACTAATCTACAAAAGCTATTTAACGAGGCCGCTTTTCGCTTTTCACTTTCCTCTGACAAACAGCTGCCCGATCTTCCCGATCGGCTTCATCCAGAGCGTGTACCACTTTGGCTTCAGGCCATTGATCTTCCAGGCGTGGCGATCTTCGCGGTTGGCTACGATCCGGTGTTTCAGCGAGGCGCTGCTGGTGCCGCCTACCCGCATGGTCATCAGGGTGGCCGGGATGTACTGACTGGTCAGGTAGTTTTTGTATAGCATTCTCAGCATCAGCTCGTAGTCGCCTGCGCAGGTAAATTCCGTTTTGTACAGGCCGTATTGCTCGTAGGCGGTCTTCTTCAGATAAAAGGCGATGTGCGGCGGCATCCAACCTTTCAGCCAGTTGGTCCGGTCGTAGTCCTTATCCTTCCAGAACCGCACCACTTTGGCAGAATCTTCGGGGTCCACAAACTTAACATCGCCATACGCCGAATCCGTATTGTTGCAGCTGAACGCCTCCGCCACCCGGGTCAGCACCTCGCTGTCGGGGTAAAAGTCATCGGCTCCAATGATGCCGATCACCTCACCTGTAGCCATACGAACACCCTTGTTCATCGCATCGTATATACCCTCATCTTTTTCCGAGATGTACCGGATCCTGTCCCCGTATTTTTCCAGAACAGCCACCGTGCCGTCTTTGGAGCCGCCGTCAACTACGATATACTCGAAATCATTATACGACTGTCCCAAAACACTTTCAATGGTTTGTTCTATGGTTTTTACCGCGTTATAGCAGACCGTTACGATGCTTATCTTCATAGGTTAAATAGCTTTCGGCAATCCAATAAAAAAACAAAATTACGATTCCTTAGCCCAACTTTCGTAAACCGCGTGTTCATTTTCTTCCGGATGTCATATCAGGCTTAAAAATGGGTTGGTTTATTAACGCTAAATCCTTATTTTTGATCTTTACTTACCGCAATTCCCATGAAAAAATACCTCCTGCTTTCTTTCATTCTGATCAGCTTATCTTTGTCAGCCCAGGATTCCTCCTCCGTATCGAAGTTCTGGACAAACCTCCAAAAACACTGCGGTAAATCTTATGAAGGCACCATTACGGCCGGCGGACGGGAGGGCGACGGATTCACCGGGCAGCGGCTCCTCATGACTGTGCTTTCCTGCGAAAGTACCCAGATCAAAATACCGTTTTTTGTAGGAGAGAACCGATCCAGAACCTGGGTTCTGACGCAGAAGGAAGGTGTACTGGAACTGAAGCATGACCACCGGCATGAAGACGGCTCGGAAGATGCCATCACCATGTATGGCGGTACAGCCTCCAATACGGGTTCGGAAACCCTGCAGGTTTTCCCGGCAGATCAATACACCTGTAACCTGATCAGCTACGCCTGCGGCAATATCTGGTGGATGACCGTTGATGACGTCAAATTTACCTACAACCTGCGACGGATAGGATCTGACAGGATTTTTACCGTGGAATTTGACCTTACCCGGCCCGTGGAATACAAAGAAAAACCCTGGGGATGGCAGGAATGACAACAAACCGGCCGATTCTTTCGTAATAGTATACAAACACCGAAAGTTTAAATGACCCGATACGAATTTCTCAGATCATGCGGCTTTACCGGCGGAGCACTGTTCGCCCTCCTGTCGTGTGTGAAGGAAGAAGACAGCTACGTGGAAGCCCTGACCCGGAATCCGGACGGAAGCTTTACCAACCCTGATGGCACCCCGGTCGACGGGGGCGTTACGGGCACGGGACCGGACGAAAGCTTCATCATCAGCACGGAAGATCTGGAAAACATCAGTTTTCTCTATCGTGTAGACGTAACCAACCCGCTGTATACCCGCCTGCTTACCCGGAACAATTACGTGGTGCTCGGTAATACTTTCGTGCTGGCCCTCTCTCGTGACGGCCACTTCATTGCCGCTACCGTGGTTTGTTCGCATGAGAACAACCGCAGCGTTACCTACCGAAACGGGGAATGGTACTGCCCGCAGCACGGCGCCCGTTACTCCATGACCGGCACAGGGCTGAACGAATATGGCGTCAAAGGGATCAAAGTCTATAAAACCGCCTTTGACGGCCAAACCATCATCATCTATGAGTAGTATCATCACCTTTCTTCTGAGCTTCTTCTGGTTATCGGGTGGCTGGGGAAATAACCTGGAAAAGGCGCTGGCCGACGCCGGACCGGCACAAAAGCTGGTCATCCTGAATTTTTCAGGCTCAGACTGGTGCGGCCCCTGCATTCAGTTAAAAAGGGAGATCTTTGAATCGGAGGAATTTAAAACGTTTGCGGACATGAGCCTGGAGCTGGTGCGGGCCGATTTCCCCCGTCAGAAGAAAAACCAGTTGCCGAAAGAACAGCTCAGGTATAACGAGGCGCTGGCTGAAAAATATAACCCTTCCGGCAAGTTCCCGCTTACGTTATTGTTGTCTCCAGACGGGAAAGTAGTCCGTATTTGGGACGGCTACCCAAAAGACCTGACCACGGATAAAATGATCAAAACCATTCAATCGCATCTCTAAATGTTCTGGTCCAGGAAATTAAAGCTCATGGGTAACCGCTTCGTCATCAGCATTGATGAGGAGTCGGAAGAACGGGCGCAAGAGAAGATTGACCAGGCAGTGGCGGAGATCTCCCGGATAGAAAAGCTTTTTACCACTTTTTCGGAAGACAGCATCACCTGCAGGGTCAACGCCCTCGCCGGGATACAACCCGTGGAAGTACCGGAGGAGTTCTTCCAGCTGGTCAAAAGGGCGCAGAAAATTTCAGCGCTGACCCGGGGAACTTTTGACCTATCTTACGGCTCTATAGATAAACGCCTCTGGAATTTTGATCAGACCATGATCACCCTGCCTACGGCTCACGCCCTTCAGAATCTGCAACTGATCAACTACCGGAATATCCTCCTGGATGACACCCACCGGACCGTCTTCCTGAAGGAGAGAGGCATGCGGATAGGTTTTGGCGGGATAGGAAAAGGCTATGCTGCCGACAGGGCCAGCCAGCTGCTGCGTGAGCTGGGCGTGCAGAACGGAGTGGTCAATGCCAGCGGAGACCTGAAAACCTGGGGCACCTGCAACGGCCGGCCCTGGACGATTTCCGTGGCCGATCCGGATGCCCCCGCCTCCCCGTTTTCCGAGCTGGAAGTGGGTGAAATGGCCATAGCCACCTCCGGAACCTACGAAAAATATACGGTCATTGACGGGAAAAGGTATTCGCATACCATTGACCCGCGCACCGGCCTCCCTGTTAGTGGAATAAAGAGCGTAACGGTGGTCTGCCCTTATGCCGAGCTGGCCGATGCCATGGCTACGCCCCTGTCGGTGCTGGGTATTGATGAAAGCCTTCACCTGATCAACCAGATGAAAGACATCGCCTGTATCCTTATTGATGATCATAACCGGGTATTCACCTCTAAAAATCTTTGCTCATGAAGCGTGTCGTATTATTGTTACTTCTCTCCCTGTCTGCGTTTTCCTGCGTACCGGTGAAAGAATACCAGAAAAATAAGATCAACGATGCCGAAATGGCCCTTTCAAACCGGAATGTGGAAAAATTCGAGAGCAGCTTCTACCTGTACCGCGAAGGAGCGGGAGGGGCCAATGGCGGGAAAAGCAGTGGCGGCTGCGGCTGCAACTAGAATCTGTTTAAAAATATGCAAACTGCTGCGTTGTTTTCGGAATTCGGCCTCAGTCACATACTTTTAGTATGCTCCTTCGGCCTCATCCTCAACGCCTTGCATTTTGCATATTTTTAAACAGATTCCCGGACCGTAAACAACAGAAGCCATGAACCCGGTGGCGAACCGCTTTAAGAAAACGGTCACCAACCGGCCAATGAATAAAAACGGTCCGTTTCACGGCTAAAGGCTAATGGCTAAAAACTGAAAGCGGTTCGCCGCCCGGATAAAATTTTATACACATGAAAAAACTTGTATTATCGGCCGGACTTCTCGCATTCCTGTGGACCTCCTCACTGAAGGCACAGGTAGCAGCTGTTGATACCGTCACGCAGCCTGTGCGGAAGCTTACCTTTGAAGAAGCGAACTTTGTTTCCTCCTACTACAGCCAGGACGGGAATAACGCGGCCGTTACGGGCGGAACAGGCTCGGAAAAACTGACCGATATAGCAGCCGGCTTTAACGTTACATTTTCGCTGCTGGACCGGAAAAGCCGCAAAAACACGTTTACCCTGGATGCATCCATCGAGAAATACACTTCCGCTTCATCCGATCAGGTCGACCCCACTACCGTTTCTTCAGCCTCACGAACCGACGAGCATTTTTACCCTTCGCTGGTGTGGAGCCGTAAAAATGAAAAAACCGGAAACACCTTCGGCCTCAATGCCGCGTATTCCACGGAATTTGATTACAAATCTTACGGCGGCGGTGTATTTTATGCCAAAACTTCACAGGACAACAACTCCGAATTTACAGCCCGGCTAAACCTCTTTTTCGATACCTGGAAAGTGATCCTGCCCGCAGAGCTGCGCCCCGAAGGCTACCCTACCGGCGCACGCGAAGATTCCGACGGGATCCCCTATAAGCCGCGGAACTCCTATAACCTGAGTTTCGCCTACTCGCGGGTGCTCAACCCCGACCTTCAGCTTATGGTAATGGTGGATCCGTCTTACCAGGTGGGTCTGCTCAGCACGCCCTTCCACCGGGTGTATTTCAATGATAATTCTCTCCGGGTGGAAAAGCTCCCCGGAAAAAGGCTGAAGCTTCCCGCCAGCATCCGGGCCAATTATTTCGCGGGAGATCGCCTGGTGCTCCGGAGCTTCTACCGCTTTTATGCAGACGACTGGGGCATGACTGCCCATACGGCCAACCTGGAGACGGTTCTGAAGATCAACCCCTTCTTTTCGGTCACTCCGCATTACCGTTTTAATTCTCAAAGCGGCATTGATCATTTTGCGGCCTACGGAGAAAGTTTCCCGGCATCAGCCTTTTATACCAGCGACTTTGATTTATCCAAATTTTCGAGCCACTTCGCCGGTTTAGGGTTCAGATTTTCCACACCGGGCGGCATAATGGGAATAAGCATCTGGAAATCAATGGAATTACGATATGGATATTATCAGAGATCCACCGGTCTGAAAGCCCATATCGTATCGCTCTCCGTCCAACTCCGGTGAGTCATTGAAACCCTAGGATTGGTCGCTTTAAAATCAGGTTTGGTCTATCCGACAATCTCTTAAATAAACCTGTGCGCTTATTTTGTGTCAAATTTCTTGGAAATTAAGCAAAAAAATCATCATGTCTCGGAAAATTCATATTCTCATTACTCTTTTAATCAGCACTTCTACTTTTGCTCAGTGGGGCCCTCCGGGCGGCGGAGGCGGTGGGGGAAGAAATCAGGAAAGAACGCTGCCTAACCGGCAGCAAAACCAGGAGTTGAACCTCGATGTAGCCCCCAAAGGCAATTCTAAAATCAGTGGAAATATTGTGGATGAAGAGCTGACCACCGCTGTGGAATTTGCCAGCGTGGCCCTGATAGATGCCGCCACGGGTAAAGCCATTGACGGAACCATGGCCGATGATAAAGGTAAATTTGAGCTGAAACGCGTAGCGGAAGGTACCTACAACCTCAGCATTTCTTTTGTAGGCTACGAAACGAAGAAAATTGAAAAGATCAAAGTGGAGAAAGGGAAAGATGTGGACCTGGGTGTGATCAAACTGAAGTCCAGCAGCATAGCCCTTGAAAGTGTGATCGTAACAGGTGAGAAACCTATTATTGAGGAAAAAGTGGACCGCCTTGTCTACAATGCAGAAAGAGACATGACCGCCGCAGGGGGGGACGCCTCGGATGTTTTGAAAAATGTGCCCATGTTAAGTGTGGATCTTGACGGAAACGTTTCCCTCAGAGGAAGTGAAAACATCCAGGTACTGATCAATAATAAGCCCTCCACCATTGTAGCCTCCAGTATCGCCGATGCTCTGAAAATGATCCCGTCGGAGCTGATCAAGTCGGTGGAAGTCATCACCTCCCCTTCTGCCCGTTACGATGCGGAAGGAACGGCCGGTATCATTAACATCATCACCAAAAAATCTACTTTGCAGGGACTTAACCTGAACATCAACGGCGGGCTGGGTAACCGGGCTTCCAACCTGGGCTTTAACGGAAATTACCGGACCGGCAAGCTGGGTATTTCCTTTGGTGGCTTCGGGAGAATGAACTACAACAAATCCAAAAACGAAAGCTTTAATGAAAACCTGGTGACCGGTTTAAGAACCGACCAGTTTGCTTCCGGAAGAACCAACGGGATGTTCGGAAGATACAATATCGGCTTTGATTATGACCTGGGCAACGGCCAGACCCTTTACGGTGGGGTAGCCATAGGACAGCGGGCGTTTAACCGCTTTAACGACCAAACCTTCAACTATTTCGGAAGAGACTCCCTCACCAGCGCACAAACCCTTTTAAGACAGGAACTACGGGATCAGGATGCCATTAACCAGGGACTCTCCATCGATTATACGCTGGACTATATCAAAATATTCCAGCCCGGAACGGAGTGGTCCATATCGGCCATGTACAGTCAGAGCAAAGACAGGACCGATAACTACACCAATTTCCTGAACGGCAGCAATATCTATAAAAAACAATGGAACGATAATGACAACCTCAACAGTGAGCTGGCATTCCAGACCGACTTCCTGAAATCCATTGGGAAAAATCAGCAGCTGGAAGTGGGGGCCAAGAGCCTGACCCGGCTCATTGACAGTAAATACCTTTATCTGCTGTCGGAGTCTTCTTTAAGCCAGGACAGGGATAACTTCGATAACCTGCCCGAAGATCCGAGAAATCCGGGTGGCGGACTTAAGTATAATCAGAGCATTTATTCTGCCTATGTCGCTTATACCTATTCTACCGCCAGTAAGCTGACCCTGAAAGCAGGCGGGCGCTTCGAATATACGACCATAGATGCCACTCAGACCATCAATCAGCTGGGGGCCGACATTCCTGTAAGACAATATTTCACGGATGAATACCCTGTGTTTGTTCCCAGCTTAAACCTCTCCAAGCCTTTTGGTACGTATACGACCAAACTATCGTATAACTATCGTATTCAAAGACCCGGATTAAGGCAGATCAACCCCAATATCAATATTGCCGATCCGCTGAACATCAGCATGGGTACTACAGACCTCGTACCTGAAAAAACCCATAATGTGGAACTGAGCGTCAGCAAATCTATCGGACGCAGTTATTTTACCCTTTCTACCTTCGGAAGATACTCCGGAAACAACATTACCCGGGTAAGTATGACAGCAGAAGGGGCAGCCGCCCGGTACCCGCAGATCCCTGAGCTGCAAAACCTGGACCCGTCCGCTATTGTGACCACCTTTGAGAACATTGGTAAGGAAACCACGCTGGGCGGAAACTTCTTCGGCAATATTTCCATAAACCGTAACTGGTCATTTAATACCAACTTTGACATGTATTATGTGAATATTATGGGTAAGGAATTCAAGGGTGACCGGATGGTAGACAGAACCACCGACGGCGTGGTGGTAAGTGCCCGTTTATCTACTAACCTTAAACTCGCCGATAAATGGTCACTGCAGGCCAACGGCGGCTGGAGAGGCAAGCGGGTATCCCTGCAGGGAGAAAGCGCCGCTGTGCCTAACTATGCCCTGGCCGTACGATACGACATTAACAAAGACGCCAGCATAGGACTGGGTGCCGATAACTTCTTCGGAGGTATCAAAATGAAGAATAACTCGGCTACCAGCCAGTTCATATCCAACAGTACCAATTACATGTTCAACCAGAACATCAGGCTGACGTTTACGTACAAAATGGGGAACATGCGCTTTGTTCAAAAGAAGAGAGGCATCTCCAACGATGACACCAAGGGGGGCGACGACGATAATTGATGGGATACGGTTCAAAAAAAGAGGGAGGTTCAGCAGAACCTCCCTCTTTTTTGGGCTATTTACAAGACTATACCTGCATAATATCGGCTTCTTTCGCCGCTAACATCTGTTCTATTTTCTCAATAAACTGATTGGTGAGCTTCTGAACGCGCTCTTCTCCGCTTTTGATGGCATCCTCGGAAACACCGTCGTTCTTGAGTTTCTTCAGCTCATCATTCATTTCCTGTCTTACCTTCCGGGTATTTACTTTTGCTACTTCTATCTCTGCCTTTACCCGCTTCACCAAATCGCGCCGGCGGTCTTCCGTCAGTGGAGGTACATTCAGCCGGATGGTCTCCCCGTCATTGGCCGGGTTTAAGCCCACATTCGAATTAATGATGGCCCTTTCTATATCCGAGATGATTTTTCTTTCAAAAGGTTTGATCTGGATAGTCCTGGCATCCGGCGTGGTTACTGATGAGACCTGCGAAAGCGGTGACATTACACCGTAATATTCCACCAGTATCCCGTCGAGCATATTTACGCTGGCTTTTCCTGCCCTGATCTTGGTTAACTCTATCTGTGTGTGTTTCAGGGCCCGATCCATTCCGTCCTGGGTCATGTCAAGAATTAAATCAATTTCTTCCATATTCCTTTAACTGTTAAGTATTAATTCACCAGGGTTCCGATAGCTTCTCCCTTTACTACCTTCAACAGGTTTCCGGGCTCGTTCATATCAAAAACGATGATGGGAAGCTTATTTTCTTTACATAACGTAAAAGCGGTCATATCCATTACTTTTAAGCCCCTGGCTATCACTTCGTCAAACCCGATACTGTCATATTTTATTGCATCCGGATTTTTGCGGGGGTCATCATTGTACACCCCATCCACACTGGTTCCTTTCAGCAGGATCTGCGCACCGATCTCAATGGCTCTTAAAGCGCCTCCCGAATCCGTTGAGAAATACGGATTACCCGTACCCGCTCCAAAGATCACCACCCGCCCCTTTTCCAGGTGCCGGATGGCCCTCCTGCGAATAAACGGCTCGGCTACCTGCTCCATTTTAATGGCTGAAAGCAGCCGGGTCTTCAGACCTTCTGTTTCCATGGCGCTCTGAATGGCCATCCCGTTGATCACTGTAGCCAGCATGCCCATATAGTCTCCCTGGGAACGGTCGATCCCCGACTTGGAGGCCGCCCCTCTGAAAATATTCCCGCCTCCGATCACAATGGCCACTTCGCAGCCGGCTTCAACCACCGCAGCCACTTCTTTGGCATAACTTTCTAAAATATCAGGATTAATGATCTGGCTTTTATCCCCTCCGTTCAGCGCTTCTCCGCTTAACTTCAGGAGTATTCTTTTGTATCTCAGAGACATGAAACTTTATTTTTTGACAAAGATAATTTCTAAATCTCCAAATAAAAAGACTACTTCGAAACCTTCTTGTTCAGGATAAAAATACTGATCAGAATGACGGCCATTCCGGAGAGATGGATCACCCCTACTTTCTCTCCATCAGCAATGCCGGCCACCATCGCCACTACCGGAATGAGATAAGTGACCGAAGAAGCAAAAATGGGTGTGGTGATCTTAAGAAGGTAATTATAAAGTATCGCCGCCAGGCCTGAATTCACAACTCCCAGAATAAGGAAATAGAGAATATACAGCTGATTACCGGGAAGAAATATCTTGCCGAAAAAATCTGTAAAAAGCAGGATTACCAAAGCCGGTACACCCATCAGCCCTACTGAAAAAGAGCTGATCACAATGGGCCTTACTTCGGTCAGGTGATAGCTCAGGATGTTGGTATTGAGCCCATACATAAAAGTGGCAGCCAACACCAGTGCCGCATAGGGGTTACTGAGGTCAATGGAAAATTTTTCTCCGCTGGAGATAAGCAGTAAACTTCCGATAAATCCCAGAAAGATACCGATGAACTGGTAGCGGTAGATGTGTTTCCGGAAAAGAAGCCAGCCCACCAGGAGTACAAAAACAGGAGTGGTAGCATTCAATGTCCCGGAAAGGGAGCTGCTGATCCTGCTGCCTGCCGTGCCGAAAACTATGGCCGGTAACAGGTACCCGAGAAGCCCGGAAAGCGCTATCGGAAAAGCCTTGTTCTCCGGAAAATCAGCCCGGTTCCGGATGGCCCACGGGAGCAGGAACAGGGCCGCTACAAAGATACGCCCCGCGCCGATCTCGATGCCTGAGAAAGCAACGGTCAGCTTTTTTATAAACAAAAACGACAACCCCCAGGCTATCGCCAGTATAAACAGGATGATCAATGATTGTTTCTTACGAGACACGCCCCTACATTTTTCCGAAATGTAGATAATTTCTCTTCCCTAAGCTAAAGCGCTGCAGGAAAGAAGATAAAAGTTCAACAGGATCTTGAAATTATACCAGACTTACAGCCGGGCAAGTATCCATCCCAGCACATAACGGAACACTTCTTCCTTTTCAGGCTCATTGTGAAGCTCATGGAAGAGGCCTTTCCACGACTTAAACGTAACATCTCCGCTCAGAAATTTGGCGGCAAATTTTTCGCTGGCCGCAGGGCTGGTCAGAATATCGCTGTCGCCGTGCATCAGCAGCAGGGAGACCGCCACGGCGTCACGCTGAAGGTTAACCAGCCACCTCCCCCATTCCAGTACACCCATTCCTACTTCCGCCGAAATGACATCATGCACCAAAGGATCGGCCTGATATGCGTTAATCACGGCAGGATCACGCGAGATGCCATTTACATCTAACCCGTTACGCTGGGTGAGTGAAGGAAGTAGCTTTCTTCCGATCTTACCTATCATCAACCGGCTCCGGGTGATCTCAAATCCCGGCTCAATGGCCGGAGCCGAAACGATCACCCCCGCCACCCGCGGGTTCTTTTTGAATAAATAATTCAATACCACGCCGCCGCCCATGCTGTGCCCGTAAATGAACAGGGGTAAGCCCAGCTGCCGGATCATCCCTACCAGGAAATCCACCTGCCAGAGATAATCGTCCATTTTGGGGGTATGGCCTTTCGGGCCTTCTGTACGACCGTGTCCGAAAAGGTCTACCGCATATACATTGACCCCTTTCTGCGTAAAATACTCCGCAAAGTGCTTATAGCGCCCGCTATGTTCTCCCATCCCATGAATCAGTACCAGGTTGGCTTTCGCCGGATTTTCACCTGTCCATTGGTTAAAAAACATCTTCCGGCCGTCAAATGCCTCCAGAAAAAAACTCTTCTCAGTCATGAACTTCTAACGCAGAAAAGGGGGCTTACAGGGTATCCCTTCCTGTAAAACTATTCTGTCAGATTGGTTAATAGTTCAAATTTAATCCTTTTATTTATTTTAAATTCACACCTGGAATGCTTTTTATTTATGAAAATACTGATAGTGCCGGACTCATTCAAAGGCACGCTAAGCTCAAAACTGGCCGGAGAATGCCTGGCCAGGGGGATACGGTCGCAGAACCCGGCCCTTCAAACCGAAGTGATCGCAGTAGCCGACGGCGGTGAGGGATCACTGGAGATGCTGGCAACGGGAAAAACGAAACACCGCTTCACAGCACAGGATCCGTTGGGCAGAGAGGTGCGCGGATACTACCTGAGCCGTCACCATACCGCTTACCTCGAAATGGCCATGACCAGCGGGCTCACCCTGCTGAAAGAAGAAGAATATAATCCGCTTCTGACCAGTACCTGGGGCCTGGGGCAAAGCATTAAAAAAGCGGCCGGAGAAGGGTTCCGCCGGATCATTATTTTTGCAGGCGGCTCCGCTACCAACGATGCCGGTCTCGGAGCATTGAATGCCCTGGGCTTTACTTTTTTTGCAAAAAGCGACCGGGAGATCGTTCCTGCAGGCGGGAATCTGAAGCATATACACTCTTTCACCCGGCCGGGTGGTCAGGCCCTTCCGGAAATAATAGTGGCTACAGACGTGACCAACCCCTTCTACGGGAAAAACGGAGCCACCCATGTCTATGCAGCGCAAAAGGGTGCTACTCCTGCCATGCGCAAAACACTGGAAGCCGGAATCCGTAACATTGCTGCGCTTTTCCCCGATATCCCCATCAATCAGGTACAGGGCTCCGGTGCTGCCGGAGGGCTCGCTGGTGGTCTCCGGCTTTTTCTCGGCGCAGAGATCGTCTCCGCCACCTCCCTACTCTTTCAGGAAACCGGCCTGGAAAAGAAGATCGCCGGTGCAGACATTGTAGTGACCGGCGAAGGCCGTATTGATCATCAGACCCTCCACGGAAAGCTGGTTTCCAAAATTCTGGCCTTAAGCCAGGAGAGGAAGTTCATCCTGGTGGCCGGCCGGATCGAACAGGAGCTGCGCTCTCCTGCGATACTTCATCAATTCTCACTTACTGCAGACGGCATCACCCCGGAAGAAGCCATGCGCAACGCCCGGAAGCTCATGATCAGAAAAGGCGAAGAACTGGCAAAGTTTCTCGAAAATAAATTCGGGGAAAAACACATTAATGTGTAATTTCGTCCTCTCAAAAATTAGTCAGATATGAAGCACCTTTGGGGAGTAGACCTGGGCGGAACAAAAATTGAGGGTATTGTCATCCATGCCGAAACCGATGAGATCTTAGCCAGGGAGCGGGTACCCACTGAAGCAGATCACGGTTATGAGCACATTCTTTCGCAGATCGCCAAGCTGATCGGGATACTCACCGAAAAAACGGGTCTGACCCCTTCAGCGATAGGGTTCAGCACTCCCGGCACCCTGGATCCGGGCACACAAACCATGAAAAACTGCAACACTACGGCCATCAATGGTAAAAACCTGAAAAAAGACCTGGAGAACCTGTTCAACATACGGATAGCGCTGGCCAATGACGCTAACTGTTTTGCACTGGCAGAGGCCACCGAGGGTGCGGCAAAAGATCTTGAGGCCCATGTGGTGTTTGGCGTGATCCTGGGCACCGGCGTAGGCGGTGGTGTGGTGGTAAACGGGAAAATTTTAAGCGGCAGGCACGGTATCGGCGGAGAATGGGGGCATAACACTTTTGATCCCGAAGGAGAACCCTGTTACTGCGGCAAAAAGGGCTGCAATGAAAAGGTTTTTGCCGGACCGGCCCTTGAAAAATACTACCTGAAGCTTTCAGGAAATAAACTATCCCTGAAAGACATTTACCAGCGCCATCTGGACAAAACAGATGCCTATGCCACACAAACGGTCAACTTCCTCACCGATTCCTTCGCCAGGGCCGTAAGTTATATTGTCAATGTACTCGATCCGGATGTGATCGTTTTTGGCGGCGGGGTCAGCCACATTGAAGAGCTTTATACCGACGGACCGGAAAAGCTGAAAGCACACATCTTTAACAATAAAAAAGTGGATACCCTGTTTCTAAAACCTAAGCTGGGTGATAGCGCCGGAGTATTCGGAGCAACTGAATTAGTAAGAAATTAAAACAACATAAACAATGGCAACCTGGTTTCAGGCAAAAATAAAATTTGTACAGGAAGATGAAAAAGGAGTGGCACGTAACATCAGTCAGGTGTACCTGTTTGATGCTGTGTCTTATACGGATGCGGAAGCACGTGCCTATCAGCACCTGGCAGCGGAAGTTCCTGACTTTCAGCTGACCGGGCTCACCAAGGTGAAGCTGAACGAAGTGTACTTCGAAGAAAACAGCTCCGAACTCTGGTTCAAATGTAAGGTTTCCTACATTGTCTTTGACGAGAAGACCCAGCGGGAAAAAAAAGTACCCTATGCCTTTCTTCTCAACGCCCACACCATCAAGGATGCCTACTCCATCCTGGAAAGCAGGTTGGGAACCGTTCAGGACTATATCATTACCGATATAGGCGCCACCAAAATCCTGGATGTGATCCCGTATGAGGAAGATAATGACCTGGAAGAGCCCGAACCGGTGATCACCGAAAGCATGAAGCCGCTATCGGAGGTTTTAAAGACCTTTAGTGGGGAGGAATAAGCGCTAAATTCCTGTTTCTTTGTCCGGAGCATAAAAATAGTGTATATTAGAAGGCTATTGTGAAGCACTTTTCGTTTTCATACTATAGGGATTCTCTCAAAATTTCTAAATCAGGGCTTGCGAAAAATTAAGTATGACGGCCACCTCACGGATTTTACCGGCTGTAAATAACCGGGCGTCTCCGGATAACTTAATTTTGAGGCTTAAGAGAGTTTGGGTTTTTAGAGATTCCGGGAGTTTACTAAAATCTGGCACTAAATGATCAGGATACTATTACTGGGTCTTTCCTTACTTCTTTTCGCGTCAAATTCCTACGGCCAGAATACTGACCGGTTGAACGGAAACAGCTCCGGTGAAAATACTCCCCTGACAGGGGCCATCTATTGGGGGATGTGGGACAGCTATGGATTCGGAGCCCCCGCTCAGACCGAAGTCACCCTTTCTCCGGTGGATTACCGTTACAGGGTCCCTTTCTTCGGAAGAGAAAGTACCGAAAGAGTGGTTTCCTTCTACGCTCCGCCCGGAGTGACCCGGCACACTGCTACCACATCGCTCCGGATCAACGCCGATAAGCAATGGATCATCGACCAGGAAATAAAATATGCCGTCAATGCCGGTATCGACTACTTCGCTTATGTTTATTACGGAAAATATCACTATTCCCACCGCCTTTACAAAAACAGCAAAGTGCCCGAAAAAGAAAAGCTGAAACTGGCATGGATCATCGCCCCGCTCAACCACGATGAGCTCGCAGACGTAGTAGAAGATATGGGCAAAGATTACTACCAGACCGTGATGGGCGGCAGACCATTATTGTACTATATTATGGAAAATAATGACTGCCTCTACGTCACAGATCTCCTGAAGCGCTTACGGGAAGAATACCGGTCACAATATCCGTCCGGACCCCAGCCCTACATCGTAATACTGAAAGATACGTACTACCTGGGACACTATTGTCCCGCCACAAAAGAGTATTTTGCGGATGCTTTCAGCGCATATACCTCTATACACGGCGGTAGCGTCCGCGATCACTCGTACGAGTATATCCGGGATCACGAAATAACAGGATGGGCGAACGGGGATCTTGGTCCCTCCGGACAAAAAAGAGTTCTCTGGATGAGTCTGGGACACGACCGCCGGCCCAGGATCGATTTTCCCGTATCCTGGGAAAGAACAGCCGAAGGGAATGCAGATCCGGGGAACTCCCTTAACTGGGCGGCAAGCGCCACCCCCGCCCAGATAACGGAACAGCTCAACCGTGCCCTCGGGTTTATGCGTGACCATCCGGAGACCTGCGAGACGCAATCGCTCCTCCTCTACGCGTGGAACGAACACGACGAAGGCGGGTGGATATCGCCCACCATCATTCCCGGAACCAATGAAATTAACCGGGATAACCTCTTGGCCGTTAAAAAAGCGCTGAACCCCGATAACTGCACTCTGACTATTCCTGCCCCTTTGCTGAGTCATGAAACACCGGTAGTTATCCCCCAAGGAGAAAGTCTCACTCTTACCGCTACCTGTGCATCAGGATCTCCTGTCTGGAGTAACGGATCGTACAGTAGGGACATTCGGATAACCGACACCAAAAACACCACCTACCAGGTCAAATGTGTATCCGGAGCCTGTGAAAGCAATGAACGTTTCGTCGATATAAAAATAACCGAAGCCTGTGAAACGCAGCCTTTCACGGCTTCCCTTTTAAGTATATTACCGGAAAATGCAGCCCTCCCGAAATATAACTCCAACCACCTGGGCGAGCCCATGAGGATAAACGGGACAAATTTTACCGGTATTTATGAATCAGGCATCGGCTCTCTTTCCGGTACCGAGCTCACCTTTGACCTGGGAGAAGACCACGGATACGGATTTCTGACAGGGGTAGCAGCGCTGGATGATATGACGCCCTGTAAAGATAAAAAAATCCGGTTTTATCTCCGTGACTGGACATCTATGGATTTTCTGTATACTTCTCCCGAGATCTTTTTTGACGCTTCAGGCCAATCCAATCCAGACACTTTCAAGATCGATATCCGGAATATCCGGTACCTGCGTATGGATGCCCATTCCGAAAATATGGACCAGACCTGCGCTTTGGTTAACTGGTCGCTTTTAAAACTGGAGTGTCCTCCCGACTGCAGCCTGGATGTCCCCCCGGTTCTGAAAGCAGATAAAACGGAAATCACCGAAGGCGACTCCGTGACGCTGACTGCCTCTTGTCCATCAGGAAGCCTCTACTGGCCCGACGGAAAAAGCGATAGCGTACGTATATTTTCCCCCGCCCGTACAACGGCCTATACGGCCCGGTGCAAAACTTTCGGATGTGACGGCAGCCTGAATGCAGCTCCTGTCAGCATTACCGTGAATGTCAACTGCGATATTCCCAACGCTGTTGACTACTATAAGGCCGTGACCCACCCTTCCAGAATAAGAATTAACCAAAGCATCTCCGGCGACAAGATCCGTTTGCTGGACAGCTCAGGAGCTATAAAAGAATATGCCAAAGGTTTCAGTGTCAGCGGGCCGCTCGACATTCATTTTGACCTTGACCAGAAGCGGGAATTCCAGTATTTCAAAGTGACCGTGGGGATAGACCCGGCCGACAACTGCGCTCAACCCGTCAGATTCAGGATCATGAACATGGTTGAAAACGAGGATCTTCTCACCAGTCCATTGATCTACCCCCCCGGAAAAGGTACGCCTAATTCCTATGACATGGAAGTCCCCGTGGCCTGGATGCAGTGGTTCAACCTGCAGGTACTCCTGACCGACAGCACAGACAGCTGCGGTATCTATAACTGGGCCAACCCGAGATACGAATGTTATTCAGACCGTAAGGAGATCCTCCTTCCCAATGAAACCGAAAACCTCGAAGCATTTCCTTTTCCCAATCCTTCCCAAGGAAGGTTCCACCTGGCTTTCGGCACTCCCCTTAACGGCCTGTACAAGCTAACCATCACCGACATATCCGGCAGGGAAGTTTTCGGAATGCAAAAGATCACGCCCGACACCCAACACCTGGAGGTAGATGCAAGCCACCTTGCCGCCGGGAATTATTTCATTTCGATCAAAAACAGGGAACGAAGGTTTCGGGCCAGACTGGTGGTCACGAAATAGAAAAAACTCCCGTGGTCGGGAGCTTTTTCTAAGGGAATAGTTGCCTGAAAGATATTTAAAACATCTTCGCCCTGTTATCCTCTATCCTGGCATTGGTTCTTAATATCTCCTCACCGATCATACCACCCATACCAAAACTTCTTTGCTGGATCTGGGCCTTGTACTGGCTGTAATCAGCGATCTGAGGCGCATCGGTCTTACCGGTATTCTCCATGATGAACACGCCTGAATCTCCGGTAAATACCTTACTTCTGCTGTTGGGTTTCAGGCCAAAAAGCTTGCCCACGGCGGTAGGATCAAAACCAGCGCTGTTAAGCATACCGGTCTGGAAGGTAATATCGATCACTTCTTCCACCAAAGCACCGGCACCGTATTTCCCGGCGATCGCCGACAGGTCTCCTTTACCGTCACCCAGCTTCTTAATGATCAGTTCCGCCTTTTTCTCATTTCTGAGCTTAGCGGCAATGAGGTCTTTAAAATCTTCGGCCTTAGGGCTCTGCTTATCCGTAGCGGCTTTGAGACCGGCTACCACATAATTATCTTCCAGTACAAACACCCGGTCAGCTACTTTACCTGTTTTGGCATCCTGACCATAGGCCCATTGCACCAGCTCTTTAGCATTCCTCAATGTATTCACAAAGGAACTTCCCGGTTGGATATTGTCGGCCGTAAAGATGGTCAGCGAGTTGTCTTTCTTCGCCGCTTCTTCCAGATCTTTCACCGATTTAGCCGTGGTCATCAGTTCGGAAGCCTTTTGGAAGACCTCGTTAGACCCTTCTTCTCCTACATGAAGCTCTTTGGTGATCGTGGCCAGCTTATACTTTAAATTCGACTTAGCTTCGGTTACCTTAACGATGTGGTATCCGAAATCGGTAGTCACCAGGTTCGGAAGAATGCCGGTTCCTGAGAATGCAAATACCGGCTCTTCGAACGACTTGATCATCGCTCCATCATTTTTAAAAGCACCAAGGTCACCGCCATTCTGAGCGGATCCGTCACTTCCATACTGACGAGCCAGCAGGCTGAAATCCAGGCCTGCCTTAGCCTGTGCCAGCACTTCCAATGCCTGGGTTCTGGCCTCGTTACGCTGCTCCTGCGTCATGGTGCTGTCGGCCTGAAACAGGATATGGCTGGCCCGAAGGGTATAATTATCATCGGTCTCCGTACCCAGGTACTTGTGAATGGCATAGGTGGTACCTTCTTTGAAAGGTCCCACCAGGGCGCCTACTATGGTATTGTTCAATGCTTCTCTTACTTCCGGGCCAATCTCATTGGCATCACGCACACCCGGTGTTTTGATGTCCGAATTCTCATTCGCATAAGCCACGGGATCCTCGGCTGTGGCCATACCTTTGGCCAGCTCACGCAGCTCATTCAGCAGTGCCAGGCTGTCTTCTCTGGTCGGAAGTAGGCTGAAAGTTACATAGGTAAGGCTCCGGCTGTCATACGGATTAAACTCATCCTTATGCTTGCTGTAGTAGCTCTTTATATCACCGTCAGAAATCTTTACAGTAGAGTCAGCCATGGAATAAAACGGTACGTACAGGTATTTCCCACTGGCCTTTTCTGTAACATTCACATACTCTGCTTTAGCCTCCGCTTTCGTAATGTAAGTGGAACTGTTCAGCAGGTTGGCGTATTTTTCCCGCATTCTGATCTCTTTCAGTTCCCGCTTAAAATTGTCCCACATCGCCCTTTGCTCGGCAGGCATGGAATTATTGGCATACGCGGCAATAAAGTTGGCATGCGTGGCAGCATCAAAGTTGCCGCTCTGGTCGCTGAACTGCTGTTTTACAAACGTATGTATATTTTTAGGCCCCTGCACCATCTCCCTCAGCTCGTCATCGGAAACGGAGATGCCTACCTTTTCAAATTCTTCGGCATAAACATAATTAAAAACAAGCTTCTCCCATACCTGCTCCCGGATCTGCGCCTGCTCCTGCTCTGTAGCCGATCGGCCTACCGATCCTTCGAATTGCATTCTCTGCGCTTCTGCCAGGTTAGCAAATTGTTGAAAATCGATCGTGGTGCCATTGATCTCTCCCACGGCATTACCGTTTCCAAAAAGACCACCTCCTTTTGAACCCGCCACGAAATCTCCCCCAACAATAAAAAGGATTAGCGCGATCGCGATCACCACTACCGCTACTCCTGACTTCTCTCTGATTTTGTTAACTATTGCCATTATATATTTTAAAAATGCTGATCATCGCACAGACAATCTACCTAAAATAAAATTTTGAGGTGCAAAAATAGAAATATTCCTATTGATTATCAAAGTTTTCAAGTTTGATATTTTTCAACTCCCCTTTTTTTCAAAGATGAGGGTCTCCGGGAGTTTCGAATCTACCGGGCGGGGCTCCCTGCCCAGGTAAAGGCGTTGGTTTTCTATTTTCACCGTAGTGGAGCTCCCAAGAAGCTGGTAATAAACCGTTTCACAGTTCATCAGATTTTCAGGACCCCCCATTTTTGTAGTCCCTATGCCGTCAAATGATATGGTACCACTCTGACCGGCACGGTTATAGCTCACCTCGGCATTTGAAAAATAAGTATTGATAAAAGACCGGCCGGAGATCTCAAATGCATTCCCTTTTCGGATGATTTCGAGGGTGACCTTCTCCAGGTCATCCTCACAACCCGACATTCCGTAACGATATCCCTTATATACCCACAGCCCTTCCAGCTCCGAAGGCGTGGAAGTCAGCTGACCTGTTTCACAGGAAAAAAACAGGATCGTCAAAAGAATGAAAGACATGAAACGCATCATCATCAAAAAAATTTATACCTGAAAGACTCCAAAAGTGCGCCTCAGGTTGGAATGTCTTTTAAGAAAGCGCCGATCCCCGGCCGGTCGCGGAAAACGGCCCGGCCTTTCTCCAGGTACACACCGTCGGCAGGATCATTGGCAATGAGCAGGGTGCCGTCCATATCCACATAATCGAGCAGGGGCAAAAGCTGGGCTATGGCTGATATGCCTATGCTCGATTCCGTCATACAGCCCATCATCACGCACATATCATGCCTTCTTGCTTCGGAAATCATCCGTAATCCGGGCGTAATTCCACCACATTTGGCCAGCTTTACATTAATGCCCGAGAAGACACCGATACACCGGGAGACATCCTCTTCCGTAATACAGCTTTCATCGGCAATAACCGGCAGGGCGGTATATTGTATAACCTCCTTCATGCCTTCGTAGTCTCCGGGTTGCAGGGGCTGCTCGATAAACTCCACCCCGAGTTTTTTCATTTTTTTTGAAAAAGCGATGGTCTGTTCCACGGTCCAGGCGGTATTGGCATCTACCCTGAAAACCGCATCCGTTTCTTTCCGGAGCGCTTCCACGATCGCAATATCATGATCGGTACCCAGCTTGATCTTATATACCGGGAAATCATACTCCTTCATCTTCCGGATCATCTCCGGGATCTCATCAATTCCTATGGTATAATTGGAGTAAGGGATGCGGGAGATGTCGAGGCCCAGCATCCGGTAAACCGTCTTTCCATGCCGCTTGGCCCACAGGTCATAAGCGGCGATATCAATAGCACAATGAAGGAAGTGATTATGCCCGATCAGTGGCTTCAGATGATTCCACAATTCTGCCGGGTGCTCCCAGGAAAAGCTTTCAATAGCGGACCGGTGTGTTTCCAGCAGTTCATTCATACCCGCCGGTGTGATCCCGTAATAGGGTACGGGAGTGGCTTCGCCGTAGCCGGTCAGGGGGCCGTCGCGCAGTTCCACAATAAATGTGGGAGTTTCCGTTCTTACCCCGTGGGTAATACGGAAAGGGTACCTGCTTTTCAGGTGAATGATGTGCGATTTTATATCCATTCGGCTTCAAACAAATCTCCCAGGTGCTTTTTTAGCTTTTCTCCCGCCTCTGCCAAAGGTATTTCCCTGCCCAGCTCCTGCTGAAGCGAGGTAACGGCTTTATCCTCTATGCCGCAGGGAACGATATTCCCGAAATAGCTGAGGTCAGTATTGACATTCATCGCCAGCCCGTGCATGGTCACCCACCGGCTTGACTTCACGCCGATGGCACATATTTTTCTCGGTACACCGTCGGTAAGCCACACCCCGGTAAGTCCCGATATCCTTTCCGTCGCGATCCCATAGTCGGCACAGGTGCGGATAACGGCCTCTTCCAGAAAACGCACATAACGGTGGATATCCGTAAAGAAATTATCGAGGTCGAGTATAGGATAGGCCACCAGCTGACCGGGCCCGTGATAAGTGATATCACCACCCCGGTTTATTTTATAGAAGCTGGCCTCTTTTTGGCTCAGTTCCTCATTATTGACCAGCAAATGGTCCATGCTCCCGCTCTTGCCCAACGTAAACACATGCGGATGCTGGCAGAAAAGCAGATAATTCGGGGTAGATTCTTCGGTATTATTATTCCGGTTTGTTAATTTTATATTTACGACACGTGTAAAAAGCTCTTCCTGGTAGTCCCATGCTTCTTTATAGTCCATGAGGCCCAGGTCGGTGAACTTTACCTGTTTATTTTTCATTCGCCCAGCTTTAAAAAGAAATAACAAATATGAGTGAAAAACTCGACAAAGGGAAAAAAGGAGAAGAGTATGCTGAACATTTCCTTACTCAGAAAGGTTACATCGTCCTCGACCGCAATTTCACCTCCCTCCATTCGGAGATAGACCTGATTGTACAAAAAGACGACCTGCTGATCTTCGTGGAGGTCCGCATCAAAGCCAATGCCGATTACGGGTTCCCGGAAAGCACGCTTTCCCTTGCCAAAATGAATGCCATCAAAAGAGGTGCGGCAAGATACCTGTTAAACAGGTCCAAACCGGCAAAAGTTCGTTTTGACATGATCTCCATTGTGGAATCTCCCGTTTTTGAGATCGTCCATTTTGAGGATGCGTTTTTTTGATATGACGCTTATTTTCATGCCTTATCACCTGAAATAGTCGCCTTTGAATGTTGATCATTTTTCAAAATTTCTCAGTTTGAAATACGAAAATTCTGCCGTATTATTCTCTCCATTATGAATAAATCCGGGCCTCGACACTCTGTCCCAACGTACAAGTTGTTTTGTGTCAATTGTTTCTTCGCTTTTTATTTCATTCCACTTCTTCCCGTCCACACTCCAGAAAAAAGAGCATTTATAGCCGTCCGATACCTCTATTTTCAGGTAGGGAGATCCGGTTGGCAGTATCATCCGGTTAACCAGGGTTTCTTTCCCTTCCTGTATCGCCTTTATTACCAGTGAATCTCCTTTGCTTCCGAAAACGATAAGATTTTTATCATCCCCGTAGAAGGTTAATCCCTTCATACTTCCGTTTTTATTGATCACCCGGGTTTCGAAAGAATAATCCGAAGTTTTGGGCCGGACACACAAAACGGTTCCGTTTTTAGCCCCGTTTCTCAAGCTTCCTTTCAGGATCAGTATTCCGTCTCCCGGTTCAGGCTCCGCATCAGCATGCGGATAGTTCCATGTCCAGTCGTGTTTCAGCTTTTTTGATTCGAAGTTATCTTCGAAGTCGGAAATTACTTTCTGTCGGGTACCCGGAAAAGGCACCTGTTGTTCTTTTTGGGCCAGCTCACCGGTCACAAACTCAACCCAATAGTCTTCTGTCATGACCATTTCCTGCAAAATAGGTTGACGCCCGTTAAAGAATCCGGCTTCGGGAGAATAAGCGTGGCACATATAAAACATTCGTCCGTCGGCTGTTTCTGTGGCTGTGCCGTGTCCGCACGACATGAAATCGCCTCCACCCCGGAGAATAGGGTTCTTTTCATACTTTTCGTACGGACCTTTCAGGTTTTTTGACCGCGCCACATACACATCATAGTCGCTGTGGGGTCCGCAACAGCCATGCGGTGAATAGACAATATAATAATAGCCTCCTTTTTTGAAATGATATTGCCCTTCCATTCCTATTCTTTCCGTATCTTTTAAGAAGGTAAAATGTTCTCCTTCTAACCGGAGCCCGTTGTCTGACAATCTGCTTCCGATTATTTCAATTGGCCGGTTATCCAAACCGTATGCTTTCCATGAAATATACAATTGTCCCTCATCTTCAAAAACGAACGCATCAATAGCTTCAGTTCCAAACTCTACCAGCAGTCCGTGATCTGTAAATTCTTTTTCCGGATCGTCTGTCGAGGCTACGCCGATATAAGAAACTCCGTCTGACTCACGGCGGGCGGTATAGTAGGCGAATACTTTTCCCTTGTAATAAAATAATTCTGGGGCCCAGAAAGACGATTTTGCCCATTCCGGACGCTTATTGAAAATATGTCCTGTCTGAACCCAGTTAATCAGATCGGTGGATTTGAACATCGGATAATAAGGAGCCCATTCTGAGGATGTTCCTGTCGCATAATAGGTGTTTCCGATCCGGATGATACTGGGGTCGGCTATATCTCCGGCAATGACCGGGTTGTTGTAAACGTTTACATTCTGAGAATATGCGCTGCCGGCAAACAGCAGGCAACAGATGAAAAGGATAATATTTTTTTTCATGTGTTGTCATTTTACACTAAACGGTTGAAGGGCCCGTTTTAGCTGCAAATTACTATTATAAACAAACGGTTTTAATTTCAATAGCTTCTTAATTTTTTGATTATTTGCCGACAGGCAGCAAGGATGTTGCATTTTATGGGCCTACCTGTTATTTTCGGCCAATGTTTGAAATAAATTGAGTAAAGATTTAAACACTCCCTGGCGGCTGACCGCCTCCACCATTTACCGGAAGCCGGTCGACTCCAAAATACTGGGATCCGTCGAACTGGATGTAACCGATCTGGAAGCTTACATATCAGAGCTCCGGAAAAAAGGCGTAAAGATCACCCTTACTCATTTTTTCACCCTCGCCACCGGCCGGGCCATAGCAGAACATATCCCCGAATTCAATACCTATCTGAAAAGAGGGAAAATATATCCCTTCGGACAACTCACCGCCTCGGTAAGCCTGCGCATGCCTTCCGGTGAAATGAGCTCTATAAAGGTGACCGATCCCGGAAAGAAAAGCTACAGGGAAGTGGTCAATGAGCTCACGGCAGGGATTGAAGAAGCGGTGCAGGGGGAAGAATCCAAAGCCAACCGTATGAAGGGTGCGCTGGGGAACATCCCCTGGCCTTTCCGTAAATGGGTGTACGGGCTTATCCGTTTCCTGATCCTCGATCTTGGCATTTCTATTCCCGCTCTGGGCCTGTCTGCGCAGTCTTTCGGCACCTATATCGTATCGAATGTGGGAACTCTGGGGCTTGACGGCGGCTACCCGGCGCTCATGCCTACCGGAAATATCAGCCTTGTTCTCATTCTTGGAAGGGTAAGAGAAATGCCCTGGGTTCATGAAGGACAGGTGGTGCCGCGGCGGATCATCAAGGTGTCGGCCGCCCTGGATCACCGGGTGGTGGATGCGGCCCACGGCGGTAAGCTGTTCAATTATCTCCGGCGAGCGGTCAGAGAGCCCCGGAGGTTCGAATAAAATCACTTTTATCCGAAAGAATACCTGCCTTCTCCTGAAATTCAAATGCGCTATATATAGAAACCATCCAAAAGAGAGAACCTGCTTTGTTCCTGAAAACTTATCCCCGAAGTTGTTTCAAGGCGTGATTGGAGAAAACAAATTCATCCAGCTCCTGCAGATCGGTTTCCAGGATGCTCTTGCTGTCGCCTTCCCAGATCTTCCTGCCCTCGTAGAGAAATTTAATGTTCTGCCCGATGGAAAGTACCGAATTCATATCATGGGTGATCACTACGGTGGTGGTGCCGTACTCCTGGGTGATCTCCTGGATCAGCTCGTCGATCCGGATAGAGGTCAACGGATCCAGGCCGCTGTTCGGTTCGTCGCAGAAAAGGTATTTCGGATTGAGTACGATAGCCCGGGCTATTCCCACTCTTTTCTTCATGCCGCCGGATATCTCTGAGGGCATGCGGCTGCCCGCAGCTTCCAGCCCTACCCGCTTCAGGCAAAATTCTACCCGGTCCCGTTTTTCCGCCTCACTTTGCTTCGTCAGCATGTCCAGCGGAAACTTCACGTTCTGAAACACCGTCTGGGAGTCAAAAAGAGCTCCGCCCTGAAAAAGCACGCCCATTTCACGCCGCACATCGATCCGTTCTTTTTCGGATTTATGCAGAAATTCACGACCATCATAGAGCACTTCGCCGGTATCGGGCGTCACCAGGTCCAGCATACACTTCAGCAGAACGCTTTTACCTGTGCCACTGGCACCGATTACCAGGCTGGTCTCCCCGTCCCGGAAAACTCCGGAAACATCATCCAGCACCTTACGGCCATTAAAGCTCTTACTAATATTCTTAATTTCTATCATGTCAAAAGTTCGGCTAAGAGGTAGTCGGCGATCAGGATCGCGATACAGCTGTTGGTCACGGCAGTGGTGGAAACCTTACCTACTTCCAGCGCCCCACCCCTTGTATAATACCCTTTATAGGCAGAAATAGTAGCGATCAGAATACCAAAAACGGCCGATTTAATGATGGGAATGACCATGTTGAACGGGATGAAAGAAAAACGTATCCCGTAAATGTATTGCTCCGGCGTGATGATACCTGTGGCAGTTCCGGCAATATACCCCCCTGCTATACCGATAAAGCCGGAAAGAACAGCTAAAATCGGGAACATGACAAAAGCCGCCAGCACTTTGGGCAGCACCAGGTAAGAAGCGGCATTAATGCCCATAACCTCCAGTGCCTCCACCTGCTCGGTGATCCTCATGGTGCCCAGCTCCGAAGCGATATTGGAGCCTACTTTACCGGCCAGGATCACGCACATGAAGGTGGAAGAAAGCTCCAGGAGCATCATATCCCGCACAATATTACTGACGATATAGGTGGGGATTATGGGACTCACGAGGTTGGCATTGATCTGTACGCAGGTTACCGCACCGATAAAAAACGCCACTATACAAACTATAAGAAGCGAGTCTATTCCGATCATCATACATTCATCGATAAACCGCTTCCAGTAAACCTTCAGGCTCTCACGTCGCGTGAAAAGTTCATAGAGAAACAGGAGGAACTTCCCGAATTTTCTAAACATGTAACTTCTTTATTAACACACAAAGGTAAGCATCTATGGAATGTGATGATCCCGTAATCTGTTGAAAATTTATCCGGCGTTTCATGTATTTTTGTCAAAACAAGCCAAAGGCCGTTTAAATTTGCAAAATGAGCCCGGAGAACAAAATTTAAACATGCTCTTAACAGATGCGAAAATTAGCAGTAGTTACCGGCGGGTCAAAAGGGATAGGAAAAGCGATCGTTGAGAAATTTTTCCGGGAGGGCTTTGAGGTGGCTGTCTGTGCCCGGAACCTTACGCTGCTCAAAGAATTAAAAGCGGATCTTGACCCCTCCGCCCTGCATATTTTCAGCGCCGATGTGTCACGTAAGGAGGAAGTGGAGGCTTTTGGTGATTTTGTACTGGGCCTTAACCGGCCAATTGCTGCATTGGTCAACAATGCCGGGGTTTTTATTCCGGGTAAACTGCTGGAAGAAGACGACCGGAACCTGCCACTCCAGCTCGACACCAACCTTATGAGCGCCTATTACCTCACCCGGAAGCTGATCCACCGGCTCAAAGCCGTTGAGCAGGGACATATCTTCAACATCTGCTCCATTGCCAGCCTGTCGGCCTATCCTTACAGCGGCTCCTACTCGGTTTCCAAATTCGCTCTGCTGGGCTTCAGCAAAGGCCTGCGGGAGGAATTAAAGACAAGCGGCGTAAAGGTTACTTCTGTCATTCCGGGAGCCACTTTGACCGATAGCTGGGCCGACAGCGGCCTGCCCGATAGCCGTTTTATTAAAGCAGAAGATGTGGCCGATAGCATTTGGGCAGCCTTTAAGCTTTCCCCTGCTGCTGTAGTGGAAGAGATCGTTATAAGGCCTCAGTTGGGAGATTTATAAAGCGGGAAAGGACTCACTTAAGTCCCCGTGCGAGGGAAGTACGGCAGCCGGAAGATTCATAAGACGAAAAAGCTGTCCTGCGGTTTCACGGCGTATAGTTATATTAATTCACTATTAACTTCCTGAAGGCTTCTTTGTCAAAATTTTCCGTGAAATTATTAATCAGGCGAAGATGGGCAGGTTTATGTACGTAGCGGAAAGCTACGGTCAGAAACAGAGGACTTGCCGCACTTGGTGCGTTGCCTGAAAAATATGTCGGGTTATATTTATACAGGCGACCGGAATCTTTTTCATTGCCGTAAAACCTATGAAAAGTAAAATCGGAGCTATACTCGGGCAGCTTTTGTTTTTGGTTCTGATACCGGTCTTCCTGTACGTTTACTACCGCCTGCATGGAAAGCCATTCGATGGTATTTTCTGTCAGCACCTTGTTAACAATCGCTTTTTTGTTGGCCAGGACAGCCGGTAAATTTCCGTAATAGTGTTGCCTTCTTTCTTCCGACTGCGTTTCGTAATTGCTACTCTCAGGTAAATACAGTGCCTCTCTATCGTAATACTCCAGCAGGCTTTCCAGGTATTCTTTACGACTTACGGGCACTAAAAGAGGAACCTCCGCTTTTTTGACAAACCAATAGCGGTAAACAGGATTATAGGTATTTTTTCCGATTTCGTTTTCGGGTATATCCTGCCAGTAATCTTTACCCGAATTGATAGCGTCTATAAGCTCCTGGTTTTTAGCAGCAAAATAGTTTAGCAGTTCAATTTTGGGTGCTGTTTCGCCGGGTTTAAAGCTTTTTCGGTCTTTATATGCATAATCACCCAGATTATCCGGAAACGCGCCCCACAGGTATCGCTGCAAAGTACTTAACGGGAGGCTGTTGACATACACCCTCAGCACAGTACTGTATTCCCCGTTTCTCATTACCTTTTTATTAATACAGAGATATTCGTGAAATGCAGACTGGAAGCGGTAATCTGCTATTTTTCTATATCCGAAGCTATTATAACCCTCCGAAGAATAGTACCCTTCCCAACTGCCGCCTTCAAGTGTAAAGTTGATGCGGCTCTGCTGCTCCAGCTTTTCAATTTTTTCCAGTGTTTGTCTGGCGGTGGTTTTATCTGATGCAGTGGCCATTTTGTTAAAATATTCGGCCCTCACGGCCGGCCAGGGGTACTGCGCCGCAGTAAAGTACTTACCTGCGGCAGTGGCCAGTTCTTCTTTTGAATTGCAGGGGTCTCCCTTTTGTGGAGCAGGAGCTCCTGCAGGTTGTGCATGCACACCGGCCTTTGCTAAAGATAGCAGCAGGATGATAAACAGGTATGGCTTCATAATATATCTCCGTAAAAATTAACATAACGTTTTAAGACCCATTCAGTTTGAATGCACCGGTAAGGATATGCTCTTCGTGCGGTGAACATTCCGTGCCGGAGACATAATAGATTTTGCGGGTACAAATGGTGCCATTGGGCGTACCCTTAGCCCTAACAGCCGGACTAAGTTTTGAAGAATCAATTCCGCCGTCGGAATGCGGGTCGCCTTCTTCACAACACAGCAAGCCGCCGGAAATAATTACCAGCACGAGATAACGGAAAAGGTATTTGATCGTTTTCATGATCGTGTGTTTAAATAATCGGATTCCGGTTATACTTTCATGGCCGGATGGCCTGCATATTTTCATCACAAAATTAAAAGGCACTTTTGCCGCAGGCAATCCTAAAAAAAGGGGATTTTAAAAATCCCCGGAAAAGGGGATTGCTAAGGCTTACGGATCTTTAGTAAATTTGTAAAATGAAAAAATACCTCATCTTCTGCTTACTTACGGCCGGGTGTATGGGATCATATGCACAGGTGAGATCTCTGAAAGAAGATACAGCCAAAGTAAACCGCATGCTGGCAGAGGTGCGCCGGATACAGCATACCAATCCCAAAAAAGCAGATGAGCTGTTAACAGGTATTCTAAAAATTTCTCAAAAACATCATTACAAGCCGGGAATAGCTGCATTCTTCAGCTTTAAAGCTATAAAATATGCTAACGGCATGCAGCTGGACAGTGCTAAAATCTTCAATGACCAGGCAATGAGATACCTGGAAGACGACAAGTCGGTGGCGGCAAAAGACCAGCTGTCTGTACTCTGTAATACGTATGGCGTTATTTACCAGCAAAAACAGATGTATGATTCGGCCGTATCCATGTATCTTAAAACCGTGAAGCTTAGCGATGAAACAGTGAATCACACCCGCAAAGCCTATGCCTGCGGCAACCTCTCGGTTCTGTATTCATTTATGAAAGATACACTGAAAACAGGCCGGTATGCACGGCTGGCACTCGCATCGGCGCGAAAAACAAACGATACGATAGCTGTATTGAGAAGTACAGTCGTTTTGCTAAACTACTTTATTCAATACAACCGATACGACAGCATTCCTGTATATGCCAGACCAGCTCTTGCGCTGGCCATCGCAAAAGGAGATTTGCGAAATAAGGCCAAATTGCTGCATATGATGGGAGAGTATTTTACGACTGATGAAAAAAGGAAAGACAGTGTGCAGATCTGTTTTCAGCAGGCCCTGCACCTGTTCAGAGAAATAAAGAGTCCTTATGATGAAGCGCTTGTTCTGGTTTCCATGGGAAACCTCTTCCTGCTCCGGAAAGAATATACCCGCGCCATTCCGTATCTGGAACAGGCGATCCGCATTGAAGATGAACTGAATCTCCTGCAGTTAAAAACGGAAACGCTGAAATCATTATCTGCTGCCGAAGCAAAAAGCGGTAACCGGGAGCGCGCCTATAATTTACTGGAAGAATATGCCGTGCTGAATGACTCGCTTGTCCGGATTACCAATGAAGAAATGGTGCAAACGATGGAAACCCGGTACCAGCTTCAGAACAAGGAAGATACTATCGGACTGCAGCAGGCCGTCATCAGCCAAAAGAGCACCCTCAATTATATTTTGCTGGGAAGCGCCCTGGCATTGCTGGTCATCCTCTTTCTATTGTACCGGAATTATACCGGGCGCCAGAAACTTCAACAGCGAAGGATCACAGAACTTGAAACAGAAAAACAATTATTAGCCACCCGGTTTCTTTTGAAAGGGCAGGAAGATGAGCGCAGCCGTATGGCCAAAGATCTTCACGACGGCCTGGGCGGAATGCTGAGTGGAGTAAAACTACAATTGGGAGCCATGAAAGGAAACCTTATATTAACCGAAGAAAACGGGGTTATGTTTAACAACGCCCTCAACAAGCTGGATGAATCTATCTCCGAAATGCGGCGGGTAGCACACAATATGATGCCTGAAGCACTGGCAAGACTGGGGCTGGAACAGGCACTGCAGGATTATTGCAGCAGTATTAATCCCTCAGGCGCATTTGTGATCAGCACCGGCTTTTACGGGCTCGATCAAAAGATGGATGCCGCCACTTCCGTCACAATTTACCGCATCGTGCAGGAGCTGCTTAACAATTCAGTAAAACATTCCGGCGCCAAGGATATACTGGTTCAGGTGATGCGCCGGAACGGGTCCCTGAATATTACGGTAGAAGATAACGGCCGGGGCTTCGATGCCGAAGTGTGGCAGCACCAGAATACTGCAGGTTTTCAGAATATCCGATCACGGGTCGATTACCTGCGGGGACGGATGGATATTAAATCCGCACCGGGTAAGGGGACGTCGGTATACATAGAATGTACAGATCATGGATAAAATTAAAGTGCTGGTGGTAGATGATCACCCTATGGTATTGGAAGGAATGAAAAACATGCTTTCCCAGATCAGCTTCGTAACCGTTTGCGGGCTGGCCGGAGATGCAGACCAGGCGATGACATACCTACAGGCAGACACTCCCGATATTGTGATTACGGACATCAGCATGCCCGGTGTCACGGGTGTGGAACTCACTGCCAGGATAAGTAAGGAATACCCCGGAATGAAGATCATTGCCATGAGCACCTTTAATGAACGTAGCCTGATTTCACAAATGATACAGCAGGGGGCATCCGGCTACCTTCTCAAAAATGCCTCCAGAGAGCAGATTGAAGAAGCCCTGCTGACCGTGAACGAAAACAAGCTGTACATGAACCTGGAATGGAGTGAGCACGACCTGCACAGGATGGGAAAAACACCTGTGCTCACAAGCAGGGAAAAGGAAGTACTCTCCCTCATAGCCGAAGGTCTTACCAATTCACAAATTGCTGAAAAACTTTTTGTCAGCCCCTATACGGTGGATAGTCACCGGAAAAACCTGCTCACAAAATTTGAGGTGAATAATGCAGCCGGGTTGATAAAGCTGGCCGCAAAGTACGGCCTCGTTTAGAAAAGTGGCGACCCATAATATCTGCTTTTTTTAAAAAATCTTATTGTATTTTAAAAAATTCTCCCTACCTTTGTAGTCCAATATCGCGGGATGGAGCAGTTGGCAGCTCGTCGGGCTCATAACCCGAAGGTCACAGGTTCGAGTCCTGTTCCCGCTAC
>CAZLXI010000025.1:0-16539 GCA_964563435.1 uncultured Lacihabitans sp.
TGAGACTTCCATAGAGGGACGTTATAGACGATGACGTAGATAGGCTACAGGTGTAAAGGCAGTGATGTCAAAGCCGAGTAGTACTAATGAACCGAGAGCTCTTATATTAAATAAACTCAATTGACTCAGTTTTTCCGATAGTCGTGTACACTTATTAATTGTGAATGTTGAATTGTAAATGTTGAATGAGTGTTTTTCATTAAGCATTAAGCATTAAGCATTAAGCATTAAGCATTAAGCATTAAGCATTAACAATTAAAAGACCTTCACGGTGTCAATAGGATGGGTGTCCACCTCTAACCATTTCGAACAGAGTAGTTAAGCCCCATACCGCCGATGGTACTTGGATCAAACCCGGGAGAGTAGGTAGATGCCGGATATTTATTGAGAAGCCTCAGGAGAAATCCTGGGGCTTCTTTTGTTATACCCGTCCTTCGGTGTAATTGGAGAGCTTCTTCAGGTCGTTACTTCCATTTTATACTATAACCCGAAGTATTGCTTTTTGGGAAAACCAGCTCTGTCATGACGGCCTTGCCCTGGTTTGCATAAATTTCAACAATCGATTTATCAACGATGATGTCGAGGTGGAGCTTTCCATTCTCTGTAGCTATAGTCGTGGATTCCACGCCGGTGAAATTTTTATGAAACCCGGTTTCTCCTGATCGGGTTCTGTCAAAGATCAGCTGAGAAGTCTGTATATCATACGATAGCAAGGTGGAAAAATCCAGGTGCTTTAAAAGCTCGAGCTCAAAACCTTTGCTGTCTTTCAAATCAATGTCAAGTACTAAACGGAACACATTATTATTTTTCCGGGCCAGTGCAGAAAAGAATGTTTTATCCTTTGAAAGGCTGGCTCTTTCGGTGGGAATGGAACTGGCGATAACCGGTTTCTGACGTAACCTGTAAATTCCGTTCTCCTTAATAAGCGATAGCTTTCTGGGCAAAGAAAACTGACCTCTGTATGTTTCCGTAGGGATATCGTTGGCATAGGCCCAGTTATTGACCCATCCTATAATGACAGGGTCTTGCTGAGATGCAGGCAGGTTACCAAAGGGAATGGCCGCATAAAAATCTTTTCCTTCATCAATATGAAATACGCTGTCCTGCTTTTGCGGAGTGAAGGTCTTCCCGTCAAAGTCACCTACAAAGTATTGCATCCCCACGAATCCTTCGTACTTATGTCCGCTGGAGATGATCAACACCCATTTTTTCTCCGGAGAGTTTTCTACCCGGACCCGGGTAAGGGAAGGGCACTCCCAGATTTTGCTTACATCGCCCTGCCCCCCGAATTCGCCTTTCAGCTGCCATTCTCTAAGGTTCTCTGACCAATAGAACTGTACCTTATGTTCAAGAGGCACCGCTACGGTCATGATCCAGACATTGTTCTGCGGATCCCACATGACGGAGGGATCTCTGAAATCGTGTAACCCAATATCCAGAACGGGATTCTCTTCATATATTTTAAAGGTGCGCCCTTTGTCTTCACTGTAAGCTATTCCCTGGCTTTGTCCCAGCCCTTTCCCGTCTTTATCTTTGTGAATAGTATAGACCGCAACCATTCCATGCTTAAACCCCGGTTTAAATAGGCCGCTGGTATTCAGGCTGTCTATCACCGCTCCTCCCGAAAAGAACATATCAGTGCTACCGTCTGTATTTTTTATTTCTGTGAGTGCAACAGGCAGTGTTTCCCATGTATGAAGGTCTTTACTCACGGCATGCCCCCACGACATATGCCCCCATTTGATCCCGAACGGATTGTGCTGAAAAAACAGGTGATATTCTCCGTCGAGGTAGATCATTCCGTTCGGATCATTTGACCAGTTTTCAGGCTGGCTGTAGTGATACACCGGCCGGTTGTTTACCGGGGCTGACCCCGACTGACAGGATAAGGTGATGATAACAAGGATAACCGATAGATATTTCATAATATAATTTGTTTGAGGCTTGAGAACTTTAATTTGCTGCAGGAGCTATATCATCCCACATTTCTCTAAAGTAAGCTTTTCTATACTGATCAGTGGTTGATGACAATAGTATCCATTTCTTCCAGTGCTTTCCCTTTTGTTTCAGGCATGACCTTCCATGCAAAAAAGAGCTGGCATACCATCATCAGGGTAAAGAACCCGAAAGCGGCGCCTCCACCGAATTTCTCAGTGATCATTGGGAACGAAAAAGAGATAACAGCGGCCATGATCCAGTGCGTAGAACTGCCAATGGTTTGCCCGTAGGCCCGCACTTCATTCGGAAAGATCTCTGCAATAAATACCCAGATGACCGCCCCCTGCGAAAAGGCAAAGAATGCAATGAATGAAAACAGGTAAACGGGTACCCATATTCCGCCCTCATTCTTGTAAAAAGCCTGGGTGACCAGTATCAATGCAATAATTAATCCTGCTGACCCCACGATCATCAGAGTTTTCCGGCCGTATTTGTCAATTAAAATTAATCCGATGAAAGTAGACAACAGATTGACCAGGCCTATCCCGGCTGAAGAGAGAAGAGCCGATTCCTTTCCGAGGCCGGCCATTTCAAATATCCGGGGCGCATAATAAATAATAGCGTTGATCCCTGAAACCTGATTAAACCAGGCAAAAAGGATGGCCAGCATCAGCGGGGTCCTGTAAGGTTTGTTGAAAATATCACGGAAGCCTCCTGCCTTTTGATTTACCGCAGAAGATCGCATAATGGCAGCGACGGTTTTATCTGCTTCTGGGGGATCGGTTATTTCCAGTATTTTCCGGGCCTCCTCAATACGATTCTTTTTCAGAATCAGCCACCTTGGACTCTCCGGTATCATGAAAGTGACGATGATAAACAGAAGGGAAGGAATAGCCTGTACGCCCAGCATCCATCTCCAGGAATAGGCCGGGTCAATACTGCTTAAAAGGTAGTTTGAAAAGTAGGCGATCAGTATTCCGAAAACAATATTGAACTGGAAAGCAGCTACCAGACGGCCCCTTTTGGCTGGCGGGGCGATTTCGGTGATATACAAGGGAGCAACGATAGAAGAAACACCTACCCCTATCCCGCCTAAAAAACGGAAAAGGAGAAAGAACCACCAGTCGTGTGCAAGGGCAGTGCCCACCGACGCGGCCAGATAAATGACGGCAATCAAGATCAGTGCTCTTTTACGGCCCAGGATGTCGGCAGGTATGCCGCCGGTAAGCGCCCCTGCCACCGTACCAATCAGGGCGATGGACACGGTAAGGCCGTGTTCTACCGCCGAGAGGTTCCAAAGGAACTGGAGGTGCTTTTCCACACCTGAAATTACAGCGGTGTCAAACCCGAACAGGAAGCCTCCCAACGCTGCAGATAAAGACCAGAAAAAAATTTTTGAATTTTGGCTCATAGAATGTTGAATAGGTGAAAGACCAAAATTAGAGAATAGATTTTTAACGAGACTCCGGAATTCATTCAAAAAGCTCTAATTATGTTATATTGTTGAAAATAGCTGTGTTTTAACGACAAATGCTTTATACGAAAAAATTCGTAATAAAATTTGCAACATTCAACAACACTTCTTTATATTTGCTACGAAATAATTCGTAGTATATATGAAACAATTCTTTAAACCTACCGAGTCTGAACTGGAGATCCTGCAGATCCTCTGGAAAAATGGAGCCGCTACGGTGAGACAGGTCAATGATGAGCTCTCCCGGCATAAGGATGTAGGTTATACCACCACCCTTAAGATCATGCAAATCATGTATGAGAAAAATCTTGTAACCCGGACAGAGGAAGGCCGGTATCATATCTATCAGGCCGCGATAGAAGAAGAAAGCACTCAGAAATTATTACTTGACCGCTTTATTGATGCGACCTTCAGGGGCTCAGCCAGCCGTATGGTCATGCAGGCATTGGGGAATCAGTCGGTAAGTAAGGACGAACTGGACGAAATCAAAGCATGGATAGAAACTTTGGAGAACAATAAATAAAACAATTATGAAAAAGCTGTTAATAACATTACCTGAAAACATCAGCCCTGCATTGGGCTATACCCTGCTCCACTCGCTTTGGCAGGGAGCACTTATCCTGTTGGTATTTTGGTTGTTATCCCTGGGGATAAAACAATCGCGGCACAAGTATAATCTGGCTATAGGTAGCCTGATGCTTCTTTTGACTGTTTCAGGGTTCACGTTTTACTACCTGTATCAGCCCGTCCGGTCTTTCGGTACGGTCGAAGCCGGTTCTTTCCTGACAGGAGAAACGTTGTGGGTGGAAGCCTCTTCTGTAGTTAAGCAAAGCGTATGGGATTCGTTTCTTAGTTTCATTAATTCGCATATCGATCAGGTGGCCGCCTTATGGAGCCTGGGTGTGGTTTTCCTGCTGGGCAGGATGTCATTGGGCCTGCTTTTTATTGAGAAGCTAAAGAAAACGTCTTTCCCGCTGATCAACGAAAGGGCTCAGGAGCTGATGCAGCGTATCCGGAGCCAGGTGGGTCTGTCAGTTGCCGTTAAACTGGCTGAAACAAGGGAAATTACGGCACCGGTCACCGTAGGATGGATAAAACCCACGATCTTATTCCCGGTGGGTATGCTGAGCGGATTAAGTGTTCAGCATCTGGAGGCCATTCTTGCCCATGAGCTGGCCCATATTAAAAGAAACGATTACCTGGTGAATATTTTCCAGAGTTTTGTAGAGGTGCTTTTCTTCTTTAATCCCTTTGTATGGATATTATCTTCCCGGATCAGAACGGAAAGGGAGAACTGTTGTGATGATATTGCCATGGAAGTCTGCGGAAACCGCCTGGTGGTGGCCAGAGCTTTGGTGCAGGTAGCCGATTATGCGGTACCGTTTGCTATGGCCTTCGGAAAGAAAAACGATTCGCTTTTGACCCGGGTCAAGCGGATTGCGGGGGTAAGCCCGTCCGGATATTTTAGCCCGGCGAATGTGTTGGGCGTACTTTTTGTGATGAGCCTGTTTTTCGGCGGGGTAGTTTATGCAAAAGAAGAGCTGCTGGAAGAGCCCGTATTGCCGGAAGAAGTAACCAGCGCCGATCCGGAGGTGCAACCTCAGCAGGAAGAAAGGGAGATAAAGGAAAAGGCTACTGTGGCGAAAGATACCCTTAATTCCAAAATGGAAAAGCTCCAGAAAGAGATTCAGGCGCTTTCGGGTGAGATTCAGAAGTATTCGGAAAAGATATCCGGCATCAGCAGTAAGATGCAGGCTACTCACGTGCAGGAGATCCAGAAACTCTCTCAGGAGATCCAGGAGAAAGCCGATAGAATTGAAATACCGGCGATGGAACAGCAAGAGCTCGCCATACAGCGGATGCAAGTGGATCTGGAGTCCAGAAAGCTGAGCCGTCGAAAAGATTTAAGCGAACAGGAAAAAGGGAAGCTGGAACAGCAACTGGAGGAAAAACGGAAACAGCTCGAAAAGAGTATGACAACAAGTACTTCACAATTGAAGGAACTACAGGATCAGATCACGGCATTGCAGGAAAAGATCAGCAAAGAGCAGCTTCCGATCTCGAAAATGCAAGAGGAGATCTCAAGGAATCATGCGCCTATTGACAGCCTTTCGAAGATCATCCGGGTTAAAAGTGAAGAGATCCGCGAACTGGCTGAAAAGCAGAGGGTCGCCATGGATAAGAGTATGAATGATTTTATGCAGGCACTGGCCGGGACCGGGCTTATCTCCGGCAAAGAGGACGTTATCCTTAAGGTAAAAGAGGATGAGCTTACGATCAACGGTACAGCGAGAAGCCAGACCGACTACGAAAAGCTATGGGAGTTGCTGAACAAGCATTTTATCGATAAAGAATACGTGAATAAAGAATACCTGGAGGCGAAAGACTTCTCCATTGCGCGGAAAGAAGGGAAGTTGTCGTGGAGATTCCGAAATGGCCGGTCGAGTTATATGAATAACTGGTCTTCGGATTATTAATCCTATAAGGAAAGGGATCAGTTGAAAACTAAAAGCTATAAGTTGTGGAACATTGTTTTCTATTAATACTTAATGTACCTTAACTTATAGCTTTTAGTTTTTAACTTTTCGCAAAATCCATCTACCTTATATGGTTTTATTTGACGGAGTATCAGCAGGTCAGGTAATTTCATCGCCTTCCACGAAACTAAAATCTGCCTTTCGGGGTTTCCTAAATAACAGAAACCCAATTTTTCTTCTTCATGTGAGATATAATTTCTTTAAGGACAGTAAATGAATCCGGAATGATCCGGTCAATACCATTATCCCAGAGAAATTATGTTACACAATATATCATATGTGCTTCCTGATCAGGAGGTGCTGCTTCAGAATATAAATATTTATTTGAACCGCCGCGAAAAAGCCGGCCTCATCGGGAATAACGGAGTAGGGAAATCTACACTCATGAAGATCATGGCCGGAGTGTTGCAGCCTGCATCCGGAACGATTTCAACAGATGGGAAACCTTATTATATCCCTCAGGCTTTAGGACAGTTCGATCATTTGACCCTTGCTGAAGCTTTGGGGGTTAATGAACAGCTAACGGCTCTGGACCGGATACTGGCCGGAGAGGTGACAGAAGAAAACCTGACGATCCTTAATGAGGAATGGACGCTTGAAGAAAAATGTAAGGCCGCCCTGGAATACTGGGGGTTAGTCCCGTTTGGGCTGGACCAAAAAATGGCGGAGCTGAGCGGCGGAGAAAAAACAAGGGTGTTTTTAGCCGGGATCCTGCTTCATCAGCCCGGGCTGGTGCTGATGGATGAACCCACCAATCACCTGGATACCGCGAGCAGAAAGCGGCTTTATGATCTTATAGAGGGGTCTGCAGCTGCTATGCTGGTGATCAGCCATGACCGGACGTTGCTAAACTATATGGACACCATTTTAGAGCTGACCACAAAAGGAATTAACACCTACGGAGGAAATTACACGTTTTATTCGGAACAAAAGACTCTTTATAACGAGGCGCTGGAAGCCGGCTTAAGAACCAAGGAAAAGGAGCTTAGAAAAGCAAAAGAAAAGGAGGGTGAAACTCTTGAGCGGCAAATGAAGCTGGATGCCCGGGGGAAAAAGAAGCAGGAAAAAGCAGGAGTAGCCCGTATCATGATGAATACCCTGAGAAACAATGCGGAAAAAAGCACTTCAAAACTGCAGTATATACACGAGGATAAGATTGCCACTATTGCCGGGGAGCTGAGAGAGCTCAGGTCGGAGAGCCCGGATATCGACAAGATGAAGTTCGGATTTGAGGATTCTGCTTTACATAACGGAAAGCTGTTGTTTTCGGCGGAAGGCCTGAATTGGAAGTATAACGACAGGCCACTGTGGAAAGAATCTTTGGACCTTCGTATAGAGAGCGGGGAACGAATAACGGTCAGGGGACCGAACGGTTCCGGAAAGAGCACGCTCATGAAAATTATCTCTGGCGAACTTGTTCCGGAGACCGGGAAGGTATACCGTGCCGACAGTAGAACAGTGTATGCCGACCAGGATTATTCCCTGTTAGATAACACCAGAACAGTCTATGAACAGGTTCAGGCATTTAATACGTTTCCCCTTCCCGAACATGAAGTAAAGATGAACCTTCACAGGTTGCTTTTCCCCCGGGAAGACTGGGACAAACCCTGCAGCGTACTGAGCGGCGGAGAACGAATGAGGCTGATGCTGTGCTGTCTGACGATCAGCGGACCAGCACCCGATATGATCATTCTGGACGAACCCACGAATAATCTCGATATTCAAAGCCTGGAGATCCTGGCAGCAGCTGTAAGAGCGTATAAAGGAACGCTTTTACTGATCTCTCATGATGCAGGTTTTTTGGAGGAAGTGAATATGACAAGGAACATAAGCCTAAGCACTTCATAAAATTATTTCCGTTTTACATTTGGTATGCAGACAATAGCTATTTTTACCTAAAAATTCATCGATGGAAGAACTTTTTACCTCGGCTGCACTGACCAGCGTTTTTACGATCACCTTGCTGGAGATCATTCTCGGAGTAGATAATATCATCTTTATTTCTGTTATAGCCGGAAAGCTGAAGCCTGACGATGAGCGGAAGGCCCGTAACTGGGGGATCATGCTCGCCATGGTCATCCGGATAGGACTTCTGTTTCTTCTGGGATTTATTCTGAAGCTGCAGACCCCATGGTTTAATTTGCAGGATCTGGGCCTGCCGTGGGATATAGGTATTTCCGGAAAAGACCTTCTGATACTGGGAGGGGGAGTTTTCCTGTTGTACAAGACCACTTATGAAATCCATCATAAGCTTGAAGGAGAAGACGGCGACAAGGTTTCGACCGGGAAATCATCGGCTACCTTGAAGCGGGCAGTTATAGATATTGTTCTGATCAATATTATTTTCTCGGTAGACTCCATCGTTACCGCAGTAGGGATGACCAGCATCATATCGGTCATGGCGGCGTCCATTATCCTGTCGTCTATCGTTATGCTGATTTTTGCCAGACCTATCGGTAACTTTGTCGAAAATCATCCTACGGTGAAGATTCTGGCACTTTCTTTCCTGCTGCTGATCGGTACGCTGCTGGTGGCAGAGGCATTTCATGTGCATGTTCCCAAAGGCTACGTGTACTTTGCTATGGCATTCTCTTTCTTCGTGGAATTGCTGAACATGAAAATGCGGAAGAAAACGGCCGAGCCGGTACAATTGAAGAAGCATGTTTCGGAGGAAAGTTAATCTATTTGATTACTTCTACAATGCCTGGTGTGTGCTGTGGCTGGTGGTGGTCTTTCTCGCGCTGTTTCCTTTTATATTCATTTGTATACAGGTTAAAAGATGGAACCGGCTGGGGACGAAACTGACCAATTTCTGGGCGGATATTTTCTTTTTTATCACCGGGCTGTGGCTAAAGACCGAGTACCGGTTTCGCCCGGATAAGAAAGCGCATTATATTTTTGTGGCCAATCATTTTTCTTACCTTGACGTGGCCGTCGGTATGAAGGTGGTCAGGAACTATTTCTCCTATATGGGTAAAAGTTCGGTCAAAAAGGTGCCTTTGCTGGGTTATATGTTTGCCAAACTGCACATCCAGGTCGACCGTGGTGATAAAAACAGCCGGGCAAAGTCTTTCAAGCGCTCAATGACTGCCCTGAATAACGGGCGGAGTCTCTTCATTATGCCGGAAGGAGGCATACTGAGCGATACCATCCCCGTTATGAAGCAGCCGTTCAAAGACGGGGCCTTTGTGCTGGCCAGGGAAAGTAAAACGCCCATAGTTCCGATAACTTTCGTAAATTTGTACCGGATTATGCCCGGCACTTTTGTCTTTTGGGACTTCCCCCTGGTCATCATTCACGAGCCGGTTTCACCGGAAGCCAAAACCACAGACGAGCTGAAGCAGGAAGTTTATACGATCATTCAAACCGAACTGGACCGATATGCCCATAGATATAGCAACCATTCGAAAAGTGGCCCACCTGGCCCGGCTGGAACTTAGCCCGGAAGAAGAAAGCCAGCTTTCCGTAGATATAGAACAGATCCTTGCGTGGATAGATCAGCTGGAAGAGGTGGATACCACGGGCATTGAGCCCGTTATTCACATGCACGGCAATATCAATGCTTACCGCGAGGATGTGGCCCATAATAACCTGACCCGTGAAGAAGGACTTTTGAATGCACCGCAGAAGGATGGGGAGTATTTTAAGGTGGTGAAGGTGATCTAGTATGAAGAGATTACCGGCCTTTTAAAACCACCGTTTGCCTGAGATCTGGCTTCAGTATTTCTGCAACGATCTCCCTGATCTTCCAAGCCAATGCTTCTCCCAGCCGGGCTTTTACGTCGGACCGGTAAGAGATCATGCTAACCTCGCGCACGGGAAACGGCTTTTCAAACTCCAGGATCTTACTTTGCTGCTTTTCCGGAAGGGTCTGAACGTACAGTTCCGGTATAATGGTCAGCCCCCCGAAGCTGTCGACCATATTCAGTAGGGTTTCAAAAGAATGCGACTGAAATTTAAGGTTAGCCAGGTGATTGTCTTTGTTTTGTAAGGAACAGTAGCTCATGATCTGGTCGCGGATGCAGTGGCCGTCTTCCAGTAGCCAATGAGTTTCCCGGGTGAGGTCGCTGGTCATCAGGTATTTTTTATTCGACCGAATTTTCCCGTAAACTTTCAGGGGTTCGTAATAGAGAACTTCGGTATTGTAGCCCTTTGTGTCTAAGGGAGTAGAAATTATCCCGAAATCAAGAAGATTGTCTTTCAGCTGTTCCAGCACATGTTCGGTAGTGATCTCCGTGATGGTGATCTCCAATTGGGGGTATTGTTCCATTACCGGCTTCAGCACCAGGGGCAGAAGCGAGTTGGCTATGGTGGGAATGATCCCTATGCGTACGTTTCCTGCAAACACCCCGTTGTCTTCCTTGCCCGCCAGGGTCATTTTTTTGATATGCACCAGGGCCTTTTCAGCCTCCGCTATGATCTCTTTTCCGGTATCCGTGGTGAGGATGGGATTGGCCTTCCGGTCAAAAATGATCACGTCCAGCTCTTCTTCCAACCGGCGGATCATGGTACTCATGGTAGCCTGGGTGATAAAGCAGCTCTCCGAAGCCCGGGTGAAATTTTTGTACCGGTCTAAAGCGATAATATACTGTAACTGTTGAATGTTCATTAACTATTGATAACATCAATAGCAAATATAAAAATAATTTTGTTTGTCAATATGAATATTTCTTTTAATTTTATGACACAAACGAAAACAGTACTATACTATGGAAAACAACGGAAATGGAGACATCAGCAAATGTCCGTTTCATAATGGAACATTGAATAAGCCGGTAGCGGGTGAAGGTACGCAGAACCATGACTGGTGGCCCAATCAATTGAAGGTTAGCCTTCTGCGGCAGAATTCCTCACTTTCTGACCCGATGGACAAGGACTTTAACTATGCCGAAGAATTTAAGAGCCTGGACCTGGAAGCGATAAAGCAGGATCTGCATGCCTTAATGACGGATTCACAGGATTGGTGGCCGGCCGATTTTGGTCATTACGGCCCGCTGTTTATTCGTATGGCGTGGCATAGTGCCGGTACTTACCGGGTTCAGGATGGCAGAGGCGGGGCGGCTGCCGGGCAGCAGCGTTTTGCTCCCCTGAACAGCTGGCCGGATAACGTGAGCCTGGATAAGGCGCGTCGCCTGCTGTGGCCGATCAAGCAAAAATACGGTAAGAAAATTTCATGGGCAGATTTAATGATCCTTACCGGAAACGTAGCTTTGGAATCGATGGGCTTCAAGACCTTTGGCTTTGCCGGAGGGCGTGAGGATGTCTGGGAGCCTGAACTCGATGTGTATTGGGGTTCTGAAAAAGAATGGCTGGGTGGCGACCTGCGGTATGCCAAAGGCGGCTCACACGGGGTGGATACGGGCAGTTCGGTTCTGGTATCGGATGATGACGCTGACGGAAACAAACATTCAAGAGACCTCGAAAACCCACTGGCGGCCGTTCAGATGGGGCTGATTTATGTTAACCCGGAAGGGCCCAACGGCAATCCTGATCCGATAGCGGCGGCAAAAGACATCCGCGATACCTTCAGCCGGATGTCGATGAGTGACGAAGAGACCGTGGCCCTGATCGCCGGCGGTCATACGTTTGGCAAAACGCATGGTGCAGCACCTTCTGATCATGTTGGCGCCGACCCGGAAGGGGCGGGTCTGGAGGAACAGGGTTTGGGCTGGACAAACAGCTTTGGCACCGGTAAAGGTGGCGACACCATTACCAGCGGTCTGGAGGTGATCTGGACGACCACCCCTACCAAATGGAGCAATAATTTCCTGTGGAACCTGTTCGGTTATGAATGGGAGCTGGAAAAAAGCCCGGCCGGGGCCCATCAGTGGGTACCCAAGCACGGTATGGGAGCCGAAACGGTTCCGGATGCGCATGACCCTTCGAAAAGACATGCCCCCAAAATGCTGACCACCGACCTGTCGTTGCGCTTTGATCCCGAATACGGAAAGATATCACGGCGTTTCCTGGAAAACCCGGATCAGTTTGCAGATGCCTTTGCACGGGCCTGGTTTAAGCTTACCCACCGCGATCTGGGCCCGCGTTCGCGCTATCTGGGCCCGGATGTACCCGGAGAAGTACTGATCTGGCAGGACCCGGTGCCTGAGGTGGATCATGAACTGGTCAACACCAATGATATTGCGGCCTTAAAGGCGAATATCCTGGCTTCGGGTTTAACGGTCTCTCAACTGGTTTCTACCGCGTGGGCCTCTGCTTCTACTTTCCGGGGTGGAGACAAGCGGGGCGGTGCCAACGGTGCCCGTTTGCGCCTGGCTCCTCAGAAATACTGGCAGGTAAACAATACCCCGCTTATTTCGGAAACCCTGGATACGCTGGAAACTATCCAAAAGGAATTTAACGATACGCAGTCCGGAAGTAAGAAGATTTCCCTGGCCGACCTGATTGTATTAGCCGGAGGTACAGCAGTGGAGAAGGCAGCCAAAGATGCCGGGTATGACATCAGCGTTCCGTTTACGCCCGGCCGTACGGATGCCTCCCAGGAGCAGACAGATGTGGAGTCGTTCAGCTATCTCGAACCGCACGCAGACGGTTTCCGCAACTATCGTAAAGGCCGTCTATCGGTGTCTACAGAATCCTTGCTGATCGATAAGGCCCAACAGCTCACCCTTACCGCTCCCGAGCTGACCGTACTGGTAGGGGGTATGCGGGCTTTAAATGCTAACCACGACGGTTCGGCGCATGGGGTATTCACGGGCCGCCCCGGACAGCTGACCAATGACTTTTTTGCCAACCTGCTGGATATGAGTACCGCATGGAAGGCTGTTGAAGGCAGCCATAAGGAACTTTACGAAGGAAGCGACCGTAGAACCGGGGAGAAAAAGTGGACGGGAACCCGTGCTGACCTGGTATTTGGCTCTAACTCCGAGCTGAGAGCAGTGGCGGAAGTCTATGCCTGTGCAGATTCCGGCGAAAAATTTGTGAAAGATTTTGTAGCCGCATGGGATAAGGTAATGAACCTCGACAGGTTTGATCTGAAATAAGTGCAGAATAAAAAAAGAGGAGCGGACATTAGCCCGTTCCTCTTTTTTTATATCACGGCTTTTCTTACGCCGGCTTAACTGCCGCACTCAGAGCCTCTTTCTTTTTATTGCTCCTGTTCAGCGCATCCACTACAAACGGAGCGGAGATAAACAGGGAAGAGTAGGTACCTACAATTACCCCGATAAACATACAGAAGATGAAGCCGCGGATGGTTTCCCCACCGAAGATCAGGAGTACAAACAGTACGATCAGGGTAGCGATACCCGTTACGGCCGTACGGCTCAGGGTACTGTTCAGGGCGTTGTTGATCACCGTTTCGATACTTTCGGTTTTACCGCCTTTTTCACGCATATATTCCCGGATACGGTCATAGATAACAATGGTATCGTTCAGGGAGTAACCCATCAGCGTCAGCACGGCACCGATGAACGCCTGATCGATATCGAGTGAAATCGGAAGCCAGCCATGGAAAATGGAGAAGATTCCCAGGATGATGGCCACGTCATGTACCAGTGCCAGTACCGCACCCCAGCCAAAGGCCTGGTTACGGAAACGGATCAGGATATAAATGAACGTTAAGATGATCGCGTAGATCACCGCTTTCACCGATGACCAGATGGTATCCTGGGCGATATTTGCGCCTACTTTGGAGGTAGATACTACTGCACCTTTGTTACCGTTTACATCGGCGATCACTTTATTGAGTTCGGCTTTCAGCTGATCGTCCACCTCTAAGCCTGTGTCATCGATCCGGTAGGCCGAGGTAATTTTAACCTTATCAAAACCTCCATAAGTCTTTACTTCCACTGCTGAGCCGGGGAATACCGTCTCCACCGCATTACGGACCTCATCGGTATTTACGCTCTTTTCAAATTTCGCTTCAAATGTTCTACCGCCTTTGAAGTCCACACCCAGGCTGAAGCCTCTTACGGCCATAGAGATAATCCCTGCCAGGATGATAACCCCTGAAACAGTGTAGAAGCGCTTTCGGTTCTTGATAAAATCAATATTACTGTTGCCGAAAAGCCGCTCGGTCCAGGCCGTACGGAAGTTGATGGTCTTTCCTTTTTTGATCAGGTTGTCAAAGATCAGTCGTGACACAAAGATGGCACAGAAAAGGGAAGTACCGATACCGATCAGCAAAGTGGTGGCAAAGCCTTTGATCAAGCCGGTACCGAAGATAAACAGAATAACACCTGTGATCACCGAGGTTAGTTGGGAGTCTAGAATAGAAGGCATCGCATTTTTGAAGCCTAAAGGAATGGCAGCAGCAAAGCTCTTACCTGATGCCATTTCTTCCTTGATCCGCTCATAGATCAGTACGTTGGCATCAACCGACATACCGATCGAAAGCACCATACCTGCAATGCCCGGAAGGGTCATGGTGGCACCGAACGATGCCATAATACCCAGCAGCAGCACCAGGTTGATCACCAAAGCCAGGTTGGCGATCCAGCCCGCACGGCTGTAGTACATAATAACAAATACCAGTACGGCCAGCAGACCTACCAGCGATGAGATCACACCGGCTTTAAATGCCTGTGAACCTACAGAGGCACCTACCACGGCTTCTTCCACAATGGTGGTAGGGGCAGGAAGCTTACCGGCTTTCAGCACGTTGGCAAGGTCCTGCGCCTGCTCTACGGAGAAGCTTCCTGAAATGGAAGAGTTTCCGCCGGCTATTTCGCCGTTTACATTGGGTGCTGAGTACACATAATTATCGAGGATAATAGCGATACTCCGGCCTACATTCTTTCCGGTCAGATCTTTCCATTTACGGGCTCCGGTAGGATTCATCTGCATGGAAACATTCGGCCGGCCGGTCATAGGATCATAATCCTGTCTTGCTTCCGTGATCACTTCTCCGCCCAACGGTGCATTACCGAAGCTTTTAACCGGATAAATATTCACGATATCATCTATACCGGTAGTGTTTTCCAACGGGCTGACATCGTAAAGGAAGGTCATATCTGCAGGAAATATGCCTTGTGCATCCGGTCTTTTCAGAATACTGTTCAGGCGTGCTGTATCTTTGGTCTTGATCGCCAGACCTGACGGAGACATGATGAACATGTTGGTCAGGGAATTCAGGTTGGCAGTAGAGTCCGCTACGGTAGAGTCGGTAGCGGTTTGCAGGGCCGAGGCCAGCGAGCTGCCTGTTTGGGTAGTGTCTGCAGGGGCCTTCGCTACCGTGCTTTGCTGCGACCTGTTCTCGCCGTCGATCTTCAGAAGAAGTCCGGTGAAGCGGTCGAAGCTCGAAGCGATATCCTGAAGCGAATACACTTCACAGAATTCCAGCTTGGCCGAGCCCGAAAGCAGCTTTCTTACCCTTTCAGGGTTGTCTATTCCCGGAAGCTCCACCTGGATCCGGTTGGTTCCGGGGATTTTCGAAAGGTTGGCGTTGGAAACCCCGAACTTGTCTACCCGGGTCTGGATCACCTTATACGAACGGTCAAACGCTCCGTCGATCTGCTTCTGGATATAATTTTTTACCTGGGTATCGGAAGAGTTTAACGAAAGCTCATCGCGGTTGGTGCTATTGGAGAAGATCGGAGCCAGTTTGGCATCCGGAGCCAGCGCTCTGTACTCTTTCTCAAACTGATCCACGAAATTGATGGATCCCTTTGCGGCCAGCTCCCGGGTTTTGTTAATGGCCTGGTTCACCCGTGGGTCGCGCGACCCTTTGGACAGTGATTTCAGGATGTCAGCCGGAGAGACCTCCAGAATCACGTGCATACCACCCTGCAGGTCAAGGCCCAGACCCAGCTCCTGTTTGGTCAGGCTTTCAACGGTAGAGCCTAAAAATACTTTCTGCTTCCATAGTGAATCCAGGTAATACTGTTGTTTTGCCTGATCCACATTGCCGTTTACTGTGGCATATGCGGCGGCATCCTTACGAATATCATTGATCTTCCAGGTCCTGGCCAGGTAGTACAGGCTAAGCAGAAGCAAGGCGGCAAATAATAGTAGAATTCCTCCTCTGTTTTTCATAAAAATTTATAGATGTTCCTTTTTTACCCCGCGAAAAGGATGATACATGAGTTTAAAGGTACAGTGGGGTGCTGCACACAAATAATAAATACGAATGAAGATATTGCTTTCAGGGAGCATTAATGGCTATATGATGCTCGAGGAGCTTAGCCATGTAGGTGTTGACCGGTGAGGAAAAGCATGATGCGGTGACGGTACGGGCTTCAGGGAAGAAACAGGTGAAGTTTTCCTGGAAGAATTTGGAGATCTCTCCGAAAGAGAAATTATAATGTGGTACTACCGTTTCATGGCTCAGCTGTTTGAATACGGGGCGGTCATCCTCCGTATCCTGTTGTGAAGAAGTGGCGGCGTAGCTTTCCTGTACACTCCATGCCGATACCTGCGTGGTAAACACGCAGAAAAGCATCAGCAGGCTGAGTACACGGAATATATGTCGCTTCACTTTCATAACAGGGTGCAAAAATAGGGATATAAATATTTAAAAATCAAGGATTGTTTGGATTTCTTTTGGAAGAGGGGATGAAAAGCGTATTGGGTGTAGGGATTTGGACGAAGGAGGTCGGTCGCATAGGTTTTGTTGACAAACGAGGTTTTCGA
>CAZLXI010000025.1:16639-63557 GCA_964563435.1 uncultured Lacihabitans sp.
GCTCGAACTGACAGGAGTGGTTGCCACTTGTCAGTTCGAGCTTAGTCGAAAACCAGGTAAGTACTTTAATAAATAACGTTTATATTCGACTCGCTGGCGCCCATTTTCGCCATAATATCCTGCATATTGTTGAGATCAACTTTACCGAGCAGTGCGGCTGGTACGATCAGCATCCGGAATACCCGGTTGGTTCTTTTTGAGCTGGGAATAAGCCCGAGATTGGTGTTTCCGTCCAGGAACAGGGTAAACCCGGTACGCGAGAAGTTAAACGTGTAAACATACGTGCTGCCATTATCGAAGAAGGTTTGCGGCAGGGGCTCCCAGTTGTCATTTCCCTGGTTGTCTTCGCCTTCCAGGATAAAGCCCACGACCTTGTCGCTGCCGGGAATGGCCGGGCTAAAGTCAAAATCGGCCGAAAAATTATTGGCGGAAGTAAAGGAGGCCGTTACCTCGTGCACCTCACCGATGAGTCCGTCGGCTCCGGCAGGTCCCGGAGGGCCAACCGGTCCTTCACATCCCTGGAGAAAAAGCGTAGCGGCAACAAGAGCAAAAAGTATCTTTTTCATAACTAAATGGAGTTTACATCAATACGATCACATATTGAAGGGATTAAAAATATTACTGTTTAGATCGCGGTTTTGATCAAAAGGTTGCATCCGGCAGGTGTTAATAAAAAGATAACGGCCGGGGGCGGCGAAAACTTATACCCCGTGGAAAAGTATTTAACCCCCGTGTCTAATGCATAATTTGGGTTAAATTTGCTGCATGATGAATGTTTCTGATGAGTACCAGACCCTGCTCACCCGCGGAGAAAGCCTTTTCAAAGACAAAGGCAGCAGGTTTTTCGGATATGCTTTTGCGGTGGCCGATGAAGAAGAAGTGAAAAGAATACTGGAAGAAATGAAAGGGGTACACCCCAAGGCCCGGCATCATTGCTATGCTTACCGTTTGGGCTACCGGGGAGAAAACTACCGGTCCAATGATGACGGAGAGCCCTCAGGATCTGCCGGGAAGCCTATCCTGAACGCTCTCCTCTCCGCTGATGTCACCTTTACACTGGTGATCGTGGTGCGGTATTTCGGGGGCACATTGCTGGGAGTATCCGGCCTGATCCACGCCTATAAGGAGGCCGCCGCCGAAGCCCTGGAGGTAACGGAAAAAGAAGTAAGGACCATCAATACGCTGGTCCGGATAGACTATGACTTCGACCGGACCAATGCGGTTATGCAGCTCATTAAAAAGTTAAATCTTACAGTGAAAGAGCAGATCTTTGAGGAACGATGCGGGATATGGTTAGAGGTCAGAAATTCCTATATCGAAAAGATCCGGGAAGAGCTCAAAGACTTCTGGACCGTGCGTGTGGTCATCCCGGACGGGGAAGCGTGAGACAGGGTGACCGGCGGTAAAAAAACAGGACTGAAATCAGCTTTCCGGGCGGATAGGGGAACCCGGCTTTCACGGGAAAAGGAATGACTTTGCCGAAGGGGGATCAGGCGGGCTCTAAATTTCCGTTTTTATAGTGAAAACTGTACTAATCGTGAACATTGAACGTTGTTTTAGGAACTCTGAAAATCCTTTAGAAAAGGCCCGCCAATTATTTCAATTAAAAGCCTTTTGTTTAAAGATTTTTTGAAAAAATAAATATAACTTTGCGTCTTAAATTATAAATAGTATAAATAGAAGAGCTTAAATGGCCGGATTATTCAATTTTCTCACCAGTGATATTGCCATAGATTTGGGTACTGCCAATACCCTGATAATATATAAAGACCAGATCGTAGTAGATGAACCTTCCATTATCGCTCTGGATAAGGTAAGCGGGAAAGTACTGGCCATCGGGCACAAGGCCATGCAGATGCATGAAAAGACGAATGAAAACATCAAGACCATTCGTCCGCTGAAAGACGGTGTAATCGCCGACTTTACAGCTGCCGAGCTGATGATCAGGGGCCTGATCAAGATGATCCCTACAGGCAGGAACATGTTTTTCTCACCTTCGCACCGGATGGTCATCTGCATTCCTTCCGGTATCACGGAAGTGGAAAAAAGGGCCGTAAAAGACTCGGCCGAACATGCCGGCGCCAAAGAGGTGTATATGGTGCATGAGCCCATTGCCGCGGCTATAGGTATCGGTATTGATATTGAGCAACCTAACGGCTCCATGATCGTGGATATCGGTGGCGGTACTTCGGAGATTGCGGTCATTGCCCTATCGGGGATTGTGTGTGAGTCTTCTGCACGGATCGCCGGCGATGTTTTCACCAAGGATATTGTAGACTATATGCGGCGGGAGCATAACCTTCTTATCGGGGAGCGCTCCGCTGAATTTATAAAAATACAGGTAGGGGCAGCCCTGCCGGATCTGGAAAACCCGCCGGCCGATATAGAGATCCGGGGAAGAGACCTGATGACGGGTATTCCGAAAGAGATCAAAGTTACCTACAGCGAGATCGCGTATGCACTGGATAAGTCCATATCGAAGATCGAAGAAGCCATTATGCGGGCGCTGGAAATGGCACCACCCGAACTTTCAGCGGATATCTACGAAAACGGTATCTACCTGACCGGTGGAGGGGCATTGCTTCACGGGCTCGATAAGCGCCTGGAAGTGAAGACCAAGCTGCCGATCCACGTAGCTGATGATCCGTTAAAAGCCGTAGTGAGAGGTACCGGTGAGGTGCTCAAAAATATTGAGAAATATCAGAACGTACTGGTTCAGTAAACGTTCCCGGCAAAGGTACTTATCGCATCATTCAATACCAGGCGAAGAGGTTGTTTGAAACTACCAGTTTCCTCTATACCGAAGATGTTTAAAAAGTAACGGTTCGCCGCTGCGACAAAATGCAAGGCGTTAAGGATGAAGTTGAAGGAGCATAGCACAAGGTAGAGACGCAGGATCCTGCTTTTCTACTGAGACCGGATTCCGAAAACAACGCTGCAGTTTGTACACTTTCTGAACATCTTCTTATTAACAGATAGTTATGTCGCAATTACTCGGAATACTGTACAAAAGCCGCCATTTCTTTCTGTTCCTGGCGCTTCAGATCATCTGTTTTTATCTGATGTCAAAGAACAATGTTTATTGGGACGTGTCTTTTTTCAACACCACCAACAGCGTGGTGGCACGGTCGCTGGAAGTTTCGCAGAAAGCCACTGAGTTTGTGAATCTGGGGAAAGTGAACACCCGTCTGGTCGATGAGAATGCGGCGCTCCGGAAACAGCTGACCGACCTGCAGGAAACGGGTTCCGGGATCCCCGGGTATAAGCCGGACTCCCTGAAGGTGCATCGCTTTGATTATACGGTGGCCAAAGTGGTAGGAAGTACCCATAATCTTACCGACAATTTTATCACGATCGATAAGGGTACCGATGACGGGGTGAAGGCCGGGATGGGCGTGATCTCGCCACAGGGTGTGGTAGGGCAGGTGGCTTATGCCAATAAGAACTACTCACGGGTATATTCCATTCTTCACTCGCGCCAGATGGTTTCAGCGGAAGTGCTTAATCCGAAGCTTAGGGAAAACAATACGGTGGCCCTGGGTATAGCCAAATGGGACGGGACCAATCCGCACTATGTCCGCCTGAATACGGTAGATCGCTTTAAACCGGTGACCAAAGGCGACAGCGTGGTGACGTCTCAGCAAAACCCGATATTTCCGCCCTATGTGATGATCGGGAAGATCAGTGAGGTTTCCAATACTACATCGGAAGCGTTTCATAACATTACAGTCAGGTTGTCTACGGATTTCTCCAGCCTGATTTATGTTTATGTCGTGAAAAACAAGTTGATCGAAAGCCAGAAGGAAGCAGAAACAAACCCCGGAATCAAGTGAACACCCAGACCATATTAAAAATAGCGGCAAGCGTCATTATCTATACCTTACTCCAGGTTTTCATCCTGAGAAACCTGGTATTTTTCGATGTGGCCTTTTGTTTCGTTTATATATCGGTGATCTTGTTTCTCCCCAGTGCCACTCCCACCTCTACTGCCCTGGTGATCGCCTTTGTTACGGGGATCCTGGTAGATATGTTTTACAATACGGCAGGTTTACATGCCTCTGCAACGGTGATGATCGCCTTTATCCGCGGATTTATTCTGAAAGTGCTTTTCCCCAGCCGGGGCCTGGAGAACGAAATTGTCATTTCCGTAGAGGGGATGGGAGTGGAGCGTTTCATCCGGTATATCGTTATACTGACATTTATTCATCATACCTATTTGTTTTTTGTGGAGGCGGGAACCTTCAATTTTTTCCTGAATACTTCGCTGAAGATATTGGCCAGTGTTATGTTTTCGTCTATCGTGATCTTCCTGCTTCATGTGTATTTAAAAAGTTTACGTAATTCATGAGAGGAGGAATGATTTTGGTTTTGTGGGGAATACTTTTTTCCTGTACGCAAAATCAAAAAAAAGAGGAGAAGAAAGAAGAACCGGCAGAGGACAGGCCTTTAAGTGCGCAGGAAATTCAGAAAATACGCAAAGAGATCGATGCCGACAAAAAGTCGCGGATGCTGGAAGAAGCTTTTAGCAAAAAGGCCGGGTTTAACGGTACGGTGCTGGTAGCCCAGAAGGGTATCATTTTACTGGAAAAGGCTGCTGGATTTGCGCATGATACCATCCCCAATACCATTAACTCCAAATTTCAGCTGGCATCGCTTTCCAAAACCTTCACGGCCCTGGCTATCATGAAACTCGTACAGGAAGGAAAAATGGGGCTGGACAACACCATCCAGGATTTTTATCCTTACTTCCCCTATACCGGCGTTACCATAAGGAGCCTGCTTTCGCACCGGTCAGGTCTCCCCTACTACCAGTATGAATTTGACCGGCGGGTAAGAGAAGAAAAGATCTACCCGAACAATCAGCAGGTAATGCAATGGTTCACGGAGGCAAAGCCTGTTCCGAAGGTACTGAATCAGCCCGATCATTATTTTGCCTATAACAATACCAACTACGCTATTTTGGGGGCCATCATAGAGCAGGTCTCGGGGCTTCCGTTTGCCCGGTATATGGAGGAGAACATCTTCGGGCCGGCCGGGATGCTGCATACGTTTGCCGGAACCTCCACAAGTCTGCAGCTGAATGAAGCCCGCACTTACGGCTACCAGAGCGGCCGGAAACTGGAAAAGGATTTTTATGACGATATCATGGGCGACAAAGGAATTTATTCCACGGCCCCCGATCTGCTCAGGTATTATAATGTATTGAAATCAGGGAAAATTATTTCCAAAGAAAATCTGCGGGAAATGTACACCCCCAGGAGCTTCGAACATCCGGGGATAAGAAATTACGGCTACGGATTCCGGCTTTGGGTAAATAAGTTGCAACAGACCGACTATATTTACCATACCGGGTGGTGGAAAGGCTATAATACCATTATGTTTTTTGACCTCCGGGAAGACTTTGTCGTCATATTGTTGAGCAACAAATACAACAGAAGCGTATATAATATCCGGGAAATAGTGGATATTCTTCACGGCGACCACAAGAATTCGTCGCTGGAAGACAACATTCTTGATCAGTAGTTGTATATTTAAAGCAAGTTATCCAGAGATGCTCTACGGTTTTTTAAAAGCTTATGTCGGGGTCGTTTTGAAGTTCTTTATCAAAGATCTTAAGATAAACGGCATGGAAAATATTCCCGCAGACCGGGCCGTGATGTTCGCTTCCTTTCATCCAAATTCTTTTCTTGACGCCATGCTACTGGACTGTATCGTAGAAAGGCCGGTGTGGTCACTGGCCCGGGGCGACGCCTTCAAACGGTCATGGGTCAGGAACCTGCTGCATAAGCTCTATATGATGCCCATTTACCGCATTTCGGAAGGAAAGGAGAACCTGGATAAAAATGACGAGACCTTTGAAAAATGCTCGCTGGTGTTTGAAGATAAAGGGCAGGTGCTGATTTTCAGTGAAGGCCTGTGTATGAACCAGACCCGGCTGCTTCCGCTGAAAAAAGGAACGGCGCGACTGGCCCTTCAGACCTGGAGTGCGGGAATCGACGTGACGATCATCCCCACCGCCCTGAATTACGACCAGTTTACTTCTACCGGTAAAAAGATCGTGCTGAACTTTGAGGCGCCGATCCGAAAAGAGGATTTTGCCGATCACCAGGTGACCGGAGCGAACGTGCTTCAGTTTAACCAGAAGCTGAAAGAACGCCTGGAGAGGGCGGTTACGCGTGACTTCTCTTTTATTTCGTGGAGACGTATAGTTTATTATCTCGCTTTTGTTGTGAATTTTCCACTTTATCTGCTTCTGGGAGCGGTGGTCCGGCCCAAAACCAGGGGCACTGTTTTTTTCGATTCCATTTACCTCGCCTTATTGGTTTTTACGTTGCCTGTTTACTGGCTGATCGTGTTTTCGGTCCTGATGTTTTTATTTTTTTAAGATTAGCGCAGAGTTTGGAGTTTTTAGAGGTTCCATTTAACTTTGTGACCGTACGCTTTCCTATTAATTAACAATCGTGAATAATGTCCAATACTTTCCGTCCGAAGAAAAAGGCCGAAAAAGAACCCCCAAGGCGTGATGGTAAGCTTCTTACTAATGATAACCGCTTGAAATTCCTGCTGGGGGTTTTCCTGGTATTTTTTACTTTTTTCCTGCTGATCTCCTTTTTCTCGTATTTGTTTACCGGCGCAGCGGACCAGGATATTGTCCGGAGTTCCCTCCGCGAACTGGCTGGCCGTACCGATGCCAGAACCGATAATATTCTCGGGCTTATGGGCGCTAAGATCTCCCATTGGTTTATTTATGTGTGGTTCGGGATTTCGTCTTTTCTGATCATCCTTCCCTTATTTCTGACGGGATTCCGGTGGGTTTTTAACGAAGACCTTTTTAAGCTGAACTTATACCGCCTGGTTCTCGGATGCCTGTTTTATATGTTCTTTTTTTCCCTGTTCCTCGGGTACTTTGTTCATATTTTTGACCTGAATACCACTATCCTCTCGGGAAGAGTGGGCCTCCATGCCAATGAGCTGCTGCATTCCCTGATGGGCTACGGAAGCCTGCTGCTGACTTTACTGCTTTTGGTGGCCTGGATGATCTTCTTTCACGGCTTCACCCGTATCGACGACTACCTTTTGAATAGCTATATGCCCAAAAAGCGTAAAAGTCAGCGGCCATGGGATGAAACGGAAGAAGTGGGCGAAGGAGAGGAGCCGGAAAAAGAAGCGCCAGTTTCTCCGGTCCTCCGGGAAGAAGAGATCTTTGAGCCGTCTTCATTGCCTAAGGAGCCTTTCAAAGGACCGGATGTAGCGTTTACGGTAGAAGCTCCTGAGCCATCCAAAGCACAAGAGCTGCCCTTCTCCTCCGCTCAGGAAGAAGACCTGGTGGCAGAATATGGAGAATATGACCCTAAGCTGGACCTGTCCACCTACCAGTATCCGCCGCTCAGCCTGCTGGCGGAATACGGCAATATCGGCTCGCAAGTTACGCAGGAAGAACTGGAGGCCAACAAGAACAGGATTGTAGAGACCATCAATAACTTTTCTATCGGGATCTCGTCGATCAAGGCCACCATCGGCCCAACCGTAACTTTGTACGAGATCGTTCCGGATGCAGGGGTACGGATCTCCAAGATCAAGAATCTGGAGGATGACATCGCGCTGAGCCTTTCAGCCTTAGGGATCCGGATCATCGCACCTATGCCGGGTAAGGGTACTATTGGTATCGAAGTGCCCAACAAAAAGCGGGAAATGGTTTCCATGAAGTCCATTATGGCTTCTGAGAAGTTCCAGAAAGCAGGTTTTGAGCTGCCGGTGATCCTGGGGAAGACCATTTCCAACGAGATATTCGTGGCCGATCTGGCCAAAATGCCGCACCTGCTGATGGCAGGGGCTACGGGGCAGGGGAAATCCGTCGGGCTGAACGTGATCCTTACGTCGCTGCTTTATAAAAAGCATCCTTCCGAGGTGAAATTTGTGCTGGTAGATCCCAAAAAGGTAGAGCTTACCCTCTTTAATAAGATCGAGCGCCATTTTCTGGCCATGCTTCCCAATGCCGAGGAGGCCATTATCACCGATACCAAAAAGGTGATCAATACCCTGAACTCTCTGTGCATTGAAATGGATCAGCGTTATGACCTGCTGAAAGATGCCAGCGTGCGGAATGTGAAGGAGTATAATGCCAAATTTATCAAACGCAAACTTAACCCTGAAAAGGGACATAAGTATCTGCCGTACATTGTGCTGGTGATCGATGAGCTGGCCGACCTCATGATGACGGCCGGGAAAGAGGTGGAGCAGCCGATCGCCCGCCTGGCCCAGCTGGCCCGGGCCATAGGCATACACCTTATTGTGGCCACTCAACGGCCCTCCGTGAACGTGATCACCGGTCTGATCAAGGCCAACTTCCCGGCGCGGCTTTCCTTCAAGGTAACGGCGAAGGTAGACTCCCGTACCATCATGGATACAGGGGGGGCCGAGCAGCTCGTAGGAAATGGCGATATGTTGCTTTCTACCGGTTCGGAAATGATCCGTTTGCAATGCCCCTTTGTAGATACGCCGGAAGTAGAGAGCATTTGCGAGTTTATCGGGGAGCAAAGGGCCTACCCTTCCGCCTATCTTCTTCCGGAATATTACGGGGATGATGAGCCGGATACCCCGGATTTCGATCCTTCAGAGCTGGATCCTTTGTTTGAGGAGGCAGCACGTTTGCTGGTCATTCACCAGCAGGGAAGTACCTCGCTGATCCAGCGGAAAATGAAACTGGGCTATAACCGGGCCGGCCGGATCGTAGACCAGCTGGAAGGAGCGGGCATTCTGGGACCTTTTGAAGGCTCCAAGGCCAGGGAAGTGCTGGTGAAGGATATCGAATACCTGGAGGAGATTCTTAGGAACCTGAAAAAGTAGAAAAACCTGTTAATAATTCTTAACGGGATAAACCTGCAGCGGACTATCCCGTCTAAGTCTTACAATGCACTGCAGATTATGAAAAAGCTATTGTTTTTATTATTGGTTCTCAACACCGTTCATCCGGCCGTCGGTCAGAAGGCGGTAGATATTTTAAATGCGGTCAACAGGAAGTACACTTCTTTTACGTCTTACTCGGCCGGGTTTAAGGTATCCGGGGCCGAAAAATATACCGGCGCGCTTCTCGCCAAAGGAAATATGTATAAGATCAGCTTCGGCGGGCAGGAAGTGTATAATAACGGTAAGGACGTTTATACCTATATCGCTGAGGCCCATGAAGTGAATATTACTTCCTACAACGAGGGGGATGAAAGTGACATTTCTCCCAATAATATTTTTAATCTCTACAAAAAGGGCTATGCTTCTTCGTATAAGAATGAAGTAACACTGGGAGGGAAGAAATACGATGTGGTGACGCTGACGCCCAAAACAAAGTCGTCTGTTCTGAAAATTGAGCTGACCATCGGCAAAACCGACAAGCTGATCTCTTCGTGGACCGTGTATGATAAATCGGGAGCTACCACATATACCATCACTGATTTCAAGCCGAATATTAAGGTGACCGACGCTGCCTTTATGTTTGATAAGAGCAAATACCCGAAAGTGGAGGTCATTGATCTCCGCTAAAGAAGATGTTCAAAAAGCCTGCAAACGGCTGCGTTTTTTTCGGAATTCGGATTCAGTAAAGACGCAAAATCTTGCGTCTCTACTTGTGTATGACCCTTCGACCTCATCCTCAACGCCTTGTATTTTACAGGCTTTTTGAACATCTTCTCCGGGCCGTAAATAACCGGGGCCTTATTTTTAAAGCTTAACGGCTCTGAATGTCAGCTCCTCAACTGAAGTTTTTACCCTCAGGATATAGCTGCCTGGGGGGATCTTCCCGGTATGGATCCGGTATTCATCGGTGCCGGCCGGTGTAAAGGAAAGACCGGTTTCCTTCCCGGAGTCGGAAACGGCGGTTACCGCTTCTACCTTCCCTTCTGTTTTGAAAAAAACATCGTCAGATTCAATAGGATTGGGGTATAAGGTGCCCCGGATATCAGGTGACTCCCCTAAAACCGGGTCTATGTTAATTTTACTGTATGCACTAAGGCCGCCTGCTGTGATCAGAATCAGCGTGGGTTCTCCCGGCATAGTGCCCAGAGGTACCCGGAAACGAACTTCGCTTTCCTGCCAGTTCAGAATCTCTGCCGTTTTTCCGCCTACTATCAGTTTACCGGGAGTTTCGCCAAAATGCTGCCCGTCCAAGGTGATCACTTCAGTGGAATTGAACAGAATGACGGCCGGGGTCACGGAGGCTATGGCAGGTGAGTAGGAAGTGCTGTAATCCGGAACACGGACAATGTTACTGTATTCCGACTCGGAGTTTTCCGATATCCGTTTGATCCGGTATTCCACCGGGGAAGAGACATGAGGTAAAAGATTATCATCATACATGGAGGCTGAATCTATTGTAGCCACCGCCCGAAAAGGTTCGCCTCCGCTGGTGGAGCGCCTTTCGAGGATGTACCGGCCGTTTTCCTTAAATGTAAGACTGATCCGGTAGGTACCGGTAACTTCCCCCGAAACAATTTCCGGTTTTTCGAGAGCATCTGTTATCTGAAATTTATAAAAGGACATGGCTCGTAGCCCGCGGCCGTTTTTCAGGTGAATACCCTGCACGGGTGGGTTAAATTGGGAGTAGGAGGGCAGGTAGGTGACATAGCCGTCATGGATACCCCATTTTAATTTGATATAAACGCGGTTCCGGTCGGCCCAGCCTTTTTCCGCGATCTGGTCATTGAAAACGGTGGTCGTATTTACATAAAGATAATCCTCCATCTTCCAGGTAAACCCGTTGAGGGTGCGGGGTTCCGGATATACGATATTCTGGTCTTCTTCAAATACCAGGATTAGGGTGTCGCGGGTGGGTGTGATCACCACCTTCTGAATATCAGGCGGATGAACCTCTGTATTGTCCTGCTCCCCGTAGATATCCCGGCCAAGAAGGGGCAAAAGCTCTTCGGCTGCTTTCTTATACCCTTCCATGCTGTAATGCACGTCATCTGACAGTGGGAGATCATGCATATTGGTAGTTTCGATATTGTCAAAAAGATACTTTGTAGAACGCATGTACTCTCTTAACTCGCCGGCCTCTTCCATTTGATTGCAGTGCTGTATGCCCGTCTGGATATTATAAAAACGGGTATAACCCTTATAGTCTTTGGAGAGCTGTCCGTACACTTTCGAGAAATTCTGCGGATAATCCCGGATATCCGGGTACCAGTTACAGGTTTCGGCTTCCCCTTGTCGCCAGATAATGGCCTTCACCTTGCCCAGCGCTCCGGCATTTTTTACACGGGAATACAAAAGTCCGTAATAAGAATTCAGGTTGGTGAGTGACTCATCCGGGTTGATCAGCACCTGAATATTGGCGCCGCCCACGCTACCGTTAAGAACGCAGGTGGGAATGCCGTAGCGGGCCAGTATAAGGGATTGCAAATGCAGGCCTACTACCCCCACCGATGCATAAGGCTGGTGCGCCCGGTACCATTTCATAGCACCGGGATTTCCCGGATCCGGGGTGTCGTAATTGCGCAGAAGCCGGGTGTCGGTTTGTTTTACCATATCATCAATCCCCACCAGTGCTTTTATATTTGATTGTCCGTAAAGAATTAAAAAGTCGCCGCAGACAATCCCCTCCCGCTGCAGAACGGTCTCTTTCTTTTCGTCCTTGTCGAGCAGTATCACCTTAAAATCGTATTCTGCCGGTTTGGCGCTGATCTCCGCCTGAAATGTGAAGCTGACGGAGTCTGTGGCTGAGAAATCGGCAGTGAGCGTTTTGATCAGGGTCTTTTCTTCCGACACTTCAAGGATGGCCTGCGTATAATTCTTACGGAGAAGCTTTCCGGAAATCACCACCGTAGCTTTATCCTGTTGGTTTCTGGGGTAGAGTTGAAGGTCTTCAGGCGCCTGTGTAAAAGTAACCTGTGCGACGGCGGGAGTGACAGTCAATATAAATGTAATTTGGATCAGCCGCCGGATCAGGTAATTTCCCGGTATTGCATGAACTTTTAATTTCATAAGAAAAGAAAGATTGCGAAGGCAAGTTATTATTCTGTAAATTTACTTAAAAACAACGATGTTTCATATCTTCATCTTTCAAAACTCAAACGCATAATGATCACCAGAACTCTCCTGCTTATTTTATTTTTCTGTCAGATAACCCGGGCTCAAAAAGGAATTCCCTTTACAGAGCTGCCTGATCCCACCGCTGATACTTTGTCCGATTGGTCAAAAGTAAAGCCCGGCTTTCACATTTCTTTTGTGAGTATTGATCAGCGTTTCCCCAGGTCGGTGGCTCCGGATATTACCCTTCAGAAAAAGGCCGGCCTATCGGGCTGGAAAGGGGAACGGGTTTCGGCTCAGGTTTTGTTGTGGACCACAGCAGCGGTTAAAGGAGTGAAGGTTGATCTGTCTGATTTTAAGGCATCGGAGGGAAGCCTGCCGGCTTCAATAGCTTCTGCAAGGTTTGTCCGTTATGTTATGACCGATGAGTTTGCCGCCGGATGCGGTTACCGCAAACCGGAGAACTTTGCCGCTTCGCTTTCCTCCGATATGCTTGATGACCTGGATACGTTTGATCAGGAAGCTAAAAAAGTACGCCCGGTCTGGATAAGCATAGATATTCCTGAAAATGCCCCAAAAGGAAATTACACCGCTACGGTTATGATCTCCGGGAAGGGCATTGCTCATCAAACCCTGGAATTGGAGCTGGAGGTTTTGGACCGGACTTTACCGCCACCCTCCGAATGGATATTTCACCTTGACCAGTGGCAACACCCGTCGGCAGTAGCCCGGCTTGACCAGGTGTCTTTATGGAGTGATGCCCATTTTGAAGCCCTTAAGCCGATGATGCAGCTGGCCGCCAGGGCAGGGCAAAAGGTGATCACCGCCACACTCAACAAAGACCCCTGGAATGTTCAGACCTTTGACCCCTATGCCGATATGATCACCTGGACGAAAAACGCAGACGGCACCTGGAAGTACGACTATTCCGTTTTTGACCGTTGGGTACAGTTTATGATGGATTTAGGGGTAAGCAAAATGATCAATTGCTATTCGATCATCCCGTGGAATAATGAGGTGCATTATAAGGATGCGGGAACCGGCCGGATGGTAAATGTAAAAGCCAAACCCGGAACTCCGGCTTTTGAGGAAGTCTGGGAGCCGTTTTTAACCGATTTTGTGAAGCATCTCCAACAAAAGGGATGGTTGGAAATAACCAATATCGCCATCGATGAAAGAACCCGGGAAGAAGTAGACGGTGCTTTGAAGCTTATTCAAAGGGTAGCTCCGGAGCTGGGTGTTGCCTATGCCGACAATCAGAAAACCTATCAACGCTACCCCAACAGCGAAGATATCAGTATTGCCGTAAATCATCCCTTCTCTAAAGAAGATGTGCTTGACCGTCAATCCAGGGGATTAAATACCACATTTTATATCTGCTGTTCAGACGGGTTTCCCAACCAGTTTACTTTCTCCGATCCGGCGGAATCAACGTATTTAGGATGGTACACCGAAGCGGCCGGCTTTGACGGCATGCTGCGCTGGGCCTTTAACTCGTGGGTCGAAAACCCATTGCAGGACTCCCGTTTCCGCACCTGGCCTGCGGGGGATACCTACATTGTGTATCCTCAGGGTCGCAGTTCTATCCGCTATGAACGCATGCTGGAGGGGATCCAGGATTATGAAAAGATACATATCCTGAAAAAAAAGCTGAACCCGGAAGATTTAGCGCTCCTCAATACCGCCATTGCCAAACTGAATAATCCCAACCGGACCCCGGATTGGAATAAGGATCTGAATGCGGCGAAGAAACTGTTAAATGATTTGTCGAAAAACCGGTGACCCTAAAAACCAGAATGACCATCAGATTGAGGTTTGTAAGGTTCAGGTGGAAATTCGTTTCTTTGCTCTGCTGGTTCCGGTGTAATGGCACAGCTATCTCACGGGGGTATTCTTCTTTTGCATTTCCCTAAGAAAATTTAGCAAAATTTTAATTGTATATCTGTTTGCATAATCAGAGCGGATAACCTAGATTTGTAATTAGTATGCTTGCATACTAATTTTTAAGATCAAATCTCTCATATATGAAACGAACTATTAAAAAAGTAGCTGTCCTCGGAGCCGGTATCATGGGGAGCCGTATCGCCCTTCATTTCGCGAATATCGGGGTGGATGTGCTGCTGCTGGATATGGTGCCCAGAGAGCCTAATGAGGAAGAAAAGGCAAAAGGCCTGGACCTGAGCAGTTCGCTCGTCCGGAACCGGATCGTCAACAGCCTCTACCAGGCGGCTGTCAAAGCTACTCCATCTCCCATCTACAGCCAAAAATCACTGGAACGGGTCACCTTAGGTAACTTTGACGACGATATGCCCAAAATCAAAGAAGTTGACTGGGTGATCGAGGTGGTAGTAGAAAAGCTGGAGATCAAAAAACTGATATACGAAAAAGTAGAGCAGCACCGTAAACAGGGCACGCTGGTAACCTCCAATACTTCGGGCATTCCCATTTACCTGATGGCGGAAGGCCGGAGTGAGGATTTTCAGAAGCATTTCTGCGGCACCCATTTTTTTAATCCGCCTCGTTACCTGGCCTTGCTGGAGATCATTCCGGGGCCTCAGACGGAGCCGGGTATCATTGACTTTTTAATGGGATATGGTGATCTGTTTCTGGGGAAACGTACCGTATTATGCAAAGATACACCCGCATTTATCGCTAACCGCCTGGGAATTTACGCCCTGGTTCAGACCATCCGGGCTACAGAAGAACTGGGGCTGAGTATTGAGGAAGTAGATAAGCTGACCGGCCCGGTGATCGGCCGGCCGAAGTCGGGCACCTTCCGTCTTTCGGATGTGGTAGGGCTGGACACTACCGTAAACGTGTGCAACAACCTCCACGCCATCCTGGAGGACGACGAATCCAAAGATGCCTTTCAACTGCCCGGCATTGTGGCCCAACTGATGGAGAAAAACCGGCTGGGCGATAAAACCGGGCAGGGGTTTTATAAGAAGGTCAAAGACGAAAAGGGCAAGTCGGTAATTCTGGGGCTGGACTTCAAAACCCTGGAGTACCGCCCGGCCGATAAGGTGAAGATCCCGGCCCTGGATGCTGTAAAAGGTATCGAGAGTATTCCTGAGAAAGTGGCCATTCTTTTGAAAGATAAAAGCAAAGCGGGCGATTTCTACCGTAAAACCTTTACCGATGCATTTCAGTATGCCTCAAACCGTATTCCGGAAATAGCTGATGAACTGTATAAAATTGATGATGCTATTACCGCTGGTTTTGGCTGGCAGGTGGGTGTTTTTGCTACCGCAGACGCTATTGGTGCCAAAGCTTTTACCGGCCTTTGTGAAAGTGAGGGCAGGAAACCGGCGCAATGGGTGTATGAAATGATCGCTGCCGGTCATGATACCTTTTATAAGCTCGAAAGCGGGAAGAAGCTTTATTATGACATCCCGTCGAAATCGTACAAGGCTGTTCCGGGCACCGAAAGTTTTATTATCCTCGACAATATCCGTAAAACCCATGTGGTCTGGAAGAACCCGGAGGCCTCGATCTTTGATCTGGGCGACGGTATTCTGGGGGTAGAATTCCAGTCGAAAATGAACACCCTGGGCTCAGGTCCGATCGAAGCGCTGAATAAGGCTTATTCTTTGGCTGAGAAAGATTTCAGGGGGCTGGTAATCGGTAACGACAGCACCCAGGCCTTCTCTGCCGGCGCCAACCTGGCCATGCTGTTTATGTTTGCCGTAGAGCAGGAGTATGACGAGATTGACCTGATGATCGCTACCTTCCAGGAAACCATGATGCGGGCCCGGTATTCATCGATACCCGTGGTCACGGCGCCACATTCCCTGGCGTTGGGCGGGGGCTGCGAGCTGAACCTGCATGCCGACAAGGTGGTGGCTCATGCCGAGCTCTATATGGGCCTGGTAGAACTGGGCGTGGGGCTTATTCCGGCCGGTGGCGGAACCAAAGAGATGGCGTTACGATGCTCGGATATGTACCAGCCGGGCGATACCGAGCTGAACATCCTGCAGGCAGCCTTTATGAACATTGCCCAGGCCAAAGTTTCGACGTCGGCTCAGGAGGCCTTTGATATGAATTACCTCAGAACGGGTCGCGATCAGGTGGTGCTTAACCGCAGCCGGCTGATTGCAGAGGCGAAGCAGGCGGCCATTGAGCTGGCTGAAAACGGGTATACGCAGCCTATCCGCCGGACCGACATCAAGGTGCAGGGAAAAACGGGTATCGCACTGTTTAAAGCCGGTATTAAATCGATGCGGATGGCCAATTACATCACGGATCATGATGCCCTCATTGCCGAAAAGCTGGCGTATGTGATCTGCGGCGGCGATCTGAGCTACCCGCAGCTGGTAAGTGAGAAATACCTGATTGAACTGGAACGGGAGGCCTTCCTGTCACTTTGTGCCGAAAGAAAAACCCTGGAGCGTATGCAGGGCATCATCAGTGGCGGGAAAGCACCAAGGAACTGATTTAAGTGAACAACTAACAGGGAACAGTTAAAAACTAAAAGTTAAAAGTGAAAAGTTGGGGTACATTATCATATTTGTGCAAAAGAAATGTCCCGAAAATCTTCAGTTTAAAACGTTAAAACCAGAATTAATAATATGGATGCATATATCATAGACGGTTACCGGTCGCCGGTAGGAAAAGCCCCGAGAGGCGTTTTCCGGTTTACCCGCCCGGATGACCTGGCTGCTGAAGTCATTAAATATCTGTTAAGTAAACATCCCGAAATTGATCCGGCCCGGGTAGATGACCTCATTGTAGGAAACGCCGTTCCCGAAGCAGACCAGGGCATGCAGATGGCCCGTTATATCTCGCTTCTGGCTCTGGGGAAAGAAGTGCCCGGCATTACCATCAACCGGTATTGTGGCAGTGGCGTGGAGGCCGTGGCTATGGCTGTTGGTAAAATTCAGGCCGGGATGGCGGATATCGTGATCGCCGGCGGTACGGAGTCGATGTCACTGGTGCCTACCACCGGCTACAAAACGGCATTGAACTACGACATTGCATCGGTTCATCCGGATTACTACATAGGAATGGGGCTTACAGCCGAGCAGGTGGCCCGGAAATATAAGATCAGCCGTGAAGAGCAGGATGAATTTGCCTTCCGTTCTCATCAAAAGGCGCTTAACGCCCAGAAGGAAGGCTATTTCGATAGTGGCCTGGTACCTATCACCGTGAAGGAAACTTATTTTGATGCCACTTCAGGGAAAAAGAAAACCCGGGAATACACCGTAGCGAAAGACGAAGGTCCGAGAGCCGGAACAAGCGTGGAAGCATTGGCCAAATTGAAGCCGGTGTTTGCCGCCGGCGGTAGTGTAACGGCGGGTAACTCTTCGCAAACGTCTGACGGTGCCGCATTTTTAATTGTAGCCTCAGAAAGAGCAGTAAAAGAATTAGGACTCCAACCTGTCGCCAGAATGGTATCGTATGCTGTAGCGGGTGTGGAGCCGAGTCTGATGGGTATCGGCCCCGTGGAAGCCATTCCGAAGGCCCTGAAACAGGCTGGCTTAAAGCTGGAAGACATCGATCAGTTTGAGCTCAACGAAGCCTTTGCCGCCCAGGCCCTGGCCGTAGTGAAAGAGATAGGAATAGACTCTTCAAAGCTAAATCCAAACGGTGGAGCCATCGCTTTAGGCCATGCCTTAGGCTCCACCGGTGCGCGCCTCTCCGTTCAGATCCTGAACGAAATGAAACGGCGGGGGCAAAAATACGGAATGGTTACCGCCTGTGTGGGTGGCGGCCAGGGTGTGGCTGGGATTTATGAGGTGCTGTAGTCAGCTAATCGAGTCAATGTAGAGACGCAAGATTTTGTGTCTCTACGTGTTTCATAATCGATATGGTTCGAGATTTCCATCCCCTTTCCATGCTTACCGTTAAAACTTGATAGCCGAATTATAATCATTCCCAAAGCACGGTTTTAAAATTACAAAAAAGTAAAACCGGCAAAATTTGTTATCGTTCATGTATATTTTTCAAATGCTTTGCCAATTGCTTCTCAAATTCTTCAGGCTGATCGAGCCAAATCAAATGCCCGGCATTATTGATGGTTGTCAGTTTAACGCTAGGTGCCTCAATAGCCCATTTTTTTATAAGATTATTTCCAAAATCTAAAAAGTCATGATCCCCAACGATGATACTGACCGGGTAACCGTTTTTCTTAAACTCCTGTACATAATCCCAGCCTCCCGCCGGATAAGTTTTAGCCGTCAGTTCAAATACATTTCCTTTATATAATGCTCTTCCTCCCTGCAGCTTAGGCCAGTTACTAACATCGTAAAGCATTCTCTTGGCAAAATTTATCCGGAATTTACAGGTTTCCTCTTGAGAGGTCAATGGCGGGGACGCTCTGTTAAGTGAGTATTTATTTATCTCATTTATGACAGAGGGTCTGTTTAGAAACGTCTGAAACTGGGCATCTTTCCGAAGTAAATCTGCATCTTCCCCGGATATCGGGTTTTTGAGATATGCCGGTGCCAGTAGTATAAGGCTTTTTATTTGTTGGGGATATTTCGTGGCATATGCACTTGCCAGGACTCCACCCATCGAGTGACCCACAATACTCATCTTTTCCTCCCCCAATGCTTTTCTAAGTCGCTCCAGGTCCTCAATGTGCTCATTAAATGTAATCATCGAATCCGGAAAGGGAGATCGCAAAGAACCCCTCTGATCATAGAATACGAAGCGATATTCTTTCTCAAAGTTTTTTATGCTCTCTAGAAGTCCGCTATAGTCACCTCCCCAGCCACCATGAAGCATGACAATTGTTTCTGTCCCTGTTCCAAATTCATAAACATACAATTGGGGATCATTTTGCCAGTCACCGGTAGAAAGAAACCAATCTGTGAATGCAGGTAATTGTTCTTTTTTGTCCGTTATAAGGTTCTGACCTGTATTATTCTGGCCTTTCATCGTTACCGGAAAAAGACAGACACAGGCCATCATCAGCATTTTTTGAAGAGTTCTCATAGTTTTTTACAATAAAGATTTTGAAACAGATAAGGAAAAGTCCTCTAGAGCCCCGGCTGGGGACCTCAGATACTATCACCTTGGTTTCAGGTAATTTTGTATCAATGTATTTTCCAGAAATACTAAGCATCACAAAACATGCCATCATCGTATCTGGTTCATTTTCAATATATTGTGGGAATATGCAGAAATATTTTTGTTCGAAACCGGACATTTTTGTTCGAAATCGGACATTTTATTTTGTTCTCGGACCACGGGAAGGATACTTTTTATCGTTGTGCCTTTTCAATTACGCCTGTACAGTATAATATATACAAAAAGCAAATTCCATTTAAAGGGAGTAGGATGTCTGCTATTTAACAGCCTTATTTCGGAGCCCCCAGGAAAGCTATTAATCACCTTATTCCTGCTTATACACTTTCCCGTCTTTCATCACAAAAGTTACTTTCATCAGCGTGGCCACGTTGGTTTCCGGGTTTTCGTCTACTGCAATGATATCAGCCAGTTTCCCGGGTGCGATACTCCCTATTTGGTCTTGCATTTCTAGAACTCCGGCATTGGTGATGGTGGCCGTTTTCAGGGCTTCCATAATAGGCATTCCGGCCTCGGTCATATAAATGAACTCTTTGGCATTATAACCGTGGGGGAAAACCCCGGCATCTGTGCCAAACGCAATATTTACTCCGGCTTTATAAGCTCTGGCAAATGCTTCTTGGATTAAAGGGCCGGTTTCTAAAGCTTTTTTGGCTACAAAGGGGTGATAATAACCCGGAATTTTGGCCGAGTCGGCCACCGTTTTCCCGGCAATTATAGTAGGTACCAGGTAAGCTCCTTTTTCCTTAAAAAGAGCAATACATTCCTCATCCAGATAAGTACCGTGCTCTATCGTTTTTACGCCTGCCTTAATCGCCCGTTTCATGCCTTCAGCGCCGTGAGCATGTGCCGCCACTCCAAAGCCATAGTCGTTTGCGGTAGAAATAATGGCATCCAGCTCATCGTCCTGGAACTGCGGGGCTTTTCCGCTTTTGGCAATACTCAGCACACCACCTGTAGCGGTGATCTTGATCCAGTCGGCTCCGTCCTGGTAGCGTTTTCTGATCGCTTTTCTCCCTTCTTCCGCCGAATTTATAACTCCGTCAGCCCTGTTTCCCTGCAGGGCCAGGCCGTTACCGATTCCGTTGGAAGGGTCGGCGTGGCCGCCGGTAGTAGCGATGCTCTTTCCCGAAGTCAGAATCCGTGGTCCATCCACCAGCCCTTTGTTAATCGCATTTCTTAAAGCAATATTCACTCCGCCTCCGCCCAGATCCCGGACCGTGGTGAACCCGGCCATAAGGGTGGTTCGGGCATGCTTCTGGGCATCGTAGGCCACGTCGGCTTCATTTGATTGAATCCTCCGCTGGAACTGGTCTTTAGAGGTTTCTCCCTCCAGGTGCACGTGCATATCTATCAGGCCGGGAAGCACATATTTCCTGCTTAAATCAATAATCGTTTCGCCGGGATCGGCTTCCGTGAAACCGGGCTTAACATCCACAATCTTATTTTTTTCGACGGTGATGGTTACGTTTTTCCTGATTTCACCTTTTTCCGTATCGATAAATGAGCCACAGTGCAAAAGTGTTTTTTGAGCTAATGCGGGCATAGAAAGGAGCAGAACAGGGAGGAGAAATTTTTTCATAAGTCAGGTTTTTAGTCAAAGATACTAAATAATATACCTAAATTTTAAAACCCGCCTTTGAATGGCCGGGGTGTAAGTCTGCAGGGCCCGAACATAAGTTTAAAGCCGAAAGAAAAAAAGGACATATATAATGGGTAAACTCGCTAAAAAAACGGCTAGCCAGCCCCCGAAACGGCCTTTATACTTCCGGGGCTTTGCTCCAATCCGGACGAGGCTTGCAATGCCCAAAGATGCGCCAACAGCCAGCATCACTAATAATATCATCGGTGTTGCTGCTGACCGGTAGTCTCCTAAAAGGCCTAAACCGGCGGTGACTCCGGTTAGGGCTGCGGCAATACCCAGAGGTTCTGTCTTTCGTTGATCCGGAATGGAATCCGGCCTGGCCGCTACGCTGTGAAAAATAATTTTCGGAGAGTTGTTCTGTTTTGCCGGCTTTAGCACTCCACTTTCCGGCTCTATGTTACCGGTTGAAGAATCTTCTTTTAACAGCTCTTTGGGAAATAGTATTTCCGTGGTTTCTGTTTCACTGAAAACCAACTTTTCCCCCTGGGTAAAATGATCTACCGAAGCGGAAGGCATGAAAGCCGCCGGCCTTACTTTGCATGAAACAAGCGTAAAGCAGGATATTAAAATTACCCCATATCGCATACCTCTGTTATTTACAATTATCCCCGAAACTTTTACGAAAGTGTAAAAATTTCGGGGATAATCCTCTTTTTGAGGTATTTTTTTGAAGAAATGGGAAATAAGGGGCATCTATATCTGATGCGGTTAATACACACAGGTCTATCTCCGGGAGAAGAGTAACTTATCTGCCATTTCTTTCACGGACATGGTTAATCCACATAAATCGACCCCGCAGAAGTCCTCATCCTTACCGACTTCCCGCCACCGTTCACCCGGCCGTTCACCTTGCCTTCTTTCAGGGTATTGGAAACTTTGGCCAGCTTATCGCTGTAAACGCGGTTTCCTCTCAGGTCGAGGTCCATGCCTTCGTTGAAAGGCAGGTCTACCTTGATGGAGCCGGCGCTGGTGCTCAGGCTTACATGGTCTTTGATGGTCAGGATGTTGCCTTCTATACCGCCGCCTGAGGTACTGCCGCTGAGGTTGCCCTCAATATTGGAAAACCGGATGCTTCCGCCGCTGGTCGATACGTTCAGGTCACCGCTCACATTGTTGGCTTTTATGGACCCGCCGCTGGTGGTGCCTCTGACTTCCCCTTTCAGGTTATTAAAGGTCAGGCTTCCACCGGAAGTGGTAAGCTTGATTTTTCCGTCAGAATTTTCAGCTGTGATACTTCCGCCGCTGGTTGACAGGTGGATATCGCCGCCCAGCTGGTTCATTTTGATGGATCCGCCCGAAGTGGAACCTTTGATGTTTCCTTTCAGGGCATCGAGGGTCATGGAGCCGCCCGAGGTCTTGAAGCCCAGGTCTCCGTCGAGTCCGGAAAGGGTAATGCTTCCGCCCGAAGTGGCCAGGTCGGTGTCCACTTTTTCAGGAGAGTCGATCTCAAATCCTATAGACAGGCGGTTAGAGTTATTCCAGGAAAAATTCTCTTTTTTAGGCCTGGCGGAACAAATCAGCGTTCCGCCGCTTACTTTCACTTCTAAAATATAGTTCTCAAGCCTTTCTTCAATTTCCTTTTGGGAAAGCTTGGTGTTCCAGCTGTTTGACCGGATGAAAACTTTTACTTTGGGGACAGATGCCCCGCCGTTTACTTTGATAGAACCGCCGGAAGTGCGTACTTCCAGGCGATTGATGCGCTGGCCGGAAAAATCTTTTACCATGTACGGTTCGGTGTTTTGAGCGATAGCCGCACTCACACATAACACCATTACTAAAAACAGATTAAGTATTCTCATAAGTATAGTTTTTTGTACAAGATACATAATCGTAATAAATGGTTGCACCGATTATTAAAAAAAAGCGGAGAGTTTAGTAGGTTTGCTGTTCTTTTCTAAAAGAACAATGAAGCAGATCAATATAGACGGAATATATAAGGCGGCCAAACGACTGTCGGAGGTAGCCATAAAAACCCCGTTGACCCGTAATAAGAACCTTTCTGACCTGTATGAAGCCAATATTTATCTGAAAAGAGAAGACCTGCAGGTGGTGCGGTCCTATAAGATCAGGGGTGCCTACAACAAAATGGCGGCGCTGGGTAAGGAGCAGCTGGCTAGCGGAGTGGTCTGCGCAAGCGCCGGAAACCACGCCCAAGGAGTAGCCTATGCCTGTCATAAGATGGAGGTGAAGGGCACGATCTTTATGCCTACCACCACCCCTGCACAGAAGGTGAGGCAGGTGAAGATGTTCGGAAAGGAATGGGTGGATATCGTACTGGCTGGCGATACCTATGACGACTCCTACTATGCGGCCCGGAAATACAGTGACGCGGTGTTTGTACATCCCTTTGATGATGTCCAGGTGATCGAGGGGCAGGGTACCGTGGGCCTGGAGATCTTTAAGGAACTGGATGTAAAAGCAGACTACCTGGTCTTTGCCATCGGCGGAGGCGGACTTGCCTCCGGTGTTTCTACGGTATTCCGGACCCTGAGCCCTTCCACCCGGCTGATCGGTGTGGAGCCGGAAGGTTCACCTACCTTAAAGACCTCCCTTGAAAAAGGCAGGGTGACCCCGCTGGAACATATCGATAAATTTGTAGACGGAGCGGCCGTCATGAAGGCCGGAGAGATCACTTTTGAGATCGTCAGAGAAAATATAGACGATATCCTGCTGGTACCTGAAGGGAAAGTATGCTCTACCATCCTGAAGCTTTATAATGAAGAGGCCATTGTGGTGGAGCCGGCCGGGGCGCTGAGCATTTCCGCCCTCGATTTTATGAAAGAAGATATCCGGGGGAAAAACGTGGTCTGCATCATCGGAGGAGGGAATAATGATATTACCCGAACCGAAGAGATCAAGGAGCGCTCCCTGATCTATGAAGGACTGAAGCATTACTTTATTGTGCGTTTCCCGCAGCGCTCAGGGGCTCTCAACGAGTTCCTCGGACAGGTGCTGGGTTCTACGGTAGACATCGTTTTTTTCGAATACTCCAAAAAGACAGCACGGGAGAAAGGTCCGGCTTTGATTGGGGTGGAGATCGCCAGAAAGGAAGACTTTGAACCGCTGATCCAACGAATGAACGAACACAAAGTTCAGTTTACCTACATTAATGATCAGCCCGACCTGTTCGAATTCCTCATTTAACGGCGCTTTTTAACCTTAATTAACCTTACATTAAAGTTGATTAACCATAGTGTATGGGTTTGGAAGATAATTTTGTACCCGATAAACTTTGTAAACTGATTTTATGAAAAAACTTATTACACTGGTGTTGGCATGTACCATGCATTTTGCAGTGCAGGGCCAGACACTGAAAGGACAGGTCAAAGGACAGGACGGGTCATTTCTGGTAAACAGCACCGTTATGCTGCTGGACACCAAAGATTCTACCATGCTTTCCTTTGGAAAAACCAAAGAAAACGGACTTTTTGAGATCAGAAGTACGGCAAAGAATGAGGTCCTGCTTCAGGTAAGCCATGTAGGTTATGAAAAATTCCTTCGGTTCATTACCCTTACCGGAGCAGATCAGAATCTGGGCGTGATCACCCTCGACTCGGCTTCCAGAGAGCTGGCGGAGCTGGTGGTAAAAGGAGAGCGGGCCGCTGTAGGGGTGAAAGGAGACACTGTGGAGTTTAACGCAGGCTCTTTTAAAGTACAGGAAAATGCTATGGTGGAGGAACTTCTTAAGCGTATGCCCGGCATGGAAGTAGACCGGGAAGGAAACGTAACGTCACAGGGAAAGAACGTTACCCGTATCCTGGTAGACGGGAAAGAATTTTTCGGCAGAGATCCCAAGATGAGCACCAAGAACATCCCTGCGAATGCCATAGACAAGGTACAGGTTTTTGAGAAAAAATCAGACCGGGCCGAGTTTACGGGCATAGACGACGGCGAAGAGGAAACCACCATTAACCTGAAACTCAGGGAAGATAAGAAGAATCTCGGTTTTGGTCGTTTTATAGCCGGAGCCGGGATGGACGGGAACAATAAAGCCCGGTATAACCTCGGCGCCAACTATTATACCTTCAAAAACGGCAATCAGCTCACATTTATCGGCAATGCCAATAATATTAACCAGCAAAGCTTCTCTACTTCGGAGTTTAGCATGGCCGGTATAGGCCGGGGCGGTGCCGGGATCAGCTTCGGCGGCGGTGGCGGAATCGGTGGAAGATCGGGCCTGATGCGCAACATTTCCGGAGGGCTTAACTTTAACAATAAGCTGAGCGAGAAAACGGAAATTAACGGAAGCTATTCGTACACCAACACCAACCAGTTCACTACAAGAGAAAGCACTACGGAGAGTATTATCGGCAACCTGGAGACCACCGGTAATGCCGGATCTCAGCAAAATACGGAAAGCGATTCGCACCGGCTGAATGTAACGCTGAACAATAAGATCAGCAACACCAGCTCGATCCGCTGGATCAACCGGGTGGACTTCCGGAACAATGCCAGCAATACCACCAGTGAGAGCGAAGAATACTTAAAAGCCTCGAACCAGCTGAGAAACAGCACAGACCGTCATAATACCTCCCAAGGCAACACTTTCGGGCTTACCTCCCAGGCCCTCTACCGGAAATCATTTGCCAAAAGAGGGCGTACGCTCACCACTAATCTTACCCTCGGAATTGACAACGGGGATACAGATGGTACCCTGCTGTCGCGCAACGGCCTTTTTGATGCGGGAAGCGGTTCAATATTCTATACCGATCTCAACCAGATCAGCAACCAGATCAGCCGGAAATTTACGTTCGGAGCAGAGGTTTCCTATACAGAGCCCCTGAACCGCACCAATTTCCTGGAGTTTAACTATTCCTACCAAAAGGTGAATAATGACCTGGATAAAAACGTTTACAATGTGAAGGAAACCGGAAATACGCTGGATTCCACGCTGAGTAACCGCTACCAGAACGACTACGTCTATAACCGCGCGGGACTCAGCTATCGCATCAGCAAAGACAAATGGAACGGTAACATCGGTGCCGCCATTCAGGACTCCCGGCTGGAAGGGGATCTGATCCTGAGAAACGAGGTTATCCGGAAGAGGTTCACTAACCCGGTGTTTACCGGTAGAATGAGGTATTCTTTCACTTCGGCCAAGTCCATGGACCTGAGCTACAATACCAATATTGCAGAGCCGTCTATGACCCAGCTGTCGCCTGTTCCTAATAACTCCAACCCGCTGAATATCTATGTGGGTAACCCGGATCTGAGAGCGCAGTATTCTCAAAGGCTGAACCTGAACTTCCGGAGCTTTAACCAGCTGAATTTTACCAATTTCTTTGTATCAGGAGGTTTGAGCTTTACAGATGATAAGATCACCAACAAGGTCATTTATGATGAGGTGACCCTGGCACAGACCCGTACGCCGATCAACTACGGCAACGATTTTTCCGTGAACGGTAATGCCAACTACGGTTTCCGGGTGAAAGCCATCAATACCCGTTTTTCGCTTAACTCTACCCTGAGCTTCAGCAGGTCTATGACCCTGATTAATAATATTGACAACATCACCCGCACCACCCGTAACGCCAACTCACTCCGGGCCGACTTTATGCCCGGCGATAATTTTAACCTGGGGGTAAGTACACGCCTGACATTCAATAACTCGAAATATTCCCAAAATACCCAGCTGAACCCCAGCTATATGAACCAGGATTATACGGGCGACCTGCAATGGATACTGCCGAATGTGTTTACATTCACCAGTGCGCTGGATTATTCGATCTATCGCTATGCCACCAGTGATGAGGTGCAGCGGATCCCCATCTGGAATGCCGCGTTGCTGAGACCCGTATTCAAGAACAAACGGGGCGAGATCAAGCTTTCGATCAATGACCTCCTGAATAAAAACCAGGGTATAACACAGACGGCCAGCGGGAACACGTTTACAGAAGAAAGGACCAACGCACTGGGACGTTACTTCCTTTTAACGTTCACTTATAACCTTAACGGCGGTATCCAGGCGAATACACGCCAGGGCGGTGGCGGACAACGGATGATTATAAGCAATTAATTTCGGTATTCAACTAAAACAATATAGAAACAATGAAAAAGACATTAATTTCAGCATTTGCCGGGCTGCTTCTGGGGGCAGCCGCACAGGCGCAGACTTTTGAGGGAGTGATCAAATACAACCGGGTGAGTGACCCTTCGGTAATGTTTGCCAATAATCCCAATGCCGACCGGATGCGGGCCCAGTTCGGTAATATGGCCGAACAGGCCAGAAGACCCATGATTTTTGAATTGACGGTAAAGGGCGATGAGTCGGTATATAAGGCCGACCCTGCCCAGGATCCGGGAGAAAGCAGCTTCACAATCAACGGCGAAACCCGGAGCTTCCCCAGGAGGTTGCCGAAAGATGAAACCCTGTATAATGTGGCCAATAAGACCTTCAAAAAGTATGAGGAATATGCGCAGCAACCTTTTCAGGTATCCGGGCCCTTCGAAAGCATCCGTTGGAAAGTAGATCCTGTAAATACGAAGGAGATCCTGGGCTACACCTGTATGAAGGCCACAGCGACCGAAACGGAGAGCAGGACCATGCCGAGATTTGAAGAGGGGGGTAAAGTAACCATAAAAGATACGGTAATAACCAACCAGATCGTAGCCTGGTTTACCGATGCCATCGAATCTCAGGCAGGCCCTGATAAGTACAACGGCCTACCCGGCCTGATCCTGGAGGTGGAAGTGAACGGCGGAGCCATGAATTATACCGCTACAAATGTCAATAAGAAAGCACTAAGCGAGGCCGATATGAAAATCAACTCCAAAGGTAAAAAAATGAGCCCGGAGCAGTTGGATAAGCTTAAAAAAGAACATCAGGCCGAGCAGATGAAGAATTTCAGAGGCGGCCCGGGTGGAGGAAGGGTGATCATTGGCGGCCCCATAGGCGGCGGAAATTAAAATGAAAAGGAGCCAGAATGCCACAGCACTGATCTTAATGGTAGCCAGCGTATTATTGCTGGCTACCTCGCAGTATTTCTGGCTCAGGAGCGAGTACAAAGAACACAAACGTGCTTTTTACAGCAATGCCGACCTCCTGTTCAAAGAAACGGTGCGAACCATCGAAGACTCACTGGTCTCCAGGACAGTTACCCAGGGATTTTTTGTGTCTTCACACGACAGACCGGAACCTCCCCGGAGGTCGTCGGAAGACAGGCAGGAACCTCCCAAGCAAAGGACCGTTTTGATGCAGCAGGAAAGACCTGTAAAGGAATTACGTATTGGCTATCCTATTCTTCATAACGACTCAGCAATCAAAGTGGTCGAAGGATTTGATCTCACCCGGGTACGCACCGATTCTTCGGGCGCGGCCATATTAAATGATTCGGGGGTGATCAACCTCATCCTCCGTTCGCGGAAGCAGCAAGACTCCTTAAACCGCTTAAAAAGGGTGATCGCCCAGTTTCCTAGGATTACCATTCAGACCGATTTTACGCCCGCGCCCACTACGGAAAAAGAAGACAACCGGCCCCAGTTTCCCAGAAGGCGACTGGTGTTTTTGAGTGCACCGCTGGATTCTGTCGAACAAAAATTCAATCACCGTATCCGCGAAATGGGCTACAAAGTGGAATTTTTCATCAAAAAAGATTCCGTCACCCCGGATACCTCGGCCCAGGGATTCCGGAGAAATTACAGAAACTATTCGCAGGTACAGAAGAAACTGCGTAACTCCCGCGATTCCGTTGTGGTGAATGGCGTAGCGGTGCTGAACCCCGAGAGTATCTCTTCCCTTTCTATCATCCCTACGGTTATTTTTAAGGCTTACCCGGAAGATCTGAACACCTATTTATTCAGAAAGCTCAGAAATAATGTATTGTTTTCTGCTTTTCTCCTGGTGGTGACCTCGCTGACATTCTGGTTGATATTCAGGAATCTGCGCAAGCAATCGCGATTGAATGCACTTAAAAATGACCTGATCAGTAATGTGACCCATGAGCTGAAAACCCCCCTGGCCACCATGAGTGTGGCCCTGGAAGCGTTGCAGCAGTTCGGAGGCAATACCAATCCGCAAACTACCCGCGAATACCTCGAGATCTCCCAAAATGAAGTGAACCGCCTGTCGCTGATGGTGGATAATATTCTGAAAGCCTCCCTGCTGGAAAAGCAGGCGGTGACGATCTACCCTTCGCCGGTAGACCTTCAGGGCCTTTCCATACTTGCCGTGAAGTCGTGGCAACCCCGCTTTTCGCAGGCCGGTGGAAATATCCGCATAAGCACGGAAGGAGAGGATTTTACGATTGAGGCCGATGAGGTTCAGGTAAGCAGCATTCTGAATAACCTGATCGATAACGCCCTGAAGTATTCCCGTACCTCGCCCAAAGTAAATATAGAGATCCGTTCAGAACCTCATTTTGTCACCCTGAAAGTAAAAGACAACGGCATAGGGATCCCCCGGGAATACCAGGGCCAGATTTTCGAAAAATTCTTCCGGGTGCCCACCGGTGACCGCCATAATGTAAAAGGCTACGGCCTGGGGCTAAATTATGTGAAACATATTATGGATCTGCATCAGGGTTTAGTAACTTTAGAAAGTGGAAATAATGGTACGACATTTATTCTTACTTTCAAAAGAAAACTATGAGACTGCTGTACGTTGAAGACGAGATCTTTTTAGGGAAGATCGTGAAAGAAACCCTGGAAAGCCGCGGCTTTCAGATCAGCATGGTGACCGACGGAGATCAGGCCGTAGAAGAATTTAAAAGCTATAAGCCGGATGTTTGTGTGCTGGATATCATGCTGCCCAACAAAAGCGGGTTTGAGATCGCAGAAGAGATCAGGGAGACCGACCCGTATGTGCCGATCCTTTTTTTAACGGCCAAAAGTCAGGTGGAGGATGTTCTGAAAGGCTTTGACTCCGGGGGCAATGATTACCTCAAAAAGCCTTTCAGCATGGAAGAGCTGATCGCCCGGATCCACAACCTGAAAAGTATGTCAGGAAAAAAACGGGAAAACCCGGAGGCACTAAGCCTGGGGAAACTGACCTTTTTTTCGGCCAAACAGGAGCTGGTTCTGCCGCATAAGGAAACCATAAAGCTGTCGTTCAGGGAAGCGGAGCTTCTTAAAGTACTTAGCGAAAATCTGAACCGTAAGGTACTCCGTAAAGATATCCTGCTACGGGTCTGGAACGATGACTCCTATTTTAATTCGCGCAACCTGGACGTCTATATTACCCGTTTACGCGATTATTTTAAGGCAGATCCCGGTGTGGAGATCATTACCCTAAAAGGAGTAGGCTACCTTTTTAAGGTGGATTCCTGATCATTGCCTGACCGACAGCCCCAGGTTAACTCCCAGCATGCTCGGCCGGAAAGTGGCATCTGTATTCTTCTGGAGTCCTGAAGTCAGGAAATGCTGATACATACCACCCAGGTTAATGTCAAGAAGAGTAGTAACCGGATAGCTTAGACGTAAGCCCCCCACGCCGGCTATATTTACCGGGCGGAAATTGGAATTTCCTGCATTAAAGTTTTGCTCGTTCTGCTTGGAATTGACCACGGTTCCGGAAAGTAAAAATTCACTGCTCACTCCGCCCACAGCGTTCAAATTAAGCTTCCCGATGTTCAGCACCTCATAGTTTAAAAGGAGCGGAACCGACAGGAAATGGTAAGAATAGTGGGAAGTGCCGTTAACCGAAATCAGCACATCCGACATTCTGGCGGAAGAGCTTACATAATTGGCATAAGAAAAGCTTTCGGTTTCACCGGTCGCCTTATCTACAGCATACACATTGGAAGTATGGGTGGCGGTGGCCCGTGTGAATTTCAGGCCGCTTTCCAGCGAAAGCTTTTTCTTCAGCCTTCTCCCGAAGATCAGTCCGAAGCTCATCGACTGTCCCCGTTTGAATGAGCTTTGGGCGTCATTGCGGCTGGAGTTGCTGTAATCTCCGAGTGCTGCTCCCGCGCCTTTATCAAAAGACAGAAAGGCATTGGAATTCTGCACCGCCATCATAGCCTGCCGTTGAAATTCCGGAGTGGAAAAATTGGGATTGAAGGGGGCGTTAGACGCTACGACGCCCATCCAGCCTTTCTTTTCTTTTTTGCTCTCCCGGCTTACAGCATAGTCCGTCTCCACCTGCATAGGAGGGTATGGGGCATAAGCCTGCATTTCCCTGTAAGGCAAGGGGAGCAGCGGGTCGTAAGCAGCGGCAATCGCATTTTCCTTAGCCGAGGTTGCACGGTCTGTGGAAAGCGCATTTTCGGGCAGCGAGGTTTGTTCTTCATTCCGCTTATTGTCAGGGCTCACCTCTTTGACACTGCTCATGGCAAGAGCATGCACGGTCAGGGAAGCCTGCTCTTCCCGGCTTCGGCCCGAAACAACCGGCGCCGGGGTAACAGGCCGGTTTGCTGGCCGTTCATATTCTTCCTCAACACTTACCGATGAAGCAACGCCCTGTTCAGGGCTCCGGCCTTCCGGTTCCTGTGTAACGGCAGGCCTTCCGGTTTTCCGGGATACGCCCCTTTCATGAGTTGTGTAATTAATGAAAAATAAGGTGCCCAGCACCAGCGTTACGGCGGCTGCCACACCCGAAAGTATTATCGGGCCTCTCCTGACCGGATTCTTCCAGATAAGAAACCGGGATTTTTTCCTGTTCAGTTCAGCCTCGACCCGCTCCCATATTTCAGGCGGGGGAGTTTGGGAAGCGTCTCCCAGAGCATCTTTCCATTGATCCTCAAAAGACTTGTTCATTTATCTTCCAGTTTACTGTTTTCCACTTCAATCTTTTCTATCAAAATACTTCTCGCACGCGAGAACTGGGACTTCGATGTCCCCTCTGAAATGCCCAGCATAACGGCTATTTCATGATGTTTATAACCTTCTATCGCAAAAAGGTTAAATACGGTTTTACAGCCTTCCGGCAAATTATTGATCATTTGCAGCAGAGCCTCGTAACCGAGTGATTCCAGTCCGAGATTCTCATCTGCACCTAAAAATTCATATTCTTCAAGGTTGTAATTGATCTTCCTTCTTCCCAGAGCGGTGAGGGCGGTGTTGATGACGATACGCCTAAGCCACAACTCCAGCGGACAATCGAACCGGAAGGAATCCAGCCTGCCGTATATTTTAATGAATGCGTCCTGCAATGTGTCGGCGGCTTCCTCTTTTGATTTCATGTAGCGGAGGGAAACGGCATAAAGCTTACCGGCAAACTTTTCGTAAAGTTGCTTCTGGGCTGAGCGCTCTCCTCTTACACAGGCCTGTATCAGTTCCTTTTCATTAAACATACTAGGGCATATACCCTTAGGGGGGCAGGGTATACTATAGACCGGATTAAGCGTTAAAAGGTTGGAATCTTTCTGTAAAAAAATATCTGATCATTAAGAATACGAATACTCTTCTCCAAAAGTATACCCGGGGGGAGTTGTGGTGCAGAAATTCCTGTGCCCAAAGGCAGGGCACTTTTGATGACCCGGATCTCGTCAAAGAGACGCTGACCGATAAACGATTCGTGAACTTTTCTGCCGCCTTCTACCAGTACACTGTTAATGCCTTTTTCTTTCAATGATCGGAGAACAGCCGTAAGCTCAGAAGCCTGAATATACTCCGTAGACTTATCTGTTTTTGAAACCCGGTGGTTGTAGATAAGGGTCTTTTGCGTATTGTCAAAAATATGTCTGCCGGGGTCTGTTTCCAGGTAAGAAGCCAGGACTACCCTCACCGGCTGCTTATTTTCCGTCCAGTGTCTTACGTTCAGTCGCGGGTTGTCGTTCAGCACCGTATTTTTCCCCACGAGGATAGCGTCTTCTTCGGCCCGCCAGCGGTGAACGGTAATGTCGGTTAAGGAACCGGATATCTTTAGGGGTGAACCGTCGGGGTTGGCCATGAAGCCGTCAGCCGTTTCCGCCCATTTAAGAATAATGTAGGGGAGGTCGGTCCTATGCGCCTTGAAAAAACGTTTGTTCAGCTCTTCACCCTTTTCGGCCAGGAGCCCGGTTTCAGTGTGTATCCCTGCCTCTTTCAACAGGGCTATACCACGCCCTGAAACTTTAGGGAAGGGGTCTTCGTTACAAATAACCACCTTCTTCACCCCGTGTTTTATAAGCAGCTCAGCACACGGCGGCGTTTTGCCGTGATGTGCGCAGGGCTCCAGGGTGACATATACGGTTGATTCCGGAAGTAAAGCCTTATTGGTCACGCTTTCTATGGCATTCACCTCAGCGTGGGCTTCCCCGTATTTACGGTGAAAGCCCTCGCCGATGATGGTATCTTCATGAACAATGACGCATCCTACCATGGGGTTCGGGCTTACCCATTCGCACCCTGAGGCTGCCAGCCCGAGTGCCCGTTCCATGTAGATTGCATCATTCAAGGTTTTTTTCGTTATTCAAGGTTTTTAATGTAGAAAATGCCTTACGCCGGTCATCACCATGGCCAGCTTGTGCTCGTTACAATAATCGATCGAAAGCTGGTCTTTGATAGAACCGCCCGGTTGAACCACCGCTTTGATGCCTGCTTTATCGGCGATCTCCACGCAGTCGGGGAAGGGGAAAAAGGCCTCGGATGCCATTACTGCACCGTTCAGGTCAAAGCCAAACTCCGCTGCCTTGTCGATAGCCTGCTTTAAGGCGTCTACCCGTGAGGTCTGGCCTACACCTGAGGCCAGCAGCTGGCCGTCTTTGGCCAGCACCACGTTATTCGACTTGAGATGCTTGCAGATCTTAAGGGCAAATTCGAGGGCTTTGTTCTGCTCTTCGGTAGGCACTTTATCTGTTACTACCCTGAAATCAGCAGATTTTTCGGTAGAAAGGTCCTTGTCCTGCTCCAAAACTCCGTTTAGCAGGCTCCTGAATTGTGACCGGGAGGTCTTCACCTCTTTTCTCAGCAGCAGCCTTCTGTCTTTTTTCTTCTTCAGGATATCCAGCGCCTCTTCTTCAAACGCAGGAGCGATCAGGATCTCAAAGAACAGGTTATGGAGTTCTTCTGCCGTGGCTTTGTCTACTTTGCCGTTGGTGATGATCACGCCGCCGAAGGCCGAAACAGGATCACAGGCAAGAGCATTCAGGTAAGCTTCAACGGAATTGGCGGCGGAGGCCACGCCGCTGGCATTGTTATGCTTGACGATCACATAGGTCAGCTCTTCAAACTCGTCGATCAGCCGCACGCAGGAGTCCACATCCATCAGGTTATTATACGACAGCTCTTTTCCATGAAGCTGGTCGAACATTTTGTCGAGGTCGCCGTAAAAGCGGGCCGACTGGTGAGGGTTCTCCCCATAGCGTAGCGGAATTACTTTTCCGGAACGGAAATTTCCACCGTGATCCAGCTCCGCAAAATAAGCATGGATGGCGGAGTCGTAATGGGAGCTGGTCGCAAATGCAAGCTTTGCAAATTGCTTTCTGTCGTCGAGGTCAGTAGCACAGCCCTTTTCAGACAGGATGCTGAAGACCTCTTCGTACTGGTTACGCGAAGAAATGATCAGTACGTCTTCAAAGTTTTTGGCCGCGCCCCGGATCAGTGATATACCGCCGATATCTATCTTTTCTATGATATCTTCTTCGGAAGCTCCCGAAGCCACGGTTTCTTCAAACGGGTACAGGTCTACAATGACGAGGTCAATGGGTGGGATCTCGTACCGGTCAGCGGTGGCCACATCGTCTTTAAGGCCTCTTCTGTGCAGGATTCCGCCGAATATTTTGGGGTGAAGCGTTTTTACTCTTCCTCCGAAGATCGACGGGTAGTCTGTCAGGTCTTCGACTGCGGTAACGGGTATTCCCAGGTTCTCTATGAAGGTCTGGGTGCCGCCCGTAGAATAGAGCTTAACGTCATTTTCATGAAGTAATTTTACTATTTTATTGAGGCCGTCCTTATAAAAAACGGAGATGAGAGCCGAGGAAATCTTTTTTGACATGTATTAGCTTTTGAAATTTTTCGCAAAATTACGGAATTCAATGAACAACCCACAACGAACAGCAAAGAATGTAGGGATAAGAACAGAACTTTACGGAATAATTAAATTTTGACCTTAAAATCAGATGTTTATCAAATTTACGAAATAAAAACCGGAAAAATTACTCCACGATGTGCTTCTTCAGAAGGTCGGCGTGGCTACGGCTGATCCGGTGGCCTGCCTCCGGAATCAAAATATAGGTCATGTGCCCGCCGTCACCCATTTTTCTTTGAGCAAATTCAAAATTTTCCGGAGTTACCACCCAGTCGCGACCGCCGTACATCACCACGGTAGGGATCCTGATGGTTTCCCATATGGGTTCTATTCTCCTGAGCTCTTCAATATGAGCGTATTTTTCGAAAGAAGCGGTCACAAAGCGTTTAGGAAGGAACCAGCGTAAAACAGGCCATTTGCCGTATTTCGAGAACTTAAAAAATTTTTCGTTATCGGGATCTATGGCCGGGGCCATCATGATCAGCTTGGCGTATTTTTCCGGGCGAGTTGAGGCCATATAGGCCGCTATGGGGGCTCCGTACGACCGGCTGACCAGGATGGCCTTTTGGCCTGACCGGTTGAGCTCAAGGGATTTTTCGATAAGTTCGGCCTGTTTTTCAATGTCGACTTTGCGGTATTTTCTTTTATGGTATGAAAATCCGTAGCCCGGGCGGTCGGAGGCCAGCAGGTGAAAACGGGAATGCAGGGAAGTATCATCCAGCTGTTTCATAAAACCTTCCCACCTCCCCGGAGCCCCGTGAATAAACACGACGGGCTGGAGGGTGTCTGCTCCGAATGTAGCGGTATAGAGCCGGAAGTTTTCCCCTTTCTGTATTTTGTAATCGGGCTTAAAGCTCAGGGTATCATAATGCTTCCTTATTTCTTTTTCAGTAACAATATAGCTCTTAAAACATGAACTGGTTGACATCGTTATCAGGAAGAGAAGGACAAGCCTAAGAATTTTCATAGAGAGATTTTTCTTACCTGTGTTTACTTAAACAAACAAAAGTACACAAACTACCGGTATCTTCTTGTCCAAACGAAAGTTGGTTTTAATAAGGACAAACGCAATTTCCTTTTGTAAGAAGCCCGATTGTTATTTACTTTTACAGGATATTACTATCAAAACCCTAAGAATATTGCATGGCAAACGGTTTATTTCAGAGAAAAAACATTGATCAGGCGGTAAAAGATGCATCGGATGAAGGTCACGGACCCCGTCTGGAGCGAGTTCTTTCCGTAAAGGACCTGACGTTCTTCGGTCTCGCCGCCATTGTGGGCGCCGGGATATTCAGTACCATCGGTAAGGCCACTTTTGCCGGCGGTCCGGCGGTATCCCTGCTTTTTGTATTTGTTGCCGTAGCCTGCGTATTTACCGCTTTAAGCTATGCCCAGTTTGCTTCTACCGTACCGGTAAGTGGCAGTGCCTATACGTACGCCTATGTTACTTTCGGTGAGCTTTTCGCCTGGATCATCGGCTGGGCTCTGGTACTGGAGTATGCCGTTTCCAATATTGTGGTAGCCATCTCCTGGTCGGAGTATTTTGTGACCATGCTGGAGAATGTTTTCAGGATCCACTGGCCGAGGTGGCTGGCCATCGATTCCTTTACGGCGTCTAAGGCATACCAGGAAGTGGTTCAGGCCACCGCAGCAGGTACCTTATCGGAGCTGCCCACCCATTCCCTGCAACTGGCCAAAGTCTATGAAAATGCACCTGTTATCGGTGGTTTTAAGGTGCTGATGAACCTGCCGGCGGCTATCATCACTGTGCTGATCACCTGGCTGATCTACATCGGTATAAAAGAGTCGCGGAATGTGTCGAACCTGTTGGTGTATATTAAAATAGGCATCGTGCTTATGGTAATCGTGGGGGGAATATTTTACGTGGATACGGCTAACTGGACCCCCTTTGCTCCTAACGGTGCCAAGGGAGTGATGCTGAGTGTGGCGGCCGTGTTCTTTTCGTTTATCGGCTTTGATGCCATTTCCACCACGGCCGAAGAAACGAAAAACCCGCAACGTGACCTGCCGAGGGCCATGATCTATGCATTGATCATTACCACGGTACTGTACGTTCTGATCACCCTGGTATTAACCGGGATGGTAAATTATAAGGAATTGGGTGTAAATGATCCGCTGGCTTTTGTTTTTGAGAAGATCGGTATAAAATGGATGGCCGGCGTGGTCTCCGTCAGTGCGGTCATTGCCATCAGCAGCGCCCTGCTGGCCTTTCAGATGGCTCAACCCCGGATATGGATGGTGATGAGCCGTGACGGGCTCTTACCGAAAGTATTCGGTGAAATTCATGCAAAATATAAGACCCCCTGGTTCGCTACGCTGGTTACGGGGGTGCTGGTGGCGGTACCCGCCCTGTTTCTGAATATGGAGTTTGTGATCGATCTCACGGCCGTAGGTACCTTGTTTGCCTTTATCCTGGTATGCGGCGGAATATTGTATATGGATCATACGGGGCTCAGCAAGCAGGCAAAGTTCAGGGTACCCTATATTAACGGAAAATATTTGATTATCCCCTTACTTGCCATAGCCGTTTGGGTGGTGTATACCCGCTTCGGCGCGGAGTACCTCAATTTTATGGAGCATCCGTTGTACGGGATCTTCTGGCTGACCTGGGCGGTTCTGGGGGTACTGGCTTTCCGGTATAATTTCTCTTTATTGCCGGTGATCGGTATACTTGTCAACCTTTACCTGATGGCTGAGCTGGGCACCAGTAACTGGACCATGTTTATTATCTGGCTGATCATCGGCATGGGGATCTATTTTACTTACGGATTTAAGCACAGTAAGCTGCGCAGGAAATAGGGGATTTTGATAGGTTCGGTTCTCGAGAACTTCGTTCGCAAACTTCGAACGAAGTTCTCGTTTGTGCTCGAACTGACATAAGGCGGTTGCCACTTGTCACATCGAGCCTGCGGGGCCCTGCGTATTAGAGATGTATATGGAAGAGCCCCTACCCATACTACATGGAATTTACCGTCCAAAATCATCCTGCACACGCACGATATCGTCCTCATCCGAAGGATTATTCTTATCGGTGTGCTGCCAGATCTCTGCCACCAGCCCCCAGCCGCTGGTGCCCAGCAACCGGTGCCTTTCACCGCATTTGAGGTTAATGACCTGTCCTACACTTAAAGGAATGGCGGGGGTTTCTTCGTCAGTGGAGGATATTACCACACCGGCTACCCCGTGAATGAGCTTCCAGATCTCAGCCCTGCGGTGATGATATTGCCAGGAAAGCCTTTTGTCTGGTGCTACGATCAGGATTTTCGGGCTCAGCTTTTCAAAGCCCGCGAAATCATTCATGGTAAGGTGAGAGAAGAATTTGTTTACAAATTCAGGTGCCTGGCTTTCATCCAATACAAAAAAACCTCCCCAGGGCCGGGACATATCCTTGTTGACGATACGCAATTGTTCCTTTTCCAGAAAAGATTCCACTTCGCTGAAAACTTCTTCTTTTGTACTTCCTAAGTGTATATTCATATCTGTTTTTTTTGCTTTTTACATGATCAGTAACCAAAACCCAGCAGCTTGGCTTTCTTCTGACGCCAGTCGGGTTCCACCTTGATGTATTGTTCCAGAAAAACCCTTTTCCCGAAAAACTTTTCCATTTCTTCCCGGGCCTCAATGCCTACTTTTTTGATGCGTTCCCCCTTATGACCCAGCAGGATGGCACGCTGGGTAGATCTTTCCACATAGATCTCGCTGGAGACCCGGATAAGATCGTCAGATTCTTTAAAGGCGGTGATGACTACCTCACAACTGTAAGGTACTTCTTTTTTGTAGTTGAGAAATATCTTTTCCCGCACAATTTCCGCTGCGAAGAAACGCTCGGGCTTGTCTGTCAGCTCCTCTTTCGGGAAGTAAGGAGGGTGAGCGGGGAGGTAAGTGAGTATCCTGTCCATGAGCTCGGCTACACCCTGCCCGTTCAGGGCGGAGAGGGTGAGGATTTCCGTGGGCTGAAAAATACTTTTCCAGTGGGCGGCCTTCTCTTCTATATCTTCTGCGGTGGCCAGGTCTGTTTTATTGATGATCAGGAGTATGGGGCATTCTGTTTTTTTCAGGCGCTTTATAACATCCTCTTCGTCATATTTTTCATAAATGTCAGTAACAAACAGGATCACATCACCGTCTTCGATGGATCCGTGAACAAATTCCATCATGGATTTGTGGAGCTCGTATACCGGCTTGATAATGCCCGGAGTATCACTGTAAACCAGTTGGAAATCAAAAGCAGGCGTTTCGCCGTTAACGATCCCCATGATCCGGTGTCGGGTGGTCTGTGCTTTTGAGGTGATGATCGAAAGCTTTTCGCCCACGAGTTGATTCATTAGCGTGGACTTACCCACATTGGGCTTTCCGACAATGCTTATAAAACCGGATCTGTGTTCTTTCATAGGTATAAATTTTAGCTTTTAGCCCTGAGCTATATGGCGAACCGCCGGGCGACGCTTCGCCGGGCGAAGCTTTGCTTTTATTTCATCAACGGCGGTTGGCTGGCCGTCAATTTCTCAGAGCTCCAGGGTTCTCTGCTCCAGGCTACTTCACCGTAAATCGGTCATCGATCATCCGGTTCTGAAACTGCTGGATGTAGGCCTTAAAATTCTTTTCAAGCAATTCTGCGGTACTTTGATCGGTATCCAGCAGATTTTTCTCCAGCAGCTTGTCAGTTTTATAACGATAAAGCCCGACTCCTTCATTGCCGGCATCCATTTTAAGCAGAAAATCCCCGTAAATGTACTGATAGTTTTCGTATTTATTGACTGCAAAGCCCCTGGTTTTGGCGGAAAGCAGGTTTTCTCCGAAAGAGATGAACGGTTGATCGTATTGCATGATCTGTAAGACGGTAGGCATAATATCGGTCTGCTGGAAAACTCTTTCCGATTTCGCTGCCAGGTCGAGTCCGGGAACATAGAAAAAGACCGGTATCCTGAATACGCCTACACTGTTTTTGAATTCCGGCAGATCGCATTTCGGAGAGGTATGATCGGCCGAAATGACAAAAATGGTGTTGGAAAACCAGGGTTCGTTTTTGATGCTTTCAAAAAACTTCCGCAGGCCGTCATCGGTATAGGCAAATGCCTTAAAAATGGGGTGCGGGCCGGAGGGGTACTTATTTTCGGCTTCTTTGGGTACCTTGAAAGGGTCGTGCGAGCTCACGGTGAAAACGGTACTGAAGAAAGGTTGGGGAAAGGTTTTCAGGGTCTCGCTGAAGTAGGCCAGGAAAGGCTGGTCCCAGATGCCCCAGATGCCGTCAAACTGTGCATTATTTCCGAATTCGTCTTTTCCGTAATAATGATCAATACCCATCAGGTGAGCAAACGACTGAAAGCCCATGGAGCCGTTGGGCGCACCGTGAAAAAAGGAGGTATGATACCCTTTGTCCCTCAGAATGTGGGGAAGCCCGTAGATTTTATTGGAAGAGTATTTCGACAGTACATAAGGCTGCGTATAGCTGGGAATGCTCCCCCAGATCGCAGGCAGGGCTTCGATCGACTTCTTGCCGTTGGCAAAGCTATATTCGGTATAAAATGATTTTCTCCGGAGCGAATCCGTAAAAGGCATGAACCGGTTGGTGGAGGCGTCTGCATTGGAGATGGAAGAGGCCTCTTCGCTGAAGCTTTCCAGCACCAGGATAATTACGTTCATCTTCCGGAAATCACCTGCACTTTCTATTCTCTGAACCGGGTTATAATACGCTTCAAGTTCTTTTTCGTCGGAGAAATAGGTATATTTTTCAAGCCTGGTCTCTGCTGTGGTCCGGAAGATGCTGAACGGAGTGCTGAAGACGAGGGCTACGTTCTGGGGCGATCGCACATATTTGCCCGCGTCGTTAAGGCCCAGGGGGCGGGTAGAGTAACGGAGGTTTCCCCGGAAACCGAACAGGCATAGAATGAACGTAAGAAGAAATAAGTCCACATAGGTGTGCGTGTTATACTTCTGTCTGGAGGACCGGATGTTTTGGGTGATTAATACCAGCGCGGCAATAAACAGGAGCCAGACAGCCCAGACGTACCAGTACCGGAGCAGGAAGCTGGAAAGCAGCTCCGTCGCATTGTTAAACCCTTTCAGCTCCCCTAGAGAGGTCCAGGTGATCCTTTTGAGGTTAAAGACATAGTAGGCGGAGTCAATACAATTCAGCAAAAGTCCCGTCGCATTGGTCAGGATAAACAGGATGTCGAATATCCGGGTGGCTCCGGCATGGCGACCGGCAGGCAGCAGGGTAAAAAAAATATACAGCAGGTTGATATACAACACGGCTACCACATCGAACCGTAAGCCACCCGCCAGCAGCCAAAACCATTCTTCAGGGTCTAGAACTCCGAAAATTCCCCGGTTTTGAAAATAGAAAAACAGGCGGGAAACCGAAAACAAAAGAAGCACCAGGCTGATCCGTAAGATCACGGTCATCCAGGGTGAATACCGATAAGGATTGTCAAGATTTCTAAGAAAGGCCATATCTCTACAGCGCGAAGGTTTATTGAGCTCAGTACATAAATGTTGGACTAAAACTAAAAAGCCCAAAGAATCATTAACGATTTCCGGGCTTTAAATGGTGGGGGCAAAGGGATTCGAACCCCTGACCCTCTGCTTGTAAGGCAGATGCTCTGAACCAGCTGAGCTATGCCCCCTTTTGTTATTTTCTGAAAACGTACCCCGTGCGGAACGTCCGGCGTGCAACGTCCTGAAGGGAATGTCCGCTATGAACTACTCCCGACGGGTGATTTGTTTTGTGGGAGCAAAGGGATTCGAACCCCTGACCCTCTGCTTGTAAGGCAGATGCTCTGAACCAGCTGAGCTATGCTCCCTTCAAAAGGTTTGCAAAAATGCAGGCCTTTTTGTTTTTAAACAAGTTTTTGGACTACTTTTTTTTGCGTTTTTTTGTAGCCGTCTCAAAATCAGCAATTTCTTTCATTACGTCTTTGAACGTTCTGGATTCTTCATTGGAGAATATGAGTGTTTCCTGGTATTCCAGGTCAGAGAGGGTCTGTGAAGCAAGGGAATAGCCCAGGTAGCTTTCTATTTCGTCGAGAAGCGCAAGTTCCTCTTTGCTGCAGAAGGAGACAGCTTTTCCTTTATGCGTGCCCCGGCCGGTACGCCCGATCCGGTGCACATAGTTTTCCGCCACTTCCGGGAGGTCATAATTAATGACATACTCCACTTCCGGAATATCCACTCCCCTTGCACTGACATCGGTGGCAATAAGGATGTTCACTTTCCCGGTTTTGAAGGCGTTCATAGCGGCTTTCCTTTCCAGATGGGTTTTCCCGCTGTGGAGGGTGACTGTTTCGATATTAACCCGCGTCATGGCTGAGGCTACCCGCTCCGCACGTACTTTGGTCCGGACGAATACCACTATTTTCTGCCCGGGGTTTTCCAGTACCATACGTTCCAGGAAAAAGCGCTTGTCATCCATTTCAACCATCACTACCGAATGGTCTATATTTTTGGAAACGGGGTCATCCGGTGAGATCTGGATCCGAATGGCATTGGTGACAGTAGAATAGGCCAGCTTCTTGATCTTATCGTCAATGGTGGCCGAAAAGAAAAGCGTCTGATGCCTTCGGGGAAGCAGTTTTTTGACATCTTCGATGTCTTTGTAAAACCCGAGGTCGAGCATGCGGTCGGCTTCGTCCAGTACCAGGAATTTCACGTGGTCAAAACGGATATAGCCCTGGGCATTCAGGTCAAACATTCTTCCCGGAGTGGTGACCAGGATATCCACTCCCTGTTGCAAAGCCCGGATCTGGGGATCCTGCTCAGTACTCCCGAAAAGCGCCAGAATTTTAAGTCTTGTGTGTTTGCCCAGGTTCCTGAAAACATCGGCGATCTGCTGGGCCAGCTCATGGGTGGGTACCATTACGAGGCAGCGCAGGGTTTTGAACTTTTTTTCGGAGGCCAGGAGATGGAGAATCGGAATGACAAAAGCAGCCGTTTTACCCGTGCCGGTCTGGGCAATGCCCAGAATGTCTTCACCGGCCAAAACTTTGGGAAGAACTTTGTACTGAATATCGGTGGGTTTACGGAAACCCTGTTCGGCTATCGCCCTTTTGATCTCGGGTAATATTCGGTATTGCTCAAACTTCATCCCCAGGTGATCACATTATTTTTCTTTTTGCCTTTGTTCCACTGACGCGGCTTTTTGAGGGCAGGCTCCCCTTCTTTATCCTTTTTGGCTTCAGATACCACGATCGTCCGGTCCATTTGTTCCGAACCGTTGAGCTCCTTAACGGCTTTAAGACCGTCTTTTCTTTCCTTCATTTCCACAAACCCGAAGCCTTTGTTCTGACGGGTCGACTTGTCGATGATGATTTTTACGGAAACCACTTCTCCGTAGGGAGTGAAGAGGGCTTCCAGGTCTTTTTCCTTAAATTTAAAAGGAATGCTTCCTACAAAGATGTCCATGGGCTATTGCGTTAACTCTCTGAATGTCTTTTCTAAACTCTGATTCTTTGATTTTAGTTCGTCAATGCGGCTGTCAGCCACCAGATTTCCTTTTTTAATGATAATGGCGCGGTGGCACAGGGCTTCGGCTTCCTGCATGATATGAGTGCTCAGAATAATGGTCTTATTCCGGGCGATCTCTTTGATCAACGCTCTTATTTCCGTGAGCTGGTTAGGGTCAAGACCGGTGGTGGGCTCATCGAGGATCAGGATGTCCGGGTTATGGATCAGCGACTGTGCCAGTCCTACCCTTTGCCGGTAACCTTTTGAAAGTTGCTCTATTTTTTTGTGCTTTTCAGGGGTGAGGCCAACGAGGGCGATCATTTCTTTTATCCGGTCGCTGAGCGCACCGCCCCGGATCCCGTTCAGGCTTCCTGCAAAATGAAGGTATTCGCTGACATACATGTCGGGGTAGAGCGGGTTGTTTTCCGGGAGATAGCCGATATTTGCTTTTAAGGCTACTGCATCCGGCCCGAAAGGCTTACCATTTATCCGAACGCTGCCTTCCGTGGCTGCAATAAAGCCGGTGAGGATCTTCATGGTCGTGGATTTGCCCGCACCGTTCGGTCCTAAAAAACCCACGATCTCACCGGTATTCACGGAAAAGGAGATCCCGTTGACCGCCACCTGGCTTCCATACACCTTCTTCAGACCGTTTACCTCTATAGACATGCCTCTATTTTTTACTAAATAACAAAAACGCCCTGCTCATTTGAACAGGGCGCCTCTAAAAAGTTTATACAATTACTGAGCTGCTATGAAATCAAGAACGGCTCTGTAGTTTTTAAGATCTACACCGCTTCTCTCCAATGCCGCACCAATGGTCTTGGTGGTTAATACCACGTCGAATTCCAGGTCGTTATTCGGTGCAGTGAAAAACTGAACACCAAACAGCTGGGTATCAAGACGATATTGTATTTCAATACTTCCGGTTTTATAGCCGTAGTTAAGACGCTCATAGGCTCCGCTCATGTCTTGGCTGAAAGTGATAGGAAGCGCCTGAAGGAATCCGTCGTTGGTCTTAACGAAAACTACTGCATACTTTTCAGTGGTAATAGCGGGATCTGCCAGTTCGGCCACACCCCAGGTACTTGTAGCACCTGTACCTATACCGGAAATCTCTTTGTTTTTCCAGTCTGCTACTTTCACAGTAAAGGCTAGTCTTTGTACATTAGCGTTGCCGTCCACACCATTCTCACCTTGAGGACCCTGAGGACCGGCAGGACCAACCGGGCCAACCGGACCAACCGGGCCCTGAACACCCTGAGGACCCTGAGCACCTGTAGCTCCTTGTGGACCTGTCTCTCCCGTATCTCCTTTACATGACCAAAGGGTAGTACTTGCTGCCAGTGCAACAATGGCTAAAAGTTTTGTAATTTTGTTCATAACTTTAATAATTAGTAATTTTTTTACAACCAGAATTGGAGCAAAAATATTTAATCGGAGAGAACTTTGCAACATTCTTACCCCTATTATTTATTTTACGGTCATATTTTTAATCATAAGCTAACAAATATAAATGGAAAAATTGGATTGCCTTAACCAGGTCGCTGAATTTCACAGAACATTTCACCACCCCATAGAACCGGATCCGGTCATTCCGGCACCTCTGCGCTGCGAGCTCCGCGTGGCCCTGATCTCTGAAGAGCTTAAGGAACTGGAAGAGGCCATCAGGAATAAAGATATTGTAGAAGTGGCCGATGCCCTTTGTGATATCCAGTACGTGCTTTCGGGAGCTATCCTGGAGTTTGGTTTGGGGGAAAAATTTAAAGTGCTTTTTGACGAAGTGCAGCGGTCTAATATGAGCAAGGCCTGCAGAACCGTGGAGGAAGCAGAACAGACCGTAGCGCATTACCAGGCGCGGGGTACGGAAAGCTATTATGAAAAAGACGGAGACGTATACCTGGTTTACCGGACGGGGGATAACAAGACCCTGAAGAATATTAATTACTCACCGGCCGATCTTAAAGGAATTCTTGCAGAATGAGCATGACGATTGCCTCCCGAATACAACGGCTTCGGAGCGGGATACCGGAGGGCGTGAGGCTGGTGGCGGTTTCCAAGTTTAAGCCGGCAGCAGATGTCATGGAAGCGTATGAGGCCGGCCAGCTCGATTTCGGAGAAAATTATGTGCAGGAGCTGGTGAGCAAGTCGGGGGAGCTACCGACAGACATCCGCTGGCATTTTATAGGCCGCCTCCAAACCAATAAGGTTAAATATATCGCCCCCTTCGTACATCTGATCCATTCGGTAGACAGTGCGAAGCTGTTGAAAGAGATCGATAAGCAGGCCGGGAATAGCGGCCGGGTCATTGACTGCCTCCTGCAGGTCCATATTGCCCGCGAGGAAACCAAATCCGGGCTCACGGAAGATGAATTTCTTGAACTGCTGGCCGGTACCGGACCTGTCGGGCAAAATCACGTCAGGATCACCGGTGTCATGGGGATGAGTACATTTACCGATGATGCGGAAGTGGTGCGGGCGGAATTCAGAGAGCTGAAGCGTATTTTTGAGAAGGGTAAGCGTATTTTTCCGGAATTGAAGGAGATTTCCATGGGCATGAGCGGCGACTGGCCCATGGCTGTGGAGGAAGGGAGTACGATGGTTCGGATAGGAAGTACTATCTTTGGAGCAAGAAATTAAAAACGGATAAGGCAATTCGCCTATAGAAGTTAGTTTTTAGAAATGGACATGGCGTTGAGTCGATCTAACCTCTTAATGGCTAATGTCTAAAATATTACATAGAAATGAATAAACTATTTATTTTAACCGGAGCGGTTTCCGGTTTCCTGGGGGTGAGCCTCGGTGCCTTTGGCGCACATGCCCTGAAAGACTTTTTAGCGGCGTCGCAGCGGACAGATACTTTTGAGACCGCTGTAAAATATATGTTCTATCATGGATTGGCATTGATCCTGACCGGCATACTTCAGAAAGAGTTTCCTGTGCCGGCCGTCACTAATGCCGGATGGGCTTTTTTACTGGGTATTGTTATTTTCTCGGGAAGTCTCTTTCTTTTGTGTGCTACCGGCGTCAAAGTGCTGGGGGCTATTACGCCCATCGGCGGAGTAGCCATGATCATCGGCTGGGGTCTGCTTTTCTGGGGTGTTTATAAAGGATGAGCCGGGATTATCAAAAGGTCATGAATAAAGCTGGCAAAATACAGATAACATCTTAAAAGTATCCGACATGAGTTCAATAGCATGGGAAACCATAAAAGAATACGAAGACATTACCTACAAAAAATATAGCGGGGTAGCCCGGATCGCTTTCAACCGGCCGGAGATCCGGAACGCTTTCCGGCCCAAGACCACCTTTGAGCTGTATGATGCGTTTGAAGATGCCGCCCATGATCCGAAGACCGGAGTGGTGCTGCTTTCGGCGGAAGGCCCTTCTTCTAAAGACGGGGTATGGTCCTTTTGCTCCGGGGGCGATCAGAACGCCCGTAACAAGGGCGGATATCGTGCAGCAGATGGCCGCGACCGCCTGAATATCCTGGAGGTGCAGCGGCTGATCCGTTTTATGACCAAGCCCGTTATTGCCGTGGTTCCGGGTTGGGCCGTAGGTGGCGGGCACAGTCTGCATGTGGTTTGTGATCTCTCCCTGGCCAGCAAAGAGCATGCTATTTTCAAGCAGACCGACGCGGATGTAGCCAGCTACGACGCCGGCTACGGCTCGGCTTATCTCGCCCGGCAGGTGGGTCAGAAAAGAGCCCGGGAGATCTTCTTCCTGGGCAGGAACTACTCAGCCCAGGAAGCGTATGAGATGGGCATGGTGAATGCGGTAATTCCGCACGCTGAGCTGGAGGAAACGGCTTTCCAATGGGCGCAGGATATCCTGAAGAAAAGCCCGATGGCCATACGGATGCTGAAATTTGCCTTTAA
>CAZLXI010000025.1:63657-71461 GCA_964563435.1 uncultured Lacihabitans sp.
AAAAATTTGGCCCGAATTATTTTTTTCTTAACTTTGCAGCCCCAAACACCGTGTGGAGATGCTGCCCGCGTCTCCATGCCAACGCAAATTATATGAAAAGTCCGGATTCCGACGGCCTTTATGTGCTTGAAATTAGCGCCTTATAATTAACAAACAGAAAACTGTCTCAGAAACGCTATTTGGGTAATGCAGGATGAGGAAAGTTTTCAGGTATTTTTAATAAACGTAAAAAACTAGTAAACGTGGATCAACTAAGTTATAGGACGGTCTCAGCAAACCGTCAGACTGTAGAAAAAAACTGGATAGTGGTAGATGCCAGTAACCAGGTGTTGGGTCGTTTTTCAAGCCAGGTAGTGAATATTCTGACCGGGAAAAACAAGACCTCATATACTCCCAACGTGGATTGCGGAGATAACGTGATCGTGATTAACGCTGAAAAGGTACGTTTGACGGGCAAAAAACTAACAGATAAAGTCTATACCCGTCATACCGGACATCCGGGAGGACAGCGTTTTGCTACTCCTAAGGAGCTTTTTGCGAAAGACGGTAGAAAAGTAGTGGAAATGGCGATCAAAGGGATGCTTCCTAAAAACAGATTGGGCAGCAAACTTTACAGAAACCTGTATGTGTATGAAGGCGCGGAGCATCCGCATCAGGCACAAAACCCTAATAAAGTAGAACTTTAATTATTCAGAACGTTAAAAATTTTTAATATAACATGCAGGTAATCAATACCGTAGGTAGAAGAAAAACAGCCGTGGCCCGTATCTATCTTACTTCGGGCAAAGGCGAGATGACTGTAAACGGCCGTAAGTCATCGGATTACTTTCCTACAGAAGTTCTCCAGATCATCCTGAACCAGCCTTTCGGACTGGTAAACGGTGAAGGGAAATTTGATGTGAAAGTAAACGTGAGAGGTGGAGGTATTGCCGGTCAGGCAGAAGCCGTTCGGATGGCGATCTCCAGAGCCCTTTGTGAAGTGGATACGGAAAACCGTCCGCCACTGAAGAAAGAAGGTTTCCTTACACGTGATTCCAGAATGGTGGAACGTAAGAAATACGGTAGAGCCAAAGCCCGTAAGAGATTCCAGTTCTCGAAACGTTAATATTTGTCCAGACAGGGCTTATCGTGCCCGATGCCCTGTGCTGCTTATTTTATATATTTTATACATTTTAAACTTAACAAATGGCACAAATTCAATACAAAGACCTGCTGGATGCAGGCGTACACTTCGGTCACCTTACCCGCAAGTGGGACCCCCGGATGGCTCCATACATCTTTATGGAGAAGAACGGCATTCACATCATTGATCTTAACCAGTCGTTAGAATCCCTTCAGACAGCCCAGGCTTTCCTGAAAGGTGTGGTTCGTTCCGGTCGTAAAGTGATGTTTGTGGCTACCAAAAAGCAGGCGCAGGAGATCGTTTCCGAAGAAGCCAAGCGTCTTAAAATGCCTTTCGTAACTGAAAGATGGCTGGGTGGTATGCTTACCAACTTTGCTACCATCAAGAAGTCGCTTAAAAAGCTGTCAAACATTGAGAGAATGCTTAGCGACGAGGAAACATCCAAAAACATCGCCAAAAGAGAAAAGCTGATGTTGGGAAGGGAAAAAGGCAAGCTGGAAAGACTGCTGGGCGGTGTTACTGACCTGAGCAGGCTACCTGCAGCGATTTTCGTGGTGGATATCAAAAGAGAGCACCTGGCGATCGCCGAAGCCAAAAGACTGGGTATTCCGGTAGTGGCTATGTGCGATACCAACTCCAACCCTGAGCTGGTAGATTACGCTATCCCTGCCAACGATGATGCCTATAAGTCCATCTCCCTGATCACCCTTGCCATTGGTAAAGCCATTGAGGAGGGTATCCTGGAAAGAAAGACCGATAAGGAAAATGCTGCTCTGCAAGAGGAAGAAGATGCCAAGAGAGCGGTAGATACCGCCAAAGAGGTGGTAGGAAGAGAAGAGAGCGGTAAGAGAAAGCGACTGAAAACAGCCGACGAGACTTCCGATGAAGAGGCAGAACCTGCCGCAGAAGCTTCATCAGAAGAAGAGGCTGAAGCATAAAATATTTTGCTTCGCATCCGGCAGCCCGAAGCATCGCTTTGGGCTGTCTTATTTAATACAATTAAGATCAATTTTATAACAAAAAGATAATACAAAATGAATATTACAGCTGCTGACGTAAATAAACTGCGTCAACTAACAGGAGCCGGAATGATGGACTGTAAAAAAGCTCTGACCGAAGCAGAAGGAGATTTTGACAAAGCCGTAGAAATATTAAGAAAGGCAGGTCAGAAAGTAGCGGCGAAGCGCGCTGATAACGAAACTTCTGAAGGACTGGTTCTGGTAGAAGTAGCGGCCAACGGTAAAAGTGCCAAAGTGGTTGCTCTGGCTTGTGAAACCGAACCCGTATCGAATGTAGAAGACTTTAAAAACCTGGCTACCGGTATTCTTACGGCTGCAGTAGCGGGTAATATCAAAGATACTGAGGCTCTTTTAGCGGCCAATTTAGATAACGGTAAGTCTGTACAGGAAAACATTACGGAGCTGGTAGGTAAGATCGGAGAGAAGATTGTGATCAGTGCATTTGCGCATGTGGAAGGCGATCAGGTGGCTTCTTACGTTCACTCCAACAAAAAGGCTGCGGGTATCGTAGCGTTTGAAGAAACCGGAGGAACAGATGTATCCGAGCTGGGTAAAGACGTGGGTATGCAGATCGTGGCCATGAAGCCGGTAGGTCTGGATAAAGACGATGTGGATCCCGTTATCGTGGAAAAAGAGATCGAGATCGGCAAAGAGCAGGCCAGAGCGGAAGGTAAGCCGGAAGCCATGCTGGAGAAGATCGCTTTGGGTAAGCTGAATAAGTTTTACAAAGAGCAGACCCTGCTTAATCAGGAGTTTGTGAAAGATCCTTCACTGACCATCGCTCAATTGCTGGATAAGACCGTTAAAGGGCTTAAAATAGCTTCCTTCAAAAGAATCGCTATCGGCTGATAGGATCTGATGTTATAGATAAAAGTCCGGGAGGTGAAGGCCTTCCGGATTTTTTGTTTTTGATTATGTGCGGTTCTCGAGAACCAGGCACAGCCTAAAACAATTCCCCCGTACGGTATTTGGGTACAATATTCAGGTGTTTATAGGCCTTTTCGGTGGCTTCCCGGCCGCGGGCCGTACGTTTCAGGAAACCTTCCTGGATCAGAAAGGGTTCGTAAACCTCCTCAATGGTCTCAGCTTCTTCGCCTACGGCGGTGGCAATGGTGCTCAAGCCTACGGGACCTCCTTTAAATTTCTCAATGATGGTGCTGAGTATGCGGTTATCCATCTCGTCGAGCCCGTCCTGGTCCACATCCAGGGCCGAAAGGGCAAATCGGGCAATTTCCACCGTAATAACGCCCTTTCCTTTTACCTGGGCGAAGTCACGTGTACGTCTCAGAAGATTGTTGGCAATACGGGGAGTGCCTCTGCTCCGGCGGGCTATTTCATAGGCGCCCTCCTCGTCAATGGGGGTATTCAGGATCCGGGCTGAGCGTACCAGGATCCCGCTCAGCAGTTGCGCGTCGTAATATTCGAGGCGCGAATTGATGCCGAAACGGGCACGCAGTGGAGAGGTCAGCAGGCCGGAACGGGTGGTAGCTCCTATCAGCGTAAAGGGATTCAGCCCGATCTGCACACTCCGGGCATTCGGGCCGCTGTCGAGCATAATATCGATCTTGTAGTCCTCCATGGCGGAGTAAAGATACTCCTCCACAATGGGGTTCAGCCGGTGGATCTCATCAATAAAAAGCACATCATTCGCTTCGAGCGAGGTGAGCAGGCCCGCCAGGTCGCTGGGCTTATCCAGCACCGGGCCGGAAGTGATCTTCAGGCCGGCTCCGAGCTCATTGGCAATAATATGCGATAAGGTGGTCTTGCCCAGTCCAGGAGGGCCGTGCAGCAGCACGTGGTCCAGGGCCTCTTTTCGCAGGCGGGCGGCCGCCACAAATATCTTCAGGTTTTCCAGTATCTTGTCCTGCCCCGAGAAATCATCAAAACTGAGGGGCCGCAAAGCCTTCTCTACCTCCCTGTCGCGGGGGGAGAGCTGCTCACTATCACCTGTAAGAAAATCCTGTCTCATCTCCTGCGCCTCCGTTTAAAACATATAGGTCCTGTACGGGAAGTTCCACCGTAATCCTACTGTAAAGATATTCTCCTGTGCGTCTTTTACAAAGGAATCTTTCCGCATTCTGTAAATTACGTCTGCACTAATATTATGCCATAGCATATAAGATACCCTCGCTTCGATGAAAGAGATCCGGTTTTTGAAGCCCTGCCCCTGTTCCACACCATAGTCGCGGGGGCGGTTGACAATGTTGATCTTTTTGATATCACCGCCATAGTTGGTGCTGTCCGTGTCCATTCCTTTGTTGGCTATCGACCCCATGACCTTTATCTGCATCTTTTGTGTCGGTTGGTACCTGACGATCGCTATGTTCTCTGTGAAATTGGCGCCCAGGGGGTGCGCAACAGGAAGATTATAATTGACAAAATTGGAATAAGTGGTAAAGTGAGAGTAAGTGTAAGGACGGACCCGGTTATGCTCTAGCTGAAGATCCAGCCCGCTGACACCCAAAACATCAAAGTATTTGACTCCTAACTGCCAGCCGTATTTTCGTGCCCACCATTTATCCTTCTTGAATTCTTCTTTATTGAATTCGTCCAGGACATACTGGCCGTACAGGCCGACCGTCTTCCAGAGATTCCACTTGAAATCCGCACCCACTATGGCATTGTCCGAGCTGCCTAAATAGCCTTCTATAAACCGGTAAAAAATGACGGGATTCATGTAATTGGGGTCGAAGCCTATTTTCCTGTTCCCAAACATCACACTTTCAAAAATACCAATATTGAGGTTTTTCGTGATATTGGCATTCAGGTGATGAAATGCCATATATTTGGGCCGGAGGGTTTCCTGGCTGAAAGGCACGGTTTCTATCTGCCGGTTTGTCATCTGTCCGAAGATATTCTGATACTGGAACCTGCCCAGCTTCAGGTCCAGCCTCAATTGAAGATAGGGGGCGCTGAAATCACTCAGTATCAGTGACCGGACCCCGTTTCCTATAAAATTTTTATCGTGACCAAAGGTAAGCTGAATGCTTTTTACGGGTTTAAAAGTAAAATAACCCAGTGCCTGAAAATAATTTAGCCGCAGCCGGGTGCTGTCGTCATCCGCGATCTTGATGAAAGATTCATAAGGGAACGCCAGGTACTGGTCAAAATAGTTGACCCGGTAATTGTCAGGAGAGGTGATATTGTCTGTCAACAGCGTATAGAACCCTATTTTTTGGTTAATCCGGGCTCTGATCTCCACGCCACGGGTGTTATTGAAGACTGATCTCTTTTCGAGGCTGCCGTATGCCGAGCCTGAGCCCTGGTAAAGGGAGAGGACAGGGGAAGCGTGGACATCAAAATCATCGTTTTTATAATGGACAAAATCGGGTCTTTGGCGGAAGAAATATTTCAGAAGCGGTTTTTGGGTAGCAAGCAGAGAGTCTTCATCAAAGAACTCCCAACTGTCCTGTTTTATGAAGTCGGCATTCCTCCGGTCGGTGTATGACATCCTGTAATATTCTCCAGAATTCAGGCCTGACAGGTATTTACTGACCGCTTCGCGGGAAAAAGGCCGGACAGCGCTGTGAAATTCATTGGAAAGCCGGCCGGTTTTCACTTCTATCCTGTCGAGGAAGTATTCCGAATCGTGATTCAGTGGTATAAATGAACTTTGGGAGAACCCATAATTTATTCCGGAAACCAGAAGTAAGAAAAGCAGTCTTTTGACCATTAACCGTCGCTGTATTTTACTCATGAAATGCGAAATTAATCATAAATGGAATGCTCCCATGAGAATATTTCCATAATTTTGGAACAAAGCCCGAAACAGCCGGGTTTTGAAAATGAGTAATGTTTGAGCACCAATGAAGACATTTGATATTCCGGTTAAATACAAAAGCCCGGTAATTTCAGTGATCAAGGAAACCCGGAGGGCAAAAGATAAATTAAAGCGGAACTTTAAACCCACCGTACTGGAGTTTGAAAGGCTGACCATACTAATCGCCCGCCATTTCGGTTTTTGTTACGGGGTGGAAAATGCGGTGGAGATAGCGTACCGGACATTAAATGAGAACCGGGGCAAACGGGTTTTCCTGTTGAGTGAAATGATCCACAATCCCGATGTGAACGCAGACCTCCTGTCGGAAGGAGTGCAGTTTCTTATGGACACCCGGGGAAACCGGTTGATCGACTTTGAGACCCTGAATGCAGAAGACATCGTTATTGTGCCGGCTTTCGGAACTACGCTGGAGATACAGGCCGAGCTGTCTTCGCGGGGCATTGACCCTTACGGGTATGATACTACCTGTCCGTTTGTGGAGAAGGTCTGGAACCGGGCCAACCAGATAGGGGAGAGAGGGTACACGGTGGTGGTGCACGGCAAGCCTAACCATGAAGAAACAAGAGCCACGTTTTCACACAGCACATCCCGGGCGAACACGGTGGTCATCAAAGACATTGAGGAGGCCCGCGAGCTCGCCGCATATATCCGGAAAGAAAAGCCGGGAGAAGAATTTTACCGACGTTTTGAGGGCCGGTATTCCAAAGGCTTTGATCCCGAAGAGCACCTGGTTAAGCTGGGGGTAGTCAATCAGACCACCATGCTGGCTTCCGAGACCCAGGAGATCGCCAATTATCTGAAAGACGAGTTGGTCAGGTTTTACGGGTTGGATGAAAGCGCTGTTTCACAGCATTTTGCAAGCACCAAAGATACGTTGTGTTATGCTACCAATGATAACCAGGATGCTACCTATGCCCTGATGCAGGAGGAGGCCGATCTGGCCATCGTGGTGGGCGGCTATAACAGCTCGAATACTACGCATCTGGTGGAGCTGCTGGAACAAAAGATCCCTACTTACTTTATAAAATCAGCGGCGGGTATCCTTTCAGAGCGTGAAATAATTCATTTTGATATTCACCAGGGGAAAGAAGTCCTTTCCGAAGATTACCTCCCGGAAATCAGGAATCCGAAAATCATCCTGACCTGCGGGGCGTCCTGTCCGGACGCAGTAGTAGAAGATGTTCTTGCACGCCTGTTAGAGCTCTTTCAGGAGAAAAAAAACCTGGAAGACGTTCTTGAAAAAAGTCTGGTCAATTTTTGATATTTTTTTAATATTTTTTTGCGTATTTTCGTTATAATGTTAGACACTTAAATACTCTATAATTATGTTAGAATACATCAAAGTAATTTTAGAAAAAGTAAGTTTTGACAACGTGTTGTTTGAGAAAGAATTACGAAAAGGAATTAAAGAACTATTACCCAATGAAATTAAAGATCTTAAGATGTGGTGTTACGATAAGTTCGGCCAGATATACATTAAGGTACTGAACCGGGTATTCGGAAGAATGTCTATGGCGTAAAATTTTCTTGAACATGAGTCTGCGAAAAGCAACTTTCTGACAACGGAAGTTGCTTTTCGGTTTTTTTAGAGACACAAGATTTTGTGTCTCTGTCTGGTTTCTGGCCCGGAGGAATAGCGGGCGTGGTGCGTTATGAAAATTTCATCTTTTTACCTCATCATTTGTATGCTGCAATACGGGCTAAATAATTTGCGTTTTTTTGCTAGCAACTCTTGACTGGTATTAAAAAACGGTCTACCTTTGCACCACTATTTCAGAGAGGTAGTAGTTCTGAAGATTCCCGAATAGCTCAGTCGGTTAGAGCATCTGACTGTTAATCAGAGGGTCGCTGGTTCGAGCCCAGCTTCGGGAGCTTGAAAAT
>CAZLXI010000026.1:0-69216 GCA_964563435.1 uncultured Lacihabitans sp.
GCTACAAAGAAAACCCGCTGATTATCAGTGGGTTTTCTCGTTTTAGACCCCTGGTTTGTTACAATAACAAAACCCTTACCGCAATTTATACAGATTCAGGTCAATACCATAGCAGGGCTCACACCAAACTCTTTTTTGAAGCTGGTAGAAAAATGGGACAGATTTTCAAAACCCACTTCGAGATAAACATCCGATGGCCTTTGATTGCGCTGCCTGAGCAGGTAATGGGCCAGATCAAGGCGCTTCTTTTGCAACCAACGTTCCGGAGACGAATTGAATACCTTTGCAAAATCTCTTTTAAACGTGGAGAGACTCCGGCCCGTAAGGTGTGCAAACTGTGACATGGATACATTATAAGTAAAATGCCGGTTCATATAGGCTTCCAAATCCAGTTTAAACGGCTCACTGAAGTCAAACAGAAGATTTTTGAGGGAATTATTCCGCATCAGCAGTGCTATGGCTTCAATGGTTTTTAAAGACGCCATCGTTTCCGTCAGCTGTTCGGGATTCTCAAAATAAGGAAGAAGCGAATCGATATATCCCTGCATAAATGCATCTAACGGCAACAGAATATTGGGTTCGCCACTATAAACACCTGTTGTTCCTAGGTCATGTTCGAGACTATATTTTTTCAAAAATTCTCTTGTTAAAAAGATATTGACCGACATAAAAGGCTCATGTGCAACAGGTCTTTTTACCGCTTTAATCAACTGATTTCGCTTTATTAGACCAAGCGAACCTTTCCCGTAGGTCAATGTTCCGTTGCCGGAATGGATATCAATTTCTCCGGAGAGAATATAGCTCAGGCAATGTTCAGGTACAAAAGGTTCATGCCCCCGTTGCGGTTCTGCCGTGCAGGAATACAGTATATTATGTTGCAATCTGTCTTTCATGCTTATGCCCGCCTATTTCATTTGTCCCATAATCATTCTATCAAACATTTTGTCAGATAAGAGTTTTCTGGCCATAACCGCCTGCTTTGCCATATAACCGCCTACATACCGAAGTTTCGGTTTTTTACTTTCAACGCTTTCGAGGATCAGTTTTGAGATCACATCTGCCTCCGTATTTTTTTCCCGGGCTTTTCTCATAAAGGCAACTAACTTTTCAATCGTTTCTTTATAAGCCGGATTTTTAGAATTTTTTGCCAGGTTATCGGCGGCTATATCTGCCCATTCCGACTTTACACCTCCCGGTTCGATAACGATCACGTCTATCCCGAATTGTTTCACTTCATTCCGTAATGCATCACTCAACGCCTCTATCGCGAATTTACTGGCATGATACCAGCCTCCAAACGGAGTAGCAAATTTTCCGCCTATTGAGGATATGTTAATGATCTTGCCAAATTTGTTTTCCCGCATTTTCGGCAATACCAGTTGTATCAACCGTGCCGCACCGAAAACATTTACTTCCATCTGGTACCTGGCATTAGACAGGGGCACATCTTCTATAGTACCATATTCTCCAAAACCAGCGTTGTTGATCAGCACGTCAATGCGGTTTTCCTCATCCAGTATCAGCCCTACACCCGTTACCATCGAATCATCGTCGGTCACGTCCATCGATAGGATCTTTACACCCGCTGATTCCAGGTCTTTCATTTTATCCAATCGCCTTGCTGCCGCATAAACCGTATATCCTTTTTGTGCTAAAAGCTTTGCCGTTTCCTTACCCATCCCGGCAGAAGCACCTGTTATCAATACTATCTTTTTCATTTGTTTTGATTTTTATCCTTATTATCCTATTATCGTTGATTCTGTTTATTATTGCCCATCATCGGCTGTTCTCCAGTGAAATTTTATACCCTTTTACCTCTTCCAGGTAGGCCCGGTTTTGCCGCATCGATAAGGTTTCCATGAGCAGTCCGTAAGCTCCGAAGAGCAGTACCCCGAGTGCAATACCTTTACTGAAGGGGGCTTTTAAAGCAATAAGCAGGACAATGCCGGTAAGCAGCCCTATTGAGAAAGAAATAAGTCCTGTCTTATAAGCATTCCGCATCACATTTTCCATACGGGCCGTTTCCTGCTGCTGTAATACCTGTTCATTTTTCTCTGTAATCTGTTCTGCCGCTGCTATCCGTTGACCATTATGACGAATGGTTAACCCTGTGGCAACAACAAAGAGTAATCCACCTGCCGCCAATGCATAGGAAAGCCCTCGCTGTATACTCCCCTCTGGAGCTGTTTTCCATAAAACTACGGAAAGAATAAGGATGGCAGCTGCTATCCAAAGTCCCTGTACCGACCATTGCCTTTCACTGATATAATACTCAACAATCTGTGCTTTCATTTTTATTATTTTGATAGATCAAATTTCCTCAGATTTCTTACAGGCCATTTTGCTAAAAGGCTCAATTTTATTTGCCCTGGAGCCCACATAGATTTTATACAGGCATTACTTCAAAAAACCAAGTTGCCGGTACATCCCTAATATATCTTCGCTAAACCAGGCTTCTGCTATTTTATTACAATTAAAATACTGAGGCAAAGTTCAGGAGAATATCACCCTTCCGTTTTTGCCACAAGACCGTTTTTGTTTTCTCAAAAGGTCACTGAACTTATAGGCGAGATAGCGGCCTGCTCTTAAAACCTGCTTTACTCATTCCTGCCGCTTTTCAATATGAGCCTTCTTAATGAATCTGTCCAGGAATTTATAAATGGCTTTCCGCGCGCTTACAGATTCAGGTATATCGGGGTAGGTCTGGTAGCCATGCCACATCCCTTCACCCACCAAAAGCTCTGCATCAATACCGCCTGCTTTCAGCTTCCATAAAAACCGGGATGAGTTGCTCAGAAACAGGTCGCGGGTGGCTGTGGCAATTATGGTGGGCGGGAAATCTCCTTTATACTCTGCGTTGATGGGCGAAACCATCGGGTCACTTACATCCGTATCTTTCTGAATATACGCGGTCAAAGCAAACTTATCTGTACTCTTTTTGCCTGCGATCACATCTCTGCGGTCATTAGCTATGTAGGAATCGCCCTTTATGGCTAATTCCAGTGCCGGTGAAAGCACTACATTGGCCCGCGGCATCTTCAGCTTTTCCTTCTGGGCTTTCAGCAGTGTGGCCATCATGAACGGCCCTCCTGCTGAAAGACTGGACGAAATGATATCCTGCGTTTTATACGTTGATACAAGATATTTATATACAGCAAAGCACTCATTGAGGGCTACGGGGTATCGGGCTTCAGGAGCCAGGGTATAATCTACCGAATAAACCGGGTAACCATATTCGTTAGCCATCAGTAAAGCTGCACGCTCATAACCTGATCCCATAAAAAAAGCACCCCCGTGAATATGGAATCCTATAAGGTTCTGATGGGTGGGTTTGATGTTTTTGGGTGTGATGATATTAACTTTAACCCCGGCAATAATGGTGTCAGTGAGGGAGAAGTCAAATCGCTTATGCATATCTTCTACCTGCCATCTTTCATAATCTGCAAATTGTTCCCTTCCCATCAGGCGCATCTTGTCGGTAGGGTTTATGAGTGGAAATTTGATATATTTAAACGTCTTTAACGTGTCTACAGCCTGAGAGCTCATAGTTGCAGCCTGCTCTTTTGAGATCTTAATATGGCGGGTACAACTTCCCGAAAACAAGCCCGCTGAAAGACTGATCGCTATCCATAAATTTTTCATGTTTCTGTTATCGATTTTATATCGACAAATGTCATGAACAGAAACAAAAGTTATTTTTGCCTATAGCTCATTTTTACTTTGTTCTATGGCTCTTTCCGGGCTTATTGCTATTTTTTCCTGTTTAATAAGGGTAGAAGGAGAGTAGCCGAAATATTTCTTAAACGTTGCAGAAAAATGAGACAGGTTTTCAAATCCTGCCTCAACGTAGGCATCAGAAGGTTTTTTGTTCTTTTCAGAAATCAGGTAGTGGGCCTTATTCAGCCTTTTCTCTAATAACCATCTCTGAGGATTGCTATTGAATGTTTTCTGAAAATCTCTTTTGAAAGTGGCCAGGCTTCGCCCTGTGAGATAAGCAAAACGTTCCATCGGAATATTAAATGTAAAACTCTTTAACATAAATTCCGCAAGATCTATTTTCCCTTTTTTGGTGAAGTTGGCAAGTATATGATCGATATCAGGGTTGATAGCTCTAAGGATGGTAATGGCTTCCTGTAATTTAATATTGGAGAGATGCCCTGGTAAGTGATCTGCATGTAAATCATAATAAGGCAAAATGGAATCAAACAAGCTGGTCAATAAAGGGTGTTTGTCTATTTTGCTGACCTCCCATGCAGGCGTTAACGTTTCTTCCGGAATGTTTTGTGAATAAAACCTTTCCAGAAATGATTGTAAAAACAGGATCGAGACAGACTTAAATTCTGCTTTTTCGGACGGGCTCTTGACAAATTTTGCCAGCATATTCCTGTAGAATAAAAATGTTTCCCCTTCCTGTATCGTGTAGGTACCTTGCATATCCGTCACGGTCATACTTCCCGAATAAATGTGTATAAGCGCATGCTCAGCAACGGTAGATTCACTACCTCTGTATTCTTTCTCTGTGCAGGAAAAAAAGATATCCGATTTTGATATGTAGTTTAGGCCTCCCATGGTGTACAAAAATATAAATTAATTACGGGCTTTCATTAAAACCTGGCACCTCGGTGGCCAGTTGATTGATAAACTCCCGCTGCACCTGCATTTCATCATTATCATTGATAAAGAGTACACGTGAGTATCCGAACGGGTTGATTCCCTGGGGTAGAATCTTTACCTGACGGGAAGCTTCAAGTTCTCTGACGGGCCGGACAATCCACCCGGATTCGATCATGCTTACCGGGATTTTTATTCGTGTAGACAGGTGGATGGTGTGGATTCCGGCACGGATTTTCATTATTTTTTCTTCCTGAGCAAGCACATGGTAAATCGAGCTGGTCCCGGTGATCCTCGGGTTGACCTCAATCACCTGATCACCGATCAGATCCAGGCTGAAAATGCCCTGATAAGGAATGGGAGCGGCATTGACCCACCTTTGGATCAGTTCTTCTGCAAATAGTGTTTTTTCCTTCTGAAATGCGCGTGTCCAGACGGCACCGGTGAACCGGTGATCTGTCCCCATAAGCTGGCGGTGGATCTGAAGAATCTTCCATCTTTGATCCGGCAAAAGAAGGTAAGTGATGCCCCAGTGCTGGCCCTCCACGAATTCCTGAACCTGAAACTCCCGGGGGAGAAGCTTTTCCCGGCTTAGATCGGCAAGGTGCGCTTTGATTTTATACAGGGGGCTTCCGCCGGCTCCTGCCGGAAAAACCCCCGTTCCGGCAGCTCCGCCGGCCGGTTTGAATACATACCTGATCTTACCGGGTAACTTTCCCAGAGAGCCTTCAAACGAATGACCACTCAGAAAGGAAGTACGGGGTATGGAAATCCCGCATTCCCGGAGTGCTGCCAGCGCGCTGTTTTTGTTCATCAGCAAAGCGGTCGAAGCCGCAAGCCTGCTCAGAAATGACTTTTCTTCAGGGGAAAAGGCCAATCCTTCCAGCAGCTCCGGGGTCAGCACCGAACAACGCCAGCGGTAATTCCCCCGGTTGAATTCATCCGTAACCGACTGCTTCAATGTGCCACGCCTCAACTTTGTCCGGGATGGGAGGCTGATTGTCTCAGGAAGCTCAGCCACGGTACTCACCAGGGTCTTCTGCGGCCCTATGTCCAGTCCGGCTACCATTTTCCAAATTTGGCAGTTGGCATCCAGGCTGGCTTTGATCAGGTGTATAACGCTTTCTGAGACGGAATTCACCTGGATACAAAGGCAATCGCCGGGTCCGCAATAGAGCTGGGCCTGAAAACCTTCATCAAAACTCTCTACCTCCCGGTTTAGAAAATTCCGGGAAAGATCTTTGTCGAGAAATACCTCTGAGGAAATCAATCCGACCAACATTTCCTTACCGACCGGATTGATCAACACCCCGAGGTGCGTAAAAAGCGGTTCCATACCCGGGTCAGAAAAACTAGTTTGAAGGGTCTTCAGACAATGGCTTCAGGTAAGCGCTTTCTATCCAGGACATCTTTTGGAGACTTTGGAGGAAAGCGGGTATACCCTGACTGCCCGCAGCACGGTAATACTGATAGGCAGGCCCCTCTTTACCTTCTTCTCCGGGTACCGTACCGGAGATCCTGATCTTGTTTCTTTGAATCTGATCGTTCAGATTTTTCACATCTTCTTTGTCTGCAGGAAAGAAAACCCCTACCCGTACGTCTATTCCGGAGCGTTTCCGGATACTGAAAATGATTTCTTTTTGATTAGTTTCCATGCTGGTTTGTTTCTTTTTTGATGAGTTGCACTTGGTCACACTTACCGACAAGGTCAGAAGAAAAACGAAACTGATCAGATAATTGGTTTGCCGTGCCATCAGAATAACTAAGATAATGGGAAAAGGGGGTACCTGAGAAGTGCGGTATCCGGGCTTCGATGCAAGCGCCGCGCAGTCATTGCCTGTGTCACCCCTGCCCTGCGTGGCCGCGCCGCGCAGGGTCATGCAGATAACACTCCTCAGGTACCCTCCTGATAATTTAATTAATGATCCCCAACGGATAGCCGGCCTCCATGGTCCAGTTATCATCCGGGTTGATCTTCAGGTACTGGTTGCCCTTGAAGAAGTACACGCGCTTGCTTTTCTCATTCCAGAGCACGGCATCCAGACCACTCTCAAAGGAGGCTGGAATTCCTCTCCAGGGCCCCTGGATAAGACTCGGATAACCGGCTTCGGTAGCGTACGAGCTTGCAGGATTGATCCGTATATAGCTGTTGCCTTTAAACATATAAATGCGGTTATTTTTAGTAGAAAAGAAACAGGCATCAATGCCGGTAGCAAAATTCGCAGGAATATTGGGCCAGTTGCCGGCTATGGGTTTAGGATAACCCGCTTCCACATTCCAGCTTACGGCCGGATCGATCCGCACATACTGGCTTCCTTTAAAAAAGTAGATCTTGCCGTTGTGATGGCTGAAAAGCGCAGCATCTACCCCGGAAGAAAAACCGGAAGGCATACCTGGCCAGTTGCCGGCTATGGGTTTGGGGTAGCCGGCATCCATTTCCCAGTTATTGAACGGGTCGACCCTCACAAACTGGTTTCCTTTAAAGAAATACACTTTCTTGTTGGTTTCACTCCACAACGACGCATTAAGGCCGCTTCCGAAGCTGGCGGGAAAGCCCGGCCAGTTGGAGGCAATGCCCTTTTGTTCAAATACCTGTTTGAGATTGGGCCGGTTCCCGATGCGCTGCCGGGCGATGACGGCCGGGTATCCCGCTTCCATATCCCAACTGACCGACGGATTGATCCGAACATACTTTTCGCCTTTAAAGAGATAGATCTTCTGGTTGGTACCGCTCCAAACGGCCGCATCTATACCGTTATTGAAATCGGCGGGCAGTCCCGGCCAATTCCCGCTTATAGGCTTGGGATAGCCGGGTTCCACATCCCAGCTTACTGCCGGGTTGATCCGGACATATTCGCTTCCTTTGAAGAAATAGATCTTCTTATTTGTAAAGCTGTACAGTGCATCATCCACCCCCGAGGCAAAACCTGCCGGCATGCCCGGCCAGTTGCCTGCGATAGGTTTGGGATAACCGCTATCCATTTTCCAGTCGTTGAAGGGATCGATCCTGACAAACTGGCTTCCTTTGAACAGGTAGACCTTCTTATTGGTATCGCTCCAGAGCGCAGCGTTGATGCCCGATGTAAAGCCGGAAGGCAGCCCGGGCCAGTTACCGTCTATCGGCTTCGGATAGCCCGGCTCGATATTCCAGTTGTTATTCGGATTGACCTTAACATACTGGCTGCCTTTGAAAAAATAGATCATGTTACTCTTTCCGTTCCAGAGCGCGGCATCCAGGCCCGACGAAAACGACGCGTTGATTCCTTTCCAGTTAGAGTCTGCATCCGTCTCCTGGATACCGCTGAGCCGCATTTGAGGAGAGCCCGTAGAACGCATCAGCTGCTGGGCGGTAAATGAGGTGAGTATGGTTTTACCGCGGGCTTTCAATCTTCCCTGGATACAGGCCAGCGCCCCTGTCACTACAGGCGAGGCGCTCGACGTCCCGTTAAACCCGCCGGTATACCAGAGATTGTCATTCTTGAGAAAAAAGACCTTTTGCGTGGTTTTGTCCCAGAAGGCCGCATCTATTCCTCTTCTGAATTCGGAAGGAAGGTTTTTCCAGTTAGGATCGATAGGTTTCGGATATCCGGCTTCAACATTCCAGCTGACCGACGGGTTGATCCGCACATAATTCCCCTTTTTGAAAAAATAAATTTTATCATTCGTATAGCTGTAGATCGCCGAATCGATTCCGGAGTTGAAGGAGGCGGGTAGCCCAGGCCAGTTTCCTGAAATGCTTTTCGGATAGCCGGATTCTACATTCCAACTCACCGACGGATTGATCTTAACGTATTTATTCCCTTTAAAGAAATAAATCCGCTGATTGGAATGGCTCCAGAGCGCGGCGTCAATGCCCTCGGCAAAATCTGCCGGCATACCCGGCCAATTGCCCGCTATAGGCTTGGGATAGCCCGCTTCCGCGGTCCAGCTCACCGAAGGATCGACCCGGTAGTACTGGTCTTTTTTGAAGAAATACACCTTCTGATTATGGTCACACCAGAAAGCCGCATCAACCCCATTGCCAAAGGCAGAGAGAAATCCGGGACCGGTGCCTACCGGAGATTTGGGGAATCCGGCCTCCACGGTCCACCCTGCCGCCGGGTCAATCGATACGAACTTATCGCCCTGAAGGCCCCCATATCCCGTCGTGGCCACATTGTGCCCCCAGCCTTGCACATCCACCCGCTTGCCCCAGTTGGAGAAAGAGAGGATGGTCCGGTCGACACCCGAACCGGGAGAGGCCCCCGCCCCAACAATCACCGCACCCGACTGGAGATTCGACAGGTTAAAAGGATTTCTCCAACTGTTCGGAAAGCCCGCCGGTCTTTTGTTATAGATCTCCAGATCGAAGTTTTCTCCTCCGTTTCCTGCGGCTTCCACCACAATGATCCCCTTGGAAGTGGCATACCGGACAGCGGCAAAGTCGTCGGGCCACCACTCGATAGCAATGTAGCCGCGCTGGCCTTCCGGGCTATCAAAGTTGAACACAGGCCCGGCCCGGTGTACTTCCAGGAGAATGATATCTCCCGCCTGGCATTGATCAGCCGCCTTGATAATTGCCTGAGAGGTGCCAAGACCATTGTGGGAAATCGCCATCAGTTTGACCTGGTTGCTGATCCCGGTAGTGCCGCGCCCATTGTCTTCGGCAGCGATCACGCCCAGCACAGCCGTGCCGTGGTCACGGCTGCTTGCCCGGTTGTTTCCGGCAATCAATCCCGAGATTTTGGAACGAAGGTCTTCATGGTCAAAATTGAAGCCCTGCTCCACATCCACCACCCTAACCTGATTTCCTTTACCGCCTGCCAGTTTCCATGCAAACCGCGCATCCACACCACCCGGCGCCGCATCCAGGTAACCCTGGTTTCCTGAAAAATCAGGGGTCAGCCAATTGAAATCCGGATCTTCAGCCGGAGGTTTTACATACGCTGCAATCACGGAGGAGTCCCTCAAAAACTCTGCACGAGCCGACTCCAGGTCGGCCACTTTGGCCTGAATGCTGAAAAAACCCAATGGATTGATCCTGGTTTTTGCGGTAAAATCGGCAAAGTCTTTCGGAACAGTCTTTAAGTCCGTTTGGGGGTTAAAAATAGGCTGTACCTTTGCCTTGATTCTGCTTACTGATTTGTTCAGTGTAGTGAGATCCTTTCGCCCGAGAGAACGAAAACTGTTTTTGTCCAGGTCAATTTGCGCCGTGTTGTCGAACATAACGACCAATTCACCCAGGTTTTCTTCTTTTTTAGTAGACATGGCATTAATAGTTAAAATTAAAAAATAAAAAACACCAACAAGAGGTTGGTTAAAAATTGTACAGGGTAAATTTTGCTAAAAGCAGTTTATAAATCCGGTCTTGCGATCAGACCTGTTGCGTTTCATGCTTTGAAGTTTGTACGGAAAAGTTATTTTTCAAATACCGGGCCTTCAAAAATTTAGTAAGTGGTAGCAATATTTAGTAATTGGCAGGGATATTTTTCAAATGGTAGTCATCTGACCCACACCGGTACTGTTACTCCTGAAACTTAATTTCTACAGAAAAATTAAATTTTCGCCTGCAGTGCATAAAAAAAATCTATCTTACATAAAGATTAACAAAAGACATGAGATCCGTACTTGTTTACTGTGGTTCCCGGCTGGGAAATTCCGATAAATATGCACAAGCGGCGGCCCGCCTGGGCGAACTGCTGGCCGGAGAAAACTACCGCTTACTCTTTGGAGGCGGCAATGTGGGCCTCATGGGAGTTTTGTCTAATTCCATGCTGGACCGGGGCGGTCAGGTGCTGGGTGTGATGCCCCAGCGGCTTATCGACCGTGAGATCGCTAACAACCGCTGTACAGAGCTCCGGGTGGTTAAAAGCATGCAGGAAAGGAAAGCCCTGATGGAAGAACTCGCTGACATTATCATTACCCTTCCCGGTGGCTACGGCAGTATGGACGAGCTGTTTGAATCCCTGACCAATGCCCAGTTGGACCTCCATCAAAAACCGGTAATGATTTTAAACACCGGTGGATTTTATGACGCACTGATCGCCCAGCTGGATAAAATGACCGAAGAAGGGTTTGTGTTAAAGGAAAACAGGGAAAAAGTGCTGGTGGGCGGCACACCGGAAGAACTGATGGAAATTATACATCAATCGGTCGTCAGCCTTCGGTGAATGCGTTCACCCACCGGAAGAGCTTATGGAGGTTATTCCCTTGAATTCTTAAAAGCCGGAATACCTCCTCCGGACCCCTGATGAGGTCCGTTATCATTGCACTCCTGCATCAGCAAAAAGATTTCTCTGTAATTTCGCGTAAAGCCGGTGGTATTATTTCACCTGGGCATTCAGCACCTTTAATACCTCATCCGACAGATTAGTGGTTTTGGTATCATCGGCAAAAAGTACCACCCGGTAAGGGCTCATCGGACTGTCGGTTTTATTCCGGGTAAAAATATAGGTAATGCCTTTCTGCTGCGACACCGTTTTGGCAGCAGCGCGAATCTCCTCTTTCACACTGGCTATGCTTATCCCCATAAACTCCTGCAGCTCCTTCTCCGATTCCTTCTGAAAGTTTTCGGCGCTCTCCCGTAGCGCCTGTACCTTCTTTAAGTTGGAATTAAGCGACTCGCTGGTTTCCACAGCGATATTCTTCATGCTCTCCTGGTATTTCAGGTTGGCGTCCTGGTATTCCAGGGCGATCTTATTGAATTCGGTCTCAAAAGTTTCCTGCCTTTTCTTCAATTCCTCGTTCAGCCTCTTGACCCCGTTATAATTCTCAAAGATATAATCCTCAAAAATATAAGCAGCACTCACCTTTTTTGCCTGTGCAAAAACCCCGGCGCCCCATAATAAAAGAAAAACAGTACAAGTGATTTTTTTCATGTGATCGTTAAATGACGCTCAAAAATAGCTATTAATGGCAATTAATGGTATATTAACTGCGGGATTAATTAAAAATTGCATAAACCCGTCAGGGGTTATATCGTTTATTTCCCAAAAACCCCGTACCGGTATCAAAATGATGGAATCCGTCGAGCGTGCTGGCCTTATGCGCTCTCCTCTCTTTACCTTCCGGCACTGACCCGCTGATGATGGCCAAAGCGGCACCCAGCAGCGTTTCAGACGGATCTCCCAGCGGCCGGTAAGGCAAAACATTTTCCTCTACCGGGTAATCGGCCGGGATCCCGGTTTTGTTGCCGTATGAAGACTCGTTATTGACATTCAGAATAGAGCTCCAGGCCGGCATAAGCGTAAAGGGATATTTACCGCTCTCGTCGGTGATGATGGTCGAGATCACATTTTTTCCGTAGGTATTCCCCCCTACTGTAAGCACAGAGCGGTAAGGTCTTAAACAGTTGATCACCAATTCTGAGGAAGAAGCCGATGATTTGGAGGTAATCACAAAAAGCCGGTTCAGGTGCGAAAGATTCGCGGTTTCATTGGTAAAATACCTCAGGGTGTCTGACGCCGTCCCGTTTTGCTGCGCCTGTTGGGTCAGGTATTCATTCGCCGACCCGTGAAACAATTTCGCCTTACTGCCCAGGTCCGGGGCCAGCAAAGAAGCCATCACCTCTGCAATGGGGGTTACGCCGCCCGGGTTAAACCGCAGGTCCAGGATCATTTCATCGACCTTATTATCCTTAAAATGCTGAAAGATCCGGCGGGTTTCTTCCTCATAATTGAAAAGAAATTGTGTATAGACCAGGTAACCGATCTTCCTGCCCTGCCATTCAACGATCGTGAAAAGCTGTAAAGGATCGATCTGGAATTTTCGCTTCGACAGGTTCAGGGTCCTGACGGAGTCTTCCGGTGTAACTACGGTAAAAACGGCGGATTTTCTTTCGAGCAAAGCTGCGGTATTATCCGCATCAGGTACATCCCCGTCTATCCGGGTGATAATATCGCCCCGGCTTAATCCGGCTTCTTCCGCGGGGCTTCCCTTTAAGACCAGCGAAACCGCCATCTTATATCCCGATTCATCGGTCAGCCGCTTATAACGGAAACCGTAAGACTCCAGGTTACCGCTCCAGTAATCCCCAATCTCCTGATACGTATTCTTAGCATAGGAATACCGGTCCTTTTCTTTATTGAGCAGTGAGTAGAAATACTCCAGCGGTTCGAGCGCTTTATCCATGGAATCCTCATCAGGTAGATCGTCCGCCCATAAATAATTAATGGTCATCTGCTGATATATCCATGTATTTTCGTCGAAGAATCGGGGCTTAACGGGTATTTTTGTGGTATCTACTCCCACAGGATCCTCCGGGTCGGGTTCTACGGGTTCCACCCCTTTCCTGTCACAAGACTGGAGAAAACAAAAGGCGATCCATAAAAACAGCGTAATGGTTTTAGAAGCTTCAGACATTTTCTTATAATTACCGGCAAATTTAACACAAATTGCTTCAAAACATATTCCTTTGAATAATTTACGGTCAACAGACTATAATAAATAAACGATCAAAAAGTTCAATAATTAAAAAAGGTATCGAAAATCAGGAGGGTTTGCCCCTGATCCCATGAAGTTTTCATGACAAAGATTTTGACACGAACCCCATAAAACCCGGAACTCACTACCCGGAACTAATTTTATACACATGAAAAAACTTATCTCCGTAAAAAATCTCCTTTCGAAAAAAAATATCCGAACCCTGCTGTTTCTGCTGGCCACTCTTGCCGGTTCGCTGCCTGCACTGGCCACCCGGGTAAAAGGCGTGATCCGCGACACCTCCGGCCAGCCTATGAGTTTTGCTTCCGTAGTGGTCAGGAGCGAAACCACCGGCACCATGGCCAACGAACAGGGGGAGTTCTCCCTGGATCTTGCGGCCGGAAAGGCCTATGAGCTGGTGTTTCAGTTTCTGGGCTACAAGACCATCATTGAAAAGGTCGACGTCGGAGAAAAAGAGTTGTTTCTCCACATCACCATGCAGGAGCAGTCTATCCGGCTCAGTGAAGTGAAAATAGACAAAGGCAACGAAGACCCCGCCTACTCCATCATGCGGAAAGCCATTGCCAAGAGTAAGATCCACGACAAACAGGTAGATCATTACGATGCCGATGTCTACGTAAAAAATACCCTGCTGATCAATAAGGTGCCGGCCTTGTTCCGAAAACAGCTCGAAAAAAACAACATAAAAGTGGGTGTGCCTTTTGTGTCCGAAGCTTTGGTCAACCTCAGGTTTACCCAACCCAATAAGCGGGTAACCAAAGTGCTGGCCAAAAAAATGAGCTTCGATGAAGTCGATATCTCCGGTGCCTACTACCTCGTCAACTTCTACGATATCCCGCGCGACCTCGACCTCGTGTCGCCTCTTTCACCCAAGGCATTTTCGTATTACCGCTTCGAATACCTGGGTTACTTTGAAGACCGCGGGCGCATCATCAACAAAATAAAGATCATTCCGAGGAGCTACGGACCGGGTGTTTGCCGGGGAACCATCTACATCATTGATGACCTGTGGTGCATTCACAGCATTGAGGCGGAAACCGTCAACCAGGGCTTTACTATTAAGCTGAAACAGTTGTACAGCCCCCACCAGGAGGTTTGGGTTCCGGTAAGCCAGGTGATCGATTTCGGCGGCAAACCCTTTGGATTCGACTTTGGCGCCAAATTACAGGTCAACCCCAAATATAAAGCGCTCAGGATCAACCAGAAATATGTAGCCGAAGTGAAGGTGCTGGATACCAAAGACGCCCCTCAGCCCAAAGCCCGGAAAGATGTTTCAATAACGCAGAAAGAGCTGACCTTAAAAGAGCTGAACCGACTGGCAAAGCAGATGGAAAAAGAAGAAAAGGCCGAACAGAAAAAAGAAGAGCGCAATACGGTGACCATCGACTCCGTATCTACCGATTCCCTGGCGCTGAAGCGTTCTACGGAATACTGGGAGTCCATCCGGTCTATACCGCTTACACTGGAAGAGATGAAAGGCTACCAGGTGGGCGACAGCATACGGGTGGTCCAGAAAATGGACAGTGTAAAAAAAACAACTCCCAAAAAGAAGGACACTCCCTGGAGTAAGATATTTATCGGCGACAACTTTATCATCGGGAAGAAATTAGCGTTCAGCTATACTTCCCCCCTGCTGCCCTTTGTGGGGGTAAATTATAATATGGTGGAAGGAATATTTACGGAAACCCGCCTGAAGTTTAGCAGGAACAAATACCGTCATGACAGATGGGGCTTTAACCTCGACAATACGGTGCGTTATTCCTTCGGCATGAACCGCCTGATGGCCACCTCTGATCTCACGGTGAAAAAAGGGCGCCATAACCTGATCATCGGAGGTGGAGGCTTTACCCAAACCTTTGACTCTTCACAGGCTATTCCTGCCTTTGCCAATACCATAGTCAACCTGTTTAAGATCAACCTTATGCAGCTTTACCTCAAAGAGGGCGGCTATCTGGGATACAACTATACACAGAGTAACATTTTCAGGGCTGCAGTTAAAGTGGAATTTGCCCACAGGAGTCCCTTGTCCAATCTGCCAAACCTTCCCCTGGCCATAGGAAAGCGCGAACCTACCTCCAACGTTCCGGCTAACGAAGAGCTCGTAGATTCCGGGTTTGCCCCCCATAATGCTCTCATCTGGTCAAACTCCCTGCAATACCGGCCGGGGGCGAAATATAAGGTCCGGAATGGTATAAGGACGTATGCCGGCACTGACTGGCCCACTTTCACTCTAAACTATACCAAAGGCATGGCTGACGTTAATTACGACTTCCTCAGCTTCGGGTTAGACCACTCGGTAAGCAGCGGGCCCGCAGTAAAATTGAAATATTATGCAGAAACGGGAACATTCCTGACTGATTCCCGGATATACCTGATGGATATGAAGCATGTCAACAGCATCAAGATCTCGGAAACCACCACCAGCACCTACTCCTTTTACCGCCTCTTAAACACCCATCTGCCCGTGCAGATCAGCCCGGATAATTACTACCGCTACTCCACCAAGGGCGCTTATGTCAAGTTTCACGCGATCAATGAATTCCGGAAGCTGCTGGTGACGCAGATTCCTATAGCCCGGTTTACCGGCTTAAAAGAAGATCTTTTCATCAATTACCTGAAAACCCCGGCGAAGAAAAATTACCTGGAGGCGGGTTACGGCATAGACGGCATCTTCAGGCTCTTACGGTTTGAGGTGATCACCGCATTTGAGAAAGGCATGAAACAACGCTGGGGATGGCAGATCGGGATCACCCTTTAAGGAATACAAACCGGTGTCATGTTAATTATAGATATTACAGCCAAATGCTAAAAATAAGCACCTTTTATCCTTAACTTTTAGTTTTTCACCGCAGCGGCGACCGCTTTTAACTTAACGCCAGGCGGGCTCCCTTTCCAGCAGGCTTTTAAGATACACGGAAAGTAATTTTAAGCCGTTCTCAAAATCACGGTTATTGTTGATAATAATATCCGCATCCTGCTTGGTAGGCCGTATAAAACGCTCATAGGTAGGCGCCACGTGATTCTCCCAACGGTAAAGAATGGAGTCCAGGTCATACTGCCGCTCATTCGTATCCCGTATAATCCGTCTTCTTATTTTTACATGCTCTACCGCATCAATAAAGATCTTCAGGTCAAGCATCGCAGAGATCGCCGGATCATGAAAAGCAAAGATCCCTTCCACCACGATAACCGGGGCAGGACGTAAGGTAATGATATCAGGCTCGAAGTCGCACTCGAAGGTATATTGCTTCATAGTAACGGACTCCCCGTTCTTCAGCAGGTTAATATGTTCGGCAAATTGTTTGAAATCAATAGATTCCGGCACATCAAAATTAAAGACACCGTTGGTGTCTTTGGGTACGTGCTTTCTTTCTTTATAATAATTATCCTGGGAAATCAGGCAAACCTCATCGGCCTTAAAATGCTCCAGCAGACTGTTCAAAAAAAAAGTCTTTCCTGAAGCGCTCCCGCCTGTAATTCCTATGATATACGGGGTCGTCATTTCTCCACTACATTAAGGATCTGTTCCAGGATCAGGAATCCGTCGGTATTCCCCAGCGCCTTATCGGAGGCCCGCTCCGGGTGAGGCATCATCCCGAATACGTTCTTATTCTTATTGGTCACACCGGCAATATTCTGAAGGCTGCCGTTCGGGTTAGCCTCTTCCGTGATATGTCCCTGTTCATCACAATACCGGAAAAGCACCTGGTCATTGTCATTCAGTAATTTCAGGGTATCTTCGTTGGCAAAATACCGGCCGTCACCGTGAGCAATGGGGATTTTATATGCGCGGTCTTCCAATCCGGCCGTCAGCAGGGCTGAAGCACTTTCCGGTTTAAGATGAATATTCTTACAGATATATTTCTGCGAAGTATTCTTCAGCAGAACGCCCGGTACCAGCCCGGCTTCCACCAGGATCTGGAATCCGTTACAGATGCCCATCACATAGCCCCCGCGATTCGCATGAGCGATCACCTCGTTCATGACCGGTGAAAAACGGGCAATAGCACCGCTTCTGAGATAATCTCCGTAAGAAAACCCGCCCGGAAGAAATATAAAATCACAATTCTGCAGGTCATGGTCCTTATGCCATATTTTCACCACTTCCTGGCGCAGATTGTACTTCAGGGCAAAGATCGTATCATCTTCGCAGTTGGATCCCGGAAAAACCACTACACCGAACTTCATAAAGGAGCTTTATTTTTTACTGCAAAATTAAGAAATGAATCGGGGATGACCCAAATCCACCCCGAAAGTTTTTCCTTTGCTCATGGGTGGGTTATCCGAACTTACGCCGCAGCCGGACCACAGCCTCCCTGAAAATTCCCGGCCATTTTGGTCATAGCAGGCCTTTAGGGGGCATTATAGCCCTGTTTTGTCGGAAAATCCACCTTTCCGACAAAACCCTCACGACATGGTACTCCCCTTAAATTCATTCTCTCAGGCAACTACACCAGCCCAGATCTTCCCCTGGTTTCCGGTAATCATTTTTTTTCAAAAAGTATTTGGAGGATATAAAATTACCCTGTAATTTTGCACCCACATTACAGGAATGGCTGATGGTGTAATGGTAACACAGAGGTTTTTGGTGCCTTTATTCCAGGTTCGAGCCCTGGTCGGCCAACTGGGAAAGCCGCTCATACGAGCGGCTTTTTTCTTTTCTCATTTTCGAAACTCTCCGGCTTACCTGCAGGCTGAGCCAATATGAAACTTTATTAATATTTCCCGAAACGTTTGCTGTTTTCGTTAGTTTTTGTATAAATTGGTTTTCTTAATCCGAAATGCCCCCAATGAGTTTTACAGAAAAAGACCTTAAACAGATAAAAGACCGCAATAGCGACCTTCCTACCATCCAAAACCAGATTGAAAATTTCAAAACCGGTTTCCCCTTTATCAACGCCGTAAAAGCAGCCACCATCGGCGACGGGATCCTCAAACTTTCCGGAGAACAACTCAACAGCTATATTCAGTTATTTGATGCGCAGGCGCCCAAAAAGAGCCTGGTAAAGTTTGTTCCCGCCTCCGGCGCAGCCAGCCGGATGTTTAAGGCCCTTTATGCGGCCAAAGACGACGGTAAAACCGACAAATCGGTGGAACAATTTGATGGGGAGATCAAAAAATTTGCATTTTATAACAGCCTCACCACCCATCTCCAGGGCAATTCCCTTCAAAACAAACTGAATGCCCTGCTGGGAAAAAACGGACTGGATTACGGCAACCTGCCCAAAGGCCTGCTGGAGTTCCACCTTTACCCCGACGGCACCCGTACCGCCCTGGAAGAGCACCTGGTAGAAGGCGCGCTTTATGCCAATAATAAAGGGAAAGTAAGGCTGCATTTTACCGTTTCGCCGGAGCATAAACGGAAATTCAGATCACTGATCAATACCGTAAAAGCCCGCTACGAAGAAAAATACGGTGTAAAATACAACATCACCTTTTCTGAACAAAAACCCTCTACCGACACCATTGCGGTAGACCCGGATAATAATCCTTTTCGCGACAAGGCCGGAAAGTTGCTTTTCCGTCCTGCCGGCCACGGAGCTCTCCTGGAAAACCTGGATGACATTAAGGCCGATGTGGTCTTCATCAAAAACATTGATAACGTGGTACCCGACCACCTGAAAAAAGAGACCGTAACCTACAAAAAGGCCCTGGCCGGCCTGCTCCTGGATTACCAGAAAAAAATATTCTACTTTATAAAGCGCCTGGAGAAACCGGAGCCCAGTCTTTTTATGATCAACAAGGCGGCGCGTTTTCTGAAAAACGAACTGAATGTGGATCCGCCCAAAGGCTTCAGGCTGTGGCCTGCAGACGAAAAGCTGAAATTTGTACTGGCCAAATTAAAACGCCCGCTGCGGGTGTGCGGAATGGTACAAAACGTAGGAGAACCCGGCGGGGGGCCTTTCTGGGTAGCCAACGAAGACGGCTCGGTCTCCCTGCAGGTGGTGGAGTCTGCCCAGTTTGACATGAGCAACAAAAAACAAAAGACCATATTTGAGAACGCCACTCATTTCAATCCGGTAGATCTTATCTGCTCTTTCCGCAATGAGCGGAAAGAGTACTACCCCCTGCCCGGCTTCCGTGACAATAAAACCGGCTTTATTACGGAAAAATCACAAAGCGGCAAAACCCTGAAAGCCCAGGAACTGCCCGGCCTCTGGAACGGGGCCATGGCCGACTGGAATACGCTATTTGTGGAAGTTCCGCTCATCACCTTTAACCCGGTGAAGACCGTGAACGACCTGTTGAGAAAAGAACATCAACCCGAATAACCTTATGAAATTTTTTAAACATCTGTGGAGTCCTCTGGTCGCCATAGCCCTTATCTACTTTTTCAACAAGCCCCTGGGCAGCGTGCCTCCCCTCGGAAAATTTTTCAGCCCTTTTCACGGCTTCCTTCAGAACACTACCCTGGAGGAAGACCTCTCGGAAGAAATCTTTCTCAGAGGGGTAAATGAGCCGGTTAAAGTAGTGTATGACAACAATTACGTACCGCATGTTTTTGCAGCGAACGAAGACGACCTGTATTTTACGCAGGGCTACCTGGTAGCCAAAGACCGGCTCTGGCAAATGGAGTTCTATACACTGGTTTCCTCCGGTCGCCTGACGGAAGTGGTTGGAGAGGCCGCTTTTGAGTATGACCGTTATAACCGGCGGCTGGGTATGGCCCGCGCCGCAGAAGAGATCGTTGAAAATCAGAAAAAAGATGAAAAAGCCTGGCGCATACTCAACGCTTACGCCGCCGGCGTCAATGCCTATATTTCACAGCTTACGTATAAGAAACTGCCTGTGGAATACAAAATACTGGGATACGAACCCGAAGAATGGACACCACTGAAAACCATTCTGATGCTCATGAATATGCGTCAGACCCTGAATGGCCATAGCGACGACTTCCGGCTGACCAACGTGCTGGCCCAATACGGCATTGATACCGTCAATGACCTCTTTCCGGATTATCCTTCGGTAGAATCTCCGGTCATTCCCTCCGGAACTCCCTGGAATTTCACCCCGGAACCGGTGAAAACACCGGAAGTCACCCTTCCGCCCCTGCAGAAAGAGCTGCTCAGCCATTATATCGCCCGGCCGGATCCCGGCATAGGTTCCAATAACTGGGCCATTGCCGGAAGCAAATCGGCCACGGGGCTGCCTATCCTGGCCAATGACCCTCACCTGGGCCTGAGCCTTCCGTCGATCTGGTATCAGATGCAGCTTTCCGCTCCGGGGCTCAACGTGTACGGAGTAGCCCTGCCCGGCTGCCCCGGCATCATCATCGGCTTTAATAAAGATGTGGCCTGGGGCGTGACTAACGTGGGGAGCGACGTCATGGATTTTTACCGGATCCGTTTCAAAGACAGCGCCCGCAAAGAATACTGGCATGATAACCAGTGGAAACCTGCCAAAACCTATATTGAAGAATTCCGCTTTAAGAACGGCAGGATAGTACAGGATACACTGGTCTATACCCACCATGGGCCCGTTGTGTACAACGAAGATAAAAAAGAGAATTATGGTTGGAATACACCGGCCGGACACGCCATGAAATGGATAGCGCATTACAGTACGGGCTCCGATCTGAGCACATTTCTGGCCCTGAACCGCGCCCGGAATTATGACGACTACCGGGAGGCCCTGTCTGTCTATTCGGCCCCTGCACAAAATTTTGTGTTTGCCAGCAATGAAAACGATATTGCCATAACGGTCAACGGAAAACTTCCCTTAAAGTGGAAAAATCAGGGTAAATTTATTCTCGACGGCACTAACCCGGAGCACGACTGGCAGGGGTACATTCCTTTTGAACAGAATCCTGCCGTCAAAAATCCGCCGCGGGGATTTGTAAGCTCGGCCAACCAGTTTTCTACCGATCCCTCTTATCCCTATTATCTGGGCTGGAAATTCGCTCCGGCCTACCGTGGCCGCAGGATCAACGACCGCCTTACCCGGCTCAAAAATGCCAATGCCGACAGCCTGAGAAACCTCCAGAATGATAACTACAGCCTGATGGCCGATCGAACCCTGCCTGCGCTGATCCCGGCGCTGGAGAGGTATGCCACGCCCGACATGCTGTCGTCGATTAAGCTTCTGAAAGAATGGGACAGGGAAAACAGCGCTTCCTCCATAGCAACCAGCATCTTTGAGACCTGGATCTCGGAACTGGGCGAATGGATCTGGGACGACGAGTTTTCCTGGAATAATAATATGCTGTACCCGGCCAATGACCGGACGGCACTATTGGTTACCACCGAACCCGGTTCGCGGTGGTTTGATAATGTTCTCACGGCAGACACTGTAGAGACGTTCGATTACATCGTTCTGGGCAGCTTCAAGGCTTCTCTTGACTCACTTACCAAACATCATGGCCCTATGAATGAAGAAAACTGGGCCTGGTATAAAGTAAAAAATACCGGTATCAATCACCTGGTTCCGGCATTCAAAAGCTTTAGCAGAACCACCGTCAAAAACGGCGGCGGAAGCCAGATCGTCAACGCTACCACTTCCCGGAACGGGCCTTCATGGCGGATGGTGGTGGAACTGGACAAGGAATGGCCCCGCGCCTACGGACTCTACCCGGGGGGACAGTCGGGACGCCCCTCAAGCAAATACTATGAGAACATGATCGACGATTGGTCAGAAGGTAAGCTAAACCCCCTGATCTTCATGAAGACCAAAGACGAAAAAATAAACAAACATCTGAAGAATGTAATTATTAATCCTAAAAAGTGATGCTGTACTTCTTAATTATAATTTTGGGGGCCATCGGGTCCCTCTTGGGTCCCTGGTGGGCCCTGCCACTGGTGGCCTGCCTGATCTGTGCACTTAAAGCCCGAACAGCGAAACAGGCATTTAACGTCTCTGCACTGGCTGCCATTACCTTATGGGCAGGCTATTCGCTTATTCTGGTCTTTTCGGGAAAAGAAAATCTCGTGGATAAGATCGGAGCCTTATTTACAGGCAGCAGCGCTGTTCTGGCGCAGGTTCCGAGCCTGGCCCTGATCCTGCTCATCGTCACCCTGGTAGCCGGGCTGGCCACGGGCTTCGCCGGGCTGGCCGGAAAGCACCTGCGAACCATGTTCAGTTAACTTGTATTGAACCAGGAAAGTAAAAAAGGCTGCCTTATGGCCACAGTAGGTATTCCATTAAGTGGCGGTTCGCTGCTGCGACAAAATACAAGGCATTGAGGATGAGGGGGAAGGAGTGTAGTACGGTAGAGACGCAAGATCTTGCGTCTCTACTGAGTTACCGAACGCCGAAACAACGCAGCATTTTGTGCTCTTTTGGAGCACCTACTTCGCTCGTATTGCGATCACCGGATCCATATTCGCCGCCTGGAAAGCCGGTATCAACCCGGCCACCACACCGATAATGCTGGAGATCACCAGTCCGAAGATCATATTGGAGGTGGTCAGCACAATGTCCATCGTGCCCAGTTTGATAAAGCTGGCCAGGTACACCAGCAACAAACCGATCAGCCCGCCCAGAAGGCATAAAAATACCGCCTCAAACAGGAACTGAAACAAGATAAAGAAATTCTTGGCTCCCAGTGATTTCTGAATGCCGATGATGTTGGTTCGTTCCTTCACGGACACAAACATAATATTGGCTATTCCGAAACCTCCTATGAGAAGTGCAAATAAGCCGATCACAAATCCACCGGTCCGGATGGAAGAAAAAATAGTGGTCATGAAATTAACCAACGCATCGGGCCGGTTCAACGCAAAATTATCTTCCGCCAAAGGTTTCAGTCCTCTCAGTGTACGCATCTGTCCCCTGAGCTCACTCTCCAGGTTCTCCAACCCTCCCTCCGCATCCATGGCCTTTGCCTGTATGGTACCGGTAAGATTTCCTGAACTGAACATCCGCTTATGCTTCAGAAAAGGGATAAATATCTTATCGTCGGGATTACCCCCCACTTCCACCATCTGCTTACCCTTCTTTTCCACTACGCCAATGACCGTAAAATTCTCCCCCTTCACCTTGATCCGCTGATTTACCGGATCTTCCTCTCCGAACAGGGTTTCTGCCACATTAGCCCCAAGGATAGCCACCGGCCGGGCCGCGTCTATCTCCTGCTCCAGGAAATAACGCCCCTTCTCCACGGGTGTCTCATTGATCCTGTCGTACTCAAACGATATCCCCTGCACCAGGCTGCCGAAGCTGTTGCTCTTTCTTTTGGCCGTAGCCGTATTCCACGACATGATGGCAATGGCATCTGCTTCCTTCAGGGTATTCTTCAGGCTCCGGAACTCCCGGTAAGTAGGCTGTGGACGCATAAAATATTTCCACCACGGATATTCCTGTTCCCCTATACCCCAGGGAAACTTCTCAATGTAAATCGACTGGCTGCCGATAGAGCTCAGACCGGCCTTCACATTGGTTTCCAGGGAATCTACCATGGTATATACCCCGATAATGGAAAAAATACCTACCGTAACTCCCAGAAGAGAAAGTACCGTACGCAAAATATTGGAGCGCAGCGCCTGCCAGGCAAACCGGAAACTTTCAAGCGTAAGCCGTAAAAAAAGCATTTACCTATTTTTTTATTGTAAAAGTCACCAAAAAATATGTAGTTTCAAGCCTTATTTTTACCAAATACGCTTTTAGAACAAACCAACGGTCAATTTTAGGGATTGACGGAAAACCTCGGAACTGATGAAAACCGGATTCTCATTTTTTGTATTTTGTTTTATTACCTTTCTGCTGGCAGGATCATGTAAAAACGTGCCCAAAAAAGAGGCGTCGAAAGACCTCTTCAACCTGTTTGTTGAAGACCCGAACGCTCAACCCTTCTATTCAGACAGAAAGGGGGTCTTCGGGAAAAACGGCATGGTCGCATCGGCCCATGAAGAAGCTTCCAAAGCCGGGCTGGAGATCTTACAGGCCGGTGGCAATGCCATCGATGCCGCCATTGCCACCCATTACGCCCTCGTAGTGGTCTTCCCCTTCGCCGGAAACCTGGGCGGAGGCGGCTTTGCCATCATCCGGGAACATAACGGAAATCTTCACTCCATCGACTTCCGCGAAAAAGCACCTCTCGCAGCGCATCGCGATATGTACCTCGATAAAGACGGAAACGTCATCGAGGGCCTTAGCCTGAAAGGCCACCTCGCCAGCGGGGTTCCGGGCTCGGTAGACGGTACCTTTGAGATGCACACCCGGCTGGGAAAAATAGCCTGGGAGAAGATCCTCGGGCCCGCCATCCGGCTGGCAGAAGAAGGCGTGATCCTTACTGAAAGGGAGGCCAGAGGGCTCAATAACTATAAAAAAACTTTCCTGGAGGTCAACGGACCGGACCTGCAGTATTTTATCAAACCCGACGGTACAGAATGGAAAAAGGGAGACCTCCTGGTACAAAAAGACCTGGCCGAATGCCTCAAAAGGATACGGGATAAGGGACGGGAAGGTTTTTACAGCGGCAAAACCGCTGATCTGCTGGTCGCCGAAATGAAAAAAGGCGGCGGGATCATTACCCATGAAGACCTTAAACAATATAAATCGGCCTGGCGGAAACCGCTCACGGCAGAATACCGGGGTCATAAAGTGATCTCCATGGCGCCTTCTTCCAGCGGCGGCATAGCACTTATCCAGATGCTGAAGCTGGTGGAGCAATACCCCTTGCAGCAATGGGGCTGGAACTCCGCCCAAACCGCCCAGGTGATGATCGAAGCGGAAAGAAGAGTGTACGCCGACCGAGCCAAATGGCTGGGGGATACCGACTTCATTGAAGTGCCTTTAGACCGGCTGATCTCCAAAAATTACCTGAAAGAACGCTGGAAAGACTTCAACCCGGAAATTGCCTCCAAAAGCTCGGATATCCGGGGCGGCTCTGTTCCGGGCCATGAATCTATGGAAACCACACACTTCTCCGTAGTAGACAAAGAAGGCAATGCTGTTTCACTGACCACCACCATTAACGGCGCTTACGGATCCAAGGTGATCGTAGAAGGGGGGGGCTTCCTCATGAACAATGAAATGGACGACTTCGCCATCAAGGCCGGGGTGCCCAATATGTTTGGACTGATTGGTAACAAAGCCAATGAAATAGCTCCCGGTAAACGTATGCTGAGTTCTATGACCCCCACCATTGTTGAAAAAAACGGGAAGCTCTTTATGGTGGTCGGGACTCCCGGTGGGAGCACAATCATGACCTCGGTTTTCCAGACCATTCTTAATGTGATCGACCATAAAATGACCATGCAACAGTCGGTGAATGCCCTGAAATTTCATCATCAGTGGCTTCCTGACCGTACCGTCTTTGAAAAAGGTGCCTTTTCCGAAACCACGCTCGCAGAGCTGCGCAAAAAAGGCTACATCATGGATCAGCAAAGCGGCACGCTGGGCCGTATGGACTGCATCCTGGTTTACCCCGACGGCATGCTTGAGGGGGCATCCGATCCCCGGGCAGATAATACCAGTGTGGGATATTAATGAAATAAATTCCAACCATCCCGGCCATAATCCGGTCTCTGTAATAAATTAATCAAACAATTTATCATGAGAAAAATTATTGCAGTAGTATGGGTGATGTTGGGTTTATCATGTACAAAAGAAGACGACTTCGACCGGATGTCGACGATCATCGACCACAACTTTAATACCTCCACAACCGATTGGATCGGCGGGTTTGCAGATTATCCTGAAGGTGTAGAAGAAGACTGGGAATTTTCAGTCACACATTCCCACCTGCCCTCCCCGCTGGATACCACCAAAAAAGCCGTACGTATCTCCGGCAGTAACCACAGTGACGATCTTTTCATGTACCTGACCCGAAAAGTCAGCCTGCATCGGCCCGATCAATTGTATAAGGGTACCTTTGAGATCCAGTTCGCCACCAATGCCGCCGAGGAGTCTGTCGGTGTGGGAGGCTCTCCTGCTCACAGCGTTTATATGGGCATCGGTCTGGCCTCCGAAGAGCCGAAAAAGGTGCTGGATTCCACGGATGGTCATTACCGGATGAACATTTCAAAAATACAACAGGCGACCGACGGGGAAGACATGAAGGTGATCGGCGACATTTCTAACGGCAAACCCGAATCCGAATACACGCTGGTTACCCGCACGGGAGAATTTACCGGGAAAACCGACAGCCAGGGTAACCTGTGGGTCATCGTGGGTACTGATTCCGGCTTTGAAGCCGTCACTACCCTGTACTATACCCGGATCCGGGTAGAATTAAAGGCGGTGACCGAATAAAGGTAAACGCAGCCGCCCTGGAAGGCCAGGTGACTAAAATGCCGAAGATAAGGCCGTCTGAAAATTATTCGTTGTTTATGGCCCGAGAAGATATTTAAAAAGCAGGTAAAATGCAAGACGTTGAGGATGAGGACGAAGGAGCATACTGTAGTATGTAACTGAGTCCGAATTCCGAAAACAACGCAGCAGTTTACCTGCTTTTTAAACATCTTCCTTAATACGTTTTGGTCATGTCTTTCGGGATCACCAGGTTAAAATCCGTCCTCACAAAATCGCCCGGCAGCGGTAAGGCACTGTCCTCACTTTCCGCCAGGGAGATCACCGCGATCTTCAGATCCGGCCGGGCCTGTTTCAGATACCAGTAAATGCCTCCGTATTGTTTACTATGGAAATCTCCGTGATAATGCAGCAGGAGCTTACCGGGCTCCAGATGCTTCAGAATAGACTCCGCCATGGTAGCGTCTTTGATAGCCTGGGCAGCCACAAAATTCATGGCCCTTCCCCCCGCATGGTCGCCCATCATGCTTTTCATTTCCTCATATCCCGGTGTTTCGAGCGTCACCACATAGGGCAGCTTTACTACCCATTCCTTCTCATGCGGTTCCAGAATCAGGCTGTCTACGCCTTTCCGGGCTACCGTGGAAGCATAGCGTCGCGGCACATTTGTAGCCACCATCGGAAGCTTTTTACTTTTGGCGAAATCCAGCAGAGGCTTATAATCCGTAGGATGATTTTTCCATAAACGGGCCTCTTCCGCTAGCTTCTTATCGTCAGATTCCCCGGCGAGGTAACGATTCACGGCCTCCTGGTTGTCGCGCTCAAACATCTCGGCACCCAGCATCAACCGGTCTCCCGCCTTTTCATAGAGTGCTTCCGTGGTTTTAAGCTGCAGCCAGTGCACGATCGAGCTGTTATGGTATTCTCCAAACAATACCACATCGTATTTTTCAAGCTCCCTGACCATTTTTGCGAAACCCGCAGCCTTTCCTTTCGAATTATAAATTTTATAGGCCGGGAGATCCTGGGCATGCAGGGAAACCGTATACAACAAAACAGTTAAAGCGAATAATTTCTTCATCTGGTATTCAAATAGGATATAAATATACGTGATTTTTAAAAAACAAAGACGCCGCCCGGTCTGAAACGGGGCGGCGTCTTTATAATCACTCTTCCAAAGATCTCACCAACTCCTGCCACTCCGCCAGCTCGGGAAGTCCCGGCTTACGCTTTCCGAAAAACTGTACAATGATCTCTCTTTTATCGTTAAAGACCTCTACCGCCGTTACGATACCGTCTTCGGTAGGCTTGCGCACTACCCAGGTCTCATGGATTCGGGCGGTATCCAGGTGGAGATTGAAGTCGGGATCCATCACATTGATCCAGCTTTCGTGCCAAAGCACCCGCTTCACCTCGCCGGTATGGATCTGGATATTTCCCCGGTTTCCTACAAATACCATGATCGGAAAATCGGCTTTAGCCGCCTTCTCCAATAGCTCCGCTACTTTTTCATTGCCTATCTTCCCGGCATGATAAGCATCCGGCGCCAGGCGCATGGCCTGCGTACGGCTAACACCGTATTTCCTCAAAAGTCCGAAGAAATGGTGAGTATCTTTCAGGTCGAGCCAGGCCTGCCTGAAGCCTTCCGTATCGATCTCACTGTCGGATTTCTCCACTGCCGGTGCCGGAATCTCTTCTACAGCCAGCTCTGAGGTCTGGTCGTCTGAGCGGTATTTTTCCACCAAAGCATCAAAAGCCGCCGGGTCACTATCTTTCGTAAGATAGATCTTGTGAATGGCGGAGCCGTCCTTACCGAAAAACTGAAGGCTCTTTTTGTCGCCGTCCACCACCGCGAAAGCCGAAGCCCAGGCGGAAAGGAAGATCCGCATATCTATATCATCGCCTACAAAGATCTGGGCATGCGGATTGGAAAAGTCGCCGTTCAGATAAACGCCTTTACGCTCATGAACACACTCATCATTCCGGGTAAGTCCCATCACTTTTCCGAGTTGCTCCACATCCAGAAGAATGGCCGCAAACTCATTCCGCAGGCGGGTTACCCCCTTACCCAGATCGGTGACCAGCAGCTCACCTTCACTTACGCCCAGCTTCTCAGCCGCATTTCTTATTCTTAACCGGGGATTTTCAGCCTTTAAAGCCCCCCATCTCTCTTTCAGCGAAATTGCCGTTGTTTCCATATATTTATCCAAATTTAAAATCTCTTAATTTCCAAAAAGGATCACCGGGTGCTGATGGGCCGGGTCTGTCCATATACGACAGGGAAACCCGTAGGCTTCCGATATGATCTCTCCCGTCAATACCTCTTCAGGAGCCCCCTGAGCCAGCACACTACCATTCTTCATCATCAGCACTTTCGTAGCGAACCGCGCCGCCAGGTTCAGATCGTGCAACACCGTTACCACGGTATTACCCCTTTTCGCAAAACCTGTCATCAGCTCCAATACCTGGTACTGATGCCTGACATCCAGGTTATTCAGCGGCTCATCCAGCAACACCAGCTTATGCCCTATCTCGTTCCTCAGTTGGGCCATTACCCGTGCCAGGTGCACCCTTTGTTTCTCTCCTCCCGACAGTGAATTGTACTCCCTTTCACTCAATTCCCATATTCCCACTTCCTTCATGGCCTCTTCCACCGCCGAAAGATCGGCACTTCCGGGTATCGAGTTAAAATAGGGATACCGACCCATGAGAACCACCTCCCGCACCGGCAGGGGAATATCACCGTTATAATGTTGGGAAAATTTCGCCTTATTTTTTGACAAATCCAAAACATCCCATTCCCTGAAACGCTTCAGCTTAAAATAAATGTCTTCCGTATTCCGGGATATTTCATTCGCCAGCACATTCAGCAGGGTCGATTTTCCCGCGCCGTTCGGCCCCACGATCACCAGCATATCACCATACTCCACCGACACATCCACTCCTTTAAGAATGGAATAGTTTTTATGTGAATACGATATTTTATGTCCTTTTACCATTACATTGATTTTTTATAGCGGACAAGAATAGCGATAAACACCGGTGCACCCAAAAGGGCGGTCAGTATACCAATGGGTAACTCTGCCGGGGCCACTATAGTGCGGCTGATCGTATCGGCAGCCAGCAGCAGCACCGCCCCCCATACGGCCGACAAAGGGAGGATCACCGCGTAATTAGAGCTGAACAGCAATCGCAGAATATAAGGGATGATCAGCCCTACAAAACCGATCCCTCCCGAAAACGCCACCGCCGTACCCACCATAAGAGCCGAAAGTAGCACGGTTAATCGCTTGACCCTTTCCACTCTTATGCCCAGATGTTCCGCATCTTTTTCACCCAACATCATCGCATTCAGCGCTTTGCCTTTGGTGACCAGGTAACTGCAGGCTCCCAGCATCACCGCAGCCAGGATACCGTTCTTGGTCCAGGTAGCGGCGCCCAGGCTGCCCAGGTTCCAGAAAGTGAGATCACGAAGCTGGTCATCCTTAGCCACATATGTCATAAAGCCCACCAGGGCAAAACCCAGGGAAGAGATCGCCACACCGGCCAGCAGCATGATCACCACGCTGGTCCTTCCGCCGCCGGAAGCAATAGTATAGACTAGCGAAATGGCGCCCAAAGCGCCGATAAACGCCCCGATACTGACCATAGAATAATGAAGCGCCTCCGGGATAACCAACCTCACCGACTCGCCGAGTACAATGGTCACAGCAGCCATCAGGGTAGCGCCGGCTGTAACCCCGATCAGGTCGGGCGTGGCCAGCGGGTTCTTGAAAATCCCCTGAAGACTGGTACCCGAAACCGCCAGAATACTTCCTACCAGCATGGCCATCACCACCCGGGGCAGGCGCACTTTCCCGATGATATAAGCATCCGTGTCAGACACTGACGAATTTCCGCTCAGAAGGCTCACGGTAATTTTCAGCACGGAAGATTCTTCAAACCGGTAAACGCCCATGTGTAACGACACCCATGCCAGCAACAGCAACACCAGGAACGAAACCAACAGGTACAACGGAAGCTTATTCTTCAAAACCCCTTACTTTACTCTTTCGGCCAAAGCCTTGTTCAATGCAAGCACAGCTTCTCCTGTCCGGGGGCCGAAATTGGAGATCAGGCCGCCGTCCAGGGAGATCACCGCCTTATTCTTGCCGGCTGCGGTCTGAACCACTCCCGGCACGGCCAGTAAACCCTCCACTCCGCCTAAGCTGACCAGGCCGGAATCAAACAGAAGGATCACATCGGGATTTCCCTGTACCAGGGCTTCAGGAGTAAGCGGTTTAAAATCGTCAAAGCCGGTAACGGCATTTTCTCCGCCGGCCAGTTGCACGATCTCCGAGAACGGGGTTTTATCACCGGCCACCATCAGGGTACCGGCCCCGCGGGCATAGATAAAAAGCACTTTGGGTGTTTTCTCAAACTTCTGTACCTGCGCCAGGTCGGCATCGATCTTGTCGGTCAGCGATTTCGTGTCGCTATTCCCCAGCAGCTCGCCCACGGTCTCAATAAGATTTTTAGCGCCCGCTACCGAATATTCCTGGTTGATTAGCCTGACTTCGATCCCGGCCTCCTTCAGTTTTGTCTGTAACTCCGGGTTAAGGTCTTTCGCTGCGGCCACTACCACATCGGGCTGCAGGGCCACAATAGGTTCCAGCGTAATGCTTCGGATATGTCCGAGGTCCTGGGCATGGGTTTTCACCGATTCAGGGAAGGTGCTGGTGACATCTACGCCTACCAGCTGATCTTCTCCGCCCAGTGCAGCAATGGTCTCCGTTACGGCACCGCTGAGCGATACGATCTTCTGCCCGGCTTCTTCTTCTGAATTTTCGGATGAGGTATTACACGAAACCGCGAGTCCTGTCAGCAGAACCAGGCTTAAAGCTATCTTCTTCATTTGTATTTATATTAAATCTAAATAAGCACAAAACTAGGAAGATTTGCGGAACGGCAAAAGGAAATGAGGGAAAAGATTAAATAATCATCGTCATAAACTCCTGCTCACTAATCGTCTTCACCCCCAGATCAGCGGCTTTTTTCAATTTAGACGGTCCGGCCCCTTCGCCCACGATCAGGTAATTCAGCTTTTTCGACACCCCGCTGACCAGCCGGCCTCCGTTGGCTTCGATCTTCTTCTCGATCTCTTCCCGGGTAAAATACTCAAAGGTTCCGGTATAAAGCAGGGTTAACCCCTCCAGGCTGTTGCCCTCTTTTTCCGTAACGATATTTTCCGCTTCCAGTGTCACACCGGCCGCTTTCAGCTTTTCTAAAAACCATTGGTTCTTTTCGGAACGGAAATAATCGTGAATGCTCTGCGCCACCTTTTCGCCCACGTCGGGAACCCCTATCAGCTCCTCGTATCCCGCGGCGTTCAGTGAATCGATATGCTTAAAGTACTGGGCCAGCTTCTGGGCGGTAGTTTCGCCCACAAAGCGGATCCCCATCCCGAACAATACTTTGGCAAAAGGCTCGCTTTTCGATTTCTCGATACCCTCCAGGATATTCTGTACGGTTTTTTCCTTAAAGCTCACCTTTCTTTCCCTGCCCGTCTCTTCGTCTATATGCACCTTTTCCAGCCCCAGAAGCTGATCAAACGTTAAAGAATAGAGATCCGCCGCATCTCCGATCAGCCCGTTTTCCAGGAGAATATCGATCTTCCCTTCTCCGAGGCTGTCGATATCCATGGCCTTTCGCTGGATAAAATGCTCGATAGTACCCCTGATCTGAGGCGGGCACGCTTCCGTATTGGGGCAATACCAGGCCGCTTCCCCTTCGTTCCGGTAAAGCGCCGACCCACAGGCCGGGCATTCCGCCGGAAAGCCGATCAGTTCCCTGTCGGGGTTCGGTTGGCTATAGTCCACCCCGGTAACCTTAGGGATGATCTCGCCGGCCTTTTCCACAAAAACATGGTCGCCGATGGCAAGGCCCAGACGTTCGATCTCATCAGCATTGTGCAGAGTAGCCCTTTTCACTGTGGTCATGGAAAGTTCCACCGGCTCCAGTTCAGCCACCGGTGTTACGGCCCCCGTCCGGCCCACCTGGAACGTCACCCCCAATAGCCTCGTGGATTTAGACTCCGCCTTATACTTATAGGCGATCGCCCATCGCGGACTCTTGGCCGTGAATCCCAGCTCTTCGCGCTGGTCATAGCGGTTCACCTTCACCACAATCCCGTCCGTGGCACAACCCAGGTGGTGCCTTTTATGCTCCCATTGATGAATATAGGTGATCACGGCATCAATATCCGTTACTTTTTCCCAGGAATCCGACACATTGAACCCGGCAGATCTGAGCGCTTTCAGGCTTTCCTCATGCGTGGCAAACCCTTCGCTATCGGAAATATACTGGTAAATGAAACAATCCAGCCTCCGCGACGCCACCACAGCCGAGTCCTGGAGCTTGAATGTTCCTGCCGCGGCATTCCTCGGGTTGGCCAGGAGCGGCTCTCCCTTTTCCTGCTTGGAGGCATTGATCTCCCGGAACACCTCGTTTGACATAAAGCCCTCTCCCCGTACTTCAAACGTACGCCCCAGAAGGCCTTCAAACTTCCGTACATTCAGGGGAAGCGAACGGATGGTCTTAACGTTCGGGCTGATATCATCGCCCTGAACCCCGTCGCCACGGGTGACCCCCCGCGCCAATATGCCGTCTTCGTAGGCTACGGAAAGGGAGATCCCGTCAAACTTGACCTCACAAATATATTCATAGGGTTCACCGTTCAGTCCTTTTCTTACCCGGCTGTCCCACTCCCTGAGCTCCTCCTCGCTATACGTATTCGAAAGCGAGAGCATCGGAAACTTATGCTTTACCGTGGCAAAGTTCCGGGTTATACCTCCGCCTACACGCTGTGTGGGGCTGTCAGGTAACCGGAACACGGGATTCTCGTTTTCCAGCCTTTCCAGCTCTTTTAACAACCCGTCAAACTCAAAATCGCTGATCTCCGAAACGGCATCCTGGTAATACCGGTCGTTATAATAATTAAGAAGATCTGTTAACTCCTTTATTCTGGCCTGTGTATCCATTGCAGTTTTTTTACCCGGACAAAAATAGCATTAAAACCCACTCTAAACCCAAACCCGCCTAAAAACATGCGAAGCGGTCTCATTTGTGAGGCAGACTCTTTCTGCAATTTATTTATCTATTTCACCGCCTCATCTAAAAAAAATTAGTAAATTGCAGGATAATCTTAATCCTATTCACAGTACGGTATGGCTAAAATTTTAGTGATTGACGACGAGAAAACCATACGTGATGCCATGAGAGACATCCTCGAATACGAGGGTTATGAAATAGACGAAGCCAAAGACGGTCAGCAGGGCCTGGAGATGGTTTCTTCCGGAAAATACGACATAGCACTGTGCGATATAAAAATGCCTAAACTGGACGGCCTCGAGGTGCTTCTCAAAGCCCGGGAAGAAGGCGTACTCACCCAGTTTGTTATGGTATCTGCCTTCGGAAACGTGGAAAATGCTGTAGAGGCTACCAAAAGAGGTGCCTTTGACTTCATTACCAAGCCGCCCGATCTGAACCGTCTCCTGGTAACCGTGCGGAATGCCATCGAAAAAAGTAACGACACCGAAGTTATCAAAACCCTGAAAAAGAGGGTGTATAAGATCAATGAGATCGTAGGAGATTCTCCATTGATCATGAAAGTGAAAGACACGATCGAAAAGGTAGCGCCTACCGAAGCGCGAATCCTCATCACCGGACCCAACGGCTCCGGTAAGGAGATGGTGGCCAAACAGATCCATGAACGTTCAAACCGCTTAAAGAAGCCGCTTATTGAAGTGAACTGTGCGGCCATACCTTCCGAACTGATCGAATCCGAACTTTTCGGACACGAAAAAGGGGCGTTTACTTCGGCCGTAAAGCAGCGGCTCGGGAAGTTTGAACTGGCCGATAACGGCACCCTGTTTCTGGATGAGATCGGCGACATGAGCCTTTCCGCCCAGGCCAAAGTACTCCGCGCTTTACAGGAAAACAAAATTACCCGTGTAGGGGGCGAAAAGGAAATCAAGATCAATGTTCGGATCATTGCCGCTACCAATAAAGATATAAAAAAGGAAATTGCGGAAGGTAACTTCCGGGAAGACCTTTACCACCGTTTAAATGTCATTCCGATCTATGTTCCGCCACTTTCCGAAAGAAGGGAAGATATACCTTTGCTGGCGGAAAAATTCCTGCAGGACGTAGCCGAAGAATACGGCGACCAGCCCAAAACCTTTAAGACAGACGCCATGGAGCATCTCAAAAGCCTTCCCTGGACAGGAAACGTAAGGGAATTGCGAAATGTGGTGGAAAGGCTGGTGATTATGTGCGGACAGGAGATCACTGTTGACGAAGTGAAACTCTACGCCGGATTAGGTCTATAAAAGAAAAAGGGGCCGGAGCCCCTTTTTCTTCTCAACTTCGTTTTATAAAACTAATAAGAAACAACACAACCAACGCTCCGATCACTGCTGAAATGATATTGGCCACTATTCCTGAGCCGATGGAAATATCCAAAGCCCCGAAAAGCCAGTTACCAACTACCGCTCCGATGATCCCTACGATAATGTTTCCGATCAATCCGAATCCCATTCCCCGCTTGATCTCGCCTGCCAGCCAGCCGGCTATAGCACCGATGATGATTGCATACAATACGCCGTTCATAAAAATTCAAGTTTAGGTTTAAGAATTAATTTTCCGGGCGCTAAGTTAGAAAAACATTGACAAAATCAAATAAATTATTGATTTTATTACATTTTATCAAAAATATCCGTCTCAGAATAAAAAGAGATCTAGTCTAAAAGTTATTCTCACTAACTATCATTTGTTTCAAAACTGTCACTGTTAGTTGTCCACTTAATACTGAAACTCTCCCATCTCACTCCTGATCGTCAGCTTCTTCTCATCCGAGGCCTCCACCCTTCCCACGATCTGTGCCTCCACACCGAAAGACTCCGAAATGCGGATCACCTCTGCGGCATACGTTTCAGGAAGGTACACTTCCAGGCGATGCCCCATATTGAACACCTTGTACATTTCGGCCCAGGAGGTACCACTCTCCTCCCGGATCAGCTTAAACAGGGGCGGTACCGGAAACAGGTTATCTTTTACGACATGCACCTTATCCACAAAATGCAACACCTTGGTTTGGGCGCCGCCGCTGCAATGCACCATACCGTGTATCCTGCCCTTCAGCTCTTTCAGCAGCTCTTTTACAATGGGGGCGTAGGTGCGGGTAGGCGAAAGGATCAGCTTTCCCACGTTTACCAGCAGGGAATCATCGATCTTCACCTCATCCAGCAGATCTTTTGAGCCGCTGTATACCAAGGAAGCGTCAATCGATCCGTCATAGCTCTCCGGGTACTTATCGGCGTATTTCTTTGCCAGCACATCGTGCCGGGCAGAGGTCAGGCCGTTACTTCCCATTCCGCCGTTATATTCTTCTTCATAAACCGCCTTCCCGAACGAGGCCAGCCCCACGATCACATCGCCCGGCGCGATCCTGTCGTTAGAGATCACCTCCTCCCGTTTCATCCGGGAGATCACCGTGGTATTAACGGCAATGGTCTTTACGAGGTCGCCCACATCTGCGGTCTCCCCCCCGGTACTGTAGATCTCGATCCCGTTCTCCCGAAGCATGGCCAGCACCTCTTCGCTTCCGTTGATCAGGGCCGAGATAACTTCACCCGGGATCCTGTGCTTATTCCTGTCGATCGAAGAAGACATCAGGATAGGCCCTGTAGCTCCCACGCAGATCAGGTCGTCGGTATTCATGATGATGGAATCCCGGGCAATGCCCTTCCACACCGACAGGTCGCCGGTCTCCTTCCAGTAAAGATAGGCCAGGGAAGTTTTGGTGCCTGCCCCGTCGGCATGCATAATATTACAGTAATTCTCATCACCGCCCAATATATCCGGCGAGATCTTACAAAATGCTTTGGGGTATAAGCCCTTGTCCAGCTTTTCGATGGCCTTATGTACATCTTCTTTTGAGGCCGAAACACCCCGCTGCATATATCTTTCTGACATATAAATAAAATTTGGTGCAAAATTACGGAAAAACTACGTAACACTAATTTACCTAACTTTGCAAAAAAATCTGATTAATGCCGAAAGCTAAATACGTTAGGGAATCGCATACCGTCATGACGGAAATGGTTTTTCCTAACGACACCAACACCCTCTCAAACCTGATGGGCGGAAACCTGATGCGTTTAATGGATATTGCAGGAGCCATCTGTGCACAAAAGCACAGCAACCGGATCGTGGTGACCGCCTCCGTGGATAACGTTTCCTTTGTCAACCCCATTCCCCTGGGAAATGTAGTGACCCTGGAAGCCCGCATTACCCGCGCATTCAATACTTCCATGGAGGTGGTGGTGGACGTGTACTCGGAGAACATCCCGGCCGGCGTAAAAAATAAGACCAACCAGGCCTTCCTTACTTTTGTGGCCGTAGATCAGAGTGGCCGCCCCATAGAAGTGTCCGAAGTAATCCCGGAAACGGAAGAAGAAAAAACCCAGTACGAAAAAGCAATGCACCGCCGGCAATTGCGCCTTTTAATGGCCGGGAGGCTCAATGCCGCCGATACCGAAGAATTAAAAAAGACATTTTTTGAACGATCAGCTTCCATTTAATCAATCCTACTCGTATCTTTGCGTACTTTTTGAGCAAGGGTCTCTATTTAAACTCCTGTTCAGATAAACGGCTCCATAGTTTAAAGGATAGAATGAAGGTTTCCGGTACCTTTGGTGGGGGTTCGATTCCCTCTGGGGCTACGAAACAGGGAAAGTGATCACAATTATCGCTTTCCCTGTTCTTATTTCCAGGCCACCCGGTTTTTACCTGATTCTTCAATCTGGTCTTGATTTTCTCCACCGCTAATTTTGCTGTGCGGACATTTTCATCGTCAAAGGTGTGGGAATTTGATTAAGTTTGTACCCGCTTAAGTCAGAAAACCCTTTACGTTACCATATGCCTTCGTTATCATCAATATTATCAGCCTTTCCGAAACACCCTTGTTTCCTGATGAGATTGCCCCTTACTTTTCTCCCGGTTGTTTTCGCCTGTACCTTCACTTTTGCACAGGCCGACAGCTCAAAAACCCTTCAGGAAGTAACCGTCAGAGGCTTTGAAACCCGCCAGACCCCGTTGCAAACCCCGGCCTCCGTAAGCCGCATCTCCCGTGAAGAGATCAGCCGGCATTCCCTTTCCGACCCCTTACCGGTTTTTAATTCACTGGCCGGAATAAGGATGGAGGAGCGGTCACCCGGGAGCTACCGCCTCACCCTCAGAGGGTCTTCCCTGCGTTCTCCTTTTGGTGTAAGGAATGTGAAAATCTACTGGAACGGCATCCCGATGTCTGACGCTAACGGCACCACCTATTTTAACCTGGTCGATTTCAATACCCTTGGTTCCATCGAGATCCTGAAAGGTCCGGCCGGCAGTATTTTCGGGGCAGGTTATGGCGGAGTTGTCCAGTTAAATACGCCAACGGCCTCTCCGGGTCATGAGCTTTCCGGCGGCTTTCAGGGAGGCAGCTTTTCATCCTGGCCCGGAAATGCACGCTATCAGTATGCTTCTCAGCGAATGAATCTCCTGGCGGCTTTTTCCGGCAGGGGTTCGGAGGGCTACCGGAATCACTCCGGTATGTCGGGGTACAACCTGGCCCTTTCCGTTTCCTTTTTTTTGAATAACCGGCATTCCGTCACTTTCTCGCACTCGGGAGCGCACATCGACTACCGGACGCCCGGCGGACTCACCCTGGCGCAGATGGAGGCCGACCGGCAGGCATCACGCCCGGCTACCCCAACCCTGCCTTCTGCCCGTGAGCAGAATGCGGGAATAGAACAAACTTACCATCTTTCCGGTTTAACGCATGACTGGCATATGGCCCCCAAAACCTCGCTCAGCACTACCGTATTTTATGCCCAAAATGACCTGACCAATCCTTTCATAACCAGCTATGAGCAAAGGGATGAAAAAACAGGGGGGTACCGGCTACTGGGTCGCAGCACGCACCGGAAGGTCATCCTGTATGCCGGCTCGGAAGGAATATTTACCTCCTCTCGTTTTCATGTGAGTCAGAATAATTTGGGTCAAAAAGGTGCATTCCTCTATGATACGGATCTCCTCTCCCGTCAGCTTACCCATTTTGTACAGGCGCAGCTCTCCCTGCCCGGGCAGGTGGAAATCACCGGCGGATTAAGTTATAATACGCAGCTCTACCGGAATGAGACCGTCGAGGTGAACGGAGAAACCCTCTCCGTCAGGGAGAAGCCCGTGGTACCCTGGAGCCCCCGGATAGCAGTGCTCAAATCCCTGAATACCAAAGCAAGCTTGTTTTATACCTTCTCCAACGGCTATTCTCCTCCCACTGCCCAGGAAATGACGGCCAATTTTGAAAACGGACAAAACCTGCGCCTTCGTGCCGAAAAAGGAGTAAGTCATGAGATCGGCTTCAAATCGCAATGGACGGGCACCTTCCGCACAGAAATAGCCGCTTACCACCAGGGGATCAGAAATGCTCTCGTACGGCAGGTTCTGGATAACGGCAGTGAGTATTTTCAAAACACCGGGAAAATTATCCAGAAAGGCCTGGAGATCACCAACCGGCTTACCCTTGAAAACAAGGAAAGCTATATCCGAACCACCGATCTCCTTCTTAACCTGACCCTGAACGACTTCCGGTTCGGATCTTACATTAATGAAGGCATGAACCTTCAGGGAAAAAGACTTCCCGGTGCGCCGGGAGCCGGTGTGGCCTTCTCCGGAAAATGGGTTCAGAGAAAAGGAGTATACCTTACGGCCGATATTAACTACATCTCCGTCATGTATCTGAATAACGCCAATACTATCCGTAATGAAGGATATACCACCACCCGGCTGAGAGCGGGCTGGAAGTTCCAGATAGGTCATAAGACGTACATGAACCTTTATGGCGGGGCCGATAATCTCCTGAATGAGAAATACTCGCTCGGCTTTGATTTTAATGCCCTGGGCAGCAGATTCTATAACCCTGCCCCCCTGCGGAATTACCATGCCGGTGCGGGAATAACCCTTAAATTACAATGACTCTCTCCCGTTCAGACAGCAAGTATCCCAAATAATCCTTAATTTCGCTGACCAAAAACTACCAATACCTTGAGCCTGGTAAACGAAGTAATCGGTTTTTTCATGAAAAGCAGGATAGGCAGAATTGAACATTTCAAAAGCTATCCTATAGAAACCCAGTTCGATGTCTTCCACAGCCTGATCGAGCGGGCGCGCTTTACCGAATTCGGCCTGAAACACGGTTTTGCCGATATCAAAAGCATCAAAGACTTCCAGGAGCGGGTGCCCGTGGTGACGTATGAAGAATTTTTTCCCTGGCTGGAACGGGTGCTCCGGGGAGAAAAAAATATTACCTGGCCTTCTGAAATAAGTTGGTTTTCCAAATCTTCCGGAACCACCAATGCCCGGAGTAAATTCATACCGGTCTCAGAAGAAGCCCTGCACGAATGCAACTACCGGGGCGGGAGGGACGTTCTCACCTTATACATGGAAAATGTCCCTAACAACCAGCTTTTTAACGGGAAGTCCATTTCCATCAACGGCTCATTGCACCCCAATCCCTACAATGAAAGTGTACAGGCCGGCGATGTCTCTGCGATCATCACCAAAAATCTGCCCAAATGGGCCGAATATTTCAGGACCCCGCCATCAGAAATTGCACTACTTGATAAATGGGAAGACAAGATACAATATATGATTGCACATTGTTCCCATGAAAACGTGGTTGCCATGATGGGGGTACCTACCTGGGGTGTAGTGCTGATCGAACGCATCATGGAAGCCACCGGTGCCAAAAATGCCCTGGAATTCTGGCCTAATTTCGAGGCCTTCTTCCACGGAGCCGTTTCCTTCACCCCCTACCGGGCAATGTTCCGGGAAAGGATCTTTCCTTCTGCAGAGGTCAACTATATGGAGTCTTACAATGCATCGGAAGGATATTTCGCCATCCAGGATGACCTTTCCCTGGAAGATCAGATGCTTCTGATGCTGGACTACGGCGTGTTCTTCGAATTCCTGCCTGCTGACGAATGGGAGAACTCCTTCCCCAAAGCGCTTACCCTCGATGAAGTAGAGCTGAATAAAAACTATGCCATGGTCATTTCCACCAACGCCGGGCTGTGGCGATACAAATTAGGCGATACCGTAAAATTCACTTCCCGCTATCCTTTTCGGATAAAGATCTCCGGCCGGACCAAACATTTTATCAATGTGTTCGGAGAAGAGCTGATGGTGGAAAACGCCGACCAGGCACTCGCTTACACCTGCGAAAAATCAGGCGTAGAGCTCAAAGAATATACGGCTGCACCGATTTTCATGAACTCTGACTCCAAAGGGGGCCACGAATGGATCATTGAACTGACCTCACCACCGGAAAACCCTGAATCGTTTATCCGGATGCTGGATACCCGCCTGCGCGAGATAAACTCTGACTACGACGCCAAACGACACAAAGACATGGCTCTACAAATGCCCAGGGTGCATTTCTGTCCGCAGGGGACTTTCCTGAAATGGCTTCACAAAAACAACAAGCTGGGAGGGCAGCACAAAGTGCCCCGTTTGAGTAATGAAAGAAAGTTGTTGGAAGAAATACTGGAACTGCCCGGATAGATCATCTGTCGCTTATTCCCACTTATAACTACCGGAGTCAAAATCGGCAGACGACTCCCGGGAGGCCTCTGCATTTCTGTACTGTTCAAAATCAATATGGGGCAGAAGCTCGTGCTTTATATGATTGACCGCATCCTGTAAGGCCTCTGCTACTTTATCAAGATCCTCTTTGTAAACAAAAAGCTTGGATTTTTCAAAAACAAAATCTCCGTCCTTTTGAAATCTTCTGCTTTCGGTAATAGTCAAATAGTAATCATTCGAACGAGTGGATCTCACATCAAAGAAATAAGTTCTTTTTCCTGCCCTTATCTTCTTTGAATATATCATTTCCTGGTCATCTCTTTCCACGCTGAAAATATAGTTTTATAGGTGATAAAAACGATCAAAAGTATACTTTAATTAATCATAAAAAAAATATTTACATGTAAAATAATACCTTTTTTTGATATTTTTCTTGGACTTTTCCAATAATTTGTGGAATATTTATCGCCAAAGATGTAAAATAGATACGGCTCTGCACAATAAAATCATAAATAATTCATTGATTTGCAGTATGAAATATTTAAATAGAAAATTTTCATTGGTGTTTTTGATAATACTGATGATGTTAATGCCTAATTTAAGTATTTACGCCCAAAAGGTCGATATCGGCCATTCCTTTAAAGGGTATGCATCTTATTATCATACCAAATTCCTTGGACGTAAAACAGCCAACGGTGAGACCTTTATAAGAGGAGCCTATACCTGCGCTCACAAATCACTCCCCTTTGGAACTTTGATAGAAGTTGAAAATACCAAAACAGGCAGGTGGGTGATCGTCCGGGTAAATGACCGCGGACCTTTCGCAAAAAACAGGGTTCTGGACCTTTCCATTGACGCTGCAGAACACCTGGGCTTCATAGAAAGAGGTATAGCCCATGTCTCGGCAAAAATAGTAGGCTTTGACGGAAACCTTGAGATGCTGCGCGATGGCCTGGCGCTTGGGATCTATAATTCTTTCCTGGGGATAGAGAGTAATCCGCTGAAAATTCCTTACTTGCCGTCTGAAAAAAGCAATGTATCTCTGGGAATTTAATGCTGGAACTGGATCTTTCAAAAATCCGTGAGTACGGGCGCCTCGACTTCCTCGCAAAACAGCTCGTGGAAGGGTTTATCACCGGGCTTCACAAATCCCCTTTTCACGGATTTTCCGTGGAGTTTGCAGAACACCGGCTCTATAACGCAGGAGAAAGTACCCGGCATATCGACTGGAAAGTCTTCAGCAAAACGGATAAGCTTTTCGTTAAAACGTACGAAGAAGAAACCAATCTCCGCTGCCATCTCCTGGTAGACGTATCCTCTTCCATGTATTATCCGCAAAAATCCAGGGGAAAGCTGGCTTTTTCGGTGCTGGCCGCCGCTGCTCTGGCCCACATGCTGCAGCGTCAGCGCGACGCCGTGGGACTGGTCACTTTTTCCGACCACATCGAAACCCAGACCGAGTGCAAATCCACTACCACCCACCTTCAAAAGGTGTTCCGGGAGCTGGAGCATGTGCTCAACCGTGAAAAAAGAAATCAGTCTACTGCCGTTGCCGATACCCTCCACCTGATCGCTGATAAGATTCATACCCGATCGCTGGTGGTGATCTTCAGTGATATGTTTGAAGATATGGAGAACAGTGACAGGCTCTTCTCGGCCCTTCAGCATCTTAAGCACAAGAAGCATGAAGTACTGCTGTTTCATGTAACCGAGAAAAAAACGGAGCTGGCCTTTGACTTTGCGGACGGCCCTTACGAATTCATTGACCTGGAAACCAATGAAAGGCTGAAGCTCCAGCCTGCTGACGTACGTGAGCGCTATACCAAAACCCTCAACGACTTCTATCATGAGCTCCTGATCAGGTGCGGTCAGTATAAAATTGACTTCATTGAAGCCGACATTGAAAAAGGGTTTGATCCCGTCATGTCTTCTTTCCTGGCCAAAAGGGCCAAAATGCGCTGATCCTTACCACTCAGCATTAAAATCAACCCATCTTAAAAAGGAATTTGCACGATATACCTGCGCCGGCTTATCTTTAAAAGAAAAAACATGTTACTGACAACAACCAACAACATCGAAGGCCGGACCGTAGCGGAATACAAAGCGCTGGTCACCGGCGAGGTCATTATCGGCGCCAATATTTTCAAGGATTTCTTTGCCGGGATCCGCGATATTGTGGGTGGGCGTTCGGGCTCCTATGAAAGGGTGCTTCGTGAAGCAAAAGACAACGCCATCAGTGAAATGATCGAGAGAGCCCGGGCTTACGGTGCCGATGCCATCATAGGGATCGACCTCGACTACGAAACACTCGGAAAGAATAACGGCATGATGATGGTGACCGCCAGCGGCACCGCCGTCAAACTGAACTAATCCGGAAATAACAATGTTAAACATTGCCCGGCTTTCGAAAGAGCGCCGGGCTGCTTAATTTTGCAGTTCCGGGGGAGGAAGCCCCTGTTGTTGAACGTTTAGACCATGCTCTATCCCAAGAATATAGAAACCAAGCTGGGTTTTGATAAAATAAAAGAACTTCTGGAAGAAGAATGTGTGAGCTCACTGGGCAAGTCCTTTGTGAGTAAAATGCGCTTCTCCGGGAAATTCGACCAGATCCGGAAAATGATGGCGCAGACGGCCGAATTCCGGCTGATCCTGGAAACCGAGTCTGCTTTTCCCAATCAGCATTATATCGATGTCACTGATTACCTGAAAAAAGCAGCCATACCGGGAGCGATCATCTACGAAGAAGAGTTTTTTGAAATCCGGCTCTCGCTGACCACCATTCAGCAGATCATTCATTTTTTTCATCACCGGCCACCGGAAAAATTCCCGGAACTCCTCTCCCTGATGCAGGCGGCCGTCCCCTCCCATCATCCCAAAGGGTGGGAAAACCTCTTAACCGAGATCACATCAGTGATCGATGAGCGCGGAAAAGTAAGAGACAATGCCTCCAAAGAATTATTCGATATCCGCAGGAAGCTGGCCGTGGAGCAGGCCAATGTCAAACGGGCCCTGGAACGGATCTACCGGACCGCCAAAAACTCAGGATGGATCGGTGAAGAAATGACCCTTGCCGTAAGAAACGGACGGCTTGTGCTGCCTGTGCTGGCCGAACACAAAAGAAAGCTCTCCGGCTTTGTGCATGACGAAACCTCCACCGGCAATATTGCCTACGTGGAGCCCGGTGAGGTGCTGGAAGCCAATAATGAGATCCGCGACCTGGAGATAAGAGAAAGAAGAGAGGTTTTACGCATCCTTGAGCAGCTGACCACCCGTTTGCGTCCTGACCTGCCCGACCTGGAGCGTTCTTACGTTTTCCTGGGGCTGATGGACTTTATCCGGGCCAAAGCACGCCTGGCCATTCGTACCGACAGTACGTTTCCGCTATTGGTGGAAGAGACGGTCATCGACTGGCAGAACGCGCGCCATCCCCTCCTGCTGCTCACCCACCGCAAACAGAACAAGGCGGTGATACCACTCAACGTTTCCCTCAACAGCGAAGCGCGGATACTGGTCGTTTCCGGCCCCAATGCCGGCGGTAAGTCGGTTATGCTGAAGACCATCGGGCTGGTGCAGTATATGGCGCAATGCGGCATGCTGCTACCGGTTTCCCCCGATTCGAAAGTGGGCCTCTTCAAAAACCTCTTTATCGATATCGGCGATGAGCAGAGCATTGAAAACGACCTGAGCACCTACAGCTCCCACCTGACCAACATGCGGGAGTTTATGAGGCACGCCGATCACAAGACCCTCTTCCTCATCGACGAGTTTGGCACCGGCACAGAGCCTTCGCTCGGTGGCGCACTGGCCGAATCCATCCTCGAAAGCTTTGCGGGCAGGAAGGCCTTCGGCGTGATCAATACGCACTATACTAACCTGAAGGTCTTTGCCGACAAGAATGAAGGTCTGCTTAACGGCGCCATGCGTTTCGATTCGGAAGAGCTGACCCCCATGTTTGAGCTGGAAATGGGCAAGCCGGGTAATTCGTTTGCGTTCGAGGTAGCGCAAAAGATGGGCCTGCCCTCCGGCATCATTAAAAACGCCCAACGGAAGCTGGGGAAAAACCAGATCAATTTCGAAAAGCTGTTAAAAGAGCTGGACATTGAGAAAAAAGCATTTGCCGAACAGAACGTCTCACTGCAAAAACAGATAGACGAGCTAAAGCAACGCTCGGAGCAGTACACCGCCCTGAAAAACTTCCTGGAGAGTGACAGGCAGCGGATCATTTCCCAGGCCAGGGAAGACGCCCGAAAAATTATCCGGGATGCGAACAAAACCATTGAAAATACCATCCGGCACATCAAGGAGAACAATGCCGAAAAAGAGGCCTCGCGACAGGCAAGGGAGCAGGTGAAGGAGTTTGAACAAAAAGTACTGCAACCCGACCCTCACGTAGTGCCTAAAGTCTCTGTTCAGAAAGCAGAAGGCCCGATAGCGCCGGGAGATTACGTGCGGATAAAAGGACAGGAGGCACTGGCCCAGGTGCTGAGCCTGAACGGTAAGGACGCGGAGATCCTCCTGGGCGAGCTCAAGTCCAACATCCGGCTTAACCGCCTTGAAAAAATATCGCGGAAAGAGTTCAAATCCTCCCAAAAAGAAGTGACCAGAAGCATGAAGGGGGTGGATCTTAACGAAAAAATGACCGAATTCAGCTTCAACCTGGACATTCGCGGTAAACGGGGCGATGAAGCGCTGGTAGCCGTAGATAACCTCGTTGACGATGCCATCCTGCTGGGTTATCCCCAGTTGAGGATCGTGCACGGCAAGGGCGACGGTATCTTACGCAACCTGATCCGGAACCACATCAAACAATACAAGCAGGTGGGTAAAATGTACGATGAGCACGCCGACCGCGGCGGACCGGGCGTGACCATCGTGGAAATGAAATGAGGGTGTCTTCATTTACGGGTGCCTTTAAAGGTGGTTCCCGAGTAGTTGATCTCGATTCCCGTTACCTTCCCGTTTTCGTCCCGCTTAAATACAACTCCTCCATCGGCCTGAGCCAGGTGAAAGGAGTCTTTTACTTCCGTTGCCACAAGCCCCGAACCGCCTATGGCAGCTTCAATATAGAGACTTTCCCCCTGCACAATGATACTGACCTCCGTAACTTCCGCACTTCCTTCCAGGCTGTACTTCCCTGCATATTCATTCAGTGAAGCCCTCTCTTTGACCCCTTCATAACTTTCTCCGCCCGCCTCTACTGCCAACCCGACCACTGCTCCTGACGCGTCGCGCTTAAACTTCAACAGGGCCTGGTAGTTGGGCTCAATGAACTCATCCTTTGTATCAGTTACCGTTACTTCTCCTTTCCCTACTCCTTCGGCGTCCGCAATGAATGCCCCGCTCTCATAAGTGATCACGATCTTACCGAAAGGGGCACTCTGGAATTTATAAACCCCGGTATAGTCCTGCGGTTTAGTTTCCTGCGCTTTCAGAGTGAAGGAAAAAATCAAAAAGCCGGTCAAAATCAGTAGTTTTTTCATCTTTTTCAAGGTTATAATTCTTTAGTTTTTAGATAATTTAACCAAATTTAACGAACATTCTCACATAAATCGTCCCCGGCAGCTACTTTTTCACCCCGGCATTATATTTTTGCAGCAAATCATTGACCATGGCCAAAGTAACCGAACATATAGCCAACAGCAAGGGAAAAGCCCTGTTTTCCATTGAGATTATTCCGCCGGTGAAAGGAGGAAAGATCGACGAGCTCCTCAGCGATATCACTCCCCTGATGGAGCTTAAGCCCCGGTTTGTAGACGTTACTTACCACCGCGAGGAATACCTGAGCCAGACCCGGGAAGACGGCACCGTGGTGGAGATCAAAACCCGTAAAAGACCGGGAACCGTGGGCATCTGTGCCGCCCTGATGCATAAATTTGATACCGACCCCGTGCCTCACGTCCTGTGCGGCGGGTTTACCAGAGACGATACCGAAGACCTGCTCATCGACCTGAACTACCTGGGCATAGAAAATGTGATGGCCCTTCGCGGCGACCACGCCAAACCTTTCACCTCGTTCAAACCCAAAAAAGGCGGCCATACCTACGCTTCAGAGCTCATCGGCCAGATCAGGGAAATGAACGGAGGAAGATACCTCCACGAAACGTCGGAATACCTTAACAATTCTGAATTTTGTATCGGCGCGGCCGCTTATCCCGAGAAGCACTTCGAGGCAGAAACCACCCGCCAGGATTTCGAGAATCTTAAGCAAAAAGTAGCTGCCGGTGCAGACTACCTGGTGACGCAGATGTTTTTCGACAACCGGAAATACTTTGACTTTGTGGAAAAATGCCGGGCGCACGGCATTACCATCCCGATCATCCCGGGCTTAAAGATCCTTTCTACCAAAAAACAGCTCGAAGTTCTTCCCAAAATATTCTATCTCGATATCCCGGATGAATTTTCCCGCGCCATCCGAAGTTGTAAAGACGATAAAGAGGCCCGCAAAATCGGGATCGAATGGTGCATTCAGCAATGCCGCGAACTGAAGGCCTTCGGCGTTCCGGCCCTGCATTTCTATACTATGAGCAAATCGACCACCACACTGGCGGTGGCCAGGGAGGTGTTTTAATGAGCGGAGATTTTCTCCCGGTTAATAGTGCTCTTTATATTATTCGCTAGTAATAATTTGGGTTAGAATAACAGGTGAAAATTATGAAAGACAAGCCCCTGCTCTATTTGTCATTGACGGTCGTATGCTACTTTGCTATTCTTTTTATGAATACCTATTGGCTTAAGATCAGCCATCCTGTATTTTCTTTCCTACAGGAACTTTTGACTATTCCGATGCTGGTTCTACAGGCTATATTATTAGTGATCGCGATCTATAAAACAGTAATAAAAAGAGTTAACTCCCGGCAGGTCAAAACAGCACTATTTTTCCTGATCGTCACTTCCATAGTCACCTATGGTTCTCTGGTGGGAATAATTAAAATGCCATAGGGACGCAAGGTTTTGCGTCTCTACCCCCGCAAATACATAAAAAAGACCGGCCAAAACCGGTCTTTCCCTATTTTCAACTGTTGTCTCTTCTTAGTTCAGCGCCACCAGCTCCAGCTCAAAGTTAAGCTCCTGGCCGGCCAGCGGATGATTGGCATCAAGACGCACATAAGATTCGGTCACTTCGCGGATGATCACCGGAACCGCCCTTTGTCCGTCATGCATATTGAGGGTTTCGCCTACCACCAGCGGAATATCCGCCGGAATATCCGCACGGTCAAAATTAAAGATCATTTCTTCACTGGCAGGGCCATAGGCGTCTTCCACTGCAATATGGATGGATTTCTTTTCCCCCACCTGCATTCCCTGCACCCCTTCATCAAATCCTTTGATGACCATACCGCTGCCTACCTGAAACTCCAGGGGCTCACGGCCTTCGGAAGAGTCAAAAAGCGTACCGTCATTCAAGGTTCCTTTGTAGTGGATGGCCACCTTATCTCCTGATTTTACCATTTTATTCGATTTTAGTTTGATTTAATATGCTTTGGCAAACAACACCCTGCCTTGGGAAGGTTGGCCCGAGTACACGCACCGGCCTTCCTCCTCCTTAAAGTCTAAAGGAATACAACGTATGGTAGCCTTGGTGAGTTCCTTGATCTTTTCCTCGGTCTCCGAAGTCCCGTCCCAATGTGCTGAAAGGAACCCCCCTTCTTCAATTTTGGTCGTAAATTCCGCCCATGTATTGACTTCAAAGGTATTCTCCTCCCTGAATTTCAATGCCCGGCTATAAATATTGGCCTGGATATCTTCCAGCAGGCCCAGCAGGTAGTCACAGATACCGTCAAGCGAAACCGTTTCCTTGGTCCTTGTATCTCTCCGGGCCACTTCTACCTCGTTATTTTCCAGGTCTCTTGCACCCACTGCTATCCGTACGGGTACGCCTTTAAGCTCATATTCCGCAAACTTCCATCCCGGCCTGGCCGAGTCATCGTCGTCAAATTTCACACTGACACCGTTCGATTTTAACTCCCTGATCAACGGAAGAAGCCTTTCATAAATAGCGTTCAGCTGCTCTTCGCCCTTATAAATAGGAACGATCACCACCTGGACAGGCGCCAGCCGGGGAGGCAGCACCAGTCCCTGGTCATCCGAATGCGCCATAATAAGTGCTCCCATCAGGCGGGTACTTACCCCCCAGGAGGTTCCCCAGACATACTCCAGGTTACCGTTTTTATCCTGGAACTTCACATCAAAGGCTTTGGCAAAATTCTGGCCCAGGAAATGGCTGGTTCCCGCCTGCAGGGCTTTACCGTCCTGCATCAGCGCTTCGATGCACATCGTATCATCGGCCCCGGCAAAACGCTCGTTTGGAGTTTTTTTTCCTCTTACCACCGGCATAGCCATCCATTCTTCAGCGAACCGGGCATACACTTCCAGCATCTGTTCCGTTTCTGCAACGGCCTCCTCGCTGGTGGCGTGAGCGGTGTGACCTTCCTGCCAAAGGAACTCCGCCGTGCGAAGGAAGATCCGGGTACGCATTTCCCAACGGACCACATTGGCCCACTGGTTGATCAGGATGGGGAGGTCGCGGTGCGACTGCACCCAGTTCTTATAGCTGTTCCAGATCACGGTCTCCGAAGTAGGCCTTACGATCAGCTCTTCTTCCAGCTTGGCTTCGGGATCCACAACCACTCCTGCCCCACCCGGGTCATTTTTCAGCCGGTAGTGGGTGATCACGGCGCATTCCTTGGCAAAACCCTCCACATGTGAAGCCTCCTTAGACAGGAACGACTTGGGAATAAAAAGCGGGAAGTACGCATTGGTATGGCCCGTCTCTTTGAACATATCGTCCAGTGCCCGCTGCATTTTTTCCCAGATGGCATAGCCATAGGGTTTGATTACCATGCATCCCCTGACCGCAGAATTCTCGGCCAGGTTGGCCCTTTTCACCAGTTCATTATACCATTCTGAGTAATTTTCACTTCGGGTGGGTAACGATTTCGACATCTTCTGATTATTAAAATTGTACAGTTTCCCGGTGCTCCTCGTTAATTAATAGTTAAGGGGAAACTTGGAATTTGCAAAGATAAGTCATATAATTACATTTGTAAGAAGATGTTTGAACATATTCTGAACTTAAAACCGGCTTTACCGGGTGTTAAAAAAAATGTTAAAGGCAGTCAAACCTTTACGCATGATTTAAGTCTAATATGTAAAGTGAAAGATTTTAAGACTTTTAAATATAATTACAACTATGAAAATCAATAGATTGGCATTGTTTTTAGGAGCGGGGATACTGATGGCTTCCTGTACCGGTAAATCTGTACCGTCAAAAACGGACACAGATGACCTGTACGTGAAGTCGGGCGATGTGGTACTTCCCGGTGCGGTGGCTTCTGCCAGAACCCAGGCCCCTCCGGCTCTTCCGTATGACGACAGCTACGACCCGGTTACAGAGGGTTTTCAGGGAGGTACCGATGAGTACTTTGATGAGAATTATCTTACCAGCAAGGACCTTAAAAGAAAAACAGGTGCCGGAGCGGGATATTCCGACGGCTATGCCGACGGTTACAGCCAGGGATGGTCTGATAACGCATGGACCTTTGCCGGCGCAGGCCGGCTTTGGAACTCGCCCTACGGATTCAATTCTTTCTATCCTTCCTTCGGTTCAGGAATGTTCTTCTCCTATTCTCCTTTCATCGGATTCGGAAACTCCTGGAACATGGGCTGGGGTTCACGCTGGGGCTCAAGATGGGGCGGCTGGTATGATCCCTGGGATCCGTTCTTCGGATCGTATGCCTACGGTTGGGGCGGTTCTCCTTATTTCGGATATAACAGGTTTTATTCTCCCTGGGGATATAATTCTTACTACTCGGGCTGGGGCGATCCTTACGGCTACGGCTGGGGCAACCCCTATTACGGACACCAGACTGTATTTGTGAATAACATTTACAACGGAAGAACCGTAAGACAGCGGAATTCAACGCTGGCCAACAGCCGGTATAATGACCAACTGGTCAGCAGAACGTCGGCCAATAATGCCCGGGTGGCTGCAGTAGACAGAGGCTCCCGTTCTGCGGTAAGCAGAAGCGCAGGGAGTTCTGCAAGAGATGTCAACTCTTCTGCCAGAATGAGTTCAGCAGACAGAAGCAGCATCAGCAGAAGCTCCGGAACAAGAAGCTATGACGCATATACCCGAAGCAGCTCTGTTAACTCTGCACGGTCATCACAATCGGCCGGGTCGAGAGTCGGATCATCTGCAGGCAGGAGCGGAAATCCTTCTTCTGCGGGTAGACAAAGCTCTCCTACCTACAATCGTTCTTCCGGCAGCAGCACCGGTCGTAGCTCTTCGCCATCCTATAACAGCGGTGGTAGCAGAAGCTCATCTCCTTCTTATAATGCCGGATCTTCTTCCCGTTCGTCAGGCGGTAGCAGCAGTAGTAGTGGAGGTAGCAGAAGCAGCAGTGGTGGCGGAGGCGGCGGTAGCAGTAGCAGTGGAGGTGGCAGCAGAGGCCGCGGATAATTTAAAAAGGAACACATCGTTATATTCCCCGCTGATTAACCAATTTCGTTTGTTGGCGGGGATTTTTTTTTCTGATAATTACAATGAAGAAGTTAATTTTAACAGGCCTCACAGGCATAGCCTTTTGTTTAACTGCAAAGGCGCAAGGCACTGATGAACCCTTTTTCCACCTCAGGAAGTTCTACACACAGGGTAACTACGGCACAGCAAGAAGCCAGGCAATGGGCGGAGCCTTTACCGCCCTGGGTGCCGATCTGAGCAATACCTACATCAATCCTGCCGGTCTGGGGTTTTATAACCGCTCGGAATTTTCCGGTACGTTTAACTTTACAGGAAGCAACAGTACTGCCACTTATATCGGGCAGTCACAAACTACCAACCGTTCTCCCCTTGATATCGGCCAACTGGGCGTGGTATTTTCAAGGGATGGTATGGGCTCCCGGCTAAAGAAAAGCAATTTCGGTATTTCGTATAGTACCCTTTCTAATTTCTCCCATACATATTCTTACGCCGGGGTTAACAACGCCCACTCCATCTCCGATTCTTTTGCCGAGCTGGCTAATGGCTCCGGTCTGACTCCCGGGGAGATCGCCGACGATTATGATGAATACGGAAATGCACCGGACGGATTCTCTATGGCAGTCATGGGCGGACTACTTTATTACGAAGATGGCCGTTATATTGTCAATGAAGACGCGCTTCCCGTGAATCAGTCGGGGAAGGTGACCGAGTCAGGAAACGTGGGCCAGCTGAATATAAGCTATGGTGCTAATTTCGATGACAAGACCTATTTTGGCCTTGGACTGGGCATCCAGACCCTGCGTTTTGACCGGGCTACGGCCTTTGATGAAATATTTCCCTCCAACTCCAGCTACCTGAAATCCCAGTATTATGACAACGAGCTGACCATCACAGGTACAGGACTTAACCTTACGCTGGGGATGATTCAGCGACTGAATGACCACCTGAATGTGGGTGCCTCTGTCACCACCCCCACCCTGATGTGGGTCACCGACAGCTTTGTCCAATTCGCGGGGTCTAATCCCGTGACCCCGGATGCCGTATTGTATGAAACTTCTGCCCGAACAGCCCTTGACGAATTCAGGTACAGGATAGTGTCACCCCTGCGGGCCAGTGCCGGTATCAGCGCGTTTTTACCGAAAAAGATAGGGGTGGTCAGCCTGGAAGCGGAATACGTGGGCTTCAGCAGAATGAGCATTAAAGATAAAGACTCAGCCGGCTGGTCAGACGGTCAGAACGGAATGATCGGGAATGAATACAAAGACGTGGTTAACCTAAAGGCGGGTTTGGAACTGAGAAAAGGAATAGGAAGGCTGAGGGGCGGACTTAACTTTATCAATGACCCGCTGCGTTATGCCGCTGACTTCAATGTGAAGAAAAACACAGTAATCGGAAGCGCCGGTATCGGTATCCGAAACTCTAATTTTTTTGTTGACCTGTCGTACTCCCGGTATATCAACACAGGGACTTACAATCCTTATATCCTGGATGACGCAAGCCATAATTCCGTAACCTTCCGCCAGACCAGAGGCACGGTGGGGATAACGGTGGGGTCGTTCTTTTAAAACATTGAGCATTTATAAAGCATTCAGGGCCGGATTTCCGGCCCTTTTTTATTTAATTCTGCCGTAAAAAACCACGGTCCGCGAGAGGGTGCGTAAGCATCTGTTTTATCTTCAGTTCATACCAACATAAAAAGAGTCATGACCAAACATTGGTAATACTATTGCTTTTCACTACCTTAACAGCAGAAAATCAACGGATAATATGACTTTAGTACTGATCCTTGCGGCCTTACTGGTCCTGCTTCTGCTTTATGGAGTTTCTGTTTACAATAAGCTCATTCGTCTGAAAAACCTTGTAAAAGAAGCCTGGAGCAGTATCGATGTGATGTTAAAAAAGCGTCACGACCTTATCCCTAACCTGGTGGAAACCGTCAAAGGCTACGCTTCCCACGAAAAAGAAACCCTGCAATCGGTCATCGATGCCCGGAACCAGGCAGCCGGAAGAGGCTCCGTAAAAGACACCGAGGCAGCCGAAAGCCGGCTAAGTTCGGCATTGACCCGGCTTTTCGCCCTGGCAGAGCAATACCCCGACCTGAAAGCCAATACCAACTTCCTCCAATTACAGGATCAGCTGGCGGCCATTGAGGGTGACATTGAGAAGTCAAGAAGATATTATAACGGCACAGCCCGAAACTACAACATCGTGATCGAGTCATTTCCGAGCAATATCGTATCGGGAATGTTCAATTTTGAGAAAGAGGCGTATTTCGAACTCAGCAACCCGGAAGAACGGAACGTTCCCCAAGTGAAGTTTTAACCATGAAACGTATCTTCCTGCTTCTTTTCCTGACCTTTACCGGCCTGTCGGCCCCTGCCCAGGATCTAAGCCTTGAACGTATTCTTCTGTATGATGTGGAGCTGCAGGTAGACACTTCCACCCGGCTCACCGTCACCGAAAAATTAAAAGTAAACGTAAAAGGAGAAAACATTCAACGGGGGATTTTCCGGTCGTTACCTGGCCGTCGGGAGATTAACGGCCGGGATATATCGGTTCGGTACGACATACGGTCGGTAAAGAAAAACGGTGAAGAGGAAAAATACCATACCAAAAGCGAAAACGGCGGAAGGGTCATTTACATCGGCGATAAAGATGTTTTGCTGGATCCCGGAATTTACGAATACGAGATCACGTACGATACCTACCGGCAGATAGGCTTCTTTGAGGATTTTGATGAGCTGTACTGGAATGTCACGGGTACCGACTGGGTCTTTCCTATCGATAAGGTCACAGTAAGAGCGATCTTACCGGAAAACGCTGAGATCCTCCAACATGCCTGCTATGCCGGGCATGCGGGGAGTACGGATCAGGATTGCAGCGTCGCCAAAACCTCCGGCCATACGCTGGAGTGGGCCGCAGAAGGACTGCAACCCTACAACGGTTTAACGGTAGCGGCAGGGTTTACCAAAGGAATCGTAAAAGAGCCGGAAACCCCGGCGGTACTCAAAACCGGGAACTTGTCCAAGCTCTTAAGCGGCATCGGTGTTCTGCTTTTGATCTGGATGGGATATTTATGGAATCGCCACGGCAGAGACCACGAGAGGCCTACGGTTTACCCCCGGTTTGAGGTCCCTCACCACCTCTCACCTGCTTCGTTGGGTTTCTTACATCACGGGCGGTATCGCCAGAACCTGATCGCCGCCTCCCTGATCCACCTGGCCGTAAAAGGCTATATTATGATCGATCAACCTTCCAAAAAGGGGCTGTTCAGCCGTTCTGTATTTACCCTCCAAAAGCTGAAAGCCCCCGATGCCGGGCTCGCGCCGGAAGAAAGTAAGCTGATGAATGACCTGTTTGCAGGTGGTAAGGACAGCATAGCCATTGACGGTCAATACGACACCCAAATTGCCGCTGCGGTTCAGGCCTACCACTTCGGCCTGAGTAGTGTAAATCAACCGAAACTCCGCAAAGGGAGCAACTGGCCCAAAGTACTTTGGGTGTTTTTGGGACTGTCTCTGGTGTATTGGGCGATCATTATTTACAGCTACAATCACCTGTACGAAGAAACGAAGTTCGCTTTCGGTATCGCCCTTTATGTGGGTGCCTTCATCACCCTTATCATTATTATGAGCGTGCGTCTGAAGGTGGCCCTGTACATTATCCTGCTTCCGCTCATCTTTTCTGGCATTGGAGTGGCTTTCTGGTACTTCTTTTCCGACAGAATACCAGACTCCTTCATTTTAGCCTACCTGTTTTTACTGCTCGGCGTGATAACCTTGGCGGTCTTCAATTACCTGGTAAAGCAGCCCGGCGAAGAACTGATCGAAAAGCAATCGCAGATAGAAGGCTTCAAAATGTACCTGGAAACAGCAGAAAGTGAGCTCATCAGGTTCCATAATCCACCCCGGATTACCCCTGAGATATTCGAAAAATACCTGCCTTACGCTTTGGTATTGGGTGTAGACGGTATCTGGGGCAAAAAGTTTGAGCAGAGTCTCCAGGCTCAGGCCCAACCTTACGAGAACCGGTGGTATACCGGCAGCTCGGCGGCTCATTTCTCCGGTAGTATGACCGGCAACCTCAGCCGAGGCCTGACCGGTACCATGAGCTCTTCATCGGTTGCTCCGGGCAGCAGCGGTTCGGGCGGTGGCGGCTCGTCCGGGGGCGGAGGAGGCGGAGGCGGCGGGGGTGGCTGGTAGCTCCATTTCCCTAGGCATTTACCAGGAATTTATATGCCTTGGTATTGCTCTGTAGCCCGAAAGTTCAGAAATTAAAAATGATAAGGTGATCTTTGCTCCTTTATATTTGTATGAAATAACTTAAAAGTTCCCTTTCCGTGTCATCTGGTACCCGATCAGGCTGATATGCCGCTTTCCTGGCACGGCGTGGTAGACGAAGACCTCGTAGGTGTTGCCGGCCTGCTGGAAGTTGCCTTCAAAATAGCTTTGATCCACTTCGCCGGTGGCGGTATTCCGGAGGCCGAAGGCGAAATCATAAACGCCGTTCTTCAGCAGCAGGGTGTGCTGCAACAGCCCGGATTCCGGGTCAGGCTCCATGGGCAAATAGTTCCAGTCGGTCAGCTTTCCGTAGAGCACGGGTTCTGTACCATCGGGGTAATGGCTGGGCGTCAGCTGAAAAAAAACGTTTGAGTAGTCCGAGCTTATATCGGCATCGCCACCATCGCGGTTGGAAATGACAAAGCCGCCGTCGTTATCATAAGCATCAACAAAATTGGTACTGGAGCGCCTTAGCTGAGGAGTCGTGAATACATCGTCGGGTTTACCCCGGATGACCTCCTTCACGTTCTGCCCGCGGCTGAAGCTGCTGCTGACATCCAGGTATCGGAATTCGTTTCCCGCAGGAAAGAGGTAGCTGTTATTGAATTGCTGCAGGGTGAATGTATTTCTTCCGGAGCTAACCAGGTCGGCGTTATCTATCTCTTTCCAAAGATTCTGGTTGAAACGAACAAACACTTTCAGCTCGCGCCGGGGAATACCGATCCGGTAATTCAGCAGGTCGATTTTAAGATCCAGTTGCTGGTGGGTTTTCCAGAATTCGGGGTCACGCGAGGGCTGGGCCATGGCGGTAATATTGATCCCACTTTCATAGATCCAGAACTTTCGTTGCACCACCAGCTCGTCATTTTCAAAAAGCTGCAGGACAAAGTTACCGGAGATCAGCGGCTTGGGCACAATGAACCGGTAGTGATAATACGGCACCTTAGTGTTTTGGGAGACCTGGAAGTCATTCAGGAAGAATTCGTTGATCCCGGCCAGGTATTCCATATCCAGCAGGCGTGACCGGCTCCAGTCTGCTTCGCAGTGCATTATCCTCACCTTGTACTGGGAGAACCGGGCTTTCAGATCATCAAATTCGAGAACGAGCTGCTGGGCCGCATTCTGCAGGTCGGCCACCGGAGGATTCAGGTAGCGAATCTCCGGTTTGTCTCCCCGGGTAAACGCGTACAGGGTTAGGGTCTTCAGGGATTCGGTATGGGTAAATTCTTCATACAGCTGCTGCGCCCGGGCTTCCCCGATGATGAGCAGTACAAGGATAACACCCGGGAGGAATGATTTTATCATCAATATAACATTAGCTTAGAGCTATGAGCCATGAGCTTATCCCGATCGGAAGGTGATCCGGATCCGGGCTGGTTGCTGATGGTTCACGGCTGTTTCATTTTCGTTTTTGGGTAGAAATTACGTGTTTCTACCGGACTTCATCCAGCTCGGTGATTTTCATTTCCCACAGCTCGTGCAGGTCTTCCAGCCGGGTTTTCGATTCTGTATAACGCCGGTTTACCTGTTTCAGCTTATTTTCATCCGAAAATATTTCTTCTTGGGTCATTTCCAGCTCGAGCTGAGCCACTTCCTCTTCTTTTCGGGAGATCTCCTCCTCGATCTGCCCGATCTCCTTTTCCAGCTTTTTAACATCAGCTGCAGGGATCTGCACCGGGGCCTTTTTCTCCGGTTGGACTATGGATTTTGCCGCCTTTTTGACAGGCTCGTCGAGGGTTTTTCCCTGCTCCTCCATCCAAAGGGCAAACTCCTCATAACTGCCGGGGTATTGCTTTATTTCGTGGTCTTCAATATACCATACTTTGTTAGACACCCGCGATATAAAATGCCGGTCGTGCGATACCACCACGTAGGTTCCCTCGTATTGATCCAGCGCCTGCACCAGGATATTGACCGACTGCATATCCAGGTGGTTGGTGGGCTCATCAAGCAGGAGGAAGTTGGCTTCCGAGATCAGGATCTTAGCCAGCGCCACCCTTGATTTTTCACCGCCGGAAAGCACCTTTATTTTCTTAAAGACGTCGTCGCCGGTAAAGAGGAAGCAACCCAGCACGGAACGTAGCTCGGTCTCGCTCTTGGAACCGTCGGCGTACTTTAGCTCTTCCAGGAGGGTCTCATCCAGGTGAAGGGATTCGAGCTGGTGCTGGGCATAGAAGGAAAAGTTGACATTGTGCCCCAGCTTGCGTTGCCCCTGGATGGATTCAGTGCCCGCGATGATCCGCAGCAGGGTGGATTTCCCTTTCCCGTTCGCGCCGATCAATACGATCTTATCGCCCCGCTCTATGGTGGCGGTGGTGTTCTTTAAAATGACCCGGTCGCCGTAGGCTTTGGATACCCTGTCGAGCTCCATCACATGCCTGCCGGGCTGGGTACCGAATTTAAAGCGGAAGTGCACCCGTGCGCTTTCATCAATGACATCGTCGATGAGCTCCATCCGGTTGAGTGCCTTCACCCTCGACTGCACCTGACGGGCTTTGGTGGCTTTTGCCTTAAATCTTTCTATAAAACGCTCGGTTTGCCGGATCTGGGCCTGCTGGTTTTCAAAAGCTCCTTTCTGGATCTCGTTGCGGAGCGCTTTTTCTTCTACGAAAAAGCTATAATTTCCCGGATAGTAGATCAGCTTATTGTTGGTCACCTCTACGGTAACGGTACAGACGTTATCCAGGAACTGGCGGTCGTGGGAGACCACAATGACCGCATTTTCATAATTGGCGATGTATTTTTCCACCCATTGGATCGACGGAAGGTCAAGGTGGTTGGTGGGCTCATCAAGAAGCAGCACGGAGGGCTTGGAGAGCAGCAGCTTGGCCAGCATTACCCGCATCCGCCATCCGCCCGAAAATTCCTTCAGGGGTTTGGAGAGCTCTTCGGTCCGGAAACCCAGCCCTTCGAGTATTTCTTCTGCTTTGGACTGGATAGTGTACCCGTCCAGCAGGTCAAACTCGTGCTGAAGCGCCCCCAGCCGGTCTACCAACTCATCGCGGTAGTTGGTTTCCATTTGATGAAGCACCTTATCTATCTCTTTCTGAAGCTGAAGCTGCCGTTCAAAGCCTTCCATCGCCACTGTAAGGATAGAATCATTGGTCTGATAGGAAAGGAGATCCTGGTTCAAAAAGCCGATGGTACAGTCTCCGGATTTGGAAATACTGCCGGCGTCGGGTTGGTATTCTCCCACGATCAGCTTCAACAGGGTGGATTTCCCTTTCCCGTTCAAACCGATCAGCCCGATCTTGTCTTTGGGTCTGACCTGTAAGCTTGTGTCCTCAAAAATAGCCCTGCCTCCGAAATAAAATGACAGGTTGTTTATATTCAGCATATCCTTTCTAAAAATTCCGTAAAATTACATGTTAATCGATGCTTTTGCTAGAAATTTTGATATGTATGGAAAATACGGAGTAGTGAGTACCCGGAACTTAAATTCACCAGACAACTCAAAACTCATCCCTGTATAAAACAAAAACGCCGGCATAAACAGCCGGCGTTTTGCAATTAACCCTAACCATTATAGAATATCTTACTTATTTACCTTTCTCGATTTCATCAGGCTGACCACCTCGTAAACAAAAAGTATCAGCAGGAGCGGCAAAATGAATAAAACATCCAGCCTGCTGAAGAAAATCCCGATACCTCCAAAATTTGCTAACATATCAGAAAACAATTTTAATACAAAATTACGTTTATACAGGCCACTCCACAACCCGTTAAAACACCCAATTTTTCAGGGGTGTTTCACTTTTAGACCGTAACCTTTCATTCCGGTCACTTTAAAATGAGATTATTTTTTAATGAGGGCGGACATGGTGAGTGAGAGGTCCATAAATACGATTTTTGCACGTACGTTCCGCTCAATGTGCAGGATGGCCTCTGAAATGGCCTCTGAAACCCGGTCAATATTGTCAAACCGGAAAACTTTGGAGAATTTCTGAACGAAGGTCAACTCGTCGTTTTCCAGTTTGATCATATGGCCCAAACCGATGTTCTCCAGATAAATCTCTCTCAGAATTTTTAATCCGTATTCAAGTATATTCTTTTGCTCTTCTTTCGAAAACTCATCGAACCGGTCTGCTGTGGGCACCAGCCTGGCTATGTCGAAGACAAAGCAGAACCGCATCCAGTTCACAAACCATTCCTTGTGATCGGTCTCGTCCTGCCCCAGGAGGTTCAGTGCCGAATTAATATTTCCCTCGGTAAGAAATGCGATCCTGGCGGCCTTTTCTTTTGTCAGTCCGTGCCGGTCTGCCAGAAAACCGATCATTTCCTGCTCCTCCAGCTCCCGTACCGCCACGCGCTGCACCCGCGACTGAATGGTCGGCAAAAGACGGTTATAATCGGAGGTGACCAGGAGAAACAGTGTTTTTTCCGGGGGTTCTTCCAGGATCTTCAGCAGTGCATTGGCGGCCGGCGCCGCCATAGATTCCACGTGCCATATCACCACCACTTTGTAGCCGCCTTCGTACGATTTAAGGGAAAGGTTCTGGATGATCTGCCTGGATTCTTCCACGGGAATGTTTCCCTGCCGGATGCTGATATGATTCAGCCAGTCGGAGTAGGATCCGAACGGATTTTCTTTCACAAATTCCCGCCATTCCGCCATAAAGTTTTCGGAAAGAACTTTTTTCCCCCCGGCTGTAGGAAAGGTGAACGACAGGTCGGGATGCATGAGCTTATCATATTTGTTGCAGGCAGCACACTGCCCGCAGGAATCGCCCCCGCCGCGATTATCACAGTTGATATAGGTAGCGAAGGCCAGGGCCAAAGGCAGCGCCGCACTGCCGCTCCGGCCGTCAAACAGCAGGGCATGAGCCACATTCTCCCGCTTTACGGAGTCGCTAAGCCGTTCCTTGATCTCGTTCAGACCCGGTATTTCAGCCCATCTCATAACTGATTTTCTGCAATGTATTTCAATATCTCCAGGTCTTTATCTTCCAGCGAAAGTGCTCTCCTGGCCATGGTGGCCTGAATTACCTCCACGGCTTTATCAAAACGGTAGGGCTGATACCCTTCGGCCTTGCCGCCCCATGTAAAGCTGGGGATATATTTGTCCTGGAAGCCGCCACCGTAGACATTACTGCATACGCCGGCTACCGTACCCGTATTAAACATGGTACTGATGCCTGCTTTGGTATAGTCCCCCATAAAGGTTCCGCAGAAGGTCTCGGACGTATCGTAAAACTCTCTTAAGGCGTAGGAGTACAGGCTGACGGGTTTATAATTATTCTTCAGATTGGAATTATTGGTGTTGGCGCCCAGGTTACACCATTCCCCGATGTAGGAGTTTCCCAGGAAACCGTCATGGGCTTTGTTGGAGTAGGCATGAAAAACGGAGTTTCCTACTTCTCCGCCTACCCTGCAGTAAGGCCCGATGGTGGTGTTGGCCCGGATCCTGGCTCCGAATGCCACCATGGCATTTTTGCCGATAGCGGCCGGTCCTATGATGATGGCACCCTCCTGAATGACGGCATCGTCATCGATATATACAGGCCCGGCTTCTGCGTTGATAACGGCCGCCCTGACCTGTACATTGCGGCCCGCAAAAACCCGGTCTTCCCTGTATATCGCCGTATACGGATCGCTTATCTTTTCCGGGGTGCGGGTCCGGCTCAGCAGGGCAAAGTCTGCTTCGATCTGAGGCCCGTTATTCAGGAAGAGATGGGGCAGCTCACGCAGAAAGGAAACAGGCCCTTCATACGCTATCTTTACGATCTCATCGCCCGGCTCAAACCCGTATTCCAGTCGGGTGGAGGTTCTTAAGGCCACCGGCACTTCCCCGGAATAAACACCTTCTCCCGTATTCAGTGACCGGATCGCATTGACGAGCTCATCATCCGGCAGAAAGGAAGCGTTGATATAGAGATTATCGGTCGAATAGAGTGCGGGAAATTTTTCTCTTAAATACGCTTCGGTCAGAAAAGAAGCCTCCCCCTCCAGCTGCTGTTCCCATTTTTCGCGTACGGTAAGTATTCCGCAACGAAGCCCGGCTACAGGCCGTGTCAGGGTCAAAGGCTTCAGAAACTCTCTGTACTTCGGAGTATCGAAAAGAATCATCTATTTTACCGAGGTTAATTCCAGTGCCATTTTAACGGCTTCATACGTATTTACCACAGCACCTGTGGTACTGATATCGTCTAATAAAACCGATTTTTCTTCCACCTGCACTCTTTGACCGGGAATTTTCACCGCTGATCTCAGGATAATGTCTTTTACTTCGTAGTGGGTAAGCTCAGGAAAATACGAGAACAGCAACGCTGCGAGGCCCGATACTACCGGTGCGGCCATGCTGGTGCCGTCCAGTTCCTGGTATTCCGAACCCGGGGTGGTGCTGTAGATAGCTACACCCGGCGCGAAAACATCCACTCCGGTTTTGCCGTAATTAGAAAAAGGAGCCACCATCTTCTCGCCCGGCTCAAAGTTCAGGGCGCCCACCGATATCCAGTTTTTGTATTCTTCGCCTTTCAGACCTGTTCGGTTTGGATACTGAGGTTTGGCATCTACATCAGAATTGTCATTTCCGGCAGCCGCCACCAGTAAAACCCCTTTGGCGTCAGCATACTTTACAGCCTCATCCACCCATTTTTTCTCCGGTGAATAAGACTTTCCGAAGCTCATGTTGATCACTTTTGCCCCGTTATCGACTGCGTAGCGGATGGCATTGGCCACGTCTTTGTCGAGCTCATCACCGTTAGGAACGGCCCTTACCACGATGATCTTCACATCATCGGCTACCCCTAAAACGCCTTTGCCGTTGGTACGGTCAGCACCGATGATCCCTGCTACGTGGGTACCGTGCAGCGCGTCGGGCCCTGTCACTTCATTATTGCCGTATTTACCGTATTCGAGCTCTTTGGGATTATCACCTACCAGCGACCGGGGCTGGTAATCGTAATTCAGGTTATATTTCACCTTATCTTCAAAATATTCCACTCCTCTTTTGAGGTCGTTAATACCGCCCATCCGGTTCATGTGCAGCCACATTTCCCGTGCGGCCCGTGCTTTCCTGTCCAGCTCCGCCACATTCAGTCCGTTGACCACCTCTGTGGTCAGGGCTTCCTTACCGGATGCTCCCTTCAGGATGGTTTCGGCTTCTTCCAGCGCAGTCAGCATGTTCCTGTACATGGGCAGGTATTGCTCGGCTTCCCTGCGATCTTTTTCTATGCCTTCGCGGAGCCGGCCCATGAGTTCATAGTCTTCCTTATTTTTTTTGATCGTCTTTTTACCGGGATTCTCGCCAAACTTTTTCCTGAGGGTATTATACAGTCTTACGCTTTCCAATTGTTCGGCATGGATATCCTCTCCCTGCCGGTTTCCGAGGAAATCCCAACCGTAGATATCATCGATAAACCCGTTCTGATCATCATCAATCCCGTTACCGGCTATTTCTCTGGTGTTTTTCCAGATATTTTCTTTCAGGTCTTCATGATGGATGTCCACCCCGGAGTCGATCACCCCTACCAGTACGGTCAGGTGTTTCCTGTTTTTCAGGAGCTCCCGGTAGGCCTTCTCCGTGCTTATCCCTCTTACTCCGTTTTCTTTCAGGTCGAGGTTGTGCCAGTTGAATTGTGTCTTGAGATCCTGGGCAGGGAGTGTGGTGGAAACGAAAATGCTTAAAGCAAAAAATAACTTCTTCATAGTATTTTAATCAAATTATGTTCGCTTATCGAAGGTGTCCAAAAAGTCACAAACTGCTGCGTTACTTTCGGAATTCGACCTCAGTCACATACTACAGTATGCTCCTTCGGTCTCATCCTCAGCGCCTTGCATTTTGTCGCAGCGGCGAACCGCTACCTTTTGAACATCTTCACTTTTCTCACCAGGAAGCTACTTTTTGGACACCTTCACACGAATGAAAATTATTGCGAACCGCAAATATAACACAAAAAGTGCGTTGGTCACCACAGACCCACGCACTTACAGAAATTTACAGGTGCTTTCAGTTATTGATTCTGTAGGCCACTCCGCTGGGGTTTCTGCCGCTTCGGACAGAGGTAATCTCTACCCGGCTGAACTCTACACCGTTTTCCAGCAGGTAATCGCGGATGGCGTAGGCCCTGTCGACCGCCACAGATCCTGATCCCCGCAAAGGGGTCAGCACCAGTTTTTTCCGGCTTTGCTTTAAAGAACTCAAAAGCGGATCGAGTGCAGATTCGCTGACCACCTCCGCGCTGTTCCGGGCAAAAACGGAGACCGGCACCTGGGTGAGGCCTGCCGGCGTGCTGTCTTCGGAGACCTCCTCACCGGGCAGGTCTTTCTTGGGCTGAGTCCCTTTAGGGCTTACCGGTTCTACTGCCTTATCTTTCTCAGCCACCTTACTCTTCTCTGCAGAACTTTCCTCCCTCTTCTCTTCCAAAGCCGGGGAGGTCCTGACCGTATCCCTTACTACAGGGCCCAACGCAGGTTCGGAAGGATTCGCCGAAGTGCTGTCCAATGGTAAAAATATCTCCGGTTGTACAGTCTCCGCGACCGTGGCAGGCACTGCACCTTCTTTTGACCGGGAAAAATACCAGATCATAACCCCCACAAAGAATAGAAGCACCCACGGCAAGATCATACTCCAGTTCTCCCCTTTTCTTTTCTCATCTTTATTCAGCTCTTTTACCGCTTTGTGATGAGTTAAGGGAGAACTTTTGCCCCGGCCGTACCGGGGTAGGTTAAGCGCATGCAGAAGAGCGGAAGGCAGGGCGCCCGAGACATCGTCTGTGGCACCGGCAAGATAGCCTTTCAGGTCATGCGCACTCATATTTTCTTCCCGGACGGTTTTACCCAGGAAGCCCAGCACCAAAGGGGCTGCGAGATTCAGCAGGGCCGAAGAGCTGCTGTGCCTGATACCGGCCTGACCGGCGATCTTATCCGTCAGCCCGGCCGATTTATCTTTCAGGAAGTGATTCACAATATTCCCGCCGATGGTCTCCAGAAGCCTGGATTTTTCGGGATTTCCGGAAAACGTTTCAAAGTTATTCAGGATGTCACCCGTATGACCGCCGTCATTCAGGATCCCCGGAAGGCCTTTGCCTGTTTTATCCGTTGATGCAAATTTTATTACCCCGGCCAGAAAAGTACTGATCCCCAGGTTCAGTCCCAGCTTGGTACCGTTAATATCCTCCCCGAGATAACCGGCGAGGTTTGCTATCGCAATATCCGAAACTGTGTCTTTAATAGTTGTTACTAAGTCCATTCCTCATTTTTAATCTAAAACCGCCCTCAGGAAGAAGGTTCAGTTTTTAACGTTTACAAAAACCATGCCCAATAAAAATGCACATAACGAAACCGGTTGCATTCCGGTCTGCGGCCTGTTTATTTTGTTTCCGAAAATTCAACATAACACCGGTTTTTTCCTTATTTTTGATTGGGAAAAAACACAGTGCGAAATATACTTTGAAAAAGATATTGTTAGTAGAAGACGATAGCCAGGTGTGTTCTATCGTTAAAAAAGGCCTGGAGGAAGAGGGTTTTTCGATTGCCATCGCTACCGACGGGGAGTCCGGGCTGGCGATGGCCCTGGAAAAACCGTTTGACCTGATCATTCTCGACATCATGCTTCCCCGGATCCCGGGGCTGGAGGTATGTAGCAGGATCAGGGAGGTAAGTAATATCCCCATCCTGTTGCTTACGGCTTTAGGTACGGCGGAAAATGTGGCGGAAGGTCTGAATAAAGGGGCCGACGACTACCTGGTCAAACCGTTTAAGTTCATTGAGCTTATCGCCCGTATCAATTCCCTTTTGCGGCGGGCCGGCCAGACCCCGGAAGAGGATCGTTCCGAAATTTACCGTTTCGCCGGAGTAGTATTAAATAATACTTCGAAGATCGTTACGGTCAATGACCAGGAAGTGGCGCTTACTTCTACAGAATTTAAACTGTTGCTTCTGATGATGAAGATGCCCAACAAGGTTTACTCCCGCCAGGAGATCCTGGAGAGAGTCTGGGAAGTAAACTTTGACCTGGGAACAAACGTGGTAGACGTTTATATAAATTATCTCCGTAAGAAGCTGGATAAGCACGGGTCACCCAAAATCATTCATACGGTAGTAGGAATGGGATATGTGATGCGGGAAAAGTGACGCTCAGAGCCTTCCTGAACGGGCCCTGAGCATAAAGTCGACCAATACCAGCGCTGCCATGGCATCTACAATAGGAACCGCCCGCGGAAGCACGCAGGGGTCATGTCTTCCTTTACCCGACACGATAACGGGTTCTCCGGCCTCGTTCACACTCTCCTGGTCGCGCATGATGGTAGCAGTAGGCTTGAAAGCTATTTTAAAGTAAATGTCCTGGCCGTTGGAAATCCCCCCCTGGATGCCGCCGGAGTGATTGGTTCTGGTCAGCACTTTTCCGCCTTCCGTATAGAACCCGTCGTTGTGTTCCGACCCCCGGAGCTCTGTCCCTTCAAAGCCGCTTCCGTACTCAAATCCCTTAACGGCATTAATACTTAACATGGCTTTCCCGAGCTCGGCATGCAGCTTATCAAATACGGGCTCCCCCCAACCGGGCGGTACCCCTTTGATCACCCCGGTGATAACACCGCCCACGGAGTCCCCCGCTTTACGGACCTCATCAATGTATTCAAACATTTTCTGCGCGGTTTCTTCATCCGGGCACCGGACGGCATTGTCGTCGATCCGGCCGAGGTCCAGTTCTGTATAGTTTTTTTCCAGGCTCAACCGGCCTACCCGGGAAACATACGAAAAGATCTCCACTCCCTCTGTGCTCAGGATCCGCTTTGCAAGAGCCCCGGCCGCCACCCGTGCCGCGGTCTCCCGGGCAGAGCTTCTGCCCCCGCCCCGGTAATCCCGTATGCCGTATTTCTCCGTGTAGGTATAGTCGGCATGCGACGGCCTGAATTTATCGGCAATATGGCCGTAGTCTTTACTTCGCTGATCTTCGTTAAAGATCACCAGGGCCACCGGCGTACCGGTGGTTTTTCCTTCAAAAACACCTGACAATACCTGGAAACTGTCTGATTCTTTGCGTTGGGTGGTAATCCGCGACTGCCCCGGCTTCCTTCTGTCCAGCTCGTGCTGGATCTCCTCTTCATCAAAATCCACTCCGGCCGGGCATCCGTCAATGACCACTCCTATGGCTTTTCCATGCGACTCGCCAAAGGTGGATATTTTAAAAATTTTACCGTATGTACTACTCATCTCTTTTTCCAGATATATATTAATGTCATTACCATAAAGATCAGGATAAAATTGGCAAAGAAGCGCAGAAAGCTCCTCGCATTGAATTCATTCTTATCGGTGCGGAGGTTGTCTATTCCTGTATAGATATCTTTGACCAGGTTGTTTTTGGAAACGATGGTATTTCCCGTCACCCGGATCTGTGCGCGGGCCGTCAGCGTATCGTACCGGGCCGTTTTTATATTAAAATAGATCAGCGAAAAATAGTCGCCCAGGTCATATTCTCCTGCTACTTTGGGTAATATTTTGTAATTAAACACTTTTATCCCGGCCAATTTACCGCCTTCCTGCTGCAGCCGGATCCCCGATTCAAAAAAATCGATATTTTTATCGTTATTTATTTTCCCGAAGTTCAGTACATCCATATTTCCCTGCCCTTCTACCGTCATTCCAAAGTTAAAGCTTTCGCCCGTCTGCTTATCTTCCCCGCCCCCCCTGTTTTCTTTCAACCGGAAAGTCCCTACGGGAACCTTGTCTCTGAGGGGATGATCCGGAAGCTCCTTCACTCTTATCATCTGCGGCTTTGATTTCAGCAGGGCCGACCGGTTTTCGCCTTTGCTCATGCGCAGCGTTAAAGCAGGAATGTTCATATTATGGTTATTCAGCGGATAATACACCGCTTCGAAGAGATCATACACGAAATATTTTTCCTCTTTTATGTATTCTTCACGCTGGCGGATCGAACTGATGATGTTCCGGCTTTCCAGGCTATTGTCGGGCTTTATCTTCCGGGCCAGTGCTTCCACCTGATCCCCGATATCCCGGGGAAACTGCCAGCTTACCGTATTTTTTGCCGAAGAGTAGAACGACAGCCTGATCTTGACCCCTTCTCCCGTGAATATCTCCTTTTTCGAACATTCCACCACAAGATCCGCATCGTCTATATCGATCATCAGGTCGGCGTATCCTTCCTCATCATTTTCTACGATCACACGGACAGCTTCCGACCGCACCGTTGCATGGTTTACCTCGATCTCAAAAGACGGGATGATAAATTCACCGCCCTCTATTGGGGAATAGTATTTTGTGATGGTGTGATGTTCGGTCTTACGGCCTTCAACCTGGGTTTCGCCATGACTTACCGTACGCTTACCCCGCTCAAAACCGGCCAGCTCGGGAAAGTCATCGAGCACATAGTCGGGCCCGTAAACCGTGACGGTCACGGTCAGATGATCATGCATAGCTATTCTTTCCGGCCCCACTACTATTTTCGGAGCGGGATGCTGGGCCATGAGCGGCACCCATACCACCGTGAGAAAGAATACAAGACCTCGGAATGACATCGTGCAAATTTATAAAATTATCCATGCATTATCTGTGTATTCATTATATTCACGTCATAATTACAGCTGTGAGTAATAAGTAGTGAGTTTATAATAGTGAGAAATTGAGGGCATACAGCGACGCGTCGCCCGGAACTCATTACGATGAACTCACTACCCGGAACTAATTTTATCCCGATGAAAAACTGTTTACTTCTTCTTATTTTTATTTCCCATAGTTTTTTTCTCCGCGGCCAGTGGTCGGTTTCAACCTTACCGGAACAGCCTTCCCTACGCGCCATTGATGCTTCGGGCAGCCACAACATCTGGATCTCCGGATCCAAAGGGGGTATTTTTGTCACTTTCGACGGCGGGCAGACCTGGGAAAACCGCTGCCCGGAAGAATTCCGACACCTGGATTTCAGGGGCATTGCCGTGCTCACCGACAGCGTGGTACTGGCCATGAGTGCCGGCGACGCCTCGGAAGGGAGGGCCGTGGTGATCAAAACCACCGACAGCGGAAAGACCTGGAAAAAGGTGCTTGAAAAAAGTGAGAAGGGAATCTTCTTTGATACCATAAAGTTCAGGAGCCCCTGGACGGGCTATCTGTTGGGTGACCCGGTAGACCCTTATCCTTACCTCCTGAAAACCGTGGATGCCGGTGAAACATGGGTGCGGGTCAACAACCTGCCGGAGATCAATGAAGGCGAGGCTTCTTTTGCGGCCAGCAATTCCTGCATCACCACTTCCGGCGACAACGTCTGGTTCCATACCCAGAACCGGATCTTTCATTCATTCAATTCCGGGGAGTACTGGCAGGTGCACAATACGCTGTTTATGAAAGGAGCCAGCCAGGGCATCTTCGGCATTTTTGCTATCGATCCTTACACGCTTATTGCCGTTGGGGGCGATTACCTTCCGCATAAGGAGCCTGTGCTGCAATATGCCCATTCGGGGTCCGGCGGGCAGGCCTGGTACACGACGAAAGCGTATTGGAAGACCGGTCTGACAGAATGCATTGCTGTCTTTGGCCCGAATAAACACCTGATAAGCGTGGGTACGCACGGCACGGCCGTGTCGCGAGACAGCGGATTTACCTGGAAGCCCCTGGACG
>CAZLXI010000027.1:0-6694 GCA_964563435.1 uncultured Lacihabitans sp.
ATTATTATACTTTTGTTATTTGTTTGTTTTGATGGGTTACTTTCCGATACAAAACTTACCAAAGATATTTTTAAGCAGGTCTTCCGTAGATATTGTCCCCGTGATTTCACCTAGGTGATGGAGCGCCACCCGAATATCCTGCGCCAGGAAGTCACCGGTGATACCGGAGGAAAGGCCGGCTAGGACGTCAATTAGAGCCTGGTTGGCTTTGGAGAGGTGTTCGTAATGGCGGATGTTGGTAATGGCGGTATCTTCGGTTTTCAGATCCTGCACGGCATTGACAATGGCCGCTTTCAGCTCCTCAAGCCCCTGGTTTTCTCTGGCGGAAATGCTGATCTCCTCCTGCCGGATAGGGGTGGGAGAGAGGTCGGTTTTATTTCTTACCCAGAACAGGACCTGGTCCTCCGAAACCAGATTCCGTATATTTTCAAGGAAGTTGTAACCCTCCGGCGAATCGTAAAGAAAGATGATCAGCCGGGCCTCTTTCAGGGCCTTTTTGGAGCGTTCTATTCCCATGGATTCAATGAGGTCATCGGTTTCCCGGATACCGGCCGTGTCAATGAAACGGAACCTGATGCCGTCGAAGATGAGGGTATCTTCGATGATGTCACGTGTAGTGCCGGCAATGTCGGTCACGATGGCTTTTTCTTCGTTAAGCAGGGCATTGAGCAGCGTGGACTTTCCGGCATTTGGTGCACCGATGATGGCTACGGGGAAACCCTCCTTGATCGCGTTCCCGTTGTCAAAAGAGCTCAGCAAAGGCAGAATCTGCCCCTGGATGTTCAGGATAAGCGCGCGGAGGTCGTCGCGATCGGCAAATTCTACATCTTCTTCGCCGAAGTCGAGTTCCAGCTCTACCAGGCTGGCAAAGTGGATGAGGTCTTCACGCAGCATCGCCAACTTTCTGGAAAACCCACCCCGCAACTGGTGCAATGCTGTTTTGTGAGCTACTTCCGAATCGGCGGCGATCAGGTCGGCCACCGCCTCGGCCTGCACCAGATCCATCTGGCCGTTCAGAAATGCCCGTTGGGTAAATTCGCCCGGAGCAGCTAAGCGGCAGCCGTTTTGTACCAGCAGCTTTAAAACATAACGGATGATGTAAGGGCTGCCATGGGTGGAGATCTCAATGGAGTCTTCAGCCGTAAATGACCTGGGAGCTCTGAAAACCGAAACCAGCACTTCGTCTACGGTCTTTTCGCCATCTGTTATCCTTCCGTAGTGTATGGTGTTTCCATCCGCCTTCGTAAGGTCTTTGCCTTTGAAGAGGGCATTGCCGACGGTCAGCGCGTCCGGGCCGGAAACCCGGATAATGGCCAACGCTCCTACACCCGGTGGAGTAGCTACGGCGCAGATAGTGTCCTGGAAGTTCAAATGATTACTTATTTTATATTTTGCAAAGATAATGCACCTGTTTGCTATGGACAACCCTTAGTATTACGGCCCACCTTCTAATAGGAGATTTCCATACTTATGGCGTAAGGCTTTTTGAGCCAGTTGAACCAGCCTCCTGAAACTTCATGCCTTAGAACCATATGCGCTTCATCTTTAGGGGTATATTGTGAAATCACAAGGCAAAAATCTTTCCTCAGTTTTATCCTGTTTAAAGAAACATTCAATGGTTCCAAAGTTATGGCTACCCCACTTTCAGGGAATGGAATAGCCTGTCCTGAAATGTCAAATTCGTGCCATGTTGTGATTTTTTCCGGCAGGAAAATGATTTCTTTTTTCAGGATAATTTCAAAAGGCAGACCTTTCTCATCAAGCCGGTATATGTTTACCCGTACGGGTAATATCGGATTTCCTCTGAAACCTGCGTGAATTTTGATTTTTGAAAGGTACGCTTTTCTGCCGGGATAAGGGAAAAGTACTCCCGCTTCATAATTAGAGTTAATGGTAAAAGGATCGGAAAACATTTTGCCTTTTCCCGGATACCCTAAAATTTCTATATTCCTGGCAGTGTGGGTCTCCTCCTCCCGGAATTTTATTTTTTCCAAAATGATCTCAGGATTATTGCGAAGCTCGTGATGCCCCAGTTGTTTAATTTTAAAACCTGTTGATACTACTTTCATAGGGTTATTTTTGTCATAATCGAAAACTTTGAATCTGCCTGACGAGTCAGCAATTATCCCGTAATGAGTATTGATAATTACAGAGGCATAAGGGATGGGGTTTCCGAGGACATCCCGGACGGTTGCGATAATATACTTTTGTGCCGAAATCTGCAAAAAAGTCAGACAAAGGATGGAGAAGGAAATAAGCCTTTTAAAAATCATTGTTCGTTCTAAACCGGAGATTTATTTTACAATATAATGGATAAGAAATAATTATGTTTTACATTCCCTGTAACTTTCTCTATTTTTGAGCCCGGAATAACCCCCGTACGGCATAGATGTTATTTGACTCGCTGCAGTTTATACTGTTTTATATTGTAGTTACTATTCTTTATTTCTCGATTCGTCACCGGGGAAGGGTATGGCTGTTGCTGCTGGCTTCGTGTTATTTCTACCTGGTGTTTAAGCCGGTGTATATCCTGATCCTGCTGGTTACCATCATCGTGGATTATTTTGCAGGAATCTGGATTGCCAACAGTGAAGGCAAGAAGCGAAAGTGGTTTTTAGTATTGAGTCTCATTGCGAATGTGGGCTTCCTGGCCTTTTTCAAGTACTGGAATTTTTTTAACGAGAATCTGACCCACCTGCTGAGTCTGTTTGGTATGGTGAATCTTCTTCCGGATTATGAAACAGAGTTGCCCATTGGTCTTTCTTTTCATACTTTCCAGGCCATGAGTTACACCATCGAGGTGTACCGGAGGAAGCAGAAGCCGGAAAAAGATTTTATTATTTACTCGCTGTATGTGATGTTTTACCCGCAGCTGGTGGCCGGGCCTATCGAGCGGCCCCAGAATATGCTGCACCAGTTTCATACGTATTTTAAGTTTAACTGGGAGAATTTAAAGTCGGGACTGATGCTGATGCTCTGGGGACTTTTCAAGAAGGTGGTGATCAGTAACCGCCTGGCAGAGATGGTGGATTACTGCTTCGATAACCCCTCTGAACATCCCGGACTGACGTTGCTTGTGGCATCGGTGTTTTACAGTTTCCAGATTTATTGTGATTTCTCCGGCTATTCCGACATCGCCATCGGAGCCGGCCGCACAATGGGCTTTACCCTGATGAAAAACTTTGATGTGCCGTATTTATCCAAAAGTATAGGTGAATTCTGGAGGAGGTGGCATATTTCACTTTCCACCTGGTTTAAAGATTACCTGTATATCCCGTTGGGAGGTAGCCGAGACGGCGAGTGGAGGATGTACCGTAACCTGGCCATTGTATTCCTGGTCAGCGGGCTGTGGCATGGCGCCGCCTGGACGTTTATCATATGGGGCGGTCTGCATGCCGCATTTCAGATAATGGCGCGGATGCGGGATCGTTACCTGCCTTTCCGGATTCCGAAAAATGATGTGCTGTCGGTATTTTTCACCTTTATCCTGGTTACCCTGGCGTGGGTGTTTTTCAGGGCCGAAGGCCTGCATAATGCGAAGGTGATTCTGGGAAAATTGCTGACCTTTGATTTCTTCAGCGGTTATTCCATGCCTTATTCTGCCAGCGAATTTATCTTATGCTGGCTGCTGATTGCAGTGCTGTTCCTGAAAGATATCTTTGCTCAGGAAATAGCGATTAAAAATACACCGGTATTTTACCTTAAGTTTGCCGGTCTTGCTGCCTTGTGTTACTTTTTCGGGATATTTTCGGGGGAACAATTCATATATTTCCAGTTTTAATGAAGGCGCTGAAATACATAGCATTAGTGATATTCGGGTTCCTGTGGTTTCTGGGCTGTTCGCGACCCACGGTGGTATATCTCGTGGATAATGGGTTTATCGGCGACGACTTCCGCTATGGCGATCTTTATCGCCTTTCCAACCTTTCCGGCTACCGGGTGCCGGTTGAAAAATGCGATAGCCCCTATCCGGGAACTCCGGCGCCGGTAACGCTTTACCTGGCAGGAGACAGTTTTACGGAGGAAGGAAGGGTCAACCGGAATGAATACGCTTCCGCGGGATATTTCCGTTCGTTTGTGGCAGACGTGGAGGTTCTGCCGGAGCTCGTTTCCGGGAAGAAGATCCTGGTCATAGAAACGGTGGAACGCCATCTTCGGGAGCGTTTTTCGGAAAAGCCCTGGAGAAACTGGATACTGCCGGAAACTGTGGCAGAGGCACCACCTTCAGCGCCCTTTTCCTTTGCCAGGCTCTATCGGGCAATCCTGGATTACGAAATACCTTACCGGGAGGAGATGCACGAGTCCGTACTCTTCAGCAATGATTTTATTCTCAGGATCAAAGAGCTGAAAGCGGATTTCAATTACCGGGTTTTCGGCCGGGTGGATCCTAAGGTAGGTGTGCTGAAAGGCGAGCTGGTTTACGATCTTGACCTGGCCCCGGGCATCAGCTCGGTGTACGATCCGGTTCCGGATGAAGAGATTACACGGATAGTGAAGCATGCTAACGCTACGCGTTCATATTATCAGTCGCTGGGTTTTGACGAAGTGTACCTTAGTATTATTCCCAATAAATCCAGCCTTTTGATCAAAGACGATACGGCCTATAATCACCTGGTGGAAAGAGTGGAGAATCACCGGGAACTGCAAATGCCTGTGATCAGTGTATGGCAGGAATTTACCACTCAAAACTATTATCAGAAAGGCGACTCCCACTGGGATTGTGCAGGACAGAAGGTGTGGGTAGACAAGGTGAATGAGAGGCTCCTTTCAACGGCTTCTGGTAATCGCTGATTATTGTTCTTCCATTCGGAAATCAACCACATGAGCAGCACTAATCTTCCATTTGCCCTTTTCTTTCCTGTAAATATCTGCCCAGCTGATGTATTCGATTTCCAGCGCTTTTGTGGAAGTATTTTCATTGGTGACCCGATTGCGATAGGTGAGTAATGCCATATTGCCGAAGAACTGTAAAATGAGGTTATCGTATACCACATGGGTGATTTTCCATTCAGAAGGTGAGGTGCGGTCTTCTATGTAATCTGCCCTGTTAAGTACCTGCCCGTCTCCTGTAAATACAAAATCAGCGGACAATAGGGAATCGAAAGCCGCCACATTCTGTGACTGCATGGCCAAAGGCCATTTTCGTTTAAGATCGGCTATTTCGGCGACATCTTTGTTCCGATCATCGTCAGGAGGGCCAACCAGCACATATTTTTCGATATCTACCGTCGGGGTAAGGTTTTTTTCTTCTATTTCCCTCATTACAGCTAGAGGCCTTTTGGCCACGGAATCTTCTGAATTCTCCTTTTTTATGCTGCAGCCACTCTGTAAAGAGAAAACGGTGACGGACAGGAGCAATGCAGGTTTCATAGCTGTAAATTTTAGTGTATTGTTCACTGCTACAGACTGTAACAGCTTACAAAAGTAATAAAATTCGTTTGCAGAAAACACCGAAATCGGGTGAAATTCAAGGTACATCAGGCGGAATAACGGGGTGTACTTTTTTCACAGGACCCGCGCCTGGATTTTAATAGCCGGTTTGCTCTGTCAGTTTTTCAGCAGTGTTTCTGCAAAGGCTCTGAGGTCGTGGGTATCCCGGTAGGCCTTTCCGTCAATAACAGGCGGCGATTGAAGATACCGGAGGAAAAGGCTCCGGATGGCTTCGGTATCATAAGGGTCGACTACCTCACCCAGCCTGTACTTTTCCACCAGTTCCGCCATTACGCCCGTGTCTGAGACCATCACGGGCTTGTTGTGTCGGGCGGCTATTCCCACCACTCCGCTGGAACCGAAAAAGTTTACATTCATACGCAGGATAACATCTGACTGCCGGAAGGTACTCTCCATTTCTTCATCAGGGATAAACTCATCCCGGGTGACCATTTTGAAGGCTCCCTTTTTAAGTTGTCGCAGTTCCTGCTCGTACCCCGGTCTGAACTTCCCTATGATCAACAATGTTATATTAGAACAGGGTATTCCGTTCAGCGCGGCAATGATATTCTCATTGTTTTTGCGTTCATCTGCGAAACCAAACTGCAACAGGATCAGGTGATCGTCCGGGATACCGTAATGTTTCCGGAGATCAAACCCTTCCGCCATAGGATAATCAAACCAGGGGTCCGGCAAAGTAAAAAACCGCTGTTCATTCAGCCAGGCCGGCATCTGCTCATCGTTGAGAATAAATATTTTATCAAGAGAGGGGTTACGAAGGGCCAGTTTCATCACCGCCTGTTTTTGTAAGCGTTGTTTCCAGAAACGCAATTTTTGAAGAAGTCCCCCGCCTTCAGGTTCCATCCTTGAATAGGGCCGGAACCAGATACCGGAGATCCGGTAGGGTGTTGTGTTCCGGCCGATAGCCACCTGATAGAGATCCAGTTCCATCAGGATCAGCCGCTGACAGCCGTGCCGCAGGGTCTCACGATCGATAATGGCCCACTCTGCTGCCGATTTTTTGAGAAGGCCGGGTTGGTTTTCCAGGCTTTTCTGCTCTTCTTCTGTAAGTGAGATTACCTGTATATGAGGAAAGCGGCTTTCGAGACGAAAATCGACCGACCGGTTCACAAGAAATACAAACTCATCATCCTGCCTGTTTTCTCCCGCATAATGAAGGAGGTTGTTCACAAAACCAAATTTGTGCCCGTTGAGTGTGATATTTAAATCGGTAATGAGGTATCTCATTTAAACTAACAGTTAA
>CAZLXI010000027.1:6794-67687 GCA_964563435.1 uncultured Lacihabitans sp.
GTTGAGTGTGATATTTAAATCGGTAATGAGGTATCTCATTTAAACTAACAGTTAACAACTAAAAGTTAAGGAATTATCCATTCACAATTAAGCATTCTAAATTAACCATTATCAACATATACATTTCTGGACGGAATACGGATCAGCAAGAGGAATCCGATCACAAACAATACCATCAGGAAAAGAATGGAGTTTCGCATACTGCCGGTCTGATCCAGGATAAACCCGAATATAAACGTTCCGAGGGTCAATGCTATTTTCTCCGTAATATCATAAAAGGCAAAGTAGGCGGAAGTTTCTTCCGCATTATCCGGGATAAATTTGGCGAAGGTAGACCTCGAGAGCGACTGTATCCCACCCATCACCAGCCCTACCAGGCAGGCAATAACGTAAAACTGGTTGGCAGTGGTGGTGAAATAGGCGGCAATAGGTACGATGGCCCATAAGGCGATCTCGATCCTTAATGCGACCGTATTTCCGAACTTTTCAGACAGCCGGGAGGCCAGGTAAGAGCCGGGAATAGCGATAAGCTGGATCAGCAGAAGGGTGATGATCAGTCCCTGTCGTGGAATATTGAGCTCTTCATTGGCAAAGAGTGTGGCCACATAGATGACGGTCATCACCCCCATGTCATAGATGAGGAAAGCCAGCAGGAAACGTTTCAGGTATTTGCTTTTCCGGACGTTCAGGAAAGTATTTTTCAATTGAAGAAAGCCGTTTTTCAGGAACCTCGACCGGAATGGTTTGTTTTCGTCTTTGGGTAAATGATAAAAAGGAACCTGGGCAAACCCGGCCCACCAGAGCCCTACCGTAATAAAGGCAATGCGCGTAGTAAAACCGGAATCAGAATCGGCCTGAGTTAAGCCGAAGAGCCCGGGCTGCATGATCAGGAGCAGGTTGAAGATCAACAGCAGCACGCTTCCCACATAACCGAAAGCAAACCCCCTGGCGCTTAGGCGGTCATAGTGCTCCTCTGTAGCTATCTGTGGAATAAAGGCATTGTAAAACACCAGGCTGCCACCCCATCCGATGATCGACAGACCGAAGGCAATCATGACGAATTCCAGGTTGTCCGGTGTGAAAAAATAGAAGTACGTACAGGAAGCGGCCCCCAGGTAACAGAAGAACTTCATGAACATTTTCTTTCTTCCCGAATAATCGGCGATCCCCGTCAGAATAGGGTTGAGGAACACCAGCAGCAGCGAAGCAGCCGAAATAGTAAAGGTATAAAGGGCGTTTTTGTCAAATTTAAAGCTGAAAAAGGACACCAGTTCCTTGGTTCCGCTGATTTCGGATACCTGTACGGTAGACTGGTAGAAAATGGGAAATATGACCGTGATGATGACCAGGTTATGAACGGAATTGGCCCAGTCGTACATGCACCAGGCGTTCCATATTTTCTTGCTATTCATTAAAAGGGTTTTTGGGTAAGGCCAAAGGTAGGGCAATTCTCAGTTTATTCAAAATTTTAGCGTATTGCGGGGGAAGCTGTCCGTTAAGAATGTATATTTGCTGCTATTCAGCCTTAAAAAAAGAATTCATGTCTGACAAACGGAGTCCGATGTTTGCCGTGATCGGCGCATCATCGGTGGGTACCATGATCGAATGGTACGATTTTTATATCTTCGGAAGCCTTGCTACCCTCATTTCTACCAAGTTTTTTCCCAGCGGAAATGAAACGCTGGCCTTTTTATCCACACTCGCGACCTTTGCCGCAGGTTTTATCGTGCGGCCTTTCGGAGCCTTGTTTTTCGGCAGGTTGGGCGATCTCATCGGAAGAAAATATACCTTTATGGTCACTCTTTTGCTCATGGGAGGCGCCACCTTCCTGATCGGCTGTATTCCGGCCTACGAGACCATCGGGATGATATCGCCGCTGCTGGTGCTCCTGTTGAGGTTATTGCAGGGACTGGCCCTGGGTGGCGAATACGGTGGTGCAGCCACGTATGTTGCCGAGCACTCCCCGAATCATCAGCGGGGGCTGATGACCTCCTGGATCCAGACCACCGCCACGGCGGGCCTGATCATCTCGCTGGTGGTGATCGCGGTCACGCGTTCCAGCATGTCGGAAGAATCTTTCCAGGCGTTTGGCTGGCGGATTCCTTTTCTTGCATCAGCGGCCATGATCTATGTATCCTATATTATCCGGAGAAATATGCATGAATCGCCGCTGTTTGCCAAAGCCAAAGCAGAAGGAAAGACCTCCGTCAACCCGCTGAAGGAATCATTTGGGAACCGGTATAATTTAAAATATGTGCTTCTGGCCCTCCTGGGTGTGACCATGGGGCAGGGAGTGGTATGGTATACCGGCCAGTTTTATGCCATGTCGTTTATAGAGCGCGTCATGCATGTTCCCAAAGTGCAGGTAGACAGCATCCTGATCTGGGCCCTGTGCCTGGGCACCCCCTTTTTTATATTGTTCGGATGGCTGTCGGATAAGATCGGGCGGAAATGGATCATGATGACCGGGATGCTGCTGGCGGTGCTTTGTTACCGTTATATTTATACACAAATGTATGAGACGGTCAATGTACATAATAAGACGGAACTGCCCGAAAAAACGATCTCCGGCATTGAAGTAAGGGGCACTGACTCGGTATTTACAGTTCTCAGGACCTACAGCGACGGTACCCTTTCCAGCGAGATTACCGCCGTGGAGGCGGGAAGCCGGCATACGGAGAAGACGGTGACCGTAAGCGGTGCGGATAAACGTTCGCTGATCTTCTGGGTATTTATCCAGGTGATCTTCGTGACGATGGTTTATGGGCCGATAGCGGCATTCCTGGTAGAAATGTTCCCGGTGAAAATACGTTATACTTCCATGTCGCTCCCGTATCATGTGGGGAACGGCATCTTCGGCGGACTGCTTCCTGCCATTGCTACTTTCCTGGTCACCCGGGCAGGAGCAATCAATGAAAAGGCGGTTTCACAGGGGCTGACGGTGCCCATAGATAAGCCTTATCTGGAAGGGTTGTGGTACCCGATGGTGATCGCCGGGATTTGTCTGGTCATTGGAGTGGTTTACCTGGATGGAAAAGATAACCGGGTGGACGATTAGTAATAATGGTTAATTATTAATGAATAATGGTTAATGGTTGTAGCACATGTTCAGGGTGATAGTGGCAATCCACCCCAAAGCAATATGGCCTGAATCACGTTTCCGAAATACAATACTCAGAACTAATATCATGAATACGATAAAAAGAATTTTAGGAGTAGTATGGATCCTGCTGGGAGTAGCGGCGGTGTATTACCTGATCTACAACCAGGCCATTCCTTTATGGAAAGCGGGTGGTGAGAACATTATTCCGGCGGTGATCTATATTTTTGTTCTCTGTCCTATCATTGCCGGCTCCCTGGGTTGTTTCGGCTGGTTTGCATGGAAGGGTGAGTTTGATGAATAAAATTTGTCATACGAACGATTATATGTTATTTTTGAGTTTGTCGGCTATATAACATCAATTCATCCTTATGAAACAGGGAGTTATCACTACCTCCGTTTTTGATCTGTTCAAGATCGGACCCGGACCGTCCAGCTCACATACGATCGGACCTATGAAAGCCGGGTACGATTTCCTTCACCGGGTGAATCGCCTTACCCTTCCGCCGTATAAAGAGCTGAAAATAGAGATCCATCTTTACGGCTCTCTTAGCGCCACAGGGAAGGGGCACGGCACCGACCGGGCCGTTATCGGAGGTATCCTGGGCTGGTTGCCGGATACCGTTGACCCGGTGGCCTTCACATCATTACTCAAAAATCCGGAAGATAATTATGCCGTGAGCATAGGGGATCGAACGGTAACGGTTTCTGCCGATACGGTGATCTTTCAAAGGGTAAGATACGATTCCCCGCATCCGAATACCGTAGTTTTTAAGCTCCTCGCGGGGGGAGAGGTTTTTCACGAGGAAGAATATTACTCCGTGGGGGGAGGGTTTATTCTTAGGAAAGGAGAGCGGAAAGGCGATGAATCTAAAAAGCAACCGCCTTATTCTTACTCCAGCATGAAGGAGGTAAAGAACCATTTGTTGACCCACGGGATATCGCTTACAGAGTTAATGCTGGCGAATGAAGAGGCCCTGACAGGCATGGACAGGAAGCAGATCCTGAGAAAAATAGACGATATTCTGGAAACCATGCACAAGTCGGTCAGACGGGGCTTAAAGAGCAGGGGAGTGCTGCCCGGTAGCATAAAGCTGCGAAGAAAAGCCCCGGTTCTGTACGATCAGGCCAAAAGCAGCGCTTCTGCGTCTGACAGTTTCATGGTGTTTCTGAATGCCTATTGCATGGCGGCATCGGAAGAAAATGCTGCGGGAAATATGGTGGTTACAGCCCCCACCTCCGGGGCCTCGGGGGTGATACCGGGGGTGACCTATCTTTTAAAACTTCATTATCATTACGACAGGCAGAAAATCAGGGAAGGAATGCTGGCGGCTGCGGTCATCGGATTCCTGATCAAGCATAATGCCTCCATTTCCGGCGCGGAGATGGGCTGCATGGGGGAGATCGGTTCGGCCTCGGCCATGGCTGCTGCGATGCTGGCCCATTGCGCCGGCAGAAGCATAGAAACGGTGGAGGTAGCTGCCGAGATCGCTATTGAGCATCACCTCGGAATGACCTGTGATCCCATTGGCGGATATGTGCAGATCCCCTGCATAGAGCGCAATGCCATGGGGGCTATCAAAGCTTATAACGCTTACCTGATCGCGTCTTCGGGTAACCCCGGCGACCAGAAGATCACCCTCGACAGCGTCATCAAGGTGATGCGGGCCACCGGCCGCGATATGTCGAAAAAATATAAGGAGACGTCGGAGGCGGGCCTTGCGCTGAGCGCGACGGAATGCTAGAGAAGAATGCCCGGGAAGGGAATTTTCGGGGTTTGGGATGCTAGTTTTTCAGTTTTCTGTAAAATCACTTTTTTGTGAAGTTGTTTTTTTGTTTTTTCGTAAAGTCGTTTTTCCGTAAAGCAGTGATTTCGGCCCGATAAAAAACAAAAACACCCGGGGAAAACACCCTATCCATGAAAAAAGTACTCACCAATCTCACCTTCTGGGTCTTACTAGCCATCATTACCGGTACTCTCCTGGGGCATTTTTATCCTTCGTTGGCCCTGAGGCCGGTGCTGGATAAATCGGTTAAATTCAGCCTGATCCTGACCGATTTTGAGATCAAGCCTTCGCTTAGCGAGGCGTTTAGCAGTACCTTTATCAGTATCGTTAAGATCTTCATCAATCCCATAATCTTCCTGACCATCACTTTGGGAATGATCTCCATGGGAAACCTGAAGAAAGTAGGGAAAGTAGGTGCCAAGGCGCTGATCTATTTTGAAGTGGTCACCACCCTGGCGCTGATCATTGGCGTGGTGGCGGCCAACCTGATCCGGCCGGGAGAAGGTGTGGAAAAGAAGGAGATCGCCGGAGGCGACATTACGAAATACACCCAAAAAGTGGATGATTTTACCTGGTCGCAGTTCTTTTGGGACAATGTCACCCTGCAGGTGCTGGTGCTGTCGCTGATCCTGGGAGTGGTCTTCAGCAATTACGTCGGAAGGCAGAGTATCGTGGATTTTCTGAGCCCCATTGCCAAAAAGGTGTTTTGGGCCCTGCACAAGGTTATGTACCTGGCGCCGCTGGGTGCCTTTGGCGGGATGGCCTATACTGTGGCCGTTTACGGAATAGATACCCTGCTGCCGTTAGCTAAGCTGATGGTCACGGTTTATGTGACCATGGCCCTCTTTATTTTTATAGTATTAAACCTGATCTTACGGCAATATAAGGTGCGTATCGGCCGGTTTCTGCGGTATATTAAAGAGGAGCTCCTGATCGTTCTGGGTACATCTTCCTCTGAAGCAGCATTGCCCTCCCTTATGGAGAAGCTGGAGAAGATGGGTTGCTCGAAACCGGTAGTGGGTCTGGTGGTTCCCACAGGGTATTCGTTTAACCTCGACGGCACCACCATTTATTTGTCCATGGCAGTGATCTTTCTCGCCCAGGTATATGACGTACACCTCACATTTGAGCAGGTGCTCACCATTATCGGGATATTAATGGTCACCTCCAAGGGCGCTGCCGGGGTTACAGGGAGCGGTTTTGTGGTGCTGGCGTCGACCTTAACGGCCATCGGGGTTATTCCGCTGGAAGGGTTGGCCCTTCTGTTGGGCGTGGATCGTTTTATGTCGGAGGCCAGGGCCATCACCAATTTTATCGGAAATGGTGTGGCCACCATCTGGATATCGAATAACGAGGGTGAATTTGAGCGGGAGAAGATGGAGGCGGCGTTCAGGGAGTAGGCTTCTCCGAACTGCGTGAAAACTAAAATGTGATTCCGCCCGTTATTAAAAATAAAGTAGAATGCGTAGTTTAAAGTGGATTGTCTTATTTTTGTTTCCGGCCTTGGTGATGGCGCAGGAAGTGGCTGTGGTGAAATACGAGAAACTGCAGGAAGTCATTGCCGGAGAAAAAGACAAGCTGCTGGTGGTAAATTTCTGGGCCACCTGGTGTGGACCCTGCATCGCTGAATTACCGCATTTTATGGAAGTAAACAGGGAAAATAGGGGTGACTCAGGATTTAAGATGATTCTGGTATCTCTGGATCAGGCCCGTCAGATCGACCGGGTAAAGCAGCTGATCACCCGGAAAAAGCTGGAGACGGAGCATTATCTGCTCGATGATAATGCCCGGATGAACGAGTGGATTCCCGAATTTGACTCCGGTTGGGGCGGAGGTATCCCGGCAACCTTTATTTACAAAAACGGGGTAAAAGTGGAATTTGCGGAGAGCCGGCTCTCTAAATCCGAACTGAAAAATTTAATCTCGAAACATAAAAACTAAAGCTATGAAAAACTACTTGTTCCTGATTATGATCAGCGCAATTCTGCTGAGTGCGAAAAAGCCGGCGGCAGAGTATGGAATCGGAGATGCTGCTGCGGATTTCAGTCTTCCGGGGGTGGACGGCAGAAAGGTGAACCTTGCGGACTTTGGGGATGCCAAGGGTTTTATCGTCGTATTTACCTGTAATACCTGCCCGTATGCCAAAGCTTACGAAGACAGGATCATTGCACTGGATAAAAAGTACAAGTCGCAGGGGTATCCCGTGATCGCTATCAACCCCACTGACCCCGCTACACAGCCCAAAGATAATCTGGAAGCTATGAAGGTACGGGCCAAGGAAAAGGGCTTTACTTTCCCCTACCTGCAGGATGAAGGCCAGAAAGTGTATCCGCAATACGGTGCTACCCGTACGCCGCATGTTTTTGTTCTGAAGAAGGACGACGATAGAAATATCGTAAAGTATATCGGTGCCATTGATAATAATTATGAAGATGCTTCACAGGTGTCGGATCGTTACGTCGAAGAAGCCGTAGATAACCTGCTGATCGGCAGGGAGGTCGTGCGGAGTAAGACCGTAGCAATAGGCTGTAGTATTAAGCCGAAAAAATAATGTTTCGCCTGGGGAGATGACTTAAGGTCATTCTCCCCTCGCGGGAAATATACAGTATCCGGTCAGGGTCTGTTGGTACTGTAAAATAAAACCCTCAAACCATGAAACAAACCACTATAAGCTTTCGGCAGATGCTTCGCCAGCTGCGGGCTGACCTGATCGGTAAGGATTCTCACCGGGGCGTTACACTTACTTATGCCTGGCTCGCCAACCAGTTCGGGCATTTTTCACTGGGTTATATTCCCGCACTGATCGGGTATTACCTCATCAGGGCCTATACTACCTGGGAAAACCCTGAATTCAAATCGGCTCTGCTGGTGTTTTTGGGTTGGTTCCTGTTTGAAATATATAATTTCCTGGGACCTTTGCTACTGAAAAGTGTTTCAACAGCCAAAGCCCTCTACATCCCGTCGGAACGCAGGTACATCTTTAAACCCGACTGGAAAAACATTGGCTTTGACACGTTCACAGACCTTCTTTTTTTTGGCTTAGGGGCATTTTCTTCATCTCTGTTGCTCTCGTTTTCTTTGCCCACACTGGCCATCCTGTGCGGTATAATATTGCTGCTCATTTACCCGGGATACACCTGGTACAGGACCAAAACCTATATGCAATATGCCCGGTTGCCGGTTCAGTTTCGTCTGAGTCAGTGGAGTGGCCCGCTCAGGGAAGAAGAAACGGGCACAGTTACCGGCTTTTTGAAGGTGTCGGCCCAATCGGGAGGAAATCACCTGATCATTTTCGGGGGCAGAAAAAGTGGGAAAAGCCTGCTGGCTGTAGGGCTGGGTACAGAAATGGCGGTGCGGTCGTTCACATGCAGCTATTGCACAGCCATCAAACTCGCTCATCTTCTCAGCCTTGATGAGTCGGATCTGCTGGATGCCGGGGAGGGAGAAGTATGGACTTGGCGGTCAGCTTCTTTCCTGATCATCGATGACATCAACCCCGGGAGTCCTTTGTCACAGATATTTCTCTCCCCCTCGGGAGTTCTCTCGCTTTTGGGAGCTTCGGATGAGCCCATGAAAAACAGGCAGATCCTTAGCTCAAAAAACGTGGTTTGGGTAGTTGGCAATACTTCCGATGAAGAAGAACAGGAATGGAAAGATATGCTGGTGCAGATAGGAGTGGGTGAGGGAAGGATCAGTTCGGTAAGATTGGGTCATATCTGACCTCCGGATCAGGGCAGGATATGGTTTTCGTGGGCAAAAGTAACAAGGTGAGACAGGCTTCTGACGTTAAACCGTTTATAGAGGGGAAGAATCCGCTTCTCTATGGCTGAGGAGGAAACCTTGAAATGATGAGCGATTTCTTTGAAAGAATAGCCCTTAGCCACCAGGGTGAGAGCCTCTTTTTCTTTGGCAGAAATGGCGAAATGGTTAAACAGTTGCTTGTTTAGCTGCTCCTCAAATTCCGATTTCTCCGGGCCGAATGCAGCATAACGCATCACTTTCCCCAGGGCGATGCTGTGATTAACCTGGTTACGGCCGATGATTTCGGTGACCTGCCCGTTTTCAGAACGGAAGACTCCCACACGTACAATGAGGGGAATGGGCCGGCCGTCTTTATGAATCTTTTTCAACTCTATCGTAAAACTATATTCCTCCAGGCTCTCCCGCTTATTAAGGATAAAGAAGAGAGCCTTGTCGTTCAGTTCATTGGAAAAGGGTGCATATTCCGGGGTGGTGATATTCACGATCTCCAGCATAGTGATCTCGTCATCACGGTAACCCAAAACCTCCTCCCAGCCGTCGGCAAAAATCATCCGGTTCTCTTTAAAAGAATAGACATATATGGCCTCTTCAGGAAAGCGCTGTATCGATTTTCGGATAATATCTGCCCTGGAGCTGCTTAAATCGGCAGGGATATCGGTGATCATCGATTTGGAAAATTTTCCGAGGTTAGGCATGGGTCAATGGTTTGAGGTAAAAATACGAAATATCCAGCAAAACTGCGAATTTACGCAGTTGACTTCCCTGTTTTCCGGATATAATTTTGTAGTATAAATGTTCGCCTGTAGCAACTGCAAAGCCATGAAAACAAAAAAGGAGTGGCCCGGGGGATGTTAGTTGTTTTCGGCCAAAGTACGGAATCGCTGAAGCTGGGCACGACGTTTCACTCCCAGCGTTTCGTAGATGCTTTTCAAATGATATTTAACCGTGTTTTCAGAAATATAAAGCACGTCGGCGATCTCCTTATTGCTTTTCCCCTGCTGAACCAAAACTATAATTTCCCGCTGACGGATGGTGAGGTCATACCGGCTGAGGTCAAAAGCCCCGGCAGAGGAGGCCTCGCCACTCTCCGGGCCGGGTTGATGTTTCCGGTAAAAATACAGGACAGGAATCAGGAGAACCAGCAGGAGAACGATCGCAAGGAGGTAGGTTTTCTGCTTTTTCTGACGGGTGAGCTCCTGCAGTTTTTTTTCATCTTCAATTTTTTTGTCTAAAACCTGGGCTTTACCTGCATACCCCGTGTAGTCATATACATGAGCAAGGGAATCATATTTTTTTTGGGCTTTGAGGGCCGATGTATGGTCGTTAACAGCATAGAGCTCCCCTTTCAGCACTTCATAAAGGTACATCTGGTATTTGATCACCCCTGTTTTTTCGGCCTCCCGGTATCCTTCCCGAAAAGCGCTGTCACGCAGATCGTAGCGCCCCGTAGCATTATAAAGATGAATTTTCTTCCCGTAAAAAAGAGGGAGGTCCTGGGGCGAATGTTGCCGGGCCAGTGCGATGGCATCGTCGAGGTTCTGTTCAGCTGCACTGTAATCTTTGTCTCGTATATGCAGAAAGCTCTTCTGTAAGAGCAGGAAGGCCACATATTGCGGGGCCAGGTGGCGGTAGCCCTGATCTTCCAGCTCTTGCATGACAGCCGCGGCTTTGTCGTAAGTCTGGGTATCAAAATATACAAAGGCCTTTTCTGCCTTCAGTTCGGCGACCAGCTTTTCCGCCTGCGTGCTTTTCATCGCTTCATCGATAGCCATATCAAGGTTATACATGGCCTGCTCGTAGTTGAAGACACGTTTGTAGGTGTACGATTTGTAGAGATAAAGCTTAGACCTTTCAGCAGGTTTCATGTTAGGATCGGCCAACATCCGCGACAGCAGAGCAATAGACTTGTCGTATTCGAAGGCGTTATTATACGCATAGATCACCTTATCGAGCGTGTCGCTTAAAGTTTGCTGCGCTATAGTCCCCGAAGTCAGGAGCAGGCTCAAAAGAAAGGTAAGTAGTTGTTTAATAATACCAGGCTTTTTGTACAAATGTAAGGTGGAGAGCAATGAAATGCAATTCGGATGAACAGAAAAATTGAGCCGATGACGCACCGGGCAGAAGGGCTCTCAGGGTGGGAAATGGGTGGTTAACAATAAACTACCCGTTGACTACCCGTTCAAATAGCATAAATAGAGCAGCTTTTAACTTATTTCGCAAAATCATCAGGTCCCGGCCTGAGCAGTGCCTCAGACTACTGTTGAATGTATTTTCACCAACCTTAATTTTAACTGATATGGTTTTAGCTATGGAATCGGCATTCTTTTTTCTTAAAAAGGAAAGCGAAGGATTTTATGTAAATAGTGGTGCCTTGCAGGACTTCTCCCGGAACCTGCGGGTTTTAGTGGAACAAAGGAAATCTTATTGTGTGTATTTTGTGACCAGGAAGCTGCTTAGGAAGGCAGCCGGGCATGAAGACAGTTCGGCCGCCCTTCGCAATGCCGAAATGTTGATTCCGGGGAGCAAGTGGCTGGCCCGAAGCCTGAGGTGGCACCATGCAATTAAAGCGCAGAAGATCAATCGCGAACAATTGATAGACACTCTTCTCGAAGCCCTGCCCTGGAATATGATTTGCTTTTATGGCGACGATAACCGCCAGTTACGTATACTCACTGAAAAATACCCGGAAATAACGACCATCCGACCGCACGCAAAGTTGCTTTCGCCGGAAAGTTTGCTGAATGCAGGAGGTTTCGCGCTCGTCCTGGTGTGTTTACAGGATACCGAACAGCTTCGGTGGATGAACGCCATGAAGGGAAAAGTGAAAGCCTGTATGGTGGGCCTCGGTGATGGGAAAATGGGATGGTTCTGAGAAGGCCGGCGGTTAAACAATATTTAGCTTATATTTTTTAATTTTATTAAATCGAATCGCAAACTATGATGCGAAAGCGCGCCTTGGAGCAGGTGTGTGATCGGTTGTTCTTATCTGTTGTCGCTGGTTATCTTACGGGATTTAAGCCGGACTCAATTTTCATATGAAATTCGTCGGAAAAGATTGGGCTTGCCAAGGTATCATGTCTCTTTTCTTGTTATATTCACTGCGTTAATCGGTTTTACTCAATTTCTATTCTGAAACGTTTTAACACGATTTATATGAAGAAACTATTATTAATTATCTCTGTGGTCATGGTACTCCCGGTTTATGCCCAGAAGAAACAATTGTCAAAAATTGCTGATCCGCTCTCGGGCGTGGAAAAGCATTTGGAACAAATCTTAAAAGATAGAAAAGCAGCCGGTTTTGCGGTGGCGGTGGTGAAGAAAGATAGTGTAATTTATGCCAGAGGTTTTGGTTACCGGGACTACGAAAATAAACTTCCGGTTACTCCCAATACGCTCTTTGCCATAGGGTCATGTACAAAAGCTTTTACGGTATCACTTCTGGGCCTTATGAAGGAAGAAGGGGGGCTTGATTATGACAAACCGGTAAGAGACTATCTGCAAGGAATCCGGTTTAATAACGATGAATTAAATCGTGGGGTGACTGTCAGAGATGCTATTGTGCACAGAACGGGATTGCCTCGTCATGACTTCTCATGGTATCTCTTTAGCACGGATTCGAGAGATGAACTCCTGAAACGCATTGAGTTTATGGAGCCCACTGCTACGCTCAGACAAACCTGGCAGTATAATAATTTCATGTACCTGGTGCAGGGTATGATAGCTGAAAGAAAATATGGAAAGACCTGGGAAGAGCTGGTCCGCCAGAAACTTTTTATCCCGCTAAACATGACGCGGACAAACACATCCATAAGTGCACTCTCAGGGGATAGTGACGCTGCTTTAGGATATACACTTAAAAGCGATAGCATCATTTCAAAGTCAGATTATTACAACATCAACGCCATGGGACCCGCCGGAAGCATCAATAGTAGCGTTTTGGAAATGACCAACTGGCTGAAGGTATGGATAAACAAAGGCGTGCTGAATGGCAGGAAGATATTACCGGAATCTTATATTAATGAAGCGATAAGCTCTCAAATGGTGGTTTCGCCCGGTTATCCGGGAACAGAAACCCCTGACCTGCATGTGTCAAATTATGGTTTCGGATGGTTTATCAGCTCTTACAGAGGCCATTACAGGGTAGATCATGGCGGAAACATAGACGGTTTTTCTGCAAGTACCGCATTTTTTCCGACAGATAGTATAGGTATTGTGGTTTTAACCAATCAGAATGCCTCGGCCTTAAATAACTTAGTAAGGAATACAATTGCCGACAGGCTGCTGAATCTTAACCCGATTGACTGGAATGAAAGGAGAAATAAATCCGAAATGAAACCAGCATCGGATGTCAAAGGTGAGGAAAACCGGAAGAGGGGAACACAACCCTCTCACCCCCTGAAAGATTATACCGGGCTTTACACGCACAAGGCGTATGGAACTTTTGAGGTGAAGCACCAAAACGATTCCCTGATGGCCGTTTTTCCTAATGGGAAAATGTGGCTAAGGCATTATCATTATGATGTTTTTCAGGCAGTTAATTACGGCAAAAACGGGCTTGTAGACACCAATGAAGTCTCCGGTATACCCATTCCGTTTTATATGAATGAAGCAGGAGATATAGTGTCAGTAAAGCTGAAATTTCAGCCGGAGCTGGAACCCTTCGAATTTGCCAGGGCTAATAAACCAAAGGAGCTGGGGGAGGATGATTTGAAAATTTATGTTGGAGAATATCAGCTCGCTCCGCAGGCGATCGCCCGGGTATATATAAAAGACCAAAAACTGCATTTATTCATCAAGGGGCAGCCGGAGTATGAATTGGTATCTGTCGCCGACCGAAAGTTTGAAATAAAAAATCTGAAAAATTACTCCCTCGAATTTGAAGATTCTGCGGAATCCGTGAAATTTATCCAGCCCAATGGGATTTTTAAAGCAACGAAAGTTAAATAGTGTTCTGTTTGGAAATAAATAATATAAAATAGCCGGAGGCTCTTCGCTTTCATAAGCCGGCCGGCCCCTGCCGGCTGTGAATAAAGCTTAAGGGTCTTAACTATTTTTTTTAAAGATGAAAAAGGTATTATTGTTTATTGTGGAAAGCAGATTTGAATACCGTCTTTTCCAAAGCTCCGGAAAACCGGCGGACGGCCTACATTAACGAGATCGGCCCTTTGTTTTCTTCTTCCTGGGGGAGATATTTTCTGAAGTTTAATCCGGACAATTATATTTCAAAAATTAAGGTTCCCTTACTGGCTCTGAATGGAAGCCTGGATTTGAACGTTCCGTCTAAAGAAAACCTGGAAGGAATCAGGACGTCTTTGGAAAAAGGAGGTAATAAGAATTATGAAGTGGTGGAATTTGAGGGACTGAACCATTTATTTCAAACGGCAAAAACGGGTAGTCCGACAGAATATGGCACTATAGAGGAGACGATTTCCCCGAAAGTACTTGAGAAAATCGGTACATGGGTGAAAAGTCTGGACAAATAAGCAATCGGTATGGGACGTAGTGGTTACATAATGAGGGAATAATTCTAATGAGATTCTAATCTCGGGGTGTGTATACGCAGTATACTTTTGCTAATCAGTATTTGAATGGCAACTAACTTTGATCCCGTAAATGACCCGAACTAACAAGACCTTAGGCCTCTTTCTCATTATTGTTTACTTTTTTTCCGGTTTTGCGGCATTGGTTTACCAGGTGGTCTGGCAGCGCTGGCTTGTTTTTTTTACGGGCATGAGCTCGGTCAATATCAGCCTGATCGTTTCCGCTTTTATGGCCGGTTTGGGCATAGGCTACCTGGTGGGGGGCTATTTGGCCGACAAACTGAAACCGGGTCAGCATGTCACGGCCTTTCTGCTGGCGGAGCTGGGAATAGGTTTATTTGCCATTTTTAGTAAAAGCATTTTCTACGATTGGCTTTATATGCAGAATCAAACGGCCTCTCTGCCGCTGTTTACGATGTATGCCCTGTTATTTGTATTGCTGCTGGTACCTACATTCCTGATGGGCGTGTCATTGCCTTTGCTGTCGAAATCGTTCCATTCTACCGGTAACCAGGGTAACTTCATCAGCCTGCTTTATTTTACCAATACGTTGGGCTCGGCTATCGGCACATTTGCAGCGGCATTTTATCTGATACCCTGGTTTGGCTTTGAAAAAGTGGTGTTCATCGCCGCTTCCCTGAATTTTTTCTGCGGGATTTCCGTGTTCCTGATCTTTAAGCTTCTGAATTCATCCAAAGTAGCAGAAGCGGGTCAGGCAGCAGAAGATGAAGCCCCCGTTGAAAGTATTCCGTTCAAATACTGGCTGCTGCAATATTTTATCTCCGGTTTTGCAGCCATTGCCCTGGAGATCGTGTGGTTCCGGATGATCGATGTGATGATGAAGTCGTATGCAGTTACGTTCTCTCTCATTCTGACCATTTACCTGGGTTCCATGGCCTTCGGCTCTTTTTTCGGGGTTTATTTTAACCGGTATTTTAAAGGAAATAAGCTGAAAGTATTCCTGTGGGCGCAATATCTCCTGTATGCTTATGTGGCGGTTTCAGTCTTTTTGCTTCATTTTTTCGTCACAGACCTGTCCTTCCTCGAACCTTTAAGAGTCTTCTTCGAAGGTTACGATGAGGTATCGAGTTTTAAGATCAGGATGATCACTATGATAGTGATACCGGTCTTCTTAATGTCATTGCCTACATTCATTATGGGTTTCAGCTTTAGTGTATCCCAGAATATTATTCAGCGCGATTTCTCGATCGTCGGCCGGAAAGTGGGTGGTCTGCAGTTTATCAATATAGTGGGCTCTACCCTGGGCGCGTGGTTTGCTTCACTGATCGGATTCGAGGTTTTGGGGAGCGCACTGACGCTCAAATTAGTAGCTTTGCTGGGGCTGCTGTATGTGGTGGCTATGATGCTCAAAAAGCATACAGGTGTTATAAGCGGGGGCGTTTATACGGCTTTGTTGCTGGGCTTTGTCATTCTTGTACCGGGTAAAAAAGATTTCTGGAAAAACCTTTCCGGAGTCAGAGAACACGCTGACTTTGTGTTTAGTGAAGACAAAACCGCTTTATCTTCCATTAAAATAGCAGAACCTCATTCTCATGTATTCGTCAACGGACTCGGACAGAGTCTGTTTCCGATGAAAGACGATTATTTTCATATCATGCTGGGGGCTATTCCGGCCTTTGTGCACCCGGATCCCCAAGACGTGGGGATCATTGGTATGGGATCGGCCGGTACCTTATATGGCGCTTCGGGCCGTGAAGCCACAAAAAGTATGGACTGCTGGGAGGTTATCAAGAGCCAGCCGGAGGTATTACTGGACTTTGTTAAACGCACAGGTGACAGTTCGGCCTGGTATATTTTGAACGACAGCCGTCTCCGGCTGGTGTTGGATGACGGCCGGAAATCTATCCAGAAGCAGGATAAAAAGTACGATATACTGGAAGCCGACGGGTTACGTCCCCGTTCGTCTTATTCGGGAAATCTCTATTCGGTAGAGTATTTCAAATTGCTGCAATCCCGGCTGAAGCCCGGCGGCATAGCGGTTACCTGGGCGCCCAGTGAGCGTATAAAAAACGGCTTCAGATCGGTTTTTCCTTATGTATATGAGGTGCAGGAGTCGCTTTACCTGGGTTCTGATTCCCCGTTGAACTTTGATTTGGCGGCTATAACGGAAAGGTTGGACGAACCTTTCAGCAAAGTCTTTTACGACCGGGCGCAGATCGATATTAAAGGGATCATGCTCAATTTCCTGAAGACACTTAAAGTGGTGCAGGCCGGAAACATAACACAGGGAAGCCACGAGGTAAACACCGATATGTGGCCAAAAGACGAATACCAGCGCAATTAATGCACATCAGTGCAGGGTGTTGGCTATGAGGAATCCGGGGTCTTTTTTTGACACGGCATCCCTGAAAAGCACAAGACCCGGGCCGGCTAAAATATACCCAAAATGACACCGGCAGTGTTCGGCCGCTTCAGGAGTATTTTACAGATATTTTTTGAAAATAGTATACAATATCCGGGTATCCTGCTCATTGAGTTCGGAATGGGGGGTGTCGTCCTGGACATAATGGATCTTAAAAGCCCGGATGGCATTGCCGATGTTGCCGATATCGTAACCGATGATGCGCAGTGCCAACACGGGGTCAAAACTGGCCGGCGGTGTTTCCGGATCTTCTTCATACCAGTAGCCGAAACCTTCCTCTGCCAGTCGTTTCCACGGAAATCGGAAAGGGTCTATTTTGCGGTTCGGGGCGTAGTCGGCATGCCCTATGAAGTTCCCCTGCGGAATACGGTGGGTTTCTTTCAGAACTTTCAGCAGCTCGATCAGTGCGGTGATCTGCACCTCCGGCCAGGGATCGTTGGTGCCGTTATTATCCATTTCAATACCGATAGATGAGGAGTTCAGGTCGGTGTCATTCCCCCATTTTCCCACTCCGGCGTGGTGGGCTCTTACGTAATCATTCACCATCTGCACCACTTTACCGTCTCTCCCCACCACGTAGTGGGAGCTCACGGCGGTGCGTTCCAGCTGAAAAGTCTGTATGGTCTGATCTGTGGAATTCTGGGCGGTGTGATGGATGAGCACATAGTTGGGTTTACGGATGCTGAGGTTAGTGGTGGCCACCCATAGCTTATCGGGCCAGTTCACTTTGTCGAGCTGGCTGGCAGCGGGCCGCTCGGTCAGCTGGCGGCCTGCTGCTTTTACTTTTTTCCGGTATGTTTTCTCTGCGGGGGCATATTTGCCGGTGATGCAGGAAGTACTGAGCAAAAGGAGTCCGGAGAAAAGAAGCCCGTGCCTGAGCGGGTGTCTCAAGCAGGATAACTGAAATAATCGGATTTTCATCGGTATAAAATTTTAGCTGTTAGCGATTAGTTTATTAGCAGTTAGCCGCCGCGGCTTCACCGGGTGACGTTTCGTTTTATTCATAGGCAAACCATTTTCTAAAAGCTTACCGCTATTTTACAGCATCTTATGGTTTCACGCCCGGCTGGGTGATCTCAAATTTTTCTTCTTCTTTGGTTTTTATGACAATGGCCTTTACATCTTCCAGCAGCTTTTTGGCATCATACACGATACCGTCTTTTACCGTATACCTTACGCCGCCCACACGCACTACCTCATTATTATCGGTTACGCGTACGGCGCCCGTGCCGTAAAGGGTGCTGAAGTTGGCGAGAGGGTTTTCTTCGGTGATGACAAAATCGGCCAGTTTCCCGGGTTCTACCGATCCCAGCTCCTTTTCCAGCCCGAGCGCTTCGGCCCCTTTGATGGTGGCTGAACGAATGACCTCCAGGGGGTGGAATCCGGCTTCGCGTAACAATTCCAGCTCACGGATGAAGGCAAAACCGTAGAGCTGATAAATAAAACCGGAATCGGAACCGGTGGTCACCCTTCCCCCCCGGTTTTTATATTCATTCACAAAGCGCATCCAGAGGCGGTAGTTTTCTTTCCACTGAATTTCCTGTTCGGTGCCCCAGTCGAGCCAGTAGCTTCCGTGTGATATACGACTGGGGCCATAAAAGCGCCATAAGGAAGGCAGGGTGTATTCTTCATGCCATTCGGCCCGGCGGGCCCGCATGAAGTCACGGTTGGCCTCATAAATATTAAAAGTGGGGTCAAGGGTAAAGTCCAGTTTAAGGAGCTCATCCATCACCTGGTACCATTTTTCGGAACCGGGCTCAGCGGCCTGCTTCCACAACTTTCCGGCCTCTTCAAAACGGTGCTGCTCATTGTTATAATTGTAGTCGGCGGGGTAGTCCTGCAGCGTCCGGTCGCTGAACAGCGCTTCCGGCAGTCCGTACCAGTGCTCCATGGAGGTCAGCCCGGCTTTGGCCGTAGCCAACACATTCATACGGGCTACCTCCAGCTGGGCATGGTGACAGGCCGATCGCAGGCCCAGCTTTTTGTTTTCTTCCAGGGCGGCACGGAAAACCGCAGGTTCCGCCCCGAAAAACTTGATGCCGTCGGCTCCTTTACGGGCATTTTCCCGAACCCAGGCGCGGGCGGCCTCCGGTGTGGTAATGGTTTCACTGCTGCCCATTCCGAAGAAGGAGTAGGCGAGGATGCGCGGGGCCGTGATCTCATTTTTCAGGCTCAGCTGCTTGTGCTTCAGGGTCCATTCGAGGCCGTTTCCCGAACCCGGTTCGCGTACGGTAGTAACGCCGTGGGCCAGCCATAATTTGAAAACGTACTCGGAGGGGGTACCCTGGGCCCGTCCGCCGATATGGCCATGCATATCCACGAAGCCGGGCATGAGGTACATTCCGGTGCAATCCAGTTCCTTATCTCCGGCACCTGCTGTGGGCCTGCGTCTGGGATCGACAGGAACACCCGGATAACCCACCTGACGGATCTCACGGATCCGCTGCTGCTCTACTACAATGTCTACCGGACCCATTGGCGGCGCTCCGGTAGAATTAATGAGGGTAACCCCTCTGATGATAAGCCGGTTGTAAGGGCCTTCGCCTTCAGCACGTTTGGGGGCATCCTGGACCTGGGCCCGGGCCATATTGATCAGTATAAAAACGAGAAGTACTGTTTTTTTCATAAAATAGGTTTCGGTACCTAAAATTAGGAACCATTGTCTGTATTTTATAGCTTTGGAAACTTAATTTTTTTTTGTGAAGAAAGTTTACGGTCTGATTACTATCGTACTGTTTATCACCACATTTTATTTTTTTGGATTTATTGCCAAGATGGCCGATATAAAGACGAATAAGGTCACTATGAACGACCCGCTTCGGAATCATGAAAGAAAAGGGGATTTGATTCCCTTTATGGCCGATCTTCATTGCGATGCACTGATTTGGAACCGTGACCTGCTCGAAGAAAGCATTTACGGGCATGTGGATCTGCCCCGTATACAAAAAGCCAATATGGCGCTCCAGTTTTTTTCGATAGCAACCAAGGTGCCCAGGGGAGTAAATATTGAAAGTAACCCGGCTGACACAGATATGATCGGCTTACTCAGCTTCTTTCAATTGTTACCGCCTAAAACCTGGTTCAGTGCTAAGGAGAGAGCCCTGAACCAGTGCAGGATGATGCATAAATACGTGGTGGAGTCAGGGGGACAGCTGGTATTTATTGACTCCCGGGCCCGCTTGGCTGATTTTGTAACAAGTCGCGCAAATGGGGGCAAAGCCGTGGCCTGCATGTTAGGTATAGAGGGGGCTCATGTATTGGAAAACGATTTGAATAATGTAAAACGATTTGCTGACCTCGGTGTCAGATATATCGGACTTACTCACTATTTTGATAATGAATGGGCCGGGTCGGCGCATGGAGAGAAAAAGGGAGGGTTGACCGAAATGGGCAAAAAGCTGATCAGGGAAATGGAGAAATACCACATTACTATTGATCTTAGTCACGCTTCGGAGCAAACGATTGATGATGTACTAGCACTAACAGATGCCCCGGTAATAATGTCACATACAGGTGTACGGGGAGTATGTAATAATAATCGTAATCTTTCCGATAAACACCTGGATGAGATTGGAAGAAGGGGCGGGCTGGTAGGCATAGGGCTCTGGGAAACGGCGGTATGCGGGAAAAATGCCAGGGCGACCGCTATAAATATCAAATATGCGGCCGATAGGATAGGAGTGGATAAAGTGGCATTGGGGAGCGACTTTGACGGAGCTATTGAAACACACTTTGATGTAACCGGGCTGCCTTTGTTGGTAACTGAACTTCAAAAAATGCACTATTCACAGGAAGATATCAACAAAATTATGGGGGGAAATGTGCGGGATTACTTCATGAAGCATCTACCCGATTGACGGCCGTTGTAAAGGACATCATTTTCAATGGATTTGCAGAAGGCCTTAAATAAAACCCTGAAGTTTAACGGAATATATATATTTTTCATATCTTTAAGAGGAATTAGGTATTCCGGCCGTAAAAAGAAAAGTATTGAAAATGAATAGGTTAAGATTTTCAAAAGATGAGGGCTCTGACTTTTACAAAGAACTAAACGAAAAAGTGGAGCAGTATTTTTCAGAAAAGGGAATTCGCAAGACAGGAAACAGGACCATGACTTTTAAAATCATTATGTATTTCGGTCTTGACATCTTGTTTTACGGGCTAATGATTACCAGCACAACCACAGCATCGTTTTACATTTTTTATCTTTTAATGGGATTGTCTGTTCTCCTGACAGCATTCAATATTTCTCACGATGCCGCACATGGAGTTGCCGTAAAGAGCAAATACTGGAACAAAGTTTTGTTTTCCATAAGTTTTAATCTCCAGGGAAACAACGCTTATGTTTGGGGAAAGAATCACAACGAATCTCATCACTTATACACCAATGTGGAGGGTAGTGATATTGACGTACTTAACAACCCGGTATTTCGTATGACTGAAAGCCAGGAATTAAAATGGTTTCATCGTTATCAATACCTCTATGCACCTGTTCTTTATTTATTATATTCTTTAAATTGGTTTCTTCTCCGGGAAACGCTGTTGATTTTTAATTATTCGAGCAGAACCATCAAAGTAGAGATACCCAAAAATGAAATTATAAAGCTGGTTATTTTCAAATTGCTTTATATCGGTTATATGATAGTATTACCCATTTACCTGTTACCTTTTGGGTGGGCTGCTGTACTGATGGCATTCTTTCTAAACCATTTTATGGTTTCTTTAATTTTTGTAGGTGTGCTGGGAGTATCTCACGTTTCAGACTACGTTTCGCATCCTAAACCGGATAAAGACAACAAACTAAATATGAGCTGGGCCAAACTGCAAATGTGCACATCTGTTGATTACAATGCTGACAGCATTTTTTTCAATTGGACGTTAGGAGGGTTTAATGCGCATGCGTTGCATCATTTGCTGCCCAATATTTGCCATGTTCATTATTTAGAAATCTTACCGATATTTCGTAAAGTTGCCGCGAAATATGGTTTGACATATATGGAAATGCCTTACCATAAAAGCCTGGCATCACACTTTAGATTTTTGAAAGGTATGGGAACTTACCAGAAAATTAACCCGATTCCGTTTGAGAGATAAACACATTCATATTCCCCAAGACAGCAAATTGCTGAAAATCATTTACAAACAAGTAGAAGAGCAACTTGTGACAGATAACCGTGTATTTTATTTAAAGCTCATGGTTAAGTTTGTTTTTTATCTTTTATTATCGGTTTTTTTCTACACGTTTTTGTTTTTTTGTGAAAACCCCGTTTCGTTTGTGTTATGTTTTGTCTTATATGGGTTTTCATCATTACTTCTGGCTTTCAATTTCGCGCACGATTTTTCTCATAATACGGTTTTCAAATCAAAAAAGCTGAATAACTTTTGCTTCATAGTGATTTATACCCTCGTTGGAGCTCATGCCGAGGCGTGGAAAAAAAGGCATGTCAACTCACATCACTACGCCCCGAATGTGGAAGACTATGACTCTGATCTGAGAATAACTAATTTGATACGGGTAATACCCAATAGTAAACATTTTTGGTTTCACCGTTTGCAACACATTTACGCCCCCTTCCTGTATACAACCTATTCATTATTTTGGGTATTCATAAAAGATTTTGTTATCCTGTTTTCCAAGGATGAATACACAGAAAAAAAAGACCTGGAATATCATCTTTCGTTTTGGACACAAAAGTTGGTATACATTAGTTATATTCTTGTTTTTCCGATATTGTTCGCTCCTCAAAGTTGGCAGATTGTATTTGCCGGTTTTTTGTTTATGCACTTATCGCAATCGTTATTTTTACTGTTCACCTTCTTTATGACTCACCATGTTGAAACAACCGAATACCCAACCACAGACGAAAACGGGTTTATCCGTGCATCCTGGCTGATGAACCAGGTAAAAAGTTCAAACGATATGCACCCTTTTAGTGAAACGGCAAACTTTATTTTGGGTGGTTTTAATAATCATATTGCACACCATCTGTTTCCGCATTATCACCACATATTTTATCCAAAACTGAATAGAATTTTGTACGGTATCTTGGAAGAAAACCACATAAAGCCTAACCAGACAACGTATTTCGGAGGGGTGGTTTCACACCTGAAATTATTAAAACGAATGAGTTACGACAGGCCGTGAGTGCTACCCCGATTTTAATTCTATGATATAGGTTTCTTTACCTGAAACCAGGAAAATTGTGCAGAATTTAAAAGAGAATTTATGAAATTTCTACCCCTGTTATTTTTTACATTGCTTCCCGGAACCGGTATCGGCCAGGTCGAATCGCTGCAGGAACGGTATTCCAACGCCTTCAAAATGGGGGCCGCTGTGAATGAGGAGATCGTATCGGGCAAAGATGAGATCTCCCGAGGCATTGTTCTCCGACAGTTCAACAGCATTACTCCTGAAAACGAAATGAAAGCGGAGACCGTTAATCCCCGGCCCGGGGTGTATGATTTTACTGCCGCCGACGCTTTCGTTGAATTCGGAAGAAAGAATAACCTGTTTATAGTGGGTCATACCCTGGTTTGGCATAACCAGACCCCGGAGTGGTTTTTTAAGCGGGAAGACGGGAGTGTGAAATCGCCTGCTGAGGTCAAAGAGCAGATGAAAGAGCATATCAGGGTCGTGGCCGGAAGGTACGTGGGCAAAGTGCATGCCTGGGATGTGGTGAACGAAGTGATTGATGATGACGGGTCTTACCGGCCCACTCTGTGGGTTAACGGAGTGGGAGACGGCGATGAGCTTGTCCGCCTGGCGTTTCGTTATGCGGCCGAATATGCCCCGGATACCGAGCTCTATTATAATGACTTCAACGCCTGGAGGCCGGAAAAGGTGAAGGGGATTGTCAGGATGATAAAGATGCTGCAGGCAGAAGGGATCCGGATCGACGGCGTAGGTATGCAGGGCCATTGGGGACTGAATTATCCCAAAAACAGGTATATAGAAGAGGCCATAGATGCCTATGCGGCCTGCGGAATAAAAGTGATGATCACCGAGCTGGATGTGGACGTTTTACCCCTCACCCGCGAAGGACAGATCATAGGCCAGGGCATGATGCACAAACAGTTTCAGAACGAAGAGTTTAAGGAATTCCTGGATCCGTACCGGGCTGGCCTGCCGGAAGAGGTCTCGCAGAAGCTGGCCGCCCGCTACGCCGGGCTGTTTGAGATCTTCTACCGGAAGCGGGATAAAATAGACCGGGTAACCCTTTGGGGGGTGAAAGACGGGATGTCGTGGAAAAACGATTACCCCGTTCCGGGAAGGATCAATTATCCGCTTCTCTGGTCACGTGACGGTAAGCCGAAGGAGGCCTTTTTCCGGGTGTTGGAAGCGCCGGGAAAGTAAACGTAATTGTATCAGGCCTGTCTTAAGAGTAATCACAGGCCGGCTTGTAAAGGGCAGGGAGATGTCAGCAGGTGTTAAGAAGAAAATATTTGTACATTTGGACTACAATGGATCACCGGGATGCCAATGTTTATCCTTAAGAGAAGCGTGATAGCGGCTCTCAGATTACTGTTTTTACTACCTGTCTGCTATAGTGTGCAGGCGCAGTCGGTGTATGAAATAGACGGGCAGGATGAGCATATTTTTAGTTATGCTCAAATTGAGATCTGGAGGAATACAGTACCCGGTTTGTCGATAGAAGAGATCCTGGAGAAAGCAGATCAGGGAGTGTTTAAACCCAGTAAGACCAATACTCCCCAGGTGACGGAGGCTTCCAGCTCAGACTGGTTCAGGATACGGCTCAAAGGGGCTGATCATCCTGAAAAGCGCTACCTTCTGGAATTTTTTGATCAGACCATAGATCACCTGGTGGTATATGTGCCCACACATGACGGGAAGTATAAAGAATATCAGACGGGTGACAGCCGACCGTTCAGAAACCGTTTTTTTAGTCACAAAAACTTTACCATACCCCTGGAAACTCCGCCGGTTGACGGAGTCTACTATTTTAATCTCAGTTCCAGGCAGGTGGCGGATGTCATTGTAGTGCTCCGGTCAGAGCATCGTTTTATAAAATATGCATTGACAGAATACCTGATCTTCGGAATTTTTTACGGAATGATCCTGGTCTTCAGTTTTTATAACCTGATCATGTACCTGGCCATACGCCAGGAGCAGTATCTCTACTATGTGCTGTATATACTGAGCGTGGGGTTCTTTGAGATGTGCATCGACGGACTGGCCTATCAGTACCTGTGGCCCTCTTATCCCGGCTGGAACCAATATGCCTATGCATTTGCACTTTATGGTGTCAGCATATTTGCACTTCAATTTACCCGGTCGTTACTTTTTACCCGGCGAAAAACCCCCTTTCTCGACCGCCTGATCCTCACTACCATGGCACTGCGAACCGTACTGTTCGTTTTTAGTCTTTTATTTGATAAGACGCTTCTGAATTACAAATTCATTGAGCTTGTCCCGTTGGCAATCGCTTTTTATTCCGGAATTTACATCTATTATCGTCAGGGCTATCCTCCCGCCAGGTATTTCGTTATCGGCTATAGTTTCCTCACGTTGGGGTTTCTATACAAATTGCTTATTATGCTGCATATAGACTGGCTCAACTTTGGGGCAATATCTTATTACAGCCTGAGTATCTGCTTTGTGATAGAAATGCTGTTTCTCTCTTTTGCCGTGGGGGATAAGGTAAGGTATTTGAAAACCAGGAAAGACCAGTGGCAGGCAGAGATGATGGGTCAGATGAAAGTGAATGCAGTACTGAAAGATGAAATCAACGTTCGGTTGGAACAGGAAGTGGCAGATCGTACCCGGGAGATAACCGAAAAGACGGAAATCATTAAACAACAAAACCGCGAGCTTTCCGAGATCAATGAGACGCTGGAATTTCAGGCGCGGGAGATCCGGAGGATGAATGAGCTTCTGGAGCTGGATAATAAATCGCTTCTCAAAGACAATACCCTGCTAAAAACAAATGTGGAAGAAGTGAGAAGAGCCAGGGTGCTTTCGGAGGACGTAAATTTTGAGGAATTCAGCAAGATATATCCCGACCAGGAGTCGTGCGTTGCATTCCTGGAAAAGCTGAAGCAGGAAAAGGGCTATAAGTGTTATAAATGCTCCAATACAACTTATTATCACGGAAGAATACAGGGTAACAGGAGATGTACCCAATGCAGTTATGAAGAGTCGGTTACCGCACATACCCTTCTTCAAAATACCCGGATACCCATTAACAAAGCGTTCTACATCATATTCCTGGTTTATTCCTCTAACGGGAAAATCTCTTCTTACAAGCTGTCGGAAATGTTATCCATCCGGCAAAGCACCTGTTGGGCCTACAGCAGCCGCATTAAAAAAGCCATGCAGGACAAAAAACGGCGGATAAAGGCCGGTCAAAATGAGAAGGGGGGCTGGACCTCTATCCTTTTTGAAGATTAGAAACCTTTTTTCTTGTATTTTTCCGTGTTGTATTTAGGCGTATCAAAGAAAAAAGCGTCTTCAGTTTCTCCCTTTTATTAGTAGTTGACATTCAGTTACTAAAGAGGAACTCTTTAATGAGAGTGAAGCGTATTAAAACTAATATAATATTCTGAAAATCAGTTATTTATATAAAATATTTCTTTGAAATATTGTTACTCATTGCCTATTTTTGCCCTGTCAGATTATTCTATAAATTATTGTTTAGTTTATATTTCAACCATTTCAGGGAAATGAAAAAAAATCAATTATGTATGAGCTTTCTCCTGTTCATGTGGAGTCTCGGGACTGCATTTGCTCAGAGTAAGGAAGTACGGGGCGTGATCACAGGCAGCGGGAATGAACCGCTGCCGGGGGCCAATGTTATGATCAAAGGCACTTCGAGGGGAGTGCTGGCGGACGAAAACGGAAGGTATCGGATAGAAGCGGAGGAGAGTTCTGTACTGGTATTTTCGTATATCGGTTATCTTAAAACGGAGGAACCGGTAGGAAGCAGAACAGAAATCAATGTAGAGCTGGAGTCAGCGCAAAGCAGCCTCGAGGAGGTAGTGGTGATCGGTTACGGGGTGGCAAGAAAAAGGGATTTGACGGGCAGCACGGCCAGTCTTAAAGCGGCGGATATAGCTGACAGACCCAACCCTAATCCCCTGAATACGCTACAGGGTAAGGTATCGGGTGTTCAGGTGACCAACAGCGGCACGCCGGGCGCCACGCCCGATATCCGGATAAGAGGTACCGTAAGTACCGGGGTTACCCGGCCGCTTTACCTGATCGACGGCATCTTCAATGACAATATGGATTACGTAAATCCCAATGACATCGAGTCGATTGAGGTACTGAAAGATGCTTCCACGCTGGCGATTTTCGGGGTGCGCGGTGCCAATGGGGTGATCGCGATAACCACCAAAAAAGGGAAAGAGGGCCGGATGTCGGTCAACTTTAATACGACGTATGGCTTTAAGCAACTGGGCAAAAGGATAGAGATGGTCAATGCCGCTCAGTTTAAAGAGTTGTATGAAGAGGAAAGAAGAAATATAGGCGACAACTCCATCTTTGACTATTCGCCCTGGACGGCCGATACCGATTTTATTGATGAAGTGACGAGGGTAGGGGCCTATAACGCCAATAACCTGACCGTTATGCACGGCTCGGAAAAAAATACCGTTAAGTTCGGGATAGGGTATATGCTCGATGAAGGCATTGTGAAAAAACAAAAGCTGAACCGGCTTACTCTCAATTTTAACGATGAGGTAAAACTGACGAAATGGCTGAAAATGGGTCTTAACCTCTCCGCCATGCAACAGTCTAATCCATGGGGTGGAGCGAATGGCGCGCTGGAACAGGCCCGGCGGGCTATTCCGATAGGTCCGGCTTACGGTCCTGACGGTATCCACCCGGCCATGTTACCGCCGCTGCAGAGCTCAGGGATCTATAACCCGCTGATCGATATTGAGAATAATGCCGATTCATTCAGAGACGGTACACTACGGGGTGTAGGCAGCTTCTTTACGGAGATCAGCTTCCTGAAAGATTTTACTTTCAGGGCTACCTGGTACGGTGACAGGGAAGGGTCTGAACGAAGAACCTATTTTCCGAGACGCTACGTGTATTTCCCGGTTACGGGGCAGGTGTCGGGATACGAACTGGGCTTAACACGTATAGAGCAGGTGAACTCCAAAACTTCGAAGTTCCAGCAGGACTATATCCTGAATTACATCAAAACATTTAATGAGAAGCATAATTTCACCGGTACGGCCGGGATCACCTCGTACCTGCTGAAGGCTTCTTCCGTAGGGGGATCGGCCGCTCAGGGTTCCAGCGGAAGTTCGCTCGAAATACCTAACGATCCGCGCTTCTGGTATCTGAACAGTGGTTTTGCCGACCCTAACTCGTTGAGAGTACTGACCGGCAGCACCTGGCAGATCGAACGGGCCACGCTTTCTTACCTGATACGGGGGATGTATAACTTTGACCATACCTGGTTCTTATCGGCATCGTACCGGAGAGACGGTTCTTCCGCTTTCCTGGGCGCCAACCGCTGGCAGGACTTTTACGCCATAGGTGCGGCATGGGATATCACCAATGAAGATTTCTTCCAGGTGAAGGGGATAGATTATTTAAAGCTTAAAGCTTCTTACGGGCAGCTCGGGAACCAGAATACCTACGGGTTTGACTACCCGGCCTATCCGGAGCTCTCCACGGGTAATTCCGGTGTATTCGGCGGAACACTTTACCCGGCGTACTCCCAGGCTTACCTGCCGGATCCTAACCTCAGGTGGGAGTCTATCCTGACCACCGAGGCCGGGTTTGAGCTGGCAGCCCTGGATAACCGGCTTTCGCTGGAGGCAGCCTATTATAACCGGACCTCGAAAGATCTGCTGACGATCATTCCCGGCGTACAGGGAGCGCAGGACGGTCTTACCAACATCGGAAGCATCCGGAGCAGGGGTATTGAGGCCTCGGCTTCCTGGACTCAGAACCTGGGCAATGACCTTCGGCTTACGATTGGTGCTAACATCACTTCGATCAATAACAAAGTATTGGAGCTGGCATCCAAAGATATGGCCATTATCAATGGCATTAACCGCGTGCAGGAGGGCTTCCCGATCGGGTATTTCTACGGCTTCGTGGTAGACGGGGTCTTCCAGTCGGAAGCCGACATCAACTCGTATCATGAGGTGATCGGGTTAGGGTCGGTACGGCCCGGTGACCTGAAATTCAGAGATGTTAACGGCGATGGGGTTATCGATGTCAATGACAGGACCATGATCGGTAACCCTACCCCTGACTTTATCTACGGCGCCAACGTTAACCTGGCCTACAAAGGTTTCGACCTGGGGCTCGACTTCCAGGGCGTATACGGAAATGAGATCTACCGGCGTTGGAACAGTACGGAATCGGAGTTTCAGCGGGTGAACTATGCCAAATTCCAGCTCGACAGATGGCACGGACCGGGCACATCCAACTGGGTACCGATCTTAGGCGCCGACCACCGGATCAACTACCAGTTTTCTTCGGTGGCCGTAGAAGACGGCTCGTATTTCAGAATCAGGAATATCCAGCTGGGTTATAACTTCCCGGCAACGCTGACCCAAAACCTGAAACTGCAGAATATTAGGGCCTTTGCCAACGTGCAAAACCTGAAAACATGGGCCAATAACCACGGCTATACGCCTGAATTTGGTGCCGGAACGCCTAACCCGGGCGATAGAAATGCCTCCATTTATATCGGGAATGACAACGGCGGCGGAGCCATTCCTGTCATTACAACATTTGGTATTAACGTTACATTTTAATTAAGTAAGAGCTAACAGATATGAAAAATCTTTTGAAAATAGCAGTCCTTACACCGTTATTCCTGATATCGGTTTCATGCGAGCAGGACTTCCTCGACAGAAAGCCTTTGAAGGTGACCCTGGATGATATAGAACAGGGAGGTATAGTAGGACAGGTGTTTGGCATATACGGTATGTTGAGAAGCAACGAAATGAGTATTCTTCCTTCGTTGACCATGGAGTACTTCAGAGATGACGACTCGATGAAAGGCAGTAGCCTGGCCGATGGCCGGGATTACGAAGTGGTGGCGGATGAATTTAACTACACCAAAGACCACTGGTTTACCAACAGCTACTGGTCTAAGCACTACGAAATGATCAACCTGGTGAACAATGCCCTGGCATTGGTGACAGAGGAAGGTTTTAGCGATGAAAACACCATGCAGAACGTAGGAGAGGCCAAGTTTTTCCGGGCGTATGCGTATTTCAACCTGGCCCGGTGTTACGGCGATGTGCCTTTGATCGACTTTCCTATTAAAAGTGCGGCGGAAGCCAATGTTCCTAAATCTCCCGTAGCGCAGATCCTGGCGCTGGTCGATAAGGACCTGGAAGATGCCGCCGGCCTTTTGCCGGAAAGCTGGGGGGCAGCTTATGTGGGTCGTTTGACCAAAGGGGCTGCCAATACGCTCAGGGCAAGGGTGGCCCTTTGGAACAAAGACTACGCTAAGGCCCTGAGCCTGTCGGAGCAGGTGATCAACTCCGGCCAATACCAGCTGATGGATAAATACTTCCAGATTTTCGCTAATGAGGGTGAAAACGGCAGTGAGTCGATCTGGGAGCTGCAGTTTGATTTCTTTACGGCCGGCCAATCCACTTACGGTAGTGACTGGGCTACTTCGCAGGGAATCCGTGACCCGGGTATTCCGGAATGGAACCTGGGCTGGGGCTGGAATGTGCCCACAGATAAACTCGTGCAGGCATATGAAGCAGGTGACCCGCGTAAAAATTGTACGATTCTGTTTTCCGGCCAATCCGATGACCCGGCATGGGGCGGATTCGGAAGAGTATTGCCGGGCTCGAGGCAGACCACGCCTGCAGGACCGCTGGAAAGACAATACTGGAATAAAAAAGTGTACGTGGATGAAGCCTTCAAAAGAGCCAACGGTTTTAATACCTGGCAGGCCAACTGGGTCAACAAAAGAATGCTCCGGTACGCCGATGTGATCTTAATGGCGGCAGAAGGGGCCAACGAAACCGGAAACGGAGCAAAGGCTGAACAATACCTGGAAATAGTAAGAAGCCGGGCCCGCCATGGAAATTCAGCGGTGCTTCCCAAAGTAGTGTTCACAAGTCAGACGCAGATGAGAGCGGCCATTAAACACGAAAGAAGAGTGGAGCTGGCTATGGAAGGGGTACGTTTTTATGACCTGGTAAGATGGGGTGACGCTACTACCGCGCTGGGCCCTCAGGGCTATACCAACCGGCACCGGTATATGCCTATACCTCAGCCCGAAATCGATAAATCAAACGGAGTTTTGGTGCAAAATCCTGAATGGTAAGAATTTTAAAACATGAAAGTAATGAAGAAGAACATAGTATATTACGCAGTGGTGGCCCTGTTCATGACCGGGTGCCAGGACATGGAGAAGCCACCCTTAGGGGAATACCAGACCGATGAACCTATCGTGGGCGACCTGAAGTTTTTTGCTCCGTTTGACGGAGATTTTGTGGAAGACATGAAGAAATCTGTAGGAAAGGGGGCAGGTACGTCTTTTGTTGGTGGAGTAAAAGGGCAGGCGGTTGAACTCGACGGTGATGCCGCCAGTATTGTAAGCATGCGCACTACCAATGACTTCAAAAATGCAACCAGCTTCACGGTTTCGTACTGGCTTAAAATGAATCCGCCTTCGAAATCCGGGGCACAATTTGTGTGGTCTAATCCTACTACCAGCGGCGAGTGGCCGGGGGCCAATACTTTCCAGCTGATCGAAGACGGCGGCCAGTCTAATAATGGCCTGATCGCCACCAAATTTGTCGTGCACGGAAACTGGATGGAATTTGTGGGGGATAACCGCATTCCCGGAGTGATGGATAACCAGTGGCACCACTGGGCACTGACTTATAATGAGGCCACTTCCCTGATGACCCTGTTTGTGGACGGTAAAAAACTGGCGCTGACCAAGGCGGTCACTAACGGTGCAAGCCCTTACGGCAAGGCCGATCTGTCTAAGTCCACCAAGTTTGTGATAGGCGGGCCGCCGCATTCGGCTTTGGGTACAACTCCTGACGGCTGGATGACCACATTTCAGGGTGGGGTAGACCAGTTCAGAATGTACAGCAAAGTACTTACAGATGCTGAGATCACAGCCCTGTATAATAATAAAGATTAGAAATTGCCAAGGTCCCCGGTTACACATAACCGGGGACTTACCAGGCTTATAATACCGTATGGGATCATCCCTATAAAAGAAGAAAATATGCGCAGAGTGCTTTTAACGATCATGCTTTTTCCAGCGTTTTATTCCTGCAAAGATAGCGGGAGCAACCGGGATGAACCGGCAAATGCCGACGGAAAGGTGACGTTATGGACGACTACCGGCAATCAAGTGAAGCTGCTGGTAAAAGACACGGCCGCAAGCCTTATTGAAAAGCAAAAGGATAACCAGGGCATCACTATTACACTGGAAGAGCAGGAAGCCCTGCAGGAAATGGAAGGTTTCGGGGCGGCTTTGACGGAATCATCGGCTTACCTGATGCACACAAAACTGAATGCCTCGCAGCGAAAACAGCTGATCAACGAGCTTTTTACCAGCGACACGGGTATAGGGATCAGTTACCTGAGGGTGACCATGGGGGCTTCTGATTTTTCGCTGGAAGATTTTACGTATAATGACAGGCCTGCAGGTGAAACAGATCCCACATTAGAACATTTCTCTATAGCTCAAGACCGGCAGCACCTGATTCCGGTGTTGAAAGAGATCCTGGAGGTTTCGCCCCGTATCCGGATCATGGCCACTCCCTGGAGCGCCCCCGCCTGGATGAAAACCAACGGAAAGCTGGCAGGAGGTAAACTTAAACCCGAATATTACCCGGCGTTTGCCCTGTATTTTGTGAAATATCTGAAAGCCTATAAAAATGAAGGGATAGAAATTGACGCCATTTCCGTACAAAATGAGCCTTTGCACGAAGCCGCCTACCCGTCAATGCGGATGGAGGCTGCTGAGCAGCTCGATTTTATCAAGAACCACCTCGGGCCTTTGCTGGAGAAGGAAAACCTGAAGCCGAAGCTCCTGATTTACGACCACAACTGGGACAGGCCCGATTATCCTTTGACCATACTCGCAGACCCCGATGCCCGGAAATATGTGAGAGGATCGGCATTTCACGCCTACGGAGGGCAGGTAACCGCTATGACCCCGGTGCAGGAGGCATTTAAAGACAAGGGCATTTACTTTACGGAAATTTCGGGAGGACAATGGGCCACCAATTTTGCCGACAACATGGCGTGGAACATGAAAAACATCTTTATCGGAGCGCCGGCCAACTGGTCAAAAAATGCGTTACTCTGGAACCTGGCGCTTGATGAAAATCATGGCCCGAAAAATGGAGGTTGCGGAGATTGCAGAGGGGTAATTACCATTTCGGAAGGCGGCTTCATCCAACGTAATGTCGAGTATTATGCCCTGGCCCACCTGAGTAAATTTGTGGCAGATGGCGCCAAAAGGATCAAAACCAACCCGGTGACGGCCGTAGAGCACGTGGCTTTTAAAAACCCGGACGGTACCGTAGCCGTAGTGGTGTTCAATGGTGCCAATAACTTTCAACGGGTCAATATAGTCCGGGGCAATGCACAGGTCATTTCTAACCAGGAACCGGCATCTGTGGTCACCTACGTTCTGGAGTAAGGGGGGCTAAAAGACCTTTTAGATACCCTCATCCAAAGGAACGAGGGGCGCCTTTGGGAACAGGGAATGATCGCCTTAAGGTAACAGGTATAGCTCCGCCACCTTTTCCGCTATTTTGGCCGGAATCGCCTCGTTCAGGTTCGTTAGGAGGATGACGGTCAGGTCTGCATCGCGATAATACACAAATTCCGACTTGAAGCCGTTCAGGGAGCCGCCATGCCGCACCCGGCGCCGGTTATTCAGCCGGTCTATGCTCCAGCCCAGTCCGTATTCCGAATCTGTGCCGTTATTGAGCCGGAAGGGCGTCCAAATGGCGTTATAAGATTCCGGCTTCAAAAGCTGCTGCCGGGTCAGCGCTTCATTCCATTGGATGAGGTCATCTAAAGAAGAGAGGAAGGCTCCGCTGGGCCGGAGGGTGAGAAAGGGGAAAGTGTTTTCCGGCTTACCGCCTTGCAGGCTATAGGCGTTGACACGGTGAGGTACAATTTCGGTGAAGGTGGTGGTTCGTGTGGCGGTCATACCCAGCGGCCGGAAGATCTTTTCGCTTAGAAACACATGCCAGGGTTTCCCGGATACAGCACGAATGATCTCCGCCAGCGAATAATAGCCTACATTACAATACTCGTACTTTTCTCCCGGAGTAAAGCGCAGCGGCTCCTGGTAAGCGGCCTTGATGACGTTGGTATCCGGCTGGATCAGGTAGCCGTCAAAGCCCGGCGACTCGCGCACCACACCGGAAGTATGTGACAAAAAGTGGCGGATGGTGATCGGTTTCCAGGTTTCCGGGGTGGCGGGCAGATATTTGCTGACGAGGTCATCCAGCTGCAATTTCCCTTCCTCCCAAAGCATCATTATGCCCATAGCGATCATGGGCTTGCTGACAGAAGCTATTTTAAATACGGAGGCGGAAGAAACGGGCGTTTGTGTTTCGATATTGGCCAGGCCGTAACCGCTTTTTTTAATCACTTTTCCCTCTTTGACCACCGCCAGGGCCACGCCGGGGATGCCGGTTTTTTGCATTTCGGCTAAAATGAGGGAATCGGCTGGGTCAGAAACCTGGGCGTTGGCAGTAACTGCCCAAAACAAGAGCAGGAAGAGTATACTTTTTTTCATGATCATTACATATAGAATGTTTTTTCTGAACCGCATTAGTCATATAAGACATATTAGCTAAAAACTAAAAGTGGCCGCCGTTACGCACATTATTTTTTTATTTAGGAGAATGTGCCGCAACTTTTAACTGTTAGTTATTCACTGTTCACTGAACTCATATGACTTATATGCCAAACCCTACCGCAGAGCGGAAAAATCAGTAGCTTTCAGAAAGACCGGTTGTATGCTTTCCACGATCTTCCCCGATTCTTCTGACTGATCCCTTACTTTTATCCAATCCGGATCACTGCGGAATCTCTCCCATGAGCGGGCTGCACTATCCGCATTGTGATGCGCCAAAAAATAGAGTAAACGACCATCTTCAGTATCAAAATACATGAGGTTGGTCATGCCGTGTTTTTCAAAGAGTGCACGGGTATGATCTTTAAAACGTTTTACGATATCGGGATACTTCCCCGGATAGCAATTGTAGGTACGCATTTCAAATAGCCGGGGCTCAGTACCCGTATTTTGTTGAAATGCCTGGCTAAGGGCGGGATTCAGGGTCATGAATTGCGAAGTGATCTTGCTTATGATCTTACCGTTAAGTTCTGATCGCCGGGCTACTTCCTGCCATTCCGGATCGTTGATGAATGCCTTCCAGGAGTTTTCCCGCGCCGTTTTGTCAGGAAAGCCCAGCACGTAGTACAGCACCTGTTCATTTCCCTCTGCCGGCACCCAGTAGCCGATGTTCTCCATACCGTGCTTTTCGAAGAGTTTTAGGGTATGATTTCTGAACCGGTTAAGCAGGTCATCGAGTTTACCTTCATTGCAGTGATAGATCCGGAGCTCGTAAAAGGTTGACTGTGCCGATGAAAGCAGAGGCATCACCAGGAAAAACGCTATGAAGATGTTTTTGTACATTCGGGTTGAATTTTGAAGCCAGCCCAAAGTTAAAAATAAAACTTAGATAAGTAGTATGATTATTTTTGATGGAACCCGAGACAATATATAGATGCTTATATCTTAGTATATCAAATTCTATATATCAGGTGAAAACATCCATAGATTTACCGGAAGAGCTGATCGATGAAGCCATGCGGATAAGTGGAGCTAAATCAAAGATTGACGCTTTCAAAAAGGCATTGCAGGAAATGATTGACCGGGAGAGGAGGTTAAAGCTTCTTAAATTCAAGGGTAAGATAGACTTTGAAGTAGACTTAGATGCCGTTCGGAACAGAACTTCACTGTTATGATATTGGTAGATACATCCGTTTGGATAGATTATTTCAGAGCAGGTAAACATGCTGACAGATTGGATCATCTCATCCTGATGGATTTGGTTTGTACCAATGAAATTATACTCACCGAACTAATTCCTGCTCTGTCACACCGAAAGCAGAAAGAAGTAATTGAAGCTTTGGTGGCATTACCTTGTATTCCCTATACCATATCTTGGGAAGGAATCCGGCTTCTGCAAAGTTTGAATCTCCAAAACGGGATTAATAAGGTAGGTTTGCCTGATTTAATGATCGCTCAACACTGCATAGTAGCAGACCTGGAATTTTGGAGCCTGGGTAAGCATTTTGAGTTGATGAGCAGGAATATAGCGCTGAAATTATTTAACAGTTAAAATATTTCCCCAACCCTTTCGCCATTAAAAAATTATCCCTATCTTTGCACCGCAATTCCCGGAAGGAGTATTCTTTTCAAAAGGTTTTGAGAAGTCGGAAATCAGCCGAAACCATCACTGCCAGGACTTTAAATAGTCTCCGTTCGCGAAGTTTTATGGAAATCACCGTGAGGTAACAAGGCTTGTTCCTGCAATATAAAGTAGCCTTACCTGAAAGTTTTGGGTTCACAGTGTTGTTCAAGTTGGTTCGTATGCCAACCTCTGGAGTTAAAAACTTGCTTTAAACTTTGAATATTGTATTGGTTTTCATACCTTTGCAGCCCGTTTCATGTTTGGAGCGAAAAATTGCGAATAATATAAATTATAAATATGTCTGGTATTATTGGAAAAAAAATAGGGATGACCACCATTTTTAACAATGGTGCGGCGGTGCCTTGTACAGTGATTGAAGCAGGCCCTTGTGTAGTCACTCAGGTGAGAACTGAAGAAAACGACGGATACAAAGCGATCCAGTTGGGTTTCGGCGAGAAAAAAGAGAAGAGAACTACCAAAGCCCTTTTAGGTCACTTTAAAAAGGCCAACACCACTCCTAAGAGAAAGCTGGTTGAGTTTAAAGAGTTTGAAAAAGAATTCGCTCTGGGCGATACGATCAAAATAGAAGACGTATTTACCGAAGGTGAATTTGTTGATGTCAGCGGAAATACCAAAGGTAAGGGATTTCAGGGCGTAGTGAAACGTCATGGTTTCGGCGGGGTTGGACAAACCACTCACGGTCAGCACAACAGGGCCCGTCACCCGGGTTCTATCGGAGCCTGTTCCTATCCTGCAAGAGTATTCAAAGGACTGAAAATGGCCGGAAGAATGGGCAACACCAAGGTGACCATTCAAAACCTCCAGGTATTGAAGCTGTTCCCCGAGAAAAACCTGATCATCGTATCCGGATCGGTTCCCGGTGGTAAGAACGGAATCATCACCCTGCATAAGTAATTCGTAATTTTTAAAGGTCGTGGCTGACGACATCGAAAAACAGCTGATAAAATGGAAGTAAAAGTAATTAACAAAACAGGTAAGGAAACCGGGAAGTCGCTTCAACTCAGTGACGAGGTTTTCGGAATTGAGCCTAACCAGCACGTGGTATGGTTAGATGTGAAGCATTATCTTGCTAACCAGCGTCAGGGAACGCACAAATCCAAAGAAAGAGCGGAAATAGCGCGTTCTACCAAGAAGCTGCTTCGTCAGAAAGGATCCGGCGGTGCCCGTCACGGTTCTGCCAAAGCGCCTATCTATGTGGGTGGAGGCAGAGTTTTCGGTCCTCGTCCGAGAAACTACGATTTCAAGCTTAACCTTAAAGTGAAGCAGCTGGCCCGTAAATCGGTGCTTTCTGCAAGACTGGCGGAGAATCAATTGAGAGTAGTGGAAGATTTCGGTTTCGAAACGCCTAAAACCAAGGCCTATATCGAGTTTCTTAGCGCGCTTTCACTGGCCGGAAAGAAAACACTCTTCGTAGTGAACGGTGCAGAAAATAACCTTTATCTGTCTGCGAGAAACATCCCTAAAACCCGCGTGGTGGATGTAAATTCAGTGAACACCTATGATCTGGTGAATACCGATACCATCCTGTTGGCGGAGAGTGCGATTTCTCAATTAGAAACCATTTTGAAAGATTAAAACAATGAGTATCTTAAAAAGACCCATCATCACTGAGAAGACTCAGGGGTTAAACGCAAAGAATAAATATACATTTGAGGTAGGCCGCGATGCCAACAAGATTTCCATTGCTGCAGCCGTAGAAAAAATGTATGGTGTGACCGTAGAGAAAGTGAATACGATTACGCAGATTGGTAAGAAGAAGTCGAGAATGACCCGGAACAAGATCAGCTCCGGTAAAACAGCTACTTACAAAAAAGCAATAGTTACACTTAAGGAAGGCGAGATCATCGATTTCTACGCCGAATTATAATTTAATTATAAAGTATAGTCCCGATGGGAATCGGGGCTGCAAATGTTTGAACCATGGCAGTGAAAAAATTAAATCCGGTAACACCCGGTACCCGACACAGAATTGCTCCCGACTTTTCTGATGTAACGACCAACAAGCCTGAAAAGAGCCTGTTGGGTGTGATCAAGAGAACGGGAGGTAGAAACAATGAAGGCCACAGAACCGCCAGATATATTGGTGGCGGTCACAAGAGAAGATACCGTATTATCGACTTCAAGAGGGATAAATACGATGTTCCTGCAGAAGTATTGACGATAGAGTATGATCCGAACCGTACTTCCAGAATTGCACTTGTACAGTACACTGACGGCGAAAAGAGATACATCATCGCGCCTCAGGGACTTAAAGTAGGTCAGAAAATTGTTTCCGGTGAGAAAGTAGCTCCTGAAGTAGGTAATGCCCTCCTGTTGAAAAACATGCCTCTGGGTACTATCGTACATAATATTGAGCTGACTCCCGGCAAAGGTGCCCAGATGGCCCGCAGCGCCGGTACGTATGCCCAGGTGCTGGCCAAAGAAGGGAAATATGTTACCCTGAAAATGCCTTCCGGTGAAATGAGACTGGTACTGGCCAACAGCATGGCTACCGTAGGTTCCGTTTCCAACCCTGACCACATGAACGTGGTATTAGGGAAGGCCGGACGTAACCGTTGGTTAGGCAGAAGACCAAGAGTAAGAGGGGTGGTAATGAACCCGGTAGATCACCCCATGGGAGGTGGTGAAGGCCGTGCCTCAGGAGGTCACCCGCGTTCTCGTAACGGTCTGCTTGCCAAAGGTAAGAAAACCAGAGACAAGAACAAGTACTCTAACAAGTTAATCATTTCCAGAAGAACCAAATAAAAACAAGTAATAAATGGCTCGTTCATTAAAAAAAGGACCATACATTGATTTTAGACTTGAAAACAAAGTCTTTGCAATGAATGACTCAGGAAAGAAATCCGTGATCAAGACCTGGTCAAGAAGATCCATGATTTCGCCGGACTTTATAGGACATACGTTTGCTGTACATAACGGAAACAAGTTTATCCCGGTTTACGTGACAGATAACATGATTGGACATAAGTTAGGAGAATTTGCTCCTACGCGTAACTTCAGAGGTCACGTAAATAAGAAAGATAAAGGTAAAAGATAATATTCTGAGAAGATACTTCTCTAATAATAGATTAAGAAATGGAAGCAGTAGCAAAATTAAAGGATTTCCCTACCTCGCCGCGTAAAGCCAGGCTTGTAGCAGATCTTATCAGGGGTAAGAAAGTAAACCAGGCGCTGGGTATTCTTTCGTATCAGCCTCAGCAGGCCGCACCGGTAATTAAGAAGGTATTACTATCTGCCATTGCCAACTGGCAAAACAGGAATGAAGATGCCCGGATTGAAGATGCTGATCTTTATGTGAAGACCATCATGATCGACGGTGGAAGAATGTTGAAGAGACTACGTCCTGCTCCCCAGGGGAGAGCTTACCGGGTAAGAAAGCGTTCTCAGCACATTACCATTGTGGTAGACACACTGGAGAATCAATCAGCATAAGCAAATTAAGAATTTATATTAATCAGATACAATGGGACAAAAAGTAAATCCTGTAGGTTTAAGACTAGGTTACATAAGAGGCTGGGAGTCTAACTGGTACGGTGGAAAGACCTTTTCTGAGAAGCTTGTAGAAGACGATAAGATCAGAAAATATATCAACGCCCGTATTCCTAAGGGTTCCGTTTCGAGGGTTGTGATCGAAAGAACCTTAAAAAGAATTACATTGACTATACATACGGCCCGGCCCGGTGTAGTGATCGGTAAGGCGGGAAGTGAAGTAGATAAGCTGAGAGAAGAACTCAAAAAGCTGACCAAAAAAGACGTTCAGATCAACATCTTCGAGATCAAGAGACCGGAGATCGACGCCAAGCTGGTGGGAGAAACCATCGCTCAGCAGCTGAGAGCCCGGATATCTTTCCGGAGAGCTATGAAACAGGCCATCCAGTCCGCTATGAGAGTAGGTGCTCAGGGGATCAAGATCAAACTGGGTGGACGTTTGGGCGGTGCTGAAATGGCCCGTAACGAGCAATACAAAGAAGGCAGAATTCCGCTTCACACCCTGAGAGCAGATATCGATTATGCGGTAACAGAGGCCCTGACCGTATATGGTATCATAGGTATTAAAGTGTGGATCTTCAAAGGCGAGGTTTTCGGTAAAAGAGACCTTACCTCCGTTCAGGCCCTGGCTACAGAATCTCCTGATACCAAGAAGTCGTCGTTTAGCGGCGGTCATCAGCAGGGTGATAGAAGAGGTCGTGGAGGCAGAGACGAAGAGGGTGGTAGAAAAAGAAGAAATGGCGGCGGAAGAGGCGCCGGTCATAAGAAAAATTAATATAAGGGCTGTGAGCCGTAAACATTAGTATTATGTTACAACCGAAAAGAACCAGATTTAGAAAGCGTCAGAAAGGCAGAATCAAAGGTGTAGCCCACAGAGGACACGAGATTGCCTTCGGTTCATTTGCGATAAAGAGTTTAGAGCCGGGCAGGATCACTGCAAGACAGATCGAGGCGGCTCGTATCGGGGTTACACGTGCCATGAAACGTGAAGGCCAGGTATGGATCAGAATATTCCCTGATAACCCGATCACCAAGAAGCCTCTGGAAGTGCGGATGGGTAAAGGTAAGGGTGCTCCTGAATATTGGGTAGCAAACATTTATCCGGGAACCATTCTTTTTGAATGTACCGGGGTTCCGTTAGAGTTGGCAAAAGAAGCTTTGAGATTAGCAGCTCAGAAGCTACCGGTTAAAACCAAGTTCGTGGTTCGCAGGGATTACGAAGTATAAAATTTCAAGAAGAAGATGAAAAAGAATGATCTAAGTGGCTTAACGGCTGAGCAATTGAAGCAGCAGATAGCCGAAGAAAAAGACAGATTGGTGAAGCTTAAGTTTGCTCATGCAATTACTCCGATTGAAAATCCGAGGAGAATTACGGAGGCCCGTAAAAATATTGCACGGTTATCTACCGCTTTAACAACCAAATAAATTTTAATTTCTCATGGAAAGAAAAGTAAGAAAAGAGCGTACCGGGGTAGTAACCAGCAATAAAATGGACAAATCCGGAACCATATCGGTGGTTCGGAAGGTGAAACATCCGAAATACGGAAAGTTCATGATCAGAAGCAAGAAGTTTATGTTCCACGATGAGAATAACGAGGCCGGAATAGGCGATACCGTTAAGATCATGGAAACCAAACCGCTTAGCAAGAACAAAAGTTGGAGATTGGTCGAGATCATCGAAAGGGCCAAGTAATCTGTTCATCACAAAACATAGTAAAAAGGTAATATAATGTTACAGCAGGAATCAAGAGCCAACGTAGCTGACAACAGCGGGGCTAAAGAAGTTTTGGTAATCAGGGTTTTAGGGGGTACTAAAAAGAGATATGCCTCTTTAGGAGATAAGGTTGTAGTTACTGTAAAGAGTGCTCTTTCCTCTTCCAATATGAAAAAAGGTACTGTTTCCAAAGCCGTGGTAGTGAGAACGACCAAGGAAGTAAGAAGAAAAGACGGTTCCTACATCCGGTTCGAGGAAAATGCAGTGGTATTGCTGAATAACCAGAACGAGCCGCGCGGAACCCGGATCTTCGGACCGGTAGCCAGAGAGCTGAGAGAGAAGCAGTTCATGAAAATTGTTTCATTAGCCCCTGAGGTACTTTAATCATATTAAAAGTAATTAATTACAATGGAAAGGAAATTTAACAAGATACCTAAGCTTCACGTAAGATCGGGTGACACCGTGGAAGTGATCGCCGGAAACTCCAAAGGGAAAACCGGGAAGATCGTGGAGGTTTTGGTAAAGAAAAACAGGGTAGTGGTGGAAGGTGTGAATATCATCAAAAAACACATCAAGCCCAGCGCTCAAAATCCTCAGGGTGAGATCAGGGAGGTTGAAGGCTCTATTCACATCAGCAATGTGAAGCTGGTAGATCCTTCCACCGGAAAAGCTACACGTACCGGTAGAAAAGCCAACGATGCGGGTAAGCTGCAGAGATACTCTAAGGCAACAGGTAAATTTATCTAATAAAACCGGGTGGGTCGGAAATCCACCTTACGAAAATGGCAAGATTAAGAGAAAAATATAAGAAAGAAGTTGTTAAGGAATTGCAGGAGAAATTCCAGTACAAGTCGATTATGCAGGTTCCTAAACTGGTGAAAATCGTAGTGAACAGAGGAGTAGGAGCAGCTACCGGTGACAAGAAGCTGGTGGATAGCAGCGTGGAAGAATTAAGCACTATCACCGGACAGAAGGCGGTACCTACCGTATCGAAAAAGGCCGTTTCCAACTTTAAACTGAGAGAAGGAATGCCGATCGGTGCGAAAGTGACCCTGCGTTCTACCATCATGTACGAATTTCTGGATCGTCTTACTTCTGTAGCGCTTCCGCGTGTGAGAGACTTTCAGGGTATTTCCGACAAAGGATTTGACGGAAGAGGAAACTATAACTTCGGTGTAACCGAGCAGATCATTTTCCCGGAGATCTCGATCGATAAGATCAGCAAGATCCAGGGAATGGATATCACTTTCGTAACTACTGCAAACACCGATGCCGAAGCGTACGAATTGTTGAAAGCACTGGGTATGCCATTCGCTAATAAAAACAAATAAAAGATATAATCACAGATCATGGCAAAAGAGTCAATAAAAGCTAGAGAAAGAAAAAGAGAGAGACTGGTAGCTAAGTTCGCAGCTAAAAGAGAAGCTCTGAAAAAGGCGGAAGACTGGAGAGGTCTTGATGCCCTTCCCAAGAACTCTTCGCCTGTAAGACTTCATAACAGATGTAAGCTTACCGGTCGTCCGAAAGGATATATGAGAAGATTCGGTATCAACCGGGTTACCTTCAGAGAAATGGCCAACAGCGGATTAATTCCCGGTGTTACCAAATCCTCCTGGTAAAAAGTTTTTTTTCTTATTCAGAATTATTATCTTTGCAGCCCAGTTAGATAAGTCACGCCTGTGATACTGTCTGACGTTGGCTTAAGGTATCCAAAATATTAACTTAGTAAAATGATTACAACGGATCCAATAGCAGATTTTCTTACCAGAATCAGAAATGCTATTAAAGCGAGGCACAGAGTGGTAGACATCCCGGCCTCCAACCTGAAAAAAGAGTTAACTGCGCTCCTTTATGAAAAAGGATATATCGCAAGTTACAAATTTGAGGACGAAGGTCCACAGGGGAATATCAAGATCGCCTTGAAATATAATCCCCAAACCAAAAGATCAGCGATCGTAAACCTGACAAGAGTTTCCAAGCCGGGTCTTCGCAAGTATGTGAAGTCTACCGAGCTGCCAAGGGTGCTTAACGGATTGGGTATCGCTATCATCTCTACTTCCAAAGGTATCATCACCGACAAGGAGGCCCGCACGTTGAACGTGGGTGGAGAGGTGCTTTGTTATGTATATTAATTTTTGTTGACCGCTCGGCCCTTCAAACGGGACAGAGCCTTAAACGTATAATCATGTCAAGAATAGGTAAAAAGCCAATTAACATCCCTGCCGGAGTAACCGTAAATGTGGCCAGCGGAAACGTGGTGACCGCTAAGGGCCCCAAGGGAGAACTAACACAGAAGATCGACAACGATCTCAAGATCTCCATCGAAGACGGAGTTTTAACCGTGGAGAGACCTACCGAGCAGAAAAGACATAAAGCGCTGCACGGCCTTTCGCGGTCACTGATCAATAACCTGGTCGAAGGTGTGAGCGGAGGTTACAAGAAAGAGCTGGAGCTCGTAGGTGTGGGTTATAAAGCGACCAATAACGGAAACGTAATTGATATGTCTTTGGGCTACTCGCACAACATCATCTTCGTAGCGCCGAAAGAAATTTCAGTGGCTACACGGATGGAGAAGGGTAAAAACCCGATCATTACCCTTGAAAGTAATGATAAGCAACTGCTGGGTATGGTCTGTGCAAAGATCAGATCATTACGTAAGATCGAGCCTTACAAAGGTAAAGGTATTCGCTTTGTAGGTGAGGTAGTGAGAAGAAAAGCAGGTAAGACTGCCGGTAAGAAATAATTAAGAACTTCAAATTTTAACATATATGTCCGGAGTTAAGTCTGAAAGAAGACAAAAAATAAAATGGAGAATCAGGAAAAGAGTTAACGGTACTGCAGAAAGGCCAAGGTTAACTGTTTTTCGGAGCAACGCCGGGATCTACGCTCAGCTGATTGACGATGTGGCAGGTAAAACCCTTGCGGCAGCTTCAACACGCGAGCTGGGTCTGAAATCTTTAAATGTAGAGAACTCAAAGCAAGTGGGTGCTGCAGTGGCAAAAAAAGCTCAGGAAGCGGGTATCAGCAGTGTCGTTTTTGACCGGAACGGATACCTTTATCATGGTAACGTGAAAGCTTTGGCTGACGGGGCAAGAGAAGCAGGACTTAACTTTTAATACTATTTAAATGAAAGCGATAAAAGTAAACGAATCAGAATTAAAAGAGAAAGTTGTAGCTATCAACCGGGTTGCCAAAGTAGTAAAAGGCGGACGCCGTTTCAGCTTTTCAGCTATCGTGGTTCTGGGTGACGGACAGGGTGCCGTTGGCCAGGGACTGGGAAAAGCCAATGAGGTGACCGATGCTATTTCCAAAGCTGTGGAAGATGCCCGTAAAAATCTGGTGAACGTTCCTATTATCAACGGAACCGTTCCGCACGATATGGAAGGAAAATTCTCAGGCGGTTTCGTATATGTGAAACCTGCAGCTCCCGGTACGGGGGTGATCGCCGGTGGTGCGATGCGTGCGGTACTGGAAGCCGCCGGGGTGCATAACGTATTGGCCAAGTCGAAAGGTTCTTCCAACCCGCATAACGTGGTGAAGGCTACCATTGACGCGCTGACCAAAATGAGAGCTCCGCATGAAGTAGCCATGCAGAGAAGAGTGAAATTGAATAAAGTATTTAATGGCTGATAATAGCCTCAAACATTTGGAAAAATGGCTAAAGTGAAAGTTACTCAAGTTAGAAGTACGATCAAAAGACCTAAGAATCAGAAACTTACTATGCAGGCTTTGGGCTTAACGAAGATAGGGAAATCTGTTGAAGTGGAAGCTAATCCGGCTATTGAGGGGATGATCCGTAAGGTGAACCATCTTGTAACCGTTGAGAACATTTAATCAGGGATAACCGAGTAGTAAAATTACTGCGATAAATTTTTTAAAGATGAAATTAGAATCATTAAAGCCCGCTCAGGGATCAGTTAAAAACAATACCCGTTTAGGCAGAGGACAGGGTTCGGGCGGTGGCGGAACAGCCAAAAGAGGTCATAAAGGAGCGAAATCCAGGTCCGGTTACAGCCAGAAGAGAGGTTTTGAAGGTGGTCAGATGCCCCTTCAGAGACGTGTTCCTAAATTTGGTTTTAACAATATCAACCGGGTAGAATATAAAGCCATTAACCTGGATACCATTCAGGCCCTGTTTGATAAGACCCGGGAAGCTGACATTACCCTGGCATTCCTCAGAGATAACGGCCTTGTTTCAAAATCCGACCTGGTGAAGGTACTGGGAAGAGGGGAGTTCACTGCTAAAGTTAATATAACGGTACATGCCTTCTCCAAATCAGCGGAAGAAGCCATCACCAAAGCGGGAGGTAAAGCTACGGCTCTGGCCGGACAAGCTCCTGCCGAGGCCGGAAAAGAACTAAACGGTGGCGAATAATTGTTAAATAGACTATGAAAAAATTTATAACCACCCTAAAGAATATCTGGTCAATAGAGGAGCTTCGGAACCGAATCCTGGCTACCTTGTTTATTATTGTGGTCTTCCGGATCGGATCGCATATCACCCTTCCGGGTGTGGATCCGTCGAAGCTCACCGATTTAACAGGGGGTAACGGACTTTTGGGCCTTCTGGATACGCTGGTAGGTGGTGCGTTCAGCAATGCTTCTGTTATGGCTTTGGGGATCATGCCGTACATTTCGGCATCCATTGCGGTGCAGTTGCTCGGACTGGCCCTTCCTTATTTCTCTAAATTGCAGAAAGAAGGAGAGTCAGGCAGGAAGAAGCTGAACCAGATCACCCGTTGGCTGACCATTGCAGTGACCATCACGCAAGGTTTTGCTTACCTTAAATCGACCATTCCCACTGATGCCATTGTGATCTCTCAGGGGCTGTTCTATGTTGGCGGAGTGATACTGCTGGTAGCGGGAACCATGATGTGTCTCTGGTTGGGTGAGCGTATTACCGAGAAGGGAATCGGTAACGGTATTTCCATGATCATTATGATCGGTATCGTATCCCGCTTTCCGGGTGCTATCATCGGCGAGGGAAGAGCAAGAGTGGCTGACGGTCAACCGCTTTACTTCATCCTGGAACTGGTGGTGCTGTTTCTCGTTGTGATCTTTGCCGTGGCACTGACCCAGGCTATCCGCCGGGTGCCCGTACAGTATGCCAAGCAGATCGTAGGTAATAAGACGGTTACAGGACAGCGGCAATACCTGCCTCTGAAGCTGAACATCTCCGGTGTGATGCCGATCATTTTCGGCCAGGCCCTGATGTTCGTGCCTTCGTTTATTGCCGGATATTTTGCAGAGAAAAGTGATACCGCCCAGTATATCGCTACCGTTTTCGGTGACTTTACTTCGTGGCAGTATAACCTGCTATATGCAATACTGATCATTGCCTTTACCTTCTTCTATACGGCTATTTCGATTAATCCTAATCAGATAGCCGACGATATGAAGAGGGGTGGAGGATTTATTCCCGGCGTGAAGCCCGGGCAGGCAACATCCGACTTTATCGCGCAGATATTGGACCGGATCACCTTACCGGGAGCGATTCTGCTGGCTTTGATAGCGATTTTCCCTGCCATTGCCAGCCTGTTCGGTATGACCCAGTTGTTTGCCTCCTTCTATGGCGGTACTTCCTTACTGATCCTGGTAGGAGTGGTACTGGATACGCTTCAGCAGATCGAAAGCTATCTTTTGATGAAGCGGTATGAAGGACTGATGGAATCCGGAAGGGTTGTAGGAAGAGAACAGTTGGTAGCCAGATAAGATGGCAGGAAGAGCGATCATTCTTAAAAGCAGGGAGGAAGCGGAAATTATCAGGGCAAACGGTGAGATCCTGGGCAGGGCGCATGCGGAAGTAGCGAAAGCCGTCGCTGAAGGAGTAAAGACCAAAGACCTGGATAAGATCGCGGAAGAATTTATCCTCGACCATAAGGGTAAACCTTCTTTTAAGAATTACAACGGCTTTCCGTATTCGCTGTGTATATCGGTAAACGAAGTGGTGGTTCACGGGTTCCCCAATAAACGGGAGCTGAAAAGCGGAGACGTGATTTCGATCGACTGCGGAGTTTATAAAAATGGTTTTCATGCCGACAGCGCTTATACCTACCTGGTAGGTGAAGTGGATGAAAAGACGAAAACCATGGTCAGAGAAACTAAGAAGTCGCTGTTTGAAGGAATTGCGACCGTAAAGCCCGGTAACAGGATAGGTGACCTGAGCTATGCAATACAGAGCTATACGGAAGGACGCGGGTACGGTGTAGTACGGGAGCTGGTAGGGCATGGAGTGGGGCGTAATCTTCACGAAGCGCCGGAAGTGCCGAACTACGGAAGACGTGGCCAGGGAACTAAAATGCAGGCGGGACTGGTTTTAGCCATTGAGCCTATGATCACGTTGGGGAAACGCTTCGTGGTTCAGGAGGCAGACGGGTGGACGATCCGTACGGAAGACAGGTTACCGGCAGCACACTTTGAGCATACGGTATGGGTGACAGAGAACGGATGTGATATTCTCACCACCTTTGCGTATATCGAAGAAGTGTTAAAGACTAAAAATTTGGAAGTTTTATAAGGTTTATGGCAAAGCAATCGAACATAGAAGTAGATGGTATCATCCTGGAAGCGCTGTCTAACGCCATGTTTAAAGTTCAGCTGGACAATAAGCATGAAGTGATAGCTCATATTTCCGGTAAGATGCGTATGAATTACATCCGTATCCTTCCCGGCGATAAGGTGAAACTGGAGATGTCGCCATACGACTTATCAAAAGCAAGAATTACATACAGGTACAAGTAAGGATATTTTAATACGACAGTAATGAAAGTTAAAGCATCAGTTAAAAAGCGTAGTGAAGACTGCAAGGTGATCAGACGCAAAGGTAAAATTTACGTAATCAATAAGAAAAATCCTAAGTTTAAACAAAGACAAGGTTAATAATTTATGAGGATCTCAGGGGTAGATATTCCGGACAAAAAGAGAGGCGAAATCTCTCTTACCTATATTTACGGTATAGGTCGCAGTACAGCAAAGAACATTCTTAACCAGGCGAACATATCGGTTGATAAGAAAGCCGGAGAATGGTCTGATGATGAAGCTAACGCTATTCGTGCTATCATCAACAATGAATTTAAAGTAGAGGGTGCGCTTCGTTCCGAAGTTCAGCTGAGTATCAAACGCCTGATGGACATTGGATGTTACCGGGGTCTGAGACACCGGAAAGGGTTGCCTTTACGAGGACAAAAGACGAAAAACAACTCCCGTACGCGGAAAGGTAAGCGTAAGACGATAGCCAATAAGAAAAAGGCTACGAAATAATTAATAATCTATGATCAGGGGAAGGCGTTTTGCTTTCCTGCCTTAATTTATCATTTTCGAATATAATGGCACAAGCTAAAAGAAAAGACAAAGCTAAAAAGCGTGTAGTAGTAGTTGAACCTTACGGACAGGTACATGTAAGAGCCTCTTTCAATAACATCATCATCTCGGTGACCAACAGCACCGGGCAGGTGATCTCCTGGGCATCGGCCGGGAAAATGGGCTTCAGAGGTTCAAAGAAAAATACGCCTTATGCAGCGCAGATGGCGGCACAAAACTGCTGCCAGGTAGCCTATGATCTGGGTATGCGTAAAGCGGATATTTTTGTGAAAGGTCCGGGTTCCGGCAGAGAATCCGCTATGAGAACCGTTCAGAGCGTAGGAATCGACGTGGTGAATATTTTTGACGTTACGCCTATGCCGCATAACGGTTGCAGACCTCCCAAGAGAAGAAGAGTATAATTTATATTAACAAAGCAAATGTTAGTTTGGACATTGGGGCTAACGATTTGAATAATTTTAAAAAATGGCAAGATATACAGGTCCGAAATCCAAGATTTCAAGAAAATTCGGCGAGGCAGTTTTAGGGCCGAGCAAAGCACTGGCAAAAAAGGCCTATCCTCCGGGACAGCACGGAAGAGGCAGAAGAAGCAAAAAATCTGATTATGCACTTCAGTTACTGGAGAAGCAGAAGATCAAATATACGTATGGTGTTCTGGAGCGCCAGTTTGCAAGGATATTCAACCTTGCAGGGGTGAAAGAAGGCCAGACCGGTGAGAACCTTATAAAACTTTGTGAATCCAGATTAGATAACATCGTTTACCGGTTAGGCATAGCTCCTACCCGTAGAGCTGCCCGTCAGTTAGTCACGCATAAGCATATTCTTTTGGACGGAGAAGTAAGCAATATCCCGTCTATCCTTGTTAAACCGGGACAAAAAGTGGCTGTTCGTGAGAAATCCAAAGCTTTGGATACCATTGCAAGCAGTACAAGTCTGAACGCCTTTAAAAAGTACGGTTGGTTGGAATTTGACAACACTGAGCTTTCAGGTCTCTTTATCAACTACCCCGATACAGAGCAGATCCCTGAGCAGTTCAATGTACAGGCGGTTGTCGAATTGTACAACAAATAATTTATTTTTTTTTCTCCACCTCTGTGCGAACCACAGAGGTGGCACATACTTATTTGGGATAATCCCAAACTTATTTCGTTAACGAAAACAAAAACAGCACAGTATGTCAATTTTAGCATTTCAAATGCCTGACAAAGTCGTAATGGAGAAAGCCGACGACTTTCATGGTTTTTTCGAGTTCAAGCCGCTGGAAAGGGGCTATGGAGTGACCATAGGCAATGCTCTGCGTCGTATCTTGTTGTCTTCATTAGAGGGTTATGCGATTACATCCGTGAGATTCCCGGGCGTACTTCATGAGTTTTCTGCGATTGAAGGTGTTGTAGATGATGTTACTGAGATCGTTTTGAATCTTAAGCAGGTTAGATTCAAGAAGATCGCAGACTATGTAGATAATAAAATCACAGTGAAGGTCAAAAACCAGACTGAGATCACTGCCGGTGATATCAGTAAGTTTACTTCTTCATTTGAAATATTGAACCCCGAGCTGGTGATCGCACGTCTGGATTCCAAAAAGGAACTGGAGTTTGAGATCATCGTAGACAAAGGCCGGGGGTATGTTCCCAGTGAAGAACAAAAGACCGGTGATCTGCCCATTGGGTTTATCGCTATTGACTCGATCTATACCCCCGTTAAAAACGTGAAGTATAGTATTGAGAATACCCGTGTGGAGCAAAGAACCGACTACGAGAAACTTCTTTTGGAGATCAAGACTGATGGTTCCATTCATCCGGAAAAAGCGCTTCAGGAGGCTTCGCATATCCTGATCCAGCACTTCCTTAAATTCACCGATGAGAACATGGTGTTCGACTCGAAGAGCGATGAGGAAGATAACATGGTAGACGAGGAGTTCCTTCACATGCGTAAGCTGTTGAAAACACCGCTTCAGGACCTGGATCTTTCTGTAAGGGCGTACAACTGTCTGAAGTCTGCCGACATCCGCACGCTGGGCGACCTGGCGCGTCTGGAAGTGGCCGATATGATGAAGTTCCGGAACTTCGGTAAGAAGTCACTTACCGAGCTGGAGCAGCTCATCGCCGATAAGCAGCTGCATTTCGGAATGGATGTATCGAAATATAAGCTCGACGAAGATTAAGTTTATCTTCGGGCTTCGACAAGCTCAGCCTGACAGGGCACTAGCGCTTAGGTGTTGGATTTGTCACCCTGAGCCTGTCGAAGGGCCGATTGAAAAATTTTCATTATCGCAGAAAAATTTATTTATTAAAAATCGTAATAGGTGGGAGGTAACTGCTGCGATATACTTCTTAACCGTTACTTACGAAAACCAACAAAATGAGACACGGAAAAACTGTTAACCATCTGGGAAGAACCAAGTCGCACAGAGATGCTCTGTTAGCTAACATGGCGGTTTCTTTGATCAAAGCCAAGCGCATCGAAACTACTTTGGCCAAAGCCAAAGCTTTGAGAAAGTACGTAGAGCCCCTGATCACTAAAGGTAAGAACGACACCACCCATTCAAGAAGGGTAGTTTTCTCTTACCTGCAGGACAAAGAAGCCATCAAAGAGCTTTTCGGTGAGATCGCTGTAAAAGTGGCGGAAAGAAACGGAGGTTACACCCGCATCATCAAATTAGGCCAGAGACAGGGCGACAATGCTGAAGTAGCGCTGATCGAACTGGTGGACTTCAACGAAAACCTGCTTACAGCAGTTACAGATGAAAGTGAGGCGAAGACCAAGCGTTCAAGAAGAGGCAAGGCTAAGAAGGCTACCACAGAAGCAGCTCCTGCCGCTGAAGCAGTAGTAGAAAAGCCTTCAGCAGAAGTAGTAGAGGAGGCTCCGGTAACGGAAGAAGCTCCGGCCGTTGAGGAAGCCCCAGCTACAGAAGAAGCACCGGCAACCGAAGAGGCGCCTGCCACTGAGGAGAAACCGGCCGACGACGCTTCGGAAGAAAGCAAGGCTTAATTTTCAGAAAGTTTTATGAAGGAATCCCCGGGCTTAGGTCCGGGGATTTTTTTTGTCTTTATATTTCGAACCCTATTGTTTTTCTAGACTCTTTCGGAGAGTTTAGCAGTTCTTTCATTACTTCAAAAATAGATTGGATTTCTTCCTCGTGTCTTTGTTGAGCAGTATCTTGTTTCAGTAATTTCTTTTCAATCTTTTCGATTTTTAACATTATTTCCCTGTTGTTAAGAAGTAGCTCTCTCATTCGTGTAAATATCCGTATAATCTGAATGTTTACATGAATAGCTGTCTTGGTCTTTAAAACGCTCGAAAGCATGGCTATACCCTGTTCTGTAAAAGCAAGAGGAAGATATCTCCTTCCTCCCTTGGCGTTTGAGGTCACAATTTGTGACCTCAAACTAATATGCTCATCCACAGATAATTGAAACATGAAATCTTTAGGAAAACGCTCAAGATTTCTTCTGACTGCCTGGTTTAGCACTTTTGTCTCTACCCCATACAGCTCTGCAAGGTCGTTGTCAAGCATTATTTTCTTTTCACGAATCAGATATATTTTGTTGATGATTTTATCATCTGTAATTGTTGGGAATGTGCTCATACTATTGTGTGTTTATATTGGATAAAGTGTGTTGCATTTATAGGCTTGGATATATAAAATTACGAATTATCTCAAAGTATATATGCAGATGCATATAAATTGCTACCTTTGGTTTGAATCAGGCAGTGCAAACGCCACATAACTATCCCCCTTTTTAGTCCCCAGTTTAGTTCCGCCCGCTGCGATCACAATATACTGTTTCCCATTGATCTCGTAGGTGGATGGGGTGGCAAACCCCGCAGCGGGCAGTGCGGTCTGCCATAAGAGTTTGCCGGTGTTTTTATCAAAAGCCCGGAACATACCGTCCTGGGTGGCGGCAATGAAGAGGAGGCCGCTTTTGGTCACTACCGGGCCGCCGTAATTCTCGGTTCCGGTAGGAGAAATGCCTTTTTCCGTCAGCTCTTTAAATTCACCCAAAGGGATCTGCCATTTGTGCCTGCCGGTGTTGAGGTCGATCGCCGTAAGCGTTCCCCAGGGCGGACTGATGGCCGGGTAGCCTTCATTGTTCAGAAATTTATGGTATCCGTTGAATTTATAGGGCACATAGGGTTTAGCTGAGGCAGGTTTTATATTGCCGGCGGTCACTTCTGTCTTCTCCTCACCGTATAAGAAAGCAATAACCGCCTTTTTTTCGGCCGCTGATATGGCTGGAAAGCCCGGCATCATTCCCTTACCGTTGCTGATGAGCTTCAGCACTTCGGGCCGCTTCATCCGGGTGTTGATATTGAGCACGGAAGGATAACCGCTGACGGAGTTGCCCTTCAGGTCTTTGCCATGGCAGGCGGCGCAAAGTGTAATGTAGGTCTTTTCTCCCTGACTTAAGTGGGACAACTCATCTTCTTTGGGCGTATCACTGAGGCTGAACAGCCAGGCCATTTCATTGGAGTTAACATACATGATCCCTTCTTTATCTACCGCTGCACCACCCCACTCGGCTCCGCCATCCGCCCCTGGAAAAAGCAGGGTAGGGGTTCTGCTGAGGGGTACAAAAGACCCTTTGGCGGCTGACCGGTAGGTAGCCAGCACGCTGTCGTAATCGGCTGAGTATTTATTCAGATCCGTCCCGGTGATCTGCTGACGCGCGAAAGGGAGCGGTAGCCGAGGCACGGGCTGTGTAGGCCAGGTTTCCTCACCCTCCATAACTGAAGCCGGTACAGGCACCTCATCGACAGGAAATACAGGTTTGCCCGTCACCCGGTCAAACACAAACACATGGCCGGATTTGGTCACCTGAGCCACTACGTCTGTTTTCTTCCCATCCTTATGAAGGGTCAGCAGGTTCGGCGGTGCGGGCAGATCCCTGTCCCAGATATCGTGGTGTACAAACTGGTAATGCCATTTGCGTTTGCCGGTACGGGCATCCAGCGCCAGGAGGCTGTTGGCAAAGAGGTTCTGGCCTTTGCGGTTGCCGCCGTAGAAATCGAACCCGGCTGACCCGGTAGGTACGTAGATCACCCCTCTTTTGCGGTCTACGGCCATCCCGGCCCAGTTATTGGCAGCACCGATGTCGGTATTTTTCCAGGCATCTTCCGGCCAGGTATCATGGCCGAACTCCCCGGGACGGGGGATGGTGTGAAATACCCAGTCGAGCTTACCGGTGATCACGTTAAAGGCCTGGATATAGCCGGGCGCTGCGTCAGCACCCTCCGATACCCGCAGGGGCATGATGATCCTGTCTTCAAAGAGCGTACCCGGGGTAGTAGATATTACAAACTTATCGGCGGCGCTCTCCCCCAGTCCCGCTTTCAGGCTCACCCGCCCGTCTTCTCCGAAGGAGGGGATCTTCTCCCCGGTTTCGGCATTGACCGCATAGAGCCATTCCCCGTAAGAATACATGAGCCTTGCGGGGTGCTTATTACCCGCCCAGTAGGTGATACCGCGGTTATTATTGAAAACAGATTTCCCGGTTCCGCCCCAGAATTTCCAGAGCTCTTTTCCGGTGGCCGCATCTACGGCAAACAGGCCGTTTGAAGCCGTAATCCCGTACAGCACACCATTTACTACGATAGGATTGCATTGGATCTGCCCGGTATCCAGCGTATGATATTCCCAGGCCACGGTGAGCTCAGCTACATTTTCAGGAGTGATCTGGTCCAGCGATGAATAATGGTTACGGTCCGGACCACCGAGATATTCTGACCAGCCAGCGTGGTCATATCCGGTATTTTTGTCGGAGCAACTCCATAAAACGTTAATTACTATCGCCCAAAGAAATATTTTATTTGTCATACAGGGTCTATAACTTGTCTCTAAGATAAGACATTATTAACTTTGTTTATAATTTGTCTGAATAATGCAATGAAATTCAAAGCGCTTTCTCTGATTCTTATAGCTTCCTTTTCTGCTTTTAAGACCGTATATGACTGGCAGATCCGGAAGGATTTCCAGGTCAGGTTTACACATGAAGATGCCGACGGGATCTTTAAGAAGCTGGAAGGGAAAATTGTTTTTGATGAAAACCAACCCGAAAATGCCGCGTTTGACGTGGTCATTGAGGTAAGGTCGGTAGAAACGGGTAATCCCATGCGGAACGAGAGCATAGCCGGAGACAGCTGGCTGAATGCGGAAAAGTACCCCCATATCACTTTTAAGTCGGAGGGAGCTGTAAAGAAGGAAGAGAAGTGGTCTACCACGGGAATCCTGAGCTTACATGGAACAGAGCACCCTCTGGAGCTGCCGTTCAGCTTTATGCCGGACGGGAACGGGGCCGTGTTCGAGGGATCGTTTGTGCTCAAAATGAAGGACTATAAGCTGTCAGACGATCCTGCGGAGACCTTGCTGCTGGAGATCCGGGTGCCGGTGGAAAAGTGAGCGTCCTGCTATTTTGTATACTTACGGATTCCGTGTTTTCAAGGGAGGCTCCGCAAAGCCCATCCTGTTATTTCATTTTCAGGCCCGGTATTTCCAAAGAAAGCTGCCGCAACCTTAACCGGGTCACCCTACCACCTCATACACCTTGAGCTCAGAGGCTTTGTTCTTTACCTGCAGGGTTCCCACTTCCCGGCATTCAAATGACTCGCTGATGGTCATGTAGTCGTCATGAGTGATAAGGATCTGGCCGGGCTGAGCAGAGGATTGCAGCCTTTGAGCTGTGTTTACCGTATCGCCGACCACCGTGTAATCCAGCCGTTTCAGGGTGACCGAACCAATATTGCCGGATACCATCTCACCGCTTTTTATGCCCGTGGCCAGCTTGGGAACAAAATCGGGCCGGCCTTCGAGGGGCTCGGATATCTTTTCGATCTCCTCCCGCACATGGAGGGCAGCCTCGATGGCCCGGTCAAGGTGATAGTCATCTTTGAAAATGGCCATGACGGCGTCGCCCATAAATTTGTCTACCGTACCTTTCTGGGCAATGATCTCTTTAACCATGATGTCAAAGTACTTGTTGATAAGCTTTACGACCACATCGGGCTTTTCTTTTTCAGAAATGGCCGTAAAGCCGCAGATGTCCATGAAAACAGCAGTGGCATGGATGACCTCGTTGGAGACAATGGATTTTTCAAATTCCTGGCGTGACATGAATTTCAGAACGGAATCGTCGACATACATACGCAGGATATTGTTCTCCCGGATAGCATTAAAGGTTTGCCGGATCTGTTCGATGTGCCGGATGGTTTTTTCCATCGTAACTTCCAGGTCATCGAAATTCACCGGCTTGCACACAAAGTCGAAAGCGCCCCGGTTCATGGCCGTACGGATGTTCTCCATGTCGCCGTAAGCCGACACCATCACCACTTTTACCAGCGGGTTGCTTTCATTTATTTTGATCAGTAGGGTAAGGCCGTCCATCTCCGGCATATTGATATCGCTCAATACCAGGGAGATGTCGGGGTTAGCATCCATCACTTCAAGCGCTTCCCGGCCGTTAGCGGCAAACACAAACTCATACTTATTTTCGCGGATCTGCTTCCGGAACTTCTGTTTGACCAGAATTTGTAGATCACTCTCATCGTCCACTACCAGGATCTTCATTTCAAAAGTTTTGTTTTCAGTCCCACCAGTATCTTCATAGCCAATTGTGTTTAAGAAACCGGCAGAAAGATGCTGAACCGTGTGCCTTCTCCCTCTGTACTTTCCACTGTGATCTCCCCGGAGTGTCCTTTGGTGATAATGTCATAGCTGAGCGAAAGACCGAGGCCTGTGCCCTGTCCGGTGGGTTTTGTAGTAAAGAAGGGCTGAAATATTTTGTTTTTCAGCTCCTCCGGTATACCGGCGCCGTTGTCGGAAAGGATGATTTTAACGGTTTTGTCTTTGGGTAGGGTTTCTGTAGCAATGGTCACCAGGGGCTTGTATCCGGGAATATTTTCACGGGCTTTTTTGCTGACCGCATAGAAAGCATTATTACAAAGGTTAAGAAGCACGCGGCCCAGATCCTGGGGAATGGCCTCTATGACCGGCAGAGTAGGATCCGGAAGTACTTTAAAGTCGGAATTGAAGGACTTATCTTTGGCGCGAAGGCCATGAAAGCTCAGCTTAATGTATTCTTCCGTCAGGGCATTGAGATCCACCTGCTGCCTTTCTCCCGTACTGGCGCGGGAATGTTCGAGCATATTTCTCACGATACCGCTTGCCCGCTTGCCGTGATAAGAGATTTTTTGGAGGTTCTGAATGAGGTCTTCGATAATGTCGGATGAATTTTCAGGAACGTTACTCCCGTTGAGCTCTCCTTTCAGCTCTTCCAGCAATTCGGTGCTTACTTCCGAAAAGTTATTGACAAAATTCAGGGGGTTCTGTATTTCGTGAGCGATACCCGCGGTCAGCTCACCCAGCGAAGCCAGCTTTTCCTGCTGAATAAGCTGGTTCTGGGTTTGCTTCAGCTCTTCCAGCGTTTCTTCAAGTTGATTCTTTTGTTGCAGGATCTCGTTGGTTCTCTCCCTGACCAGGTGTTCCAGCGCTTCGTTTTCGTGAATTACTTTTTCCTTTTGTTCTTTTTCACGCTTCAGGCTGTTCAACTGGTTCTTGGCACTTATTCCGAACGCAAAAAGCCAGACCAGCGTGACCATATTGATCAGGTCCAGATAATCCTCCGTGGTCTTGTAGAGAGAGGGTAGGGTATATTTGATGATGAAAATTACAACGAAGGAAATATAATAGGGAAGACCCGCTTTCAGGATGCTTGCTGACAGAATCTGATTTCTTTCTTCGTACAGTACGTAAAGGATATACGTCAGCACGATAAACCACCCTGTCTGGGCAATAACCTGCAGGGAGTTGCTTAGAATAACGTCGGCTGCCATCACGGAGGGTACCCCGATGAAATGGAGGACTTTCAGAACATCAACATTGTTCCGGAAATAACGCGAAGTATCCAGGTTTTTGCGAATGATACTCAGCGCAAAGAAGCAAATAAAGAAATTCAGCATGGGATTGTTCCTGGATTAAACCGGGCACAATATAGTGAAAAACTAAAAGTTAAAAGAGAAAAGTTATGGAAAGTCCGGTTTTATGCCACTGCCTGGATGATCACCGCCCCCACGGTAATATTGGTTCGGGGATCGATGATAATGGCCCGGGAGTTTTCCGGGAAGCTCCCGCTGGTATCAAAGACCGCTTCATCGGCCGCTTTGATCCGGATCTTACCGATATCATTCAGGCGGATGTCTTCGCCTAACAGCTGCTCCTGTGTATTTACATCGTACTTGTACTCCACTTCCGCCACTTTGATCCGGGTGACTTTCGAATGGTTTTGTAAGAGGTAAACCTGGGTGGTGTCGAGCGGTTTCTGGTCAAACCAGGCGATGTCGGCCTCAAAGCTCCGTGCTGTTTCGGAAGAGTGAGATGCCTGTACAATGAAATCACCTCGGGAAATGTCTACGTCGTCGGCCAGGTGGAGAATGACCGAACGGCCGTTTTCAGCAAAATCCAGGGACTTCTGATCCAGCTCGATACCGGAAACGGTACTTCGTACTCCGCCAGGCAGAATGATCACTTCGTCACCGGTTTTCAGTCCTTCGCCGATCACCCGGCCGGCATAACCGCGGTAATCCGGCAGGTCTTCCGACTGCGGCCGTACCACCCATTGAACCGGAAAGCGCCAGCCCTTTGCAGGAGAGGAGGTTTCAATTTCCACATTTTCCAGGTACTCCAGCAGGCCCGGGCCTGTATACCACGGCATCCTTACGGAAGGGTACACAATGTTATCTCCCTTTAAAGCGGATACCGGGATATAATCTACCTTTTCCAGGCGGAGCTTTTCGGCCAGTACAGCGTAGTCAGCTTTTATTTTTTCGAAAACTTCCCGGCTAAACCCGGTCATATCCATCTTGTTGACGCATACCAATACCCGCTTAAGCGATAAGAGGGCGGCCAGGAAAGAATGGCGTTTGGTCTGCTCGATCACCCCTTTGCGGGCATCGACAAGGATAATGATGAGGTCGGAGTTGGATGCGCCGGTCACCATATTTCGGGTATACTGGATGTGCCCAGGAGCGTCGGCAATGATAAACTTCCGGCTTTCGGTCTGAAAATATTTGTAGGCCACATCGATGGTGATGCCCTGTTCGCGTTCGGCTTTGAGACCATCAGTCAGAATGGCCAGATCTACCGTGCCGTCATCGTTTTTGCGATTGACCCGCTGAATGGCTTCCAGCTGGTCATCCAGGATGGAGTTGGTATCATATAACAGACGACCGATCAGGGTGCTTTTGCCGTCGTCAACGGATCCGGCGGTAATGAATTTTAATATTTGCATATCTTATTTCGTAGAAGGAATTGAGGGATCTGACAACAGCCCAACCCATCTTTTCACTTTTAGTTTTTCACTTTTAGCCGCAACGGCGGCCGCTTTAGAAGTATCCTTGTTTTTTACGTTCTTCCATTGCCGCTTCCGAAACCTTGTCGTCCATGCGGGCGCCGCGTTCACTGACCGTGGAGGCTTTTATCTCGGCAATAATATCATCTAATTCCACCGCCACACTGTCTACGGCCGCTGTACAGGTCATATCGCCTACAGTGCGGAAACGAACCGACTTAAAGTCGGTGATGTCTTCGTGGTCCACCTGGAGGAATGGGGCAGAGGCCATCCATTGACCATTACGTAGCACCACCTCCCTTTCATGGCTGAAATAAATAGACGGAAGCTGAATATTTTCCCGTTTGATGTAGTTCCATACATCCAGCTCGGTCCAGTTGGAGATGGGGAATACCCTTACATTCTCGCCTTTGTGGATCTTCCCGTTGAAGATGTTCCAGAGTTCGGGTCGCTGGCGTTTGGGATCCCACTGTCCAAACTCGTCACGAACGGAGAAGATCCGTTCTTTGGCGCGGGCCTTTTCTTCGTCCCTCCGGGCGCCGCCTATACAGGCATCAAAACCGTATTTTTCAATGGTATCCAGCAGGGTGACCGTTTGCAGGGCATTCCGGCTGGCATTTTTCCCTTTTTGTTCTACTACCTTTCCCAGGTCAATGCTTTCCTGAACATAGCCGACGATTAGCTTTTCGCCAATGTCTTCCAGCAGCCGGTCGCGGTACTCAATGGTCTCCGGGAAATTGTGACCGGTGTCAATATGCACCAATGGAAACGGAAATTTACCGGGACGAAACGCCTTTTTGGCCAGGTGCACCAGGGTAATGGAGTCTTTCCCTCCGGAGAACAGCAGGGCGGGTTTTTCAAACTGTCCTGCTACTTCTCTAAGAATATAAATGGCTTCCGCTTCTAAATGATCTAAATAATCCATTCTAATTTGTTGTTCGATGTAAACCACACTCTTTTTTGCTTTTATCTTCCCACCACCATCTTCCGGCCCTGAAATCTTCACCGGGTTGAATGGCACGGGTACAGGGCTGGCACCCGATACTCGGGAAGCCTTTGTCGTGCAGAGAATTATAAGGTATATGGTTTACTTTTAAAAAATCTTCCACTTCCGTCAGCGTCCAGTAAAAAAGCGGATGGATCTTAATGATCCGGTTCGACTCATCCCATTCCACCCGGGTCATATCTTCGCGGTTGGCCGACTGGTCGGCGCGAATCCCCGTTACCCAGACCTTGTAACCTTTCACGGCCCTTTTAAGGGGCTCGATCTTGCGGATGTAGCAGCACTCTTTACGGTCTTCCACACTGTTGTAAAAGCTGGAAGGGCCCTTTTCGGTCACCATTTTTTCAACGGCTTCCGTGTTCGGGTACCAGGCCTTTATGGGCAGTCCGTATTTTTCCAGCGTACGGTTCCAGACCTTATAGGTTTCGGGAAACAGGCGCCCCGTCTCCAGGGTGAAAATGTCGATTTCGGCTTTGGCCCCTTCCAGCATGTGCGTGATCACCTGATCTTCTATCCCAAAAGAAGTAGAAAAAACCGCTTCCCGGCCAAAATTCCTGTCGATATACCGAATAATGGCCTCTGCATCCAGTTGTTCTATGTCTTTCTTAATCTGTTCTGTCATTTTGGGTTTTCTACTTTTTTAGAAAAAGTAGAGCAAAAATCTGAATTCCGGAAAATCCTCCTGACACCGACTTCGTCAGGTGCCAGACGGACGCCGGAATTCGGATAAGGAACAATCTCGTATATATAACACTGATAGTGTATAACATTCATTCAATGAGCTATAATAAGGCTCCTTTTGTATGCGCATTTAATGCTTCTACTTTCTCCTTAAAATCTCCCTTCAATTGGTTACGATATTGAAGCATCAGCTCCAGGGTTTCGTCAATTTCTTCCGGGAGAATATCGTTAAAGAATTCTTTTAATCGCTTGGCCATGGTAGGCGACTTCCCGTTGGTCGATATCCCCAGTTTCAGGTTCCCTTTCTGCACCACCGAACCCAGGT
>CAZLXI010000028.1:0-61389 GCA_964563435.1 uncultured Lacihabitans sp.
ACCCAGATCACGGCAATGGCAATATCGATCGGCCATTCGAGCTCGGCATACTCCTTGCTGGAGGTCAGGCCTAAAGGAAGGGTAATGGCCGCGGCCAGAATGATCAGCTGCCAGCCCCAGAAATGGATCCAGGAAAGGGTTTTACTGAAGATGGCGGTCTTCAGCAGCCGGGTTGAAGAATGATAGATCCCGGCAAACATGGCGTTGCCCACAAATGCAAAGATCACCGCATTGGTATGCAGCGGTCTCAGCCTTCCGAAGGTAGTATGCGGGTTTTCAAAGTTGGCCTCGGGTAAGAAAAGCTGGATTGCCAGAGTGAGCCCGACCAGCATGCCGATCACCCCATAAACGACGGAAGCGATAAGGAATGCCTTAACGATTTTGTTATCATATTCGAACTGCTCCAAGACACCAACTGAAGATTTTTGAGTACTGTTCTGCATCATCTGTCAGAGGGTTATAATTTGAGACGTAAAATTAGATAGTGTAACTGTCCGTAAAATATGACACAAGATAATCAAAAACATGAGATTGGTCATATTCGCCGGGTTGGTTTTTTTTTGGCTTAGTAAAAGGTTTATATATACTGTTTTGATGAATATGAACGGATGGGTTATGCAAAATTCCCGTGGCCGGAGTTGTCGCGCTGCTTTATTTTTTGAGTAACTTGCATCGTTATTAAAATTAAATCTGATTTATGGAATTATTACAGGAGGTGGCTAACATTTCGGGGAAACCGGGACTTTACCGGATCGTAAAACCGGGACGGGTAGGGGTCATCGTGGAATCGCTTGATGCAGCCAGAAAGCGGGAAATGGTCAACGCCAACGCCAAAGTGTCGGTATTAAAGGAAATTTCGGTGTACATGGAGAATACGAATGAATCAAAACCTCTCAGCGAGATTTTTCTGGCTATCCGGAAAGCGCATGGCGACAAGGTGGATTTTGATATAAAAAATGCCGGGAATAAGCAGTTTTTCGATTTTTTTGAAACCATCCTTCCGGATTATGACCGGGAACGGGTATATGCTACGGATGTAAAGAAGATCATTAACTGGTACAATATTATAAGTGAATATCTGCCTGAGGCATTTGAAGAGAAAGCGGAATGATTAATGCTTAATTGTGAATTGTTAATGCTGAATGATCGGACAATTAAAATCCATTCAGCATTAACAATTCACAATTAAGCATTAAGCACTAACAATTCAATAAAAATATGGTAGTAATCATTGGTGGGGGGCCGATCGGGATGGCCTGCGGTATTGCCTGCAAAAACGCCGGATTGGAATACCTGATCCTGGAGAAGGGTTGCCTCGTCAATTCGCTTTACCATTATCCCACTACCATGACTTTCTTCAGCACCTCGGAAAGGCTGGAGTTGAATAATATCCCTTTTGTGTCTAATTCCGCCAAACCCACGCGTTCGGAAGCGCTGGAATATTACCGGCGGGTAGCGCAGAATGAGGGCCTCCGGATCCACCTGTTCGAGGAGGTACTGGAAGTAGAAAAAGAAGACGGACGATTCCGGGTAAAGACCACTAAAGATCGTTATGCGGCGGATCAACTCATCCTGGCCACCGGCTTTTATGATATCCCTAACCTGCTGGGAATACCCGGTGAAGATATGCCCAAGGTGAAACATTATTATAAGGACCCGCATTATTATGCCTTTCAGAAAGTGCTGGTGGTGGGGGCCAACAATTCGGCCGTGGATGTGGCCCTAGAGACTTTCCGGAAAGGGGCGGATGTGACCATGGTCATACGGGAGCCGGAGATCGGGAAAACTGTCAAATATTGGGTAAGGCCTGATGTGGAAAACCGGATAGCGGAAGGTTCGATCCGGGCGTATTTTAACACTTATCTGAAGGAGATCCGCGAAAATGAAGTAGTGATCGTTACACCGGAAGGGGAGAAAGTACTGGAAAACCAGTGGGTTCTTGCCATGACAGGCTATCAGCCTAACCTTGGTTTTTTACAAAAGCTCGGTATACGGCTCTCAGAAGATGAAGTTAGAAAGCCGTTTTATGATGAAGAGACCATGGAAACCAACGTGCCCGGCTTATATCTGGCCGGGGTAATCTGCGGTGGAATGGACACCCGCAAGCTCTTCATAGAAAATTCACGTGAACATGCCGTGAAAATTGTTGAGCACATATTCAAGAACTGAGATTGTCAATAGCTTTACTTTCTTAGCTTCTTACACCAACAGTAAATTACACCCCCGGATATCGGAATTATCGAAACGCCCCACCACCCGGAACCCGTCATAGTCTTCCGTATAAACCCCCAGGTCTTTGGTTTCAATAAAGCTGCAGGAGTCGATGTTGGCCAGGTCGATCACATTGATCCCGCCGGTTCGTTGCCTGACCTCCGCCGGTTTGCTGCCGATCGAAAAATGGGGCAGGTAAGTGAAAGGGTCATTGACCTCGCGCAGCAGAACCTTCATGGAAGGCGGCAGGTGAAAGATACCGTCGCCTTTGGAGTAACCCTGGGAGAGCAGCTCGGTCATGCCGTATTCCGAATGGATGGTCTCCACCCCAAACCCGGCCGTAAGGATAGCGTGCAGTTCTTCGCGGATCATTTCTTTTCTCCGGCCTTTCATCCCCCCGGTTTCCATCACGATAAGCCGGTCTGACAAGGCCCTGATCTTTTGTGCCAGCCTTTCATTTTCCAGGAGGTCCAAAAGGCCGAAGGTCACACCGATCAGGAGTATTCTGCGTTGATCTTCGGCAGCTGCGGTCATCTTTTCGACCATTTCCTCCGTATTATTCAGAAAAAAGCCACTGAACCGGCTGAAGCTGTAGTAAATAAAGTTCTGAACCATATACACGAGCGAAGAGTTATTTCGTTCGAGATAAGACGGCAGCAGGGCAAATATGTGGTAATCAGAGAGCGGTGAGTACATCTGTTCGAACGTCTTCCGGCTCAATACCTCATAAAGGGTAAGATCGGAAACGGCGTGACGGCTGGTAGTGGCAGAGGTGGTGCCGCTGCTTTCGAAGATTATCTGCGGTTCAGTGAACCCCGTAGCCACCGTATGGCTTTTAAAAAACTCAATGGGCAGGAAGGGGATTTTTTCCACTCTTTTGACGTTTTCGGGTGACTTACTGAGGCTGTCTGCGTATTGCCGGTAAAGAGAATTCTGAGCATACTGGTACTGAAAAACTTCCAGCGCCAGCTCTTCAAAACCGCGGGCATCGGGAGTTAAGGTGATCAGTGCCGACTTTAATTCGTCGCGTATGTTCATGTTAAAGGTTTTTTATTATTTTTACAAAAGTAAGTTTAAACGATGCGTTTTCTTAAGATAATTGCGGTCTTTGTGTTTTCAGCCACTTTTCTGGGCGGGTGCTTCAGCGTTCCTGATTATCCCTTAGCACCGGAGATCGAGTTTGCCGATATAAATAGTATTCTCCGGGTCGATGAGTTGACGGGAGGATATAAGGACTCCGTGGTTATTTCGGTGAAATTTCGTGATGGTGATGGCGACCTGGGGTATGTGCAACGGGAGATCGACTCGCTCGCCAGCATTGGCGGGGGGCATAATTTCCTGGTCAGACAACTCAGAAGAGTAAACGGCAGCTATGTAACGTATAACCCGCTGGAATCCCAGTCGGGGTATTTTCACCGGCTCTCCGGAGATAAGCCGGGGCCCATTGAAGGAACCATCCACTACAGCGGTATACAAGTATATCACTCCTTTTATCCTTATGCCAGGGATACGGTCAAATTTGAAATATATATCCGTGACAGAGCCGGAAATATAAGCAATACGATCATGACAGACTCTGTGATCCTGCGCCCTATCTGATGAAACCTTTTACTATCGAATATGAAATACTTTTTTATGTTGCTCGGCTTTACGCTGATAGTTTCCTGTAAAGTGGCGCCCCGGGCGGCTGATACTTCCAATAAGATCCGGGCACAGGCACTGGCCGATAAGTTCATTATAGCAGACGGCCACGTAGATCTGCCCTACCGGCTGCAGGTACGGAACTTCCGGCTGGAAAAAGAGTACACCGGCATACCCGTGGAAAGTAAGGATGGCGACTTTGACTTTGTAAGGGCCAGAAAAGGCGGGCTGGATGCCCCATTCATGTCGATCTATATCCCGGCTAACCGGAGTGCGGAAGAGGCCGGGCTGCTGGCGGATAGCCTAATCCGTATGGTCGAATATATTGCGGCGGAGAAGAGTGATTATTTTGAAGTGGCCCGCACCCCTGCAGATGTACAGCGCATAGCGGCTGCAGGTAAGGTAGCCCTTCCCATGGGTATGGAAAACGGCTCGCCTATTACTTCGGTAGAAGATGTGGCCCTTTACCGGAATAAGGGGATCAGCTATGTGACTCTCACCCACTCCAAAGATAACGATATCTGTGATTCGAGCTATGATACGACCCAAACCTGGAAGGGGCTGAGCCCGTTCGGCGAAGAGGTAGTGAAAGCCATGAACCGCGCCGGTGTTATGGTCGATGTTTCGCATATCTCCGATGATGCCTTTTATGATGTGGTGGCTATTACAAAAGTACCGGTTATTGCTTCCCACTCCTCTGCCCGCCGGTTTACGCCGGGCTGGCAAAGGAATATGTCAGATGAGATGCTGGTGAAGCTGAAGGAGAACGGTGGGGTAATCATGGTGAACTTCGGCTCAACTTTTCTGGATTCGGAAGTAGTAAAGTATAAGGAACAGGCTTCTGCAAGAATCAGGACAGAACTGGAAGCCAAAGGGCTGAAAGGCCGGGAGCTTCGCGATGCATTGGCCAAAGAGCTGGCTAAAGACAACCGGAATTATTCCGATGTAAAACGGGTGGCAGACCATATTGATCATATTGTAAAGCTGGCGGGTATAGATCATGTGGGCATAGGCTCGGATTATGACGGGGTGGGCGACAGCCTTCCTACCGGCCTGAAAGATGTTTCCGACTACCCGAACCTGCTGGAGGAGCTGTTGGACCGGGGGTATTCGGAAGCGGATATCGAGAAAATCTGTTCCGGGAATGTTTTCCGTGTATGGAATAAGGTGCTGGCGCATGCCGCTGAAAAATAAACGGAGCCAATGAATTTGTCGCCAAGGCCGCCCTTGTACCAGATCGGCGGGCATGTGCAGTCTATTTACCCCAGCTTTTTCAGGAAAGTGGAGATCCCGTATGAACGGGAAAGGCTGGAGTTGGAAGACGGTGATTTCCTGGATTTGGACTGGTACCGGAAAGGGTCACGGAAGCTGGTCGTGGTGACCCACGGCCTGGAAGGAAACTCCCACCGGCCGTATGTAACAGCCCTGCTGAAGCTGTTCGGGGAGCACGGTTTTGACGGCTTAGGCTGGAATTGCCGGAGCTGCAGTGGTGAGATGAACCGCCTGCCGCGATTTTATCATCACGGTGATTCGGAAGACCTGAGAAAGGTGGTGGAGTACGCCATTTCCAAAGGCTATGAAGAAGTTTTCCTTTCCGGATCCTCTATGGGCGGAAGCCTGACCCTGCGGCTCCTGGCGGAGTTCCCGGAACGCTTGCCTAAAGAGGTTACCGGGGCTTTTGTGGGGTCGGTGCCTTTAGATGTTTATGACGCCTCCCAAGAGCTGGACAAGCCCTACAAGCGCTTTTACCTGAAGCGCTTTCTGCGCAAGCTCGGCGAAAAGCTGAAAGTAAAGGAGGCCATGTTTCCTGATAACCCCCTGTTGAACTGTGACGGTTACCACCGCGTCAAAAATTTTGTAGATTTTGACAACCGCTTTACCGCACCGCTCCACGGGTATGCCGACGCTTTTGATTTTTATAAAAAGGCCTCTACGAAGCCCCTTCTTGACCGTATCCGGGTACCGGTGATGATCGTTCAGGCGCTGAACGATCCGTTTTTAGGGAAGGAATGTTACAATACCGGCGATGCAAATAACCCGAATGTACATTTCGTAGTGACGAAAAGTGGCGGCCACGTAGGTTTCATGGAGGCCGGTGAGCTTTATACCTGGACGGAGCGGAAAGCACTGGCGTTTTACAGGGGGATAAGTTTGGATGTTATTTAATCCCGTCGTCGGCGGACGTATTAGTAATTGAGTAGTGTTTCTGCCGAAATACCTAATCCTTTGTGGATTTTCCGAGCCATTTCGAGTGACATAGGCCTCTTTTTGTTTAATACTTCCGAAACACGGCTGATACTTCCGAAATAAGGAGCCAGGTCTTTTCTCTTTAAACCCAGTTCGGAGGCTTTCAGTTTTACGGCTTCTATCGGATCCGGGGCTTCAATAGGATAATGTTTCGATTCGTAGTCTTCAACCAGGATAGAAATGAGTTCAAGTAATTCTTCTTCTTCACTATTTTCGGCACAGTCAATTAAGTCGTCAATAACCGATAAATAATAACGGTATTGCTCTTCGGTTTTAACCGGACTTAATGCTTTCTTAATACTTCCAATACTTTTCATAACCTCAGATATTCTTAATGTCTTTAATCCTGTCATATTCTTTATGCGTACCTAAAAATCGTATGTAGACCCGCTGTAAATTATACCTGAAAACAACAATCAGGCGGTACTTATTATGGCATATATTAAATACAAACCTGTTATTACCTACATTGTCAGCCGATGGATAATTTCCTTTTACTTCGTTCGGATTTTGATAGGCCGCCAACTGAATTTCACGGTACCATATTTTTAGCTCCTGCTCGCTATCCGGGTATCTTATCCAGAATTCCTGTAACGCGCCTTTTGTTATTATCCTCATAACGTGAATATAGTAAATATAATTCTTAAATGTGGAATTTATATACAAAGGTGTATATTTTTTTTGAATAAAACAAAAAATCCGTCCCGTTTCCGAGGCGGATTTAACAATTTTGTTTTGTAATTGCCCCTTTCTTAAGATTAGGGATTACTTATACGCATTTATTCAGACTGCTTAGTACCGGTACATCTCCGACTTAAACGGACCTTCTACCGTCACGCCAATATATTCGGCCTGTGCCGGCGTAAGTTTTTCTAATTTAGCGCCCACGTGACCTAAGTGGAAAGCGGCTACTTTCTCATCCAGGTGCTTAGGAAGTACATATACGTCTTTTTCGTATTTGTCGGTGTTAGTCCAAAGTTCGATCTGAGCCAAAGTCTGGTTAGAGAAGGAGCAAGACATCACAAAGGAGGGGTGCCCCATAGCGCAGCCCAGGTTCACCAAACGGCCTTCCGCCAAAACGATAATGTCGTTTCCGTTAATATTATACATATCTACCTGCGGCTTGATGGTAGTTTTGGTATTGCCGTGGTTTTCGTTTAACCAGGCCATGTCGATCTCGTTATCAAAGTGACCGATGTTACACACCACTGCTTTGTCGCGCATCTTCAGGAAATGCTTTCCCTGGATGATATTGAAGTTACCGGTAGCGGTTACAAAGATCTGGGCTCTGGTTACGGCCTCGTCCATCGTCACTACTTCGAAGCCGTCCATAGCGGCTTGTAAAGCACAGATGGGGTCAATTTCCGTCACCATTACCCGGCATCCGGCACCTCTTAAAGAGTCTGCAGAACCCTTGCCAACATCACCGTATCCGGCCACTACAGCTACTTTACCGGCCAGCATGAGGTCAGTAGCACGACGGATGGCGTCTACCAGTGACTCGCGGCAGCCGTATTTGTTGTCAAATTTCGACTTGGTCACCGAGTCATTTACGTTGATAGACGGCAGCAGAAGCGTTCCGTTTTTCTTTCTTTCGTAAAGACGGTGAACCCCGGTAGTGGTTTCTTCTGAAAGTCCCTTGATCCCGTTTACCAGCTCCGGATACACGTCAAACACCATATTGGTGAGGTCACCACCGTCATCCAGGATCATGTTCAGGGGCTTGTGCTCTTCACCGAAGAAGAGGGTCTGCTCGATGCACCAGTCAAACTCTTCGGCCGTCATGCCTTTCCAGGCATATACCTGAATACCGGCGGCGGCAATGGCAGCTGCGGCGTGATCCTGGGTGGAGAAGATATTGCAGGAAGACCAGGTCACCTCGGCACCCAGTTCTGTCAGTGTTTCGATCAGTACAGCCGTTTGGATGGTCATGTGCAGACAGCCGGCAATTCTTGCGCCTTTAAGCGGTTTTGAAGGACCATACTCTTTCCGGATCTCCATCAGGCCGGGCATTTCGGCTTCAGCCAGGGTGATCTCCTTGCGGCCCCACTCGGCCAGTGAAATATCCTTTACTTTGTAAGGGATGTAGGTTTCTACTGTTTTCATATTTTGATATTGCAATAAAATTCTACTAAAAATCAACGCAAAAATAGATAATTTATTTAACAATATAAAAAATATGTAGTTAATAAATCTATTTTGGGAATAAATTATAGATAAAAATACTTTAATATTCGTTCAGATAATATTAATGATGGGCAGACACATATATATATCTAAAAGATAAAAAGCCCCAGGAAGTGATTCCTGGGGCTTTCTGTTTATTTTAAATCAAAGCTTATACCAAAGCCGCATCGGCCTCGCTCTTGCGCTCCATGCGTTTACGTTCATTCTCGTCGAGGTATATCTTGCGCATACGCAGTGACTTGGGCGTTACCTCAAGATATTCGTCTTTCTGGATATATTCCATACACTCTTCCAGGGAGAAGTTGATCTTCGGTGCGATCTTCACGTTATCATCCGAGCCGGATGCCCGCATGTTGGTCAGCTTTTTGGAGGTCTGGAGGTTCACCACGATGTCATTCTGGCGGTTATGCTCGCCTACTACCATTCCCATATAAACCTCTTCGCCCGGATCCACGAAGAATACCCCCCTGTCCTGCAGCTTATCAATGGAGTAAGCTACGGCCGGACCGTTACCCATGGAGATCATGGAGCCGTTGATACGTCCCGGAATAGTACCTTTGTAGGGCTCATACGATTTGAAACGGTGATTCATGATGGCTTCACCCTGCGTGGCGGTTAGTACGTTGGAACGCAGACCGATCAGTCCGCGGGAAGGAATATTGAATTCTAGGTGCTGAAGATCGCCCTTCGGCTCCATGATCAGGAGCTCCGCTTTGCGCTGGGTGGCCAGTTCGATCACTTTACCGGCAGTTTCTTCCGGAACGTCCACCACCAGGGTTTCTACCGGTTCCAGTCTTTCGCCGTTCTCACCTTCTTTGAACAGTACCTGGGGCTGGCCTACCTGGAGCTCGTAGCCCTCCCGGCGCATGGTTTCGATCAGTACCGACAGGTGAAGAATACCCCGGCCGAATACCAGGAATTTATCTTCTGAATCTCCCTGAACCACCTTCAGTGCCAGGTTTTTCTCGGTTTCCTTCATCAGGCGGTCGCGCACGTGTCTTGAGGTCACAAACTTGCCCTCTTTTCCAAAAAACGGCGAGTTGTTAATGGTGAACAGCATATTCATGGTCGGTTCGTCAATAGCGATCCGTGGCAGCGCTTCCGGGTTCTCGGCATCGGCCACCGTATCTCCGATCTCGAAATCTTCGAGGCCGGTAATCGCACAGATCTCACCGGAGGAAACCGAATCTACTTTTACTTTTCCAAGACCTTCAAATACCTGAAGCTCTTTGATTTTCATTTTTTTGATGCTGCCGTCTGCTTTGCATAAAGCCACCTGCTGGCCTTCTTTAACGGTGCCGCGTGCTACTCTTCCGACGGCAATACGACCCACAAAGCTACTATAGTCTAATGAGGTGATCTGCATCTGGAAAGTTCCGTCTACTACGGGAGAGGCCGGGATATGCTCCAAGATGGCATCCAGCAGCGGAGTGATATCTTCTGTTTTCTGCTTCCAGTCGGTGCTCATCCAACCCTGCTTGGAAGATCCGTAAAGGGCAGGGAAATCCAGCTGATCTTCAGTGGCGTTCAGGTTGAACATGAGGTCGAAGACATTTTCGTGCACTTCATCCGGCCGGCAGTTCTCTTTGTCGACCTTATTGACCACTACTATGGGTTTGAGACCCAGATCCAGCGCCTTGCCCAGTACGAAACGGGTTTGGGGCATAGGGCCCTCGAAGGCATCTACCAGCAGGATAACGCCGTCTGCCAGCTTCAGCACACGCTCCACCTCACCGCCGAAGTCGGCGTGGCCCGGTGTGTCAATAATATTAATTTTAACTCCCTTGTATCTTACCGAAACGTTTTTGGAAACGATAGTGATCCCTCTTTCCCGCTCCAGGTCGTTATTGTCCAGGATCAGGTCCTGGAATTCCTGGTTATCACGGAAAATTTTGGAGGCGTGAATGATTTTGTCCACGAGAGTAGTTTTTCCGTGGTCAACGTGAGCGATGATCGCTATGTTTCTGATTTCTTGCATTTTGCTAACCTTTTTTATAAGGATTTTGTTAATTTTTTAGCTTGCTTCTCCTAAAAAGTTTGCAAAGTTACCTCTTTTTTTGAAGAATTCATGTTTTGGGACTTTTATTTTTTTGTAAACAGTTGATATGCAACAGCTTGTAGGGGCCGAAAAAATTGCTTTCCCGGGGTTAGAAGATCTGACTAATCTGTGGATCCAGGCTGTCGGGCTGCCTGTTCGGGGAAACAAGTCGGCCGTCAGAAATGTTCAGCCTTATAACAGGCTAAGTGGAAATATTTTAAATAAAGAAGTAAAGCTGTATATTTGCGGAAATTTTTTGTGAATCACCTTAAAATGCTTTAAAGATATGTCGGAAGTAACTGAAGAAAAGACCCACTATTCTGAGTCGGAGCTGAAGGAGTTTGAAGAGATTATAAAAAAGAAGCTGGATGCCACATATAACGAGGTAAACTTCATTAAGGAAACCCTGAGCAGAAAGAATGATAACGGAACCGATAACACGGCGGTAGGTTCTAAAACGCTGGAAGACGGGGCCGATGTACGGGAGAAGGAGCAACTGAGCCAGTCGGCTGCCCGCCTGCAAAAGTTTGCCACGCAGCTGGAAGCCGCTCTGATCCGAATCAAGAACGGTACGTACGGCATCTGCAGAGATACGGGTAAGCTGATCCCCAAAGAGCGGCTGCGGGCGGTTCCACATACCCAGCAGACGATCGAGGCCAAGCTGGGCACACGGTAAGAGCTAAGATTTCTCCAAGGATTTGACAGGAAACAGCGGAAAAATCTTTAAAAAATACAAAAATGAGGGCAGTAAAACTTGGTTATGAAAAAAGTAACCTGTATTTTTGCAGTCCGAAAAAATAAATAATTTTATAAAATACTAATATAATGGCAATTACTGGTAAAATTTCCCAAATTATCGGCCCTGTTGTAGACGTTAGTTTTGAAGGTGTAGCTACTTCATTACCTCCAATCCTGGATGCAATGTATGTTACCAAATCCAACGGCCAGCGGGTGGTGCTCGAGTGCCAGCAACACCTGGGAGAAGACAGGGTGCGTACCATTGCAATGGACAGTACCGATGGTCTTCAGCGGGGACAGGAAGTGGTACTTCTGGGAACTCCTATCACAATGCCTACCGGTGATGAGATCAAAGGGAGGCTGTTTAACGTGGTGGGTGAAGCCATCGATGGTTTGGGTGAGGTGAATACCAAAGGTATTTCCATTCACCGGGCAGCTCCCAAGTTCGAGGATCTGGCCACTTCTACGGAAGTTCTTTTTACCGGTATTAAAGTTATTGACCTCCTGGCCCCTTATGTGAAAGGAGGTAAGATCGGTCTTTTCGGTGGAGCCGGTGTAGGTAAAACAGTATTGATCCAGGAACTGATCAATAACATCGCCAAAGCCTATTCAGGTCTTTCCGTATTTGCCGGTGTAGGCGAGCGTACCCGCGAAGGAAATGACCTCCTTAGAGAGATGATCGAATCGGGCATCGTAAAATACGGTGACGCATTCAAACATTCCATGGAAGAAGGCGGATGGGATCTTTCCAAAGTAGATCGGGATACCCTTAAAGATTCTCAGGCTACCTTTATTTTCGGTCAGATGAACGAACCTCCGGGAGCCCGTGCCCGTGTAGCGCTTTCCGGACTTACTGTAGCGGAATATTTCCGTGACGGTGACGGCGAAGGAAAAGGTCGCGACATCCTGTTCTTTATTGATAATATCTTCCGTTTTACCCAGGCAGGTTCTGAAGTGTCGGCCCTTTTGGGACGTATGCCTTCTGCGGTGGGTTACCAGCCTACGCTGGCTACGGAGATGGGGGTGATGCAGGAGCGTATCGCTTCTACCAAACGGGGTTCTATTACATCGGTACAGGCGGTTTATGTGCCTGCTGATGACCTTACTGACCCTGCGCCTGCCACTACGTTTGCCCACCTGGATGCCACTACGGTATTGAGCCGTAAGATTGCGGAGTTAGGAATTTATCCTGCGGTAGACCCATTGGATTCTTCCTCACGCATTCTTACAGCTGAAGTACTGGGAGATGCGCATTATGCGTGTGCACAACGTGTGAAAAACCTTTTACAGCGTTACAAAGAGCTTCAGGATATTATCGCTATCCTCGGTATGGAAGAACTTTCAGAAGAAGATAAGCTGGTGGTGGCGCGGGCCAGACGTGTTCAGCGTTTCCTCTCCCAGCCGTTTTTTGTGGCCGAGCAGTTTACGGGTCTTAAAGGAGTATTGGTGGATATCAATGATACCATTAAAGGCTTTAACGAGATCATGGACGGACAGCATGACCATCTTCCCGAGGCCGCCTTTAACCTGGTGGGTACCATTGAAGATGCTGCAGCCAAAGGTCAGAAACTAATCGAAGAAGCAAACCGATGAAATTAGAGATCATAACCCCGGAACAAAACGTATTTTCAGGCGAGGTAGACATAGTTACCTTACCGGGAAAAGAAGGGCAGTTCCAGATATTGAAAGACCATGCGCCCTTAGTGAGCACCCTGAAGACCGGAGATCTGGTTTATGAAACCGCCGGAAAGAAGGAGACCATCGTGGTAGACGGTGGCGTGGTACAGGTACTGAACAATAAAGTACTGGTATTAGCAGAAGGAATCATTTAACAGAGATTGTAGTGTTAAATATACACAAAGAGCCGGCTTTTTGCCGGCTTTCTTGTTTTTATGCTAACTTCACCCGCAGGTTTTCCAGCATTTCCCGGGTCATGGAGTCGATATTATACCAGTAAGAAAGCCCCCAGTCTTTCCGGGCTACCGAATCGTCTATGCTGGCCGGCCAGCTCTCAGCGATGGCCTGCCGGAAGTCGGGAGCATATGTGATCTCAAACCCTGGGACTTCCCGGCGTATGGATGCCGCCAGCTGCTTCGGTGTGAAAGACATTCCCCCGAGATTATAGGAAGTACGTACCGAAATGGTTTCGGAAGGGGCCTGCATGAGTCGTATGGTGGCCGCAATGGCATCATCCATGTAGAGCATCGGCATGGCCGTGTTTTCGGCTATGAAACTGGCATAGCGGCCGTCTTCTATGGCCTTATGGTAAATTTCCACGGCATAATCGGTGGTGCCGCCGCCGGCCGGCGCTTTCCATGAAATAAGACCGGGGTAACGGATGCTCCGGATATCCACACCGTAGTTCCGGAAGTAATATTCACACCACTTCTCGCCCGCCAGCTTGGTAATGCCGTACACGGTGGAGGGATTAAGGGGCACTTCCTGGCCTACATTTTCTTTGGGAATACCGCGACCGAACACCGCGATGCTACTGGGCCAGAAGATCTGATCAATGATCTTGTCTTTGGCCAGGTTACAAAGAAACAACAGCGGATCGATGTTCAGCTTCCAGGCCAATGCGGGATTTTTTTCTGATGTGCCGGAAAGGAGGGAAGCCAGGTGGTAAACCACCTTCACCTTGTGCTTTTCAATGATGTTGCGGAAGGTTTCCAGATCCAGTACATCTAACTTTTCAAAGGCCAGGGGAGCTTCAGGAGCCTCCCGTACATCAGAGATAATGATCTTATCTTCTCCGTAGATGTCAGCAAGGGTGGTACTTAATTCCGTACCGATCTGCCCCAGGGCACCCGTTATCAGGATTTTTCCTGTGATGGTTTCCATTTATATAAAAGTTCCGAGTAGTGAGTTTCGGGTTTTAATTCGTCAATGCATTTGTCTCAAAATCTCTTTCAGGAAGATTTCATGGGTATTAAATTACTCCTAATTCTTTTCCTACCTTTTCAAAAGCGCTGATGGCTTTGTCAAGATGTTCCTGTGTGTGCGCGGCCGAAAGTTGCACACGTATCCGGGCCTTTCCTTTCGGAACCACCGGATAGAAGAAACCGATGACATATACCCCTTCGTCCATCAGCTTCTCCGCCATTTTTTGAGACAGTTTGGCATCATACAGCATGACCGGGACGATGGCCGCGTCGCCGTCCGGGATATCAAAGCCTTTGGTTTTCATTTCTTTCCGGAAGTAAGCGGAATTGTCCATGACCTTATCCCGGAGAGAGGTATCGGTGCTGATCATGTCCAGCACTTTGAGGGCGGCGCCTACAATTCCCGGAGCAAGTGAGTTCGAGAAAAGATAGGGCCGTGAACGCTGACGAAGCAGGTCGATGATCTCTTTTTTGCCGGAAGTAAAGCCTCCGAGGGCCCCGCCCAGCGCCTTGCCCAGGGTAGAGGTGATGATATCCACACGCCCCATGACCTCATTGGCCTCGTGGGTTCCGCGGCCGGTTTTACCAATAAAGCCGGTGGCGTGGGAGTCGTCTACCATAACAAGGGCGTCATATTTTTCGGCCAGGTCGCATATTCCTTTGAGGTTGGCCACGATGCCGTCCATGGAGAAGACGCCGTCGGTCACAATGATCTTAAAGCGGTGTTGTTTTTCCGACGCGGCTTTGAGCTGGGTTTCCAGGTCCGCCATATCATTGTTACGGTAGCGGTACCGGGCTGCTTTGCACAGCCTCACTCCGTCAATGATGGAGGCATGGTTCAGCTCGTCAGAAATAATGGCGTCAGCATCGGTAAAGAGGGGTTCGAACACCCCGCCGTTTGCATCAAAAGCCGCTGCGTAGAGAATGGTATCTTCCAGTCCGAGAAACTCCGATAATTTTTTTTCCAGCGCTTTATGGATATCCTGGGTTCCGCAGATGAAACGAACAGACGACATCCCGTAGCCGTGAGAATCCATAACGGCCTGCGATGCCCGGATCACCTCGGGACGATTGGATAGCCCGAGGTAATTATTGGCACAGAAATTCAATAGTTTTTTTCCGTTTGCCTCTATCTCAGCGCTTTGAGAGGAAGTAATGATACGTTCGGTCTTGTATAGTCCGTCGTTCTCAATTTCGGCAAGTGTGTTTTGCAGGTGGGTTTGAAATGAAGTACTGATCATTGTTTCCGGTTTTTATGCAAAGATAAAGAAGATGTGTAAAAAGTGTGCAAACTGCTGCGTTGTTTCGGAACTCGTCCTCGGTCACATACTTTTAGTATGCTCCCTTGTCCTCATCCTCAACGCCTTGCATTTTATCGCAGCGGCGAACCGCCGCTTTTTACATATCTTCTCTGGTCATAAGCAACTCTTTTAGGTACGCTCATGATGCCTGCTAAGAACTACCACCCTATTCCGTAATCTTCCCCGTGATTGCTGCTTCCGCCCCAAAATGAGCCGTGCTTCCAGTCAAAGTAAATAGCGTTGACAGGGCCGCTGGTTCTCGGCTGGAAATTCAGAGTGTACCCTTTCCGCTTCAGCTCACTCCGGTTCCATTCGGGGGTATCGTCGTTGAGGGTCAGCACACCGGGTTTTTTCTCATGCTTTCCAAAGGAGGCCTTTAGCTGGAACGTCTTGAAGCTGGGGGCTTCGGTGGCTTCCTGAACAGTCATTCCGAACTCCACCACATTCAGGAAGAACTGAAGTAGGAGCTGGTCCTGCTCGTCGCCGGCCTGCTTGGCAAAGGCAAGGAATGGCTTCCCGTCTTTCATGGCGAGAGTAGGTGTCAGCGTTACGCGTGGTCGTTTCCCTGGTTCCACCACATTGAAGGGGTTCTCTTTTTCGTCCAGAACGAACGATTGCATCCGCTGACTTAAGCCGATACCGGTGTTACCGGCAATGGTGGCTGGTACCCAGCCCCCGCTGGGGGTCATGGAAACGATCCAGCCCTCCTCGTCGGCGGTCACCACGGAGGTGGTACCGGCAGTGAAATCTTTCAGGAATTCTTCCGTAAGGCGTTGATCATGATAGCCTACTTTGTTGCCTTCCGGTAAAGGCAGATAAGGATTTTTTTCTTTCTGGAAAGGATAAGGATCGCCCGGCCCAATATCAGGATCATTCTTGTCCGGATTCAGGTTTTTCAGGCGTTCGCGGGCATATTCTTTCGACAGAAGCCCCTTTATGGGCTCGGCAGGTGCAAAATAGGGGTCGCCGTAATAAAAGTCGCGGTCGGCGAATGCCCTGTTCATCACCTGGTAAAGGGTGTGGATATACCGCGGGCTGTTATACCCCATGGCTTTGAGATCGAAATTTTCGAGCATATTGAGCGCCTGCAGCATCACCGGTCCCTGGGTCCATTGTTGAAGCTTATAGACCTCGATCCCCCTGTAATTCACGCTCAAAGGTTCTTCAAAGAGCACTTTCCAGTCTGCCAGGTCTTTTTCTGTAATGAGGCCTCCCTGTTCCTGCGTTCCACGGGCAATTTCCCGGGCGATGTCGCCCTTATAAAAACGGTCATAGGCGGCACGGATGGCCTCTTTCCGCGATTTCCCTTTTTTCAGCGCTTCCTGCTCGGTATCGACCAGCTTCTGCAGCGTAGCCAGAAGGTCTTTCTGCACAAAGATCTCACCGGCTACCGGAGCTTCCCTTTCTTCGCCGAGGTGCGGCAGGAATACTTTTTGGGAATAAGGCCATTGTTTGATGAGCTTCTTGTTTCTTTCGATGGAGTTGGCGGTTTGCGCCTCAATAGGATAGCCTGCAGCCATGGTCATGGCCGGCTCCAGTACCTCTTTTAAACTCATGGTGCCGAACTCGGCCAGTATTTCCATGAGACCGCCCGGCGTACCGGGAGTAACCGCAGCCAGTGGCCCGTATTCCGGCGGATAGGCATAACCTTTCGATTTATAGAATTCGGCTGTAGCTCCGGTAGGGGCCACGCCATGCGCATTTACTCCAATGACCTTCCCCGTTTTGGGGTTATAGATCAAAGCCTGCATTTCACCGCCCCAACTGAGCACGTCCCACATGGTGCAGGTGGCAGCCAGCATGGCACAGGAGGCATCTATGGCATTTCCACCTTTTGCAAAGATCATGGCGCCGGCCGTGGCTCCCAGGGGCTTGCCGGTAATGGCCATCCAGTGTTTACCGTGGAGGGGCGGTTTCTGGGTCTGAACAGGAAACTCATTAAATACCTGGGCATGTAACAACCGGCCCGATAAAAGGATCAGGAAGAATATTTTTTTCATAGCTTAAATCTGTAGATGGGTTTTTCAGGATAAAAATAGTAAAAAAATACGAAGTGTGACTTCTTATGATGTAACTTCGGTGAAGTTTACTTTTAGAGGGAAGTAAGCTGAATTTTGAAGTTGACAGATGAATGAAAGAAGTTAAAAAGGATGTAAAAATTGCTTTTAGGAAGCCGTTTTATCCGGTATCGGAAGGTTTATGGGATTACCTGGAAAAGTATAACCGGCTCATCAAGATCGATCTGGGATACGACGACCTGCTCCGTTTTACGGATGGGAGCGTGGTGCTCGACCAGAAAGGAAAAGATACGCTTTGGCGAAGCGTGTATTATAACCCCATTGATTTTGATGAGATCCGGGAAGGACTCAAACGCATTTATACTCTGCTGCATTCGGATGGAGACCGTAGTGTGCTTCCTTACCTTACGGTAGACTCCATAGACTATTGCACTTTCGGTAATTCCAAACCTTTCCGGATCCGCGTCAGAAACATTCTGAACGATATTCATACCAATTTCTATATCAAGAAAGTGGATGCATCGCGGATTTACGGCCTGGAAATGGAAGACCTGCTGTCGCCCAACCGGGCCAATTACCTGGTGTATAAGGAAACACTCATCGAAGAACACATCTGGGGCATTCCCGGCGATGTGTTCATTGAAGATTACCTCCCCAACTGCTCCGAACTCGACAAGACCCAGATCGCCAAGGAGTTTGTGAAGTTCAATGAGCGCTGCCTGACCGGACTCCTGGGCGATATGCGCTCCTATAATTATGTGGTGGTACCTACCCATGATTTTGACCGGGTGGTTTACCGTATACGGCCCACTGATTTTGATCAGCAGTGTTATGAAGGAAACCTGAAGATCTATATGCCTCAGTATTTTAAGGAGAACTTTAAAATGGTGGACCTGGTCATCAAGAAACTACAGCCCAAGTCTGTTGAGCAATACCGCACCGAATTACGCTCCCTGCTGGTGAAGCGGGTGACCAACAGCATCCGAAGGTTTGAATACCTGGTGGCCATTATGCGAAAAGATTTCCTGGCGCCTTATGAGCACGTGGTTCAACTCCGCACAGCCCTCCAGAAGCTGACCTATAATTCACAGTTCAGACATTGTGAAACCATGGGCGATATCGTCCATACCGGGATCAGCTTCATTGTGAAGAATTACAAACGGCCCGATTAAGCCGCAGCCCTTGCCCTCAAAAAAAAGTAAAATCTCCGCAGGTTAACTGATCTTACTCCAACTCAGGGTTTTGTCTTTGATTTTGGAGAGGTGCATTTTTATGGGCAGATTTTCAGCAAATTCCAGATCCGGATCTTTGTGAAGGATATCGAAAGCCTCTTCGCGTGCGATCCGGAGGATCTCCTCATCGCGGGCCAGGTTTGCGATCTTCAGGTCGACCAGTCCGCTCTGCTGCGTACCCGCCAGATCGCCCGGCCCGCGGAGCTCCAGGTCTACCTTGGAGATGTAGAAGCCGTTTTCCGATTCTACCATGGTCTCCATCCGTTTGCGGGTGTCTTTCGACAGGTTATAGTCGGTCATTAAAACACAGTATGACTGCTCACCTCCCCGGCCCACCCGGCCGCGCAGCTGGTGCAATTGCGACAACCCGAACCGGTGGGCGCTCTCGATCACCATCACACTGGCGTTGGGCACATCTACCCCTACTTCGATCACCGTGGTGGCAACCATGATCTGCGTTTCGCCTTTTTTAAAACGCTGCATCTCATAGTCTTTGTCTTTGGGTTTCATTTTGCCGTGAACCACACTTACGGCATAGTCGGGGAAGGCGACACGAATGTTTTCATAGCCGTCAAACAGGTTTTTCAGATCAAGGGTTTCCGATTCTTCGATCAGAGGGTAGACCACATAGATCTGGCCGCCTTTGGCCAGTTCTTCCCGCATAAAACCCCATACTGCCAGGCGGTTGGCTTCGTAGCGGTGCATGGTTTTGATGGGCTTTCTTCCCGGTGGCAGTTCATCGATCTCCGAAATGTCAAGGTCACCGAAAAGGGTCATGGCCAGTGTGCGGGGAATGGGGGTGGCCGTCATGACGAGCATGTGGGGGTAGGTACGGGTGTTCTTTTCCCAGAGTTTGGCCCGCTGGGCCACTCCGAAGCGGTGCTGCTCATCAATGATACATATGCCGAGGTTATGGAACTGAACCACATCTTCCAGCACTGCGTGGGTGCCTATCAGGATATGCAGGTTGCCGTTCAGCAGGTCTGCATGAATCTCCCGTCTTTCCTTCCGTCCGGTAGATCCCGTCAGTAAGCGTATATTGAGCTGAAGGAGGTCGCAGTATTTCCGGAGATTGGTATAATGCTGCCGGGCCAGGATCTCTGTGGGCGCCATCATACAGCCCTGGGCGCCGCTGTCAATGGCCATCAGCAGGGTGATAAAGGCCACGATGGTCTTTCCGCTGCCCACGTCGCCCTGCACCAGGCGATTCATCTGCTTCCCGGACTTCATGTCGTCAAACACCTCACGTATCACCCGCTTCTGGGCCCCCGTGAGATCAAATGGCAGATGTTCTTTATAGAAAACGGTCAGCAGGGAGGTTTTGTTAAAGATCTGTCCGGCAAACTCGTTTTTCCGCACCAGCGAGAGGGAGATCAGCTTCATCTGGTTGTAAAAAAGCTCTTCAAACTTTAGTCTTCGCTGGGCCTGGTTCTGTTCCTGGAGGTTGGCCGGCAGGTGCAGGTAGCGGTAGGCGGTTTTTTTGGAGATCAGCCGGTAGCGGCTAAGGATGCTGGCGGGGAGAGTTTCATGAATATAAGGCTCTGCCTGGGCGAGGAGTGCCCGCATCCACCCGGAAAAGCTTTTGCTATCGATAAACTTTTTGCGTAGCTTGTCTGTAAGCGGGTAGATGGGCTGGAAGTAGCCGGGTAGCGGCTTGTCTGACTGGTATAGTTCTATTTCGGGGTGCTGGATCGTGAATATTCCGCCATAGAAGGCCGGCTTGCCATACACGATATAATTTGAACCGATCCTGATAAATTTCTGAAAATAGCTGATGCTCTGGAACCATACCAGCTCCATGGAAGCGGCGCCGTCGGAGAAGGTGGCCATGAGGCGTTGCCTGCCCCGTCCCGTAACCAGATCTACAGCGGTGACCCGACCCAGGATCTGGGCAGAAGGCATCTGTTCATTCAATTCCGAAATTCTGAAAAACCGTGTACGATCTTCGTACCGGAAAGGATAGTGCTCCAGCAGATCTCCAAAAGTAAAAATTCCCAGCTCTTTGTTCAGGAGCTCAGCGCGGGCGGTGCCCATACCTTTCAGGAATTCAATTCTGGTGTCAAAAACGGATGCCATCAGGCAAATTTAGAGAAAAATTGTAATTCCCTTCCCGTATTCATCCCCGGAATATATTTAACATGCCCCTGCGGCTTATCGGGGATGCACTACCAGGCGGGTACGGACAAAAACTTCCCGGTACTGCATGTTTTCAGTGGCCAGAATATCTTCCATCAGCAAGCGGGCTGACTCGGCCCCCAGTTTTACGGGAAATTGCTCTACAGAAGCCAGGGGCTTGTTCTCAATAAACTCGGTGGCCCCGATGTTGGCAAAACTAACAAAGGAGATGTCCTGATTGGGGATGACAGAGTGGGCCTGACAGGCCCTTATGGCATGAAGGGCAACATAGTCATTGAAGCAAACAACGGCCTCGGGCCTGTTTTCTCCCATTCCGATAAACTCTGACATTTTCCGGTACGTATCGTGTTTGTTCAGGCTGGTAGTCTTGATATATTGTGGAGAAGTCTCCAGCCCCAGGCTTTTAATAGCTTCGAGATAGCCGTTCAACCGGTCATCGGAAACCTGCAGATTGGAAGGGCCGTTCAGCAAGGCGATCTTTCTTTTGCCCCGTTTAAAAAGAAAAGTGATAGCGTTTTTGGTTCCGGTTAAAACTTCAGACATGACTTTATTTGAAGGGAAATTACGCGGAACCCTGTCGTAAAATACCAGCGGGATCCCGAGGTTTTGTACCTTAACAAAGTGCGAATAATCATGGGTATCCGCCGCAATAGAAACCAGGATACCGTCTACTTTGGCCGATATATAAGACTGAAGGATCTCTTTTTCCGTTATCATAGAGTCTTTAGACTGGTTGATAAAAATATGAAACCCGTTTTCGGATGCCACACGTTCTACACCGGAAACAATATGGGAGAAAAAGTCTTCTTCCAGGGTGGGCACCACAAGGCCAAGCGTGTTGGTCCGGCTTCTCTGCAGGCACAGAGCAATAGGATTGGGAACATAATTAAGCCTTTCCGCCATTCGGATAACCCTCTTCCGGGTATTAATACCTATCCTGGGGTTATTCTTCAGTGCACGGGAAACGGTAGAGATGGATATTCCAAGTTCTTTGGCAATTGTTTTAATGGTAATATTCTTTTTTTCCATGACTTTGTTTGGGGTTATTGCATAAAAGTGATATTTTTTTTGGTTTTGTGCAAACCTTTGCACACGATTTATTTTATATGCGCAATCGATTGCATTTCCATCATTATACTATTCCGATAAAAAATTGAATTTTTTTAATTGTTATAAATTTTACCTTTGACACGCAAAGTTTTGTGTCAAAGACACACTTTGTCAGTTAGATAAACCAATTTACTCACTTAATTCTTTTCAACTCTTATGAGAAAAAATTCTACCTTAAAGTTGCTGTTCATTCTCCTGAGTATGGTCTGGGGTTTGGCAGCGTATGAAGCAAAAGCACAGGCTACGGCCCGGGAGGTCACCGGAACAGTGTCGGATGACGAAACCAAAGAGGGTGTACCCGGGGTTACAGTGACCGTAAAGGGAACTTCACGGGGTGTACTGACCGACGCGTCAGGAAAATTCAGAATCGAAGCAGGTAATGAAAATGCTGTTCTTGTCTTTTCAATGGTTGGTTACCTTACGCAGGAAGTTACCACAGGAACCAGAAGTGTTATTGATGTTGCACTCACTACTGACAATCAGCACCTGAGCGAAGTGATCGTTGTGGGTTATGGCGTTCAGAAGAAGGAGACCATCACGGGTTCGGTCACCTCGGTCAAAGGGTCTGAACTGGTCAAGTCGCCGGCGGTCAACCTGAGTAATTCACTGGCGGGAAGGATGCCGGGGGTGGTAGCAGTGAACCGGAGCGGTGAGCCCGGTTATGACGGCTCATCGATACGTATCCGGGGTTCGAATACGCTTGGCAATAATGATGCCCTCATTGTTATTGACGGAATTCCCAACAGGGCAGGAGGGCTGGAGCGTCTGAACCCTAATGATATTGAAAGTATATCCGTTCTGAAAGATGCCTCAGCCGCTATTTATGGTGCCCGGGCGGCTAACGGGGTGATCCTGATCACTACCCGGAAGGGGAAGACGGGGAAGCCGGAGCTTTCCTACTCTTTCAACCAGGGTTATTCACGGCCCACGGTTATTCCTAAGATGACCAATTCGGCACAGTATGCCGAGATGCTCAACGACCTTAATATTTATGCCTTACCTGTGAGTGAGTGGGCGGGAGCGAACCAGGCCTATAAAACCAGCGGGGTATTTAGCCGCCCCAACGGTCAGCAGCGGGTAGCACCCTTCTCGCCTGAAGCTATTCAAAAGTTAGGTGACGGTTCTGATCCGTGGAATTACCCCAATACAGACTGGTTTGAAGCCACCCTTAAAGACTGGTCACCGCAGGTTCGCCATAATCTGCAGCTGACGGGCGGTGGAGAAAATGTCAAATACTTTACCTCATTGGGATACCAGGATCAGGATGCATACTATAAGAATTCGGCCACCGGTTATTCCCAATATGATCTGAGACTTAATCTGGATGCTAAAATCAATGAGTATATCAATCTTCAGGTGGGAGTTATGGGCCGGGAAGAGGTGAGAAAATATCCTACCAAAGGAGCAGGGGCGATTTTCAGGATGCTGATGCGGGGTAAACCCCAGATGCCGGCTTACTGGCCTAACGGGCTGCCCGGACCCGATATTGAGTATGGTGAAAACCCGGTGGTGATTACCACCAACCAAACGGGGTATGACCGCGACAGGAGAGATTTCTTCCAGACCAACGGTCAGCTGGAGATTAAGATACCCGGTGTTAAAGGACTGAAACTGACCGGTACGGCTGCCCTGGATAAAAGAGTGGCTGCCCGTAAACTGTGGACTATTCCCTGGACACTCTATGAAAGGGGCTCGGGAACCGATCCTGACGGTACTCCTAACCTTATTGCATCGAAAAGAGGCCCTGCTGAGCCTAACCTGAATCAATGGTCTGAAAATCAGCTTAATGTGTTGCTGGGTACGGTGTTGTCGTATGAGAGGGGTTTTGGAAACCATAATGTAACTGCTATAGCCGGTACTAACCGGGAGACGATTTCCGGAGAAAATATGGGAGCTTACCGTCGCTTCTTTGTGTCTCCTGCAATTGACCAGATGTTTGCGGGTGGTGATCTCGAAAAGAATAACTGGGGCGGAGCTTTTGAGCAGGCTCGTTTGAATTATTTCGGTCGTTTTGCCTATAACTTTAGTGAGAAGTATCTTGCCGAAGTACTATGGAGATATGACGCTTCGGACATCTTCCCGGCTGAAACCCGTTATGGCTTCTTCCCCGGCGTAATGTTGGGCTGGGTAATTTCAGAAGAGAGTTTCTTTAAGAAGCAGTCTTTCCTAGAATACCTTAAGATCAGGGGGTCATGGGGCCAGATGGGGAATGATCAGGTAGACCGATATCAGTATCTGGCTACTTATGGGTTTAGTAGCTATATTGTTGATAATCAAGAGTATAAAACCCTTTCGGAATCCAGAATACCTAACACCAACATCACCTGGGAGATAGCCAATAACTCCAACCTGGGTATAGAAGGGCAGCTTTTAAACAGCCGGTTGAGTTTTGAAATAGAGCTCTTCTCTAACCTGAGAACCCAGATCCTTACTGCCAGGAATGCTTCAGTACCGCAGTCTACGGGCCTGACCCTGCCAAACGAGAATATCGGGAAAGTAAGAAACCGGGGTTGGGAATTCAACCTGAACTGGAGAGATAAAATAGGTGAGTTTACTTATAATATAGGGATAAACGGCGGATATGCCAAGAACAAGATCCTGTTCTGGGACGAAGCTCCCGGCGCCCCTCTATGGCAGCAATCTACCGGAAGCCCGATGGGAACTCCCCTGATGTATGAGTATGACGGGGTGTTTAAAGATCAGGCAGAGATTGATTCAAAGACACTCGATTATAGTTCCATTATCGGAACACTGCGTCCGGGAGATATGAAATATAAGGACATCAACGGCGATGGTAAAATCACTCCGGATGACCGTATCCGTTCGGCCTATAATAATACACCCCGCTTCCAGGGTGGTCTGGTGCTGGGTGGACAGTATAAGAACTTTGACCTGAGTGTTCTGTTTCAGGGCGGAGCAGGGGCCAGGCAATACATAAGCACAGGTGAGATGGGAAGTATAGGTAATTTCTTCCTGGATGTTTATGAGAACAGATGGACTATCGATAATCCGAGCAGTGAGCATCCCCGTATAGCAGAAAGGGCAGATCAATACTATTCAGGCGGAAATACGTACTGGTTCAGAAGTCGCGATTACGTTCGTCTCAAAAACCTGGAGCTGGGCTATGCTCTCCCTTCTGAGCTGATTAACAGGTTCAAGATCAATAGCCTCAGGTTTTATGTAAATGGTCTGAATCTTATTACATGGGACAAACTGAAGATTCTGGACCCCGAGTCGGACAATACTACCGGCCAGTACTACCCGCAGGCAAAACTGATCAACGCAGGTTTAACCGTAACATTCTAAAAATTGATTGAGATGAAGAAATATATAAGAAGCATTATTTTAGGGGTTGGAGCGCTGTTTACGACTTTTGGATGTAATGATGATTTTGTCAATACCCAGCCTCTTGACCAGGTTTCGGAGTCGGCCGTATGGACCGATGCTGTTCTTTCAGAGCGGTTTGTGGTTAATATCTATGCCTATTTTGGGCAGGGGGGATTTGACGAGCAGATGCTTTCCTCACTATCGGATGAAACCATGTTTACCCATACGGGCAGAGGGATAACCACCATCACCGAATCCAGATCTAACCCTGCTGATATAGGATGGGTTAATTACACCCACGAGTGGGGCAATATGTACAGGGGAATACGTGCGGCCAACATCGCTATTAAAAACCTGTCCGAACCTAAGTTTCAGAACACCAATAATATTGCTGACCAGTTGATAGGGGAGGCGAAATTTATGCGTGCTTTTTTGTATCATCAGTTGGTTCGTTTTTATGGTGGGGTACCCCTGGTAGACCGCCCCTATGAGTTGGGAGAAGCTGACTATGAGCTTCCTCGGAATACCATGGAAGAGTGTATCAATTTTATTGTTAAGGATTGTGACGATGCGGCCAGCCTGATCGGTGACCGTGCAATGGTAAAAGGAAGGGCGTCAAAAACAGCGGCTCTGGCTTTGAAATCACGGATATTGCTTTACGCAGCAAGCGATCTCCTGGATGCCAATACAGCTAAAGCAAAATCATCGGCCCTGACATCTTATGGAAATCCTGAATTGTTGACCATGACAAGCGGTTCAAGAGCAGAACGCTGGCAGAAGGCAAAAGCTGCTGCAAAAGCAGTAGTAGATGTTAGCAGGCATCAGTATCAACTTAACCTTTCTGCGCCTTCGGCCAGTGGTACTCAGAACTTTAAGAATATTTCGTATTCACGAGGTGGCGGAGATGCAGATCTCATACTCGGAAGACATTTTACGAATCTGAAAGGAGAGAACGGAGGAAGGATAGGCTTGTATAACGGTCCCAATGGCTACCATAACTGGGCGGGGAACACCCCTTTACAGCAATTTGTTGATGCTTTTGAGATGGCCGATGGAACCAGATTCAACTGGGCTAACACCGAGCATGCAAAGAGCCCTTATACGAACAGGGATCCGAGATTTTACGCTTCTGTTTTGTATGATGGTGCAGGTTGGAAGCCAAGAACGGCTGACGTGGCATCAAGAGACCCGGCTAACCAGATCCAGACGGGCCAATACGAGATTATTGACGGATCGGGAGCTAAGGTGACCTATAACGGACTGGACACCCGTCTAAGTGCTGTAGAAGATTGGAACGGAACGCGCACAGGGTACTATATGCGGAAGTTCCTGGATGAAAATCCTGCCATACAGGATCAGAATACCCGTCAGGAAATTCCATGGCCGGTGCTTCGTTATACAGAAGCCGTTTTGAACTACGTTGAGGCCTGTATAGAGTTAGGAGAAGAGGATGAAGCCAGAACCTGGCTTAACAGGATCAGATTCCGCGCAGGTATGCCGGCTGTGACTGATTCAGGAGAGGCATTGAAAGCCCGGTACAGGAATGAGCGGCAGGTGGAGCTGGCCTTTGAATCACACCGTTACCACGATATCCGCAGATGGATGACAGCTCCTGTAACTGTAGGCCGGAAGGCAGATTATATAAGTGTACGAGGAACGCTTAAGGCGGGTAAGACAGTTAATCTGTACAGATACAGTACTGAAAATTATGACTACACCTATACCGTGTTACCGGTTGACCCGGGTACGGAAAACAGAAACTGGCTGGACAAGATGTATTTCCTCCCTATTCACAGAGATGAAATTAACCGGAATGAAAAGTTGAAGCAAAATCCCGGATTTTGATACAATAGAAAGGGGGTTGCATAGCGACCCCCTTTTTTTCATAAACTTTCCATATAAGATTGCAGGATGATCACCGCGCTGATCTTATCGGTATTGCCCTTGTTCTGGCGGTCTTTTTTCTTCGCCCCAAACGCGATCATGCTGTCCTGCGCCATTTTTGAGGTGAATCGCTCATCCACATAACGTACACGGATCTCCGGGAAAGTTTGCCCGAGCTTTTGCCCGAATTCCCGGACCATAGCGGTAGTGGGAGTATCTTCATTTTTCAGGCTGACGGGCAGACCCAGAACAAAGATTTCCACGGGCTCCTGAAGAATATATTGCTGAAGATAAGGGATAAGATCCTGCGTTTTGACGGTTTCCAACGCTGTGGAGATGATCTTCAGGGGGTCAGTGACCGCCAGTCCCGTGCGTACCTTTCCGTAGTCTATGGCCAGTATTCGTCCCATATTATCCTGCTATTACCGTTGAAAAATCATTTAACCATGTATCCGTCATACACATTACGTCTTCAGGCGTGACGGCGTCAACCTGTTCACCCATGTTTTCATAGAAATCGGGAGGAAGGGATTCGTAGAAGAGAGCTTTGTGCTTATCCATTATATCAAAGATGGTGTTGGTGCCGTTCAGTATATTTCCCTTGATGTAGCTTTTTACCGTGGTCAGCTCATCTTCCGGTACGGGAACGGTCCGGAGTATTTCCTTCTCCGCACCGATGGCTGCCAGGGCCTCCTCCAGTTTTTCCTTGTTGAGCTCTGCCCGGATACTGAATACTCCGTCAGGACCATTGGCCGCCAGGGAAGAAGAAATGCCGTAAGTAAGTCCTTTTTCCTCCCGTATGTTTTTCATCAGCCGGCTGCCAAAGTAGCCGCCGAAGAGGGTATTGGTCACCAGGAAACGGAAAAAATCAGGATGCGCCCGGTTAAAGAGGCGTTTCCCGATGATCAGGCTGCTTTGAATGGAATTCTCCATTTCTACCGTAATATGCTGCACAGGACGTTTTTCCGGGAAACTGCGTGCCGGGATATCCCCACGGCCGAATGGTTTCGAAAAGCTTTGCAAGGCAGAAAGATCCGGATCGGTAAAATGACCACACAGGTAAATATCAAACGGGCTGTGCGCAAAGGTGGCGGCATGAAATTTTTTCAGGGAGTCGCGGTTCAGCCGGGCGATGGCGTCAGGGTCGGGGGTTTGTCCGGGAAGGTTGTCTTTCCCATAGATCACTTCTTTAAAGGACGTATTGGCCCGGAATGCCGGCTTCAGGCTTTCCACCTGGTAATTTTGTGAAGCCTGCGCGCGCTGTATGTCAATTTCATCCTCAGGGAAGGAGGTTTGAAAGATGACATCCCCCAGAAGCGGGAGATAATCTTTAAAGTAGCGGCTTAACCCGTGCAGGGTCACGGTGGTGCGGCGGAGGCCCATGCTGATGTCGAGGAAGCCCCCCAGCCGTTCAAAAGCTTCCGCGATCTCATACGCCGTTCGGCGGTCGGTACCGAGCGCCATCAGGCGGGGAAGAAAATGGCCGGTTTCAATGTTTGGAGCATGCAGCAGACCGAAAGGAAATATAAATTCCAACCGGAAGACCTCCAGGATATCGGACCGGAGAACGGAGATACGGTTGGGGAGATAATCGGTCTGTAAAGGCTCAAGGGAGATCCTGAAATCGGTCGTGTAAGGGGGCGGAGAAGTTCGGAGTGTCATAGTTTATACAATAAAAAAAGCCTTATCGCAAGATAAGGCTTTTTTTACAATAAGTCTCACTTATTAGTTTGCAGCAGCAGCTGAATCGATAACGGCAGCAGCTGAATCAATAACAGCAGCAGCTGAATCGATAGTAGCAGCAGTTTCTTCTACTGCAGTTGCTTCTTCTTCAGTTTCAGCAGTTTTAGTACAAGCTGTAAAAGCTACCATAGTAGCGATCATTAAAAGACCAAATACTTTTTTCATTTTTAGAGATTGTTTTTTGTTAAACACTGAACAAATTTAAGGGTTTTTTAAGAACTCAGGCAAGTTTTCTTAAAAAAAACTTAAAGAAAATTTTAAAAAACAAGAAAAAACCAAACAATAACTTCAAAAAATACAACAGAAAAAGAGCTTTTGGGCTAAAAGCTCTTTAAGCACAATCTAAGAAGTCTGTTCAGCAAACGGTGCAGAACGGGTCGGGGGCCAACTATCCTGAGCGAAGTTATTACTTCAAAGCCCCTTCAGAATAAGACACAGAGCAGATTCGGTTCCATACTATGCTGATGGAAGTTATTGGTTTCAGAGCCTGGTCAGAATAAGGCGCGGAATATGCCCGGTGCCACCCCCAGGATCACGGTCAGCAGCGCGGATCCGTAAAGAATGATCTTCTGAAGGGTGCTTACTTCCACGGAAGGCTCTCCCAAGGCCTGCGTACCTGACGGCCGGAAAGCTGCCACCACAGGCCGAAAATAGTAATACAGGGATATGGCCGACATGATCACCGCCAGAATCAGCACCCAAAGGTATCCTTTTCCGATGGCGTCGGTAAATACAAAGAATTTACTCCAGAACCCGGAGGTCAGCGGAATACCGGAAAGCGAAAGCATAGCGATAAGGAGAACTACGGCCAGACCGGGACTCCTTCTGAACAACCCGTTAAAAACCTCTACGTTTTCATTGGGGCGGCCCTCCTTCAGTGTATTTCGGGACACTACCATCAGTACACCCAGTGCGGAGATGGTAGCAAGCACATAGCTGGCCGAGTAGAAGGCCAGGTTGGCAAAGGTTTTGGCATTGATACCCGTTAAAGCCATCAGCATAAAGCCGGCCTGGGAAATACTGGAAAAGGCCAGGATACGCTTAAAGTTATCCTGAACCACGGCCGTGATGTTCCCGGCCACAAGGCTGAAGGCAATCACTACCAGGAGTATCTTCACCCAGAAAATATACTCGTAAGGGAAGCTTACGGCCAGTAGCCGATAAAGGGCAAAAATTACCGCTGTTTTTACAATGGTGGCCATAAAGGCGGTGAAGATAGTGGGTGCACCCTGATACACATCAGCGGTCCAGAAATGGAAAGGGGCGCCTGAGATCTTAAATAGCAGACCGATAAGCGTAAACACGATCCCTACATGAAAAAAGATCTTATAATGCAGGGCCGTACGGGCCAGCGTAGTGCCGGAACTGATATCAAAGGAACCGGTAGCTCCGTAGAGCATTGCCACTCCAAAGAGCAGAATACCCGTGGCAAATGAGCCCATCAGGAAGTATTTCAGCGCGGCTTCGTTTCCGCGAAGGTTTCTTTTGTCGCTCCCGGTCAATACATACAGCGCTATGGAGAGGATCTCCAGTCCCAGGAAAAGCATCAGGAGGTTGTTAAAAGAAGCCATGATCAGGGCGCCCACCACGCTGAACTGCATCAGCGCATAGTATTCGGCAGGGTGCGCATTCTCATCATCAAACTGCCCCGGGCTTAGCAATACCAGGAATAAGGCCGAGAGGATGATCACCGACCCCACGATAATATTGGGGTTGGTCACTTCGATCATGTTATTAAAATAGGTTCCCGGAGCGTTCCAGTCGGCAAAATTGCTGATCAGGGCCACCATCAGGAAAAGTACGGTGCCGGGCAGGATGCTTTTAGACCTGGGGTTATTAAGCCCCAGAAACAGTGTAAGTAAACCCGTAAATGATAATACTATAATTGGATACATATCGGATGACTTATTTTATCAGCGTATCGGCAAAACCGCTGCTCAATTCCAGCAGGCAGTTAGGAAACACTCCGGTGATGATGATGACTAAAGCAATGGGAACCAGAACAATAAGCTCTTTCGTGCCAATATCCTCGATATTCTCCGTAAAGGAAGTTACCGGCCCGAACATGGTTTTCTGATACAGCCTCAGTAAGTATACCGCTCCGAGAATAATGCTGCTGACCGCTACTATCCCCAGAATATTCTGAAAATCAAAAACCGCCCGGAGCATCAGGAATTCTCCCACGAAGCCGTTGGTCAGCGGCAGGCCCACACTTCCCAGCAAAACAATGAGGAAAAGAACGGCCAGCTTAGGAGCCCGCTGCGACATGCCTCCCAGTTCGGTCAGGGTGCGGCTTCCTGTTTTGTCATAAATGATCTTGGCCACATAAAACAGCCCAACCGCACTGAAGCCGTGCGCTACCATCTGGAAAACAGCGCCCTGAATACCTGACGACGAAAGGGTAAGCGCTGCGGCTGCCATCAGGCCCATGTGCGCAAACGAAGAGTAAGCGATCAGTCGCTTGATGTGAAACTGCTGAATGGCAATGACGGAGCCGTAGATCAGCCCTACAATAGCAAAGTAGATCAGCAGTGCCGAAAAATTAGCAGTACTTACCGGAGCGAGGGGAATCAATATACGGAGAATACCGTATATCCCCATTTTAGACAGCAGGCCCGACAGCAGCATGGTCGCCGGGGTAGGTGATTTGCTGTAGGCGTCCGGTAACCAGCTGTGAAACGGAAAGAGGGGCGATTTTATGGCAAAGGCAATGAGAAAACCCCAGAAAAGCAGGTTATTAAGGCCGGGTCTTAACCGGGCATGGATGCCGGCCAGCTCTGTCAGTTCCGAAGTTTGAGCAAACAGGTACAGCACCACAAAGCTCACCAGCATCAGTAAACTTCCGAAGACCGTGTAGATAAACATTTTCAGGGTGATCCGTGATATGCCTTCACCACCCCAAAGGTTGGCTATGAGGTAAACTGGAACCAGCGCCAATTCAAAGAAAAAGTAGAAAAGGAAGGCGTCTTTGGCTGTAAAAACCCCTATCAGGGCCGCTTCAGTGATGAGGATTAATCCCAGTAAGCGGGAAATATTCCCGTAATTCAAATCTTTGGTGGCAAATAGAATAAGCCCGGAAACCATCACCGTCAGCCCCACCATTAAAAAAGAAAGGCCGTCGAGCCCCAGGTGAAAGCTCACATTAAACTCACTTAACCAGCTCCTGGAGTAATCAAGGGAGGAGGCATCCGTACGGAAAATACACCCTATATAAATAAAGAGAGCAAGTTGCACCAGACTTACCAGCACGGTCAAGGTTTTGGCCAGACCATGGCTTTTATTCCAGACCAGGAAAAGTCCGGAGATCAAAGGCAGTAAAAATAGTATGAGTGTTAACATGGGTTATTTACTGATAGATTTTAAAGAAGTCCAGACTTCCGTACCAACACTAAATCCAAGAAAAATGATCAGGCCAAGAGTGATAAGCCAGATGTACGTTCCGATATTACCGGTTTGCAGCTTCCGTAAAACACTGCCGGTTTCGGCCACGCTTCCGCTGATGCCGTTGATCAGGCCGCCGATCACCCGGTTATCCACGGCGCTGTGGAGCCAGGAAGAAAGACGCATCACCGGCTGCACGAATACGGCGTCATAAAGCTCATCAATATAGAATTTATTATAAATGACTTTTTTGAGACCGCTCACCTCCTGATCCGGTTCAGGCACGCTTCCGCCCTTACCGTACACCGTGTAAGAGAGAAAGATGGCGATGGCCGCCACACCCACCGAAACCCCCATCAGGATCCATTCCGTACTGTGGCTGAGGTCCACATGTCCGAAGCTTTCTTTAACTGCACGAGACCCCTCATACACCGGGCTCAGGAATTCATTCAGGTAATGCGGTGCGTGAAATACCACCGGCATACCGATAAATCCGCCCAGAACAGACAATGCGGCCAGCACCATCAGCGGGAGGGTCATGCTGGAAGGAGATTCGTGCAGGTGGTGTTCCTGCTCTTTGGTACCCCTGAACTTTCCGGTAAAGATGACAAAGAATAAGCGGAACATATAGAATGCCGTGAGGAAAGAGCCTGCCAGTGCCAGTATCCACATCAGTTTATTGTGCTCATAAGTGTGGGCCAGGATCTCATCTTTGGAGAAGAAGCCCGCAAAAGGCGGTATCCCACTGATAGCGATAGTACCGATAAGAAAAGTAATGGCGGTAATTTTGATCTTACTCCACAGGCCACCCATGTTCCGGATGTCCTGGTCGTTACTCATGGCATGGATCACACTACCGGCGCCCAGGAAGAGCAGGGCCTTGAAGAAAGCATGAGTGATCACGTGAAATAAACCCGAACTATAGGCCATCACCCCCAGGCCGATAAACATATAACCCAGCTGACTGACGGTGGAGTAGGCCAGCACTTTTTTGATGTCATTTTGAAACAGCCCGATCACTGCGCCCAGCAGAGCTGTGGCCAGCCCGATCCATGCCACCACTTCCAGTGTGAACGGCGACAGGGTGTAAAGCACATTCGACCGTACGATCATGTAGATCCCTGAAGTAACCATAGTAGCGGCGTGGATCAGTGCTGAAACCGGTGTAGGGCCTGCCATGGCATCCGGCAGCCAGGTAAACAGCGGGATCTGAGCTGATTTCCCCATAGCTCCCACAAAGAGTGCCAGGGTGATGGCGGTGATCACTGCATCCCCCACGGGGAATGACGTGGCTTTGGTGAAGACCTCCCCGTATTCTACCGTACCGAATGTGCTGATGATCAGAAAAATACCGATCAGGAAGCCCAGGTCACCCACGCGGTTCATAATGAAGGCCTTGCGGGCGGCATCGGCATAATTGGTGTTTTTGTTCCAGAAGCCTATCAGGAGATAGGAGCATAGCCCTACGCCTTCCCAGCCGATAAACATCATGAGGTAGTTTCCGCCCAGCACCAGGATGATCATCGAAAACAGGAACAGGTTCAGGTAGGCAAAGAATTTACCGTAGCCCGGATCATGACCCATGTAACCGGCGGAATAGCCGTGAATGAGAGTACCCACACCCGTGATCACAAAGAGCATGATCAGGGAAAGCTGATCTACCTGGAAAGTAAAGCCGATGTTCAGGTTGCCTACGGTGATCCAGTCAAAGAGCTTTACCAGGATAGGGTCGCCGTTAAACTGAAGGTAGGTGAAAAATACACAAAGAAAAGACAGGAAAGAGGCCCCGGTGCCGATAAGGGGGACCAGGCTTTTGGGTATATGGCGAAATCCCAGGCCGTTGATCAGGAATCCGGCAAACGGTATCAGCGGGATAAGCGTAATCAGTAATGATAAGGTCATAATACAAATTCTTTAGCCTCTTAATTTATTGAACAAGCCGATGTCTATGGTCCGGATATTACGGAAGATCATCACAATGATGGCCAGCCCCACCGCTACTTCGGCAGCGGCTACTGCCATAATGAAGAATACGAATATCTGGCCGTGAGAATCGGAGTTATACGCAGAAAACGCGATCAGGAGGAGGTTAACGGCATTCAGCATAAGCTCCACAGACATCAGGATGATGATAGCGTTTCTTCGGATCAGCACTCCTACTACCCCTATGGTGAAAAGGATAGTGGCCAACTGCACAATATTGATGAGCGGAATCTGCCGGAAGATTTCCGGAATGTTTTCTAAACTGCCTTCGAACATAATGTATAGATTATCTTAGCAAACCAACTCGCAAAAATAGTATTTTACTTTTTCATTTTCAATTTAATTTCCGTCAGCTTTCGCTTGGTATCCAGCGGAAATTCAGAGTTTATCATCCAGTCGTAGTACTGCGGTTCGCGCTGCAGAACCTCCTCTACTTTCCGGCCTGCATTCTTGCCGAAATTAAAGACCACCTCGCCGTTTTTGTTGAGGGTCATGCGCTGTGCGAAGTCCACCAGGCTGTTGGAGGTCAGCTTATGCAGCTCGTCCATGTCATTCCTGACAGGTGCATATTCGTTACCCGCATCGTCTTTGATCGTTACCCCTTCGTACTTTTCCACCTGGGCACAAAGCACTTCCATAGTAGCCAGGGTGTCTACCTCAGCGCTATGCGCATTTTCCAGGGTTTTGCCGCAGTAGAACTTATAAGCCGCTGCCAGGGTACGGGGCTCCATCAGGTGGAATATCCGCTGAACATCGATCAGCTTCCGGTTTTTGATGTCGAACAGTGAGGTGTCAATTCTCAGGAATTCCTCCACCAGCATCGGGATATCAAAGCGGTTACTGTTGAACCCGGCGAGGTCACATCCTTCCAGAAACTGGGCCAGTGAACGGGCGAGTTGCTTAAAAGTGGGCTCATTGGCCACGTCTTCATCATAAATCCCGTGAATAAGGCTGGATTCCAGAGGTATGGGAATGGTAGGGTTAACTTTCTTGGTCCGGGTTTCAACGGTTCCGTCAAGGTTAGCCTTGGCAATGGAGATCTCAACTATCCTGTCCCGGGTAATATTGATGCCTGTAGTTTCGAGATCAATAAAAGCCAGGGGCTTTTTTAGTTTCAGGGTATGATGCGTCATTAAAAAATGATTATTCTTTAGCAGAAACAAAAATACAGAATCATTTCGTTTATAGCTTATTTATACGCGAGTTTAGCCGGTCTGATTTCGAAGCTTTATTTTTAACCGCTTAGGTATAAGGAGTATAAGGCTTATTTTTATTTATTACGAATAAGCCGTTCTAACGACCGGTTCCCCGCCTCAGAGAATGATCCTGAAGGTAGACCCTTTGTTTACTTCCGAGTTGTAAACGTACAGTTTGCCGTCGTGGTAGGTTTCTATGATACGCCTGCCCAGGGTCAGCCCCAGCCCCCAGCCCCGCTTTTTGGTAGAATATCCGGCATTGAAGATGTTTCGTTGTACGGCGAGGGTCATTCCTTTCCCGGTATCACGGATATTGACACAGATTTTCTTATTGGGGAGCCTGTCAATAGTGATGTGCAGCTCTCCGACCCCGGCCATGGCGTCTACGGCGTTCTTACAGATGTTTTCCACCACCCATTCGATCAGGTGTCGGTTAACATCGCGGTAATAGGGCTCGGTAAGGTTATTGGTGACTGTCCATCGGATTTTGGTGGATATCCGTTTTTTGAGATATTCGGCTGTGGTCTCTATCAGTTCGCCGATGTTTTCCGAACGTTTGGTGGGAACGGATCCGATGTTGGAGAAGCGTGCCGTAATGGTTTCGAGGCGGTGTACGTCCTTCATCATTTCATCACCGATGCTATGATCAAAATCGGGGTAGGTTTTCAGCACTTCTATCCATCCCATCAGCCCCGAGATAGGCGTGCCCAACTGGTGGGCAGTTTCTTTAGCAAGACCTACCCACACCCGGTTTTGTTCGGCCCGCCGCGAAGAGGAATAGGAAATATAGGCCAGCCCGCCAAACAGGAACAGGGTGCTCAGGATGATGTAGGGGAAGAACCGCAGGGTTTTGAGGGTAGAAGAATTGGCATAATACACATAGTCCTGCTCGCCGCCCACCTGATACGGAATGGGCTCATTCTGCGCTTTCATTTCCACGATCTTTTCCTCCAGGAATTTTATCTTTTCCTCGTCGGTCCAGGACCGGACGGGGTCTTCCAGCTCGGGAATATTTACGTACCTGTTGGGAATACCGCCATACGATAAGATCACCGGAACGGTGGTATTGGCCTGGATCACTTCAGCAATGAAGGTATAATCGCAGTCTTCACCGCTTTGTTCGATCAGGAAGGCCATAGCCTTGGCGTAAAGGTCGACATACGACTTTTCCCGTTCTTCCAGGGCTTTGCTGATCTGGTTAAAGTAGAACAGGACGCCCATAACAAAAAAAAGGAGGACGGTCAGGATGATCAGCCGCCGGGTAGACAGGTTTTTATAAACATCAAAGAAAATCTGCTTCTGCTTCATGCCGATATAGGGTTAAACCAAGTACAAATATAAACGACAACAAAGAGGTTTCATGTACAGGTTGTCATGCATTCGGGCTGGTACCGTGCGGTCAGCCCGCCTGCAACACGAGTTATCAGCACTGAGGTGTTCCGGCAGGATGACCGGAGATTTGCATCTTAAAACCGATATACAAGGGCATTGCAATGCATTCCCGCCCCTACAGAGGCAAAAACCACCGTCATGCCGGGTTCGATCCGGTAGCCCTCCAGCCTGTCATTAAGGATAAGGTCGAGGATGGTGGGTACAGTAGCCACGGAGGTATTTCCGGTAAAATGAATGGTTACCGGGATCTTCCCTTCGAAAGAAAGTCCTTCCATGTTATACATCTGTGCCAGATTATTGGCAAAGGCCTGCAACATCTTGCCGTTAGCCTGGTGGAAGAGGAACATGTCTACATCGGAGGCATTAAGGCCGGCCTTATCCAATGCTTTTTTGATGACCTGTGGTACCCATACGGTAGCATATTTATAGACGTCTTTTCCGTTCATTTTAAATAGGGTGGGATCATTCCATTCCCTGTTATAAGAGCGGCTGAGATAGATACAGGAGATGTCATCGAGAGCATGTGAAAAGGTGGCATAAGAAATAATGCCCGCATTTTCCTGTTTGGTGGCGCTCACAATGGCTGCGCCGCAACCGTCGGCCAGGATCATGGAATCGAGGTCAAAGGGGTCAAGAAGTCTTGAGGCTACTTCGACGCCCACCACCAGTACGTTCGTTGCATCGCCTGTCTGTATGGCCTGATGGGCCTGGATCACACCCTGAACCCAGCCCGGGCAGCCGAAAAGAATGTCGTAAGCAAAGCATTCATGGTTAGTAATTCCGAGACGATGTTTCAGCAGGGCTGCCATATTGGGTACGGTATGAAAGCCCTGCCGGCCTTCCAACATGTTCCCGGCGTTATGGCCTACGATGATCCCGTCTATTTTGTTGCGGTCCTGCCCCCAGTCGGCAATGGCGTTCTCACAGGCTTCTGCCATAAGAGGCACGGAATCTCCTTTTTCAGGAATATAACCTCTCTCCTTAATACCGGTAATCTGCTCGAGTTTTGCCACGATCTCCGCCACGGGTTTCGTCATGGGAGACCCGTCTTCGTTCAGAAAGGTACGGTCCAGGAAATAACTGTTCGTTATTCTTCTTTCAGGCATTGCGGAGCCTGTGGCCACAATAGACGTTTTCAAATGCATTTATGTATATTGGTCGGTAAAAATAGGGATATTTTACTGATTGCAAAAGAAATAAATGCGGGCCCCTGTTTCGGGAAGGATTTCAGGTACCTGTTTCCTGAATTTTGTCGGATTCAAGAATATGCATTCCGGGTACGGCATTTTTTGCATTCCTGACCAGGGCTTCCGCAATCGTTTCCGCAGAAATACGACGGTATTTTTTTAATTTCCCGACCAGTAAAGGGTTAAGCAGGCTTAAAAGGGCATTGGATATGCCCTCCAAAAGACGGGTTTCTTTTCTTGGGCCAAAGATCAGCGAGGGCCGGTAAAGGTAAAGAGCCGGAATGTCAAGGGCATTCAGGCCGGATTCCGCCGCCCATTTGTTTTGCAGGTAGGCGCCCCGGCTGGTGACGTGTGTTCCGAGAGAAGAAATATAGTGAAACTGCTGCAGCCCCTTATTCAATAGTAGTTTCGCCGTATTTACCGGTAGGATTACTTCAATGAAGCGGTAAAGAGCCGGGTCCGGGGTCTTTTTCCGGGTAGTGCCCAGGCAGGAGAACACCACATCTGCCTCAGTTTCGGGGAGGTCTTTGAAGTCGGTAACGACTGCCTTTAATTTGGGATGGGTTAGTCCGGGATTTTTACGGACCCATATCGTTACTTCCCCGAAGTAGTCGTCCGCCAGTATTTTTTGGAGAAGAAGGCCGCCTACCAGCCCCGTACTTCCTAAGATAAGTGCTTTTGCCATAATATTATTCGTTTAAAAGGTTCTTTCCATACAATTACCCTTACCGGCTTATATTATCATTCGTTTAAAATGGCGATCAGCACGGCCAGTGCTCCGTCTACCCGTGCCGGAGTTTTGGAGCTTCTGCCCGGGTCTTTGAGGTTATAAACGGGAAGAATATGCCGGTGTTGTGAAAAATACAGCCTGTTCAGGCTGAGCCAGCGCTGCTTCAGTGTGTCGGCCAGATCCGGTCTCCCGGCTTTGCGTAGCGCCAGAATGGTCAGATAATTCATCTCTGCCGAGCCGTAGTCTGTGGAAAGATCATCCAAAACCCCGTTTTCGGTCAGGAAATCCCGTTCTATTTTCCGTGCCACAGCATCCGCCTGCTCTTTGCTGCTCAGCCCGGTCAGCACCGGAAAGATCCCGGCGAGGGTTTCCGCCCCCGAGGGCTTTCGGGAAATGAAGTCATAATCATAGTAATAGCCCTTTTCCTGATCATAAAAGTAGGAGTCATACAGGTCTTTCCGGATCCCGCCCAGGGTTTTATAGCTGGCGGCATATTCCGACCGCTCTTTGGCGGCAAAGGAAGCCGACAACATCTGTTCAAAGTGATATAGGGCGGCGTTCAGGTCAAGGGGCATGAACCGGGCGGGATCCTGCTTACTGTCAGCGAAGAACCGGGATGAGCCTTCCCATTCGGTGGTCTTCAGGAAGGAGATGTAGCGGTTGGGCTTTCCTTCGGAATAAAACCGGTTGAGTGTTTTTCCGTCTTTCAGCAGCACTACTGACTTATGCGCCCCTGTCTGTGGGGCCTCCTTATCACCGGCCGTCATCCAGGTCTGGTAGTCGCGGGCCATCAGGTTGCCGTACCAGGGCAGCAGACCGGGTTGTTTTTCCGCCACTGCTTCTGCCATCAGCGAAAGCATGGGGAAGCCGGAGAAGCCCAGATAGTACGAGCGGTTACCATAGGGCACGTAGCCGTAGTCCTGAATAAACTGAAAGGCGTTGGTGGCCATGTCTGCTGCCAGTGAATCTTCTTTCAGGGCTTGAAAGGCTTTTACGGCAAAGAAGCTCCGGTAATAGTTATATTCCGGGAACATCCCGCCGCCTGACAGGTAGCGCATACGGGTAGGGATCAGCGATCCGCCGTCATCTTCAGGCCGGGTCATAAGAGCCCGGAAAGTATGGGTTACATAGGTTTCAAAACTATTCTGAGAAGTGGGCCAGGCCAGGGAATAGTCCGGAACGGTAAAGTATTCCGCTACGAATTTGTGCAGGTCAAAGCCCGGTTCGGTCTTTGCGTGCTCATAATACTGCAGCAGTTTTTCAGCTTTGCCTTTGGGTGCTGCATCCCAGAATTCCTTGGGATTGGAAAAAAGCCGGGCTTTGGCAACGTCGCTGTATAATTCGCCCCAGAGCTTTTCCGGGTCGTGGTATTCTTTTTTACTTACAGTATTGCAGGAAATGGCCACAAATACGATAATTCCTGCCAGAAAGCGGCTAAAATACATGTTAGAGGATGTTTAAAGTGTGCAAAATATCCCTAAAAATTTAAACATACTCTTATTGCTCTTTTTGAACGGCTGATTTCTTCTTTTCCCAGGGCGGCGTGGTATGACGGGCCATGTCGATCAGGAGAAAGATTACGATCAGTAAAAAAACAATAAACAGAATCCTGAAAATCTTGTTATTTTTCAATTTATCTCCGGCTTATCAATTCTTTTCATAAAATGGCCGAGATTCTGTGAGATTTCGCTCCATTCAAAACCTTCAAACTGAAGGTGGATGACCGTTGCTTTCTTCATGGAGCCGCCGGTGTCATCACGGGTGAGGTAATCCACGAAATAGGTGACGTCGGGGTTATGACCGACCATCATGACGCTGTTTATTCCGGCCGGGACCTTATTCAGCACCTCGAGATAGCCCCGAGGGCCGCTCCCGTACAGGGCGTCATGGACCTCGATCTTTTCGGTGTCGAACCGGATCTGTTCTGCAATGTAAGTAGAGGTAGACAGGGCCCGGGCCGCCCCGCTGGAATAGATGGCCTCTATTCCGGGAAAATATTCCGACAGATACCGGCCCACTTTAGCCGACTCCATCACTCCTTTGGAAATGAGCTCCCGGTCATAATCGCGAACTACCCGGAGGTTTCCGATATCTTCTGCCGTGGCATGCCGTACGATGAAAAGGTCTTTTTTCATTTTAATTATATATTGTTATTGGAGGGATCTAAACAGCGATTCCGATTACCCCCTGAACATTCGGGTCGTGCAGGCGTTCCTTACGGACTTCCCCCTCATTTTATTTTGGGGCCTGCCTGCGCACGATACGGTTAAGCAGTGCTGGAAAAAACCGCTTCAGGTAAACTCCCATCACTTCTTTTCCTCCGATATAGATCTCGTTATGGTTGCGGAGTATACCCTGAAGGATCTGTCCGGCACACGCCTCCGCGGAAACTCCCCTGTTCTGATTTTCATCCATTTTACCGTGTTTGCCGCCATCGGCTGAAAATGCATTGATGGAAATGTCGGTCCTAATATAACCCGGACATACGATCAGTACCCGTATGTTATGATCGTACACCTCAGAGCGCAAGGCATCAAAGAAGCCGTGCAGGGCGTGCTTGGAACCGCAATAGCCCGCCCTCATAGGCGAGCCCAGCTTACCCGATATGCTGCTGGTCACCAGGAGGTGACCCGAGTTTTGCCGGATCATCACCGGCAGGACCGCCTTAGTGAGGGCCACTACCGAAAGATAATTGAGGTTCATCAGGCGCTGAAAAACTTCGAATTTCGTATCCAGCACGCTGGAGCGCTGAGAAACGCCTGCATTGTTGAACAGAATATCGATACGGCCGAATTTTCGGAGTACGGCGTCTACCGCCGGCTGGATCTCCGCAGGATTTTCCATGTCGAGGGGCAGTACCAGAATATCTTCTTCCGCCAGGCCGGTTGCTTTTTTTACCCGCTCCAGCTCTTCTTTTCTCCGGGCGGAGAGCACCAGCTTCGCTCCCTTTTGCGCTGCGGCATGGGCCGTAGCCTCACCGATACCCGACGAAGCCCCCGTGACCCAGAAAACCGATCCCTTTATTTCACTCATGCTTATGTTTCAATGATCGGTACAAAGGTAAAGAAGATGTTTAAAAAGCACACCAACTGCTGCGTTGTTTTCGGAGCCCGGTTTCGGTCACATACTTTTAGTATACTCCTTCAACATCCTCCTCAACGCCTTGCATTTAGCGCGTTTTTTAAACATCTTCCATGGTTCAAGCCCTTTAATCAGGCTCTCGAAAGCTCCCCGTAATGAATGACCTCAACCGTAACCGCCCCGGAATTTATAAGAGCTGGAGACTTTGTCGATGGCCAGGATATAGGCTGCCAGACGCAGAGAAACCTTATATTTCTCTGAAGTCTCGTATACATTGTTGAAGGCGTCTTTCATGACCCGGTCGCTCCTCCGGTTGATCCGGTCGAGCGGCCATTTATAGCCCATCCGGTTTTGTACCCATTCAAAATACGACACGGTCACCCCGCCGGCATTGGCCAGGATATCCGGCACCACCATGATGCCCTTGTCGTTAATGATGTCGTCTGCCGTGGCGGAAGTGGGGCCGTTGGCTCCTTCCACGATTAGCTTGGCCTGGATCTTTGAAGCATTGTGCTTGGTGATCACGTCTTCCTTGGCAGCAGGTACGAGCAGGTCCACCGGCAGGAAGAGGATGTCTTCCGATTCTATTTTTTCAGCGCCGGTAAAACCTTCAAGGATACCATTATTGTTATTCCGGTATTCGATGGCCTTCTCGAGGTCTATCCCTTTATCGTTATAATAAGCCCCCGAGACATCGCTTATACCGGTCACGGTAACCCCTCTTTCTTTCAGTAAAAGCGCAGCGTTGGAACCGACGTTACCAAAACCCTGCACGGCGGCCGTGGCCCGGTACGGGTTGAGCTTGATCTTTTCCATGGCAGAAACGGCCGATACGGTCACCCCCCTTCCGGTGGCTTCCGTACGTCCAAGAGATCCGCCCAGCACCAGCGGCTTGCCGGTCACCACAGCCTGTGTGGTCATTCCTTTTGCCTTGGAATATTCGTCCATCAGCCAGGCCATTTCTCTCGGACCGGTACCCATATCGGGAGCGGGAATGTCTTTGTCCGGACCAAATATGTCAAGCATACCCAATGTATAGGCGCGCACGAGGCGTTCGATCTCCCCGGCCGACATTTCACGCGGGTTACAGGCAATGCCGCCCTTGGCACCCCCGTAAGGGATATCCACCACGGCGCACTTCCACGTCATCCAGGCGGCAAGGGCTCTTACTTCATCGAGCGTAACCCCCGGGTCCAGTCGTACTCCCCCTTTCCCGGGGCCTAAAATGGTCGAGTGAATTACGCGATATCCTTCGAAAACTTTGATTTTCCCATTATCCATGGTCACGGGCAGACCCACGATCACCTGCCGGGCCGGAACCTTCAGGATATCATACATTTCATCAGGCAGACCAAGGATGCGGATAGCGGCATTGAATCTTGACATCATGGAATCCAATGGATTCTCTGTGGCCGGAACGGGAGCCGGTTCTATATAACTCATTGATGACTATAGTTTTTTGGTGCAAACATACACAATTTAATTGTCCTTGCAAACATTCTATTTTTTCTAAAAAAAATACTATTGACAAAATGCCAATTTTCAGCGTTTTATTCCGTGGTTTTAGATGCCTGGCAAACGAAAATTTTGTTTTTCGTTAAAAGTTGAAAAATAATTTTTTGCGAGTATAGAACACGGGAGGACAGATCAGTAAAGGGCATACACATAGCCATCGGCACTACCAAAAAATAAGGTGTTATCCGTTATCCACACCGTAGAAAGAATACTCCCCATTTTCAGGAAATCAACATACATAAGCGTGAAGTTATCCTTATATTTTTCCTCCAGGTCAGCCCGCAGCTTGCCCGTATCCTCAAAAAAATCCGGGCGGTATTTTCTGCTTGCTTCTGTTTGAAAAATCACGGAAGACGTCCCTGTGGACAGGTCTACACGGTACATCCGGCCGTCCATGGAACCGACGTAGGCAAAATTTCCCTGAACGGAGGCCCCTGAGAACACGTTCAGGGGCACAGGGGCCTCAAAGAGACTTTTCCCCGACTCCGCATCCAATGCCAGCAAAGTATATGCATCTGACATGGTTACCAGTAGTTTTCCGTTTGCCAAACCCGGCACACTTGTCCAGCTACCCTGCTGATGATAAACCCAATGGCCGGTGCCGTCTTTGATATTTAAAGCATAAACATTGAAATCGCGGCTGCAAAAATAAACCGTATTATCGGCTACTGTAGCATGAAACTGGATTTCTCCCCGGGGAAAATACCTTTCTCCGACGGTTTTGAATTTCCAACGCAAACGCCCGTCTGCTTCGATGCAATAAAAAAAGCCGTCAAAACTTCCTACCAGTACGGCTTCATCCGCTATCACAGGTGAAGCATGTACGATACCTCCGGTATTGAACTTCCATTGCAGTTTTCCTATCAGGCGGTCAAGACTATATACCCCGCCATCTCCACTCCCGAAATACACGGTGTTCTGATGTACGGCGGGCGAAGACTGGTGATAATCCCAGGTATCATGGAACCGTTCCCCCGCTGTTGCAAATGTCCATTGAAGCCGGCCATTCATGGCATCCAGGGCATATAAGATGCCGTCTGTGGCTGAGAAGTATACCCTGCCGTCTGCTACGGCTACCGATGAACGGATCTCGCCTCCTGTTTTAAATTTCCACAGCACCCGTCCGTCTGCTTTCGCCAAAGCATACAATATACTGTCACAGGAGCCTATAAATAACTTATCCTCATAGCTAACCGGTGAAGCAAATACCCGGCCTCCTGTCGGGGTCTTCCACTTCAATTGAGGCGACTGAGCCACAGGAGCCGAAGAGAAATAACCTGACCTTTCGGGAGTAGCCCCCAGCTGCTGGGCCCGGGAATATTGGATGGTCAGGACAGACAGGGTGAGTAGAAGCAGGTGTCTGCGCAGGTCAGGGATATTTTCTGTCATAAAGGGAAGGTAAAATGTTAGAGTATCGGGAGATCATAAGCTAGCGTTTATCGCTTTCACAATATACTCCACGCTGCTTTCATCACAATTATAAAACCAGATATTCTGAGGCTGAAGACTTAGTACCGGGGCAAATTTACAGCGGTCTGTGCACTCGGTACGGAAGATCTCCGCATCGGCATGTACACGGCTCCGGATCTCATTTTTCAGGAGCTTCCTGAAATCCCTGTATTTCCCGCATTTGCTGCCGTTACAGACAAAGATTGATATGTCGGGAAATTCAGGTTTTTTCATCTTATTTCTTCTGACAGCTTTCGCTGTTGCATATCCCGTAAAAAACCAGCGAGTGATCTTTAATTTCGATGCCGCTGTATTTCGAAACAGTATTCTGGATCAGCAGGAGCCGGGGGTCACAAAATTCGATCACTTTATTGCATTTGGTACAGATGATGTGACTGTGCTGCCTTCTCCCGAAGGCCTTTTCATACCTCGCCGCATTATTGTTCCCGAAGTTGTGCCGTATCACCAGTCCGATCTCCGTCAGAAGCTCCACCACATTGTATACAGTGGCCTTGCTGACATTAAAATTCTGCTGTAGCATGGAGTCAAAGAGATCTTCAATCTCGAAGTGATCCTCCCGTTTGTAGATCTCTTCCAGTATCCTGTAACGCTCCTGCGTTTTCCTTAGGCCCAGCTCCTCAATTTTCGAATCCAGCACCTGTCGGGCCTGATCGTAAAGAGTGGGCTCTTTTTTCACCTCTTTAACCATGAAATAATTTTTACGTGCCTTTCTTTTAATTTTAGAACAATTTTAAATAATGATTAGTTTCGCTGCAAATTTAGTCGCGATAAAGCTAAAACAGCCCGGCACTGCCAGGCTGTTTTAAAAGATCAAATATTTATCCGGATAAGAGCCTGCAGCCTTAATAGTTGCCGGTTTATGGTCTGATAGCTGTTACAGCTCATGACTTATGCCTTTTTGACCAGTTTGAACTCGATCACCGGTTTCCCTCTCTCGCCACCGTCACTTCCGAGACCGGCATTGACGAATTTCAGCTTATATACATTACCTTCCGGATCTTTGATAACATAGAATTTATCTTTGGCCACACCAATGGCAGCACCTGAAGTAACTCTCCATTTGCTTCCGATGGCATCACGGGTCTTCGTAAATGTAGTGGAGGCGATATGGGTTTCCGTGTAGTTTTCATAGCTGACCGTAGAAGCGGCCACCTCAGCAGCCTCAGCTCCGCTGATGTAGTTCAGCAGGATGAAGTCCTGGAACCAGTAAGGGGTGTTCAGGCCGGAGTTGTAAGTGCTGTAACCGTACTGGATATCCCATTCTCTTGCCTTTGGCTCCACGTTGCTGACCAGGCCTGTTTCAAAAGACAGAAAGCTAAGATTGAAATCGGCATTTTTGGTGATGTCCACAGTTTTGATACTGGTCTCTCCCAGTTTAGCATATTGTACCTTATAGCCGGAACCGTTCCGGTCTACCTTCACTTTGTACCACTGGCTTTTCGGTGTGTTACTTCCTTCAAACGCCACCAGGTAGACCTTGTTTTCGGAGGCGGTGGCTGATATTTCGGCAAAAACGGTCTTGGTCAGGTCCCCATCCCAGTTGTCGACCAGTGGAAGAGTAGTTGGATCCATAATCCGCGCGCCTGACAGGTAGATGTCGGGGGTAGTTGCGGTATCTGCAAGCGAAACCTGGCTGATGTCTGTTTTGGTAGTAGCTGCAGCCGTGGTTTGCAGAGAGTGGTTCAGCACTACCCGGAACCGGGAGTCATTGGAAAACGCCAGATTCCATGATTTCCGGGCATTCCGGTGAGTGCTGTTGGCACTCAGGTCGACGTAAACATTATTGGTATAATTAGACTCCGTGGTTTTCCCTTCCAGGGTAAGCTGACTTCCCTGGGAAATGATCCTGGAGAAGCTCAGCTTCAGATCTTTGGTGAGGCCTATCAGGGTAGGCGTGGTCACATTGGAGATCGTGAAGTTCAGTGTTTCGGTGCCCGAAAGAAGAATGCCGGCCACGGGGGTAACTTTGATGGTGGCGGAAGACTGTCCCTGCGGGATCGTGAGGCTGATCGTATTGTTTACAGCCGCAGGCTCGGTAGTGAAGTGTGTTCCGTATTCCACACCGGCAGGCGTAAGGTTCACCGTTACGGGAATGGCGGCATCGGCGGCCCGGGTAAGCGACAGTTCCAGGGTGGCATCATCTCCAGTAAGACCCACTTCTGAGGTCTTAAAAGCTACATAATTATCAGGTAGATCCACGGTATCGTCTTCACAGGAAGACATAAATACCATCATTACGGAGAACAGGAGAAATTTTATCGTGTTTTTCATATTTATATAATTAGTTCCGAGTATTGAGTTTCGAGTATTGAGTTAATTACCGGGTAATTTGAGCGGAGAGGCCCAGAAAGTAGGACCTGCCGTACGACATGGGAACGGAGCCGCCTGTAGAATGCGCACCGCCGGAGTCGGTATTGGTATTGGCGAGACGAGTTACGCCAAAGAGGTTCTTCACCCCTGCGTTAAGGGTAAAGTATTTGTAAAAGACTTTATTAAAAGTAAGGTCGGCCATGGTGTAACCTTCCGTTTCCGTACGTTTACCGGTGACGCCCGCGGCCGTTGTTTCGGCGATGTAACGGGGGAGCTTCCCGGTGTATTTCAGAAAAAGGCTGATGTCGGAAGCGATCTTCGGAAAATGGTAGCGAAGATTGGTGTTGACCTCCGGCGTCCACATAAACTCTGTCAGATCCTCCGTTTCGGAGAAGTTGTTGTAACGGCCTATCCCTGAAAAGCCCAGTGTGGTGTAGAGATTTTTCCAGTAAAGGGTATTGTTGAGTGTAACTCCGGTGGTTTTATGCTTAGCCACGTTGAGGTATGTATTAATGCCGGGGTCTTTGGGATCAATACCGATAGAAATGAGGTTATCGAAAGTATTATAGAACGTGCCTAAGGTGGTATTCCAGCGAAACTCCTGCCGGTCTGTTACCTGGTAAGACAGGAATGCATTGTAGCTGTCGGAGGTCTCGGCCTTCAGGTCGCGGTTACCCCGGATGGAATGGCTGGCATCAAAGAAGGTAAAGTAAAGCTCGCGAAGGGCCGGCGAACGGAAACCTCTGGCATAGGCGGCTCTCAGGTCCAGTCCTTTGGCCAGGGAGAATTTAGCGTTAACCGAGGGGATGACCGGCGGAGCATCGTACACCGAGTTGTAAATAAAGCGCAGACCGGGTCTAAGGTTAATTTTAAGGCCCGCTTTGATCTCGGAGGAAGCAAAATACGCGTAATCGTTTATTTCAGGACTTCCTTCGATACGTTCTCCGGAAGCAGCGTTAAGGTTTATCTCCAGGCCGTGCTGCAGCGAAACGGCCGGATTCAGGCGGTGCTGACCGGTGAGCCGGAGAAAGCTGGTTGTAAATACGGATTTGTCCTGGTTACCGCTCAGCGACAGGGTTCGCCGGTCGGTCACGAGGTCGATTTCGGTGGTTTGTGTGGTCCGGCTGTAGTCGGTGAAGGCCGCAGCCAGCGACAGGCTGTTGCCTGCATTGATGCGGTACTCCGACTGAAGCTGATGAAACCAGCGTTTGGTAATGTAGAACTGGTCGGTAGCTGATTCGTGATTGTTATTGGTATTAATATAGGTATTACCCAGGCTTTTGAGGGTCTCATCGGTTCCGTTAAACCGGTACCACGCCGAGAATGCACTATTCCGGTAGCCCAGCTGGGCATACGGGAGGTATTGTTCTTTGGGCATCCATTCCATCTTCCGGCCTGCAGCACTGCCCTGCCAGCCCCCGAAAAAATTCCGGGTTACGCCTCCCGCAGCATCGAAACGGGTATTTTGCCAGGCTAGCCCCAACGACTCATGGTGGGTTCCGGCACCCGAGAAGGCCTTGTATTCTTCTCCCGCAGTTTCTTCGAAGATACGGGCATTGACGGTCAGCGCTTTGGTTGACCGGCTCTTTTTGGTGATAATATTAATGACGCCTGCAAGGGCATCGGAACCGTAGCTGACCGACATCGGTCCTTCCACGATCTCGATCTTTTCCACGTTGTTGATATCGATCTGGCCCAGGCTTTCACGGGTAGAACCCCGGTCGATGACCGGGATGCCGTCCAGCAGGATTTTCACGTTTTGTCCCGACATCCCCATCAGCTCCACATCAGTGGTGCCCAGGGTGAGGTCATTGGAGAAACGCATACCCAGTTCGGTCCTCAGTACACTTTGAATGTTGGTAGCCCCGCGGAGGCGGATCTGCTCCTGGTTGATCACCCGGATATTGTAAACGGAATTCCGCATAGACTGGGGGCCGAATTGTCCGGTCACCACCAGCTCATTGAGGGCCCGGGTATCGGGCTCCAGCTCAATTTTTCCGAAATCATAGTCTTGCTTTACGCCCAGTTCTATGCTTTTGAACCGGTAGCCGACGATCTCAAAAGTGATAGTATGGTTTCCGGGAGTGGTTTGCAGGCTGAATTTCCCGTCGGGGCCGGAGATGGTGGTCAGGCCCTGCTCTTGCAGCCGTACGGTAACACCCGGCAGGGGCTCCTGTGCGTCGGTTATCCGGCCTGTAAGCGCAATGACACTCTGCTGCGCTTCAGCGATAGCCACAGTAAAAAAGATCAATAAGGAAGTAATGAGCGTTCGCATCTGTCCCCGGCAGCCTATTGTTATTTAAACTAATTACAAATTGGTTGCCAAAGGTAGAATGTGACTTTGTGATTTTCAAAACTTATTTATAATAAGTTTAAATAAAAATTACGATTACCGGATAAGTTATTTTTCGTATTGGAAAAATTCAATTCTCATTAAACGAGTCGGTAATGGCTTTTCGTAATGCCTGGTGGGGCCGCAGGCCATTATTTTTATACACCCGGGGCATTTTGTCGGAGCTGCTTTCCCGTGAATATTTAAGGTTATCCATCAGGCTGTTCCTGTAGTTTTTGAGCTCTTCGTGCGACAAAGCCTCCTTGTGCGTATTTCCGCTGTCGTAGCCGCTATTGTACAGGCTTACCCGTGATGATTCGAGTGCCAGTTTGATCTTCTCCGAGAAAACGGCGGCATTTTCTTCGAGCCGGCGAAGCTCCTGCTTCAGTTCAGTGATGTCGGGCAAGATCTCCATCTTGCGGTCTTGAAGTTCGCGTTGGGAGGCGCTTTCATACAGGGGTTTGCTGGCGTCGGCCAGGTGTCCCCGGAGTTTACGGATACGGCGGTTGGCCCGGTTAATGGCCGGATTATGCCAGAACCAGCGTTTCCAGTAGCTGCTAAGAATAGGGAAGGCGATGCCGAAGCAGATGGCACCTGCAATGGCAAAGAGCACGCCGCTAAGCACAAAAGACAGCAGGGCCCAGTTACTGGTAACCAACTCTTTATTAAGGGTGTCCATCTCTTTCATCTTCGCCTCGATTTTTTGGGTCAGGGCAGGGTCGGTTATGGTTTCGGTTCCCTGAATAAGGGGAGTGGCGGCCAGTTGGAGCGACTTGATCTCGCTGTTGATGCCGGCTTTCAGTTTGTCTACCTTATAGGCTTCATAGCGGAACCAGCCCAGGACCGAAAGTGTGGCCACAGAGATCACCACCAGGGTGGTCTGGAAATATGCATGCAGCTTTTTGGATCTTTCGGTGGGATTTTTCAGGTAAGGCTCCTCGATCAGCCGTTCATAGGCCGGCTTCAGGAGCAACGTTACTCCTGCCAGCCCGCAGGCAAAGGCCCAGGCCTCCATATTGTTCCGGATGTTGAGCGCATAAGCTACGATCTCGTGACTGATGATGAGGTCTCCGAAAAGGAATACCACCCCTGCCGCGAAATAGATGAGCCCGGCCAGCAACGGATAGTAAAGCGGATTCCCGGCCTTTTCTGCCCGGGTATCCTCTATTTTTTTTTCCAGGCCTGCGATTTCTTTTTCAAGGGCCCGCACCTCGTGCTCCTGGCTGTCGAAACGGTGCTTTACCTCCTGGGCCTCCTCCATGATCTCCAGCTTCTGAAGTGTGGTATCGGCGATCTGCTGCCTTACCGTATTGATCTGCTCATCCACTTGCTGCTTACTGTCGGTAAGCCAGTTCAGGGCCACCTCGCTGGAGACAAAATCTTCGTAGTTGGATTTATCCAGATTCTCCAGGCCATTTTCCAGGCCTTTTTTAAAATCCTCGTTCATTTGTTTAATATTTTAGAGATTTGACTTCCGCTTAAGCGTTCCTTATAATCTTTAGCTAGGTTATATTCACTGAGAAACAGGTTGATCACGGCTTCTTTATCCGCATTCAGGCGGTTAATATGCGCTTCTGTTTCATTCAGTACACTAACGATCTTCCATTTTTCCAGCCGGATCTTTTCCATATCTTTTTCCAGGGCTTCCATATCGTATTTCCAGTCGGTTCCGGCAGCTCTTTTATCTTTCTGAAGGTCCCGGTTATTTTGGAAGAGCCGGAATTCCTTTTTCAGGCGGGCCAGGGTGCCAAGCAGTAATTTTCCCGAGATCAGGAACGCGAAGAAGGTGAAAAGCAAAAAGCCCAGTGATTTGTACCAGGCCAGTTGAGATACCACCTGTACAAATATAAACAGGGAGGCCGCCAGGGGCATTCCCATCTCTTCGAGTGCCCTTCGCCAGGTGACACGCTCTTCACTGTGAATGACCGAGGTGGTGTAATACAGGCTGAACATGCCCGTCAGGAACACCCCCCAGGCGATCCATTCGCTTTGTTCAGGGAAGCCGTAGCGGATACCCTCCCTGATCAGGAAATAATTTCCTGCGCACATGCCCAGGGAGAGGATGAGGCCTACCGTTACCCGGAGAATATTCTCTTCCCGCGGTTCCTGCTTTAAGACGTCACCGGCTTTCAGGGCCAGGTCACCCAAAGCGGAGTTTTTCTTCTCCAGGATCAGGTTAAGCTCGCCTATCTTTTCGGTAAGCTCTTCCTGTGTACGGATAAACTTTGCCGTATGCTTTTTATAGATGGAAGCGATGATGCTGATCTTCTCCTGGGGGTCTGTTCCGCTTAAGCCATAAATCACTCCTTCGTCGCGGAGGGTGTCTTCGCTGTTCAGCCAGTGGGGAAACTCATTTTCCTCTTCCGGCCCTGGCAGGGACAAAACAGGGGTTTCGGGCAGGGTCACTGCCGGTGGCGCGGGAGCTTCTTCGGTGAGGACTGGTGCTTCCTCTTCCCGGAAGTACCGTTTGATCTTCTGAAACCAATTCATACGGGTAAATAACAGCTAATTCAAAAAATATTCAGGAAAACCGGCTGAAGATGTTTAAAAAGCACACAAACGGCTGCGTTGTTTTCGGAGTTCGGTCTTGGTAGAGATGCAAAATCTTGCGTCTCTTACCTTACGCTATGCTCCTTCAGTATCATCCTCAACGCCTTGCATTTTACGCACGTTTTCAATAACTTCGGTTACTGGCTGACAACTAAGACTTTGTCAGTCAGCGTCCTTGTAATAACCGTAATATTCTGAAAAAATTTTTCAAAGCACAAAATAAATGTGACCGGCGGCGGGCATTTGTGACGAAATCATTGGTTTATGTTTTTAAATTTGTGGTTGATGAGTGTTCTCACAGATCGCACAGATTGGCACAGATAAAATTAATTTAAGCAGAAAAGGATAAAAAATGATCTGTGTCAATCTGTGCGATCTGCGAGACCTAAAAAATGAAAGCAGAATTATGAATTTACATTACAGGAAACTGGGCAGCGGTAAGCCACTTGTGGTACTTCACGGGGTTTTCGGCTCATCAGATAATTTATTTACGGTTTGCCGTAGCATTGCGGAAAAGGGTTATGAGGTGTATATCTTAGATGCCCGCAACCACGGGCAGTCGGAACGTTCGGAGGTATTCAATTATGAAGTGATGGCGGAAGACCTGGACCACTTCCTTTCGGAGAACGGGATTTCGGATCCGGTTCTCCTGGGCCACTCCATGGGGGGGAAGACCGTACTGCAGTATTCACAGCATTACACCAATTTTTCCGGTTTGATCATCGTAGATATTGCCGCCCGGGGCTACTCCCGTCACCATGAGCATATTATTCAGGGCTTGAAGGCTATTGATACGGAAACTCTCAGCTCAAGGAAGGAAGCAGAGGAGATCTTCAGCCGCTATGTAACCGATGCCGGGGAACGGCAGTTTCTGTTGAAAAACCTGTACCGCACAGAGGACGGTGGATTTGACTGGCGGATCCATGTGCCGGTGCTGGCCGAAAATGCCGGGGAGGTGGTTTCCGCCATCCCTATATATAATAAGGTAGAGAAACCCTTGCTGCTGATGCGGGGCTCGGAGTCGCGGTATGTCAGAGATGAAGATTTTGAGCAGCTCAAAGAATACTACCCCAAAGCCCGGCTGGAGACCATTCCGGGGGCGAATCACTGGGTGCATGCCACAAAACCTGCGGAGTTTGTGGATGGTGTCGTACGGTTTTTGAGCAATCCGTCTGCGGTTTAGCTGAGCGGATCCTTTCCCATCGTTGCTGATACGAACAGGTTGGAAAATGAAGTCCTGTCTTTTTCAGAGCAGATCCCTGATTTTTGTGGATAAATCAGAGTGAATGCGACATGATAGTTGCCAGAGCAATTATCAGGTCTTTTTTATTATTTAATGGTTCAAGATAAAAAAAATATTACAATGTTAATAAATAATAAATTATTTTATTAATTTTGTCTTAACAATTGTATTTTTATAACAAAAAATTGTCTAAACCCAATAATTATGGTTAAAAAATTACTTATCCTTATTGCTTGTTTTGTAGCAATGGGATTTAACGTGATGGCACAGAATGTATCAGGTAAGGTAACCCAGGCAGACGGGGCCGGTATACCTGGAGTTACTGTTGCGGTTAAGGGGGCTTCCGGAGCCACGATGACGAACGCAGAAGGTAATTACAGTATCGGTGCGGGAGCAAATGCTACCCTTGTATTCTCCGCTGTAGGCTTTACCTCCCGCGAAGTTGCGGTTCAGGGCAGGTCCGTGGTGAATGTTGAACTGGAAGAGGACAACACCCTTCTTCAGGAAGTGGTGGTTACGGCCCTGGGTATCCAGCGGGAAAAGAAATCGCTGGGTTATGCCGTTCAGGAGCTGAAAGGAACCGATATAGTGGAAGCACGGGAAACCAACCTGGCCAATGCCTTCACCGGTAAAGTAGCCGGTTTACAGGTGGTTAGGTCCAGTCGTGGTGCCGGTGGTTCATCTAAAATAGTATTGAGAGGAAATACCTCTCTCACAGGTAGCAACCAGCCGCTGATCGTTGTAGACGGTGTGCCTATCGACAACTTTACAGGCGGTTCCACTGACTATTGGAACGCTTCTTTTGACTATGGTAACGGCTTGGGCGATATTAACCCCGAAGACATCCAGTCATTAAGTGTTTTGAAAGGACCATCGGCGGCCGCTCTTTACGGTTCGCGGGCTGGTAACGGGGTTATTCTGATCACCACCAAGTCAGGACGTAAGCAACCCGGCTTAGGTATCACCTTTACAAGCACCCTGGGTTCTGAAAATGTTTTCATCCGGCCTGAGCTGCAGACCACTTTTGCGCAGGGAGATAACAATATTTTCAATCCTCTGAGCAATAACAGCTATGGACCGAAAATGGAAGGACAGTCGGTAGCCAAATGGGATGGGTCACAGCAGAGACTCACCAGTGCGCCCGACAATGTGAACAGCTTCCTGAGAAACGGAACCACCCAGAATTATGGTCTGGCTCTCCAACAGCAGTATGGAACCACCGGTATCTATACGTCTGTTAATTACCTGGAAGATCAAAGTATTATTCCCGGAAACAAGCTGCAGAGGCTTAACTTTTCGAGTAAAGCCACCACCAGCTTCGGGCCGCAGAATCGCTGGACAAGTGATGTGAAAATATCGTATAACAATACGGCAGGGTATAACCGTCCTATTAACGGTCGTGACCGCAGTAACCTTTATTCGCTCTACACCATGCCACGCAGTATGGACATCCAGGACTTCAGCGCCGGTGTGGATGCCAACGGAGAGATGCTGTGGTATCCGGGTGCTTTAGGGTGGGTTCCTAACCCTTACTGGTCTGTAGAGCGTGACCTGAACCAGGACAAACGTAACCGTTTTATGATGACTGGTGCTCTGAAATATGCGTTTACCGATTGGCTTGATCTTGAAGTTAGGGCTGGAGGAGACCTTTTCTCTACCAACAAAGAGCGGAAATCGTATGCAGGAGGCCCGCTGGCTAATCAATATGTAACCAGCAAGGAGTCGTTTACGGAAGTAAACTATACCGCCCTGTTAAAAGCCGTTAAGGATAATGTGATCGGTAAACTGGGAGGTAACTTTACCGTAGGAGGTAACCTGATGGACAGAAACTGGAGCTTGCTGGGCGTTACTACCACTTTGGAAGTGCCTAACCTGTTCTCGCCTGCAAACTCAGTGGGTACTCCGGGTATTTCGAACGGTGTGGAAAGAAAGAAGATCAACTCGGTGTTTGCATCAGCAGGAGTGAACTATGACGGGTGGATTTATCTTGATGTAACCGCCCGGAACGACTGGTCTTCGGCTCTGGTTGAGGCCAACCGTTCGTATTTTTATCCTTCCTACAGCCTTTCCTATGTGCTGAGTGATCATATAGGCTCTGCAGGAGGCAGCCTGCCTTCATGGCTAAGTTATACCAAGCTTAGGGCCTCTTACGCTACCGTGGGTAATGACCTGGCACCGTATCAGCTTTATAACGGGTACAGTGTAGGTACAGACCAGGTAGGCTCTACCGTGGCCTCACGTGACAGGCTGCTGAAAGACCCTAACGTTAGAAGTGAGCTGATCAAAAACCTGGAGTTCGGGGCAGAGCTGAAATTCCTGCAAAACAGGGTGTCATTAGACTTTACATGGTATAAATCTAACGCTACCCGTCAGTTGATTGACCTTCCTTTGGACCCGATGAGTGGTTTTGAAAATATGAAGATCAATGCCGGAAATATCCAGAACAAAGGTTTTGAGATCATGGCTAACGCCAATATACTGACCAACCCTGATAAGCTGGGCTGGTCAATAACGGCTAACTTCTCAAGAAATGAGAACAAGATCATCGATATCGCATCAGACAAAGGAGTGAACTTCTATAACCTCGGCACCTTTGATGACCTGTTTATCCGGGCTACTACCGACGGTTTCTACGGAGATATTTATGGCACCAAATTCCTGAGAGTAAAAGATGAGAGCAGTCCTTATTTCGGACAGATCATCCTGAACGGAGACGGTATCCCGCAGCGTGATCCTGAGATCACCAAGCTCGGAAACCAGCAGGCTAAAGGACTGATAGGTGTTACCAACACCTTTAATTATAAGTCTTTCGGATTGCAGTTTTTAGTGGACGCCCGTTTAGGCGGCGAGATATTCTCCGGGTCTAATGTAGGTATGCAGCGCTTCGGTGTGGCGGCCGTTACGGCTCCTAACGGTGAACGCCCCGACATGGTGGTTGATGGTGTGGTAAGTTCAGGAAGCGGGTACGAGCCCAATACCAAACCCATTACCCAGCAACAGTACTGGACGGCTGTGGGTACATTAGGTAACCTGGGTATTGGAGAGGCCAACATTTACGATGCTACTAACGTACGTTTGAGAAATGTAACGTTGAGCTATTCTTTACCTAAGAGAATGTTAGGAAATGTATTCCAGAGTGCAAGAGCCAGCCTGGCTTGTAATAATGTATGGATGATAAAGAGCTACCTGCCGGGTGTAGACCCAGAGTCGGTTTTTGCTACAAGTTCAAATGCCGTAGGGTTTGAAAGTGGAGCATATCCTACCATGAGATCGTACCTGGTTTCGTTGTCGTTTGGTTTTTAATTCATGTTTTAACAGAAGAAGAGATGAAAAATATTCTTAAAAAATTTCTTGCACCTTCACTGCTAACTGTACTTTTTACCACAGGATGTAGTGACTTTGATGAGATAAATACCGATCCGTACATGGCCAGTGAGAGCCAGATTCAGACAGAGTATCTTATCAATAATTCTATTTACGGTACTCAGCAGGATCCTCACATTGCAGAGCGGATCTTCGTACTCTACTGGAAAACTGCTGGCCGCCAGCAAATAGGGGGCGGAATCTCTGTAGGTACATATAATGACGGCTGGTCAAGTGACTATTACGGAGCCGGCTACATGGGTGGATGGCTTAACCATATTTATGCCGCCATAGAGGTAGCCGAAAAGCAGATCGCTGCGGGAACCGGAAAAACCTACACGCCTAACCAATTGCAGGTAGCGCGTATCTGGAGAGCTTACCTTCTGAGCGAGCTGTGTGACAATTTCGGGCCGATTCCTTTAGACGGCTATCAGGGTACAAACCCTACATTCAGTGATGTGAAGACCGTTTACTATTACCTTTTGGATGAATTGAAAGATGCATCTTCCAAAATCGATGTGTCGATCACAGGTAGCCTGAACGGCGCGCTGGATAAAGCCTACGGTTTTGATTATGCCAAATGGCAAAAATATGCTAACTCTATGAGGCTTCGTCTGGCCATGCGTTTATCAGAAGTAGATGCGGCTAAAGCCAAAGTCGAATTTGAGGCAGCCGCTTCTTTGCCGCTGATCACTGCGCTTAGCGAGAACTTCCAGATACAGGAAGAGGGCGGCTGGGCTCCGTTAACCGGGGTAATGACCCGAACCTGGAACCATTTCCAGATGCCGGCCACTATGAATAATGTCTACCTGGGTTTAGGCGGAATTAAAAGTGCTGATCAGGTAGGTGCTGAAATGCAGGCAAGTGTTAAGCCGGCTAATTATGCGGGCCTTAAACTGGACAGGCATTTCACTACCATGACCAACGACCCTTCGGCCGGTTACTGGCTTGACGGCCTTCCTAACACCATAGATCCAAGGGCGTACAAAACCTACGTTATTCCCGGAGATGTAACAAACCCTGATTTCAACACCTATGGCGGAGCTCCCACAAGCACTACGGAACGGAACCTGTTGGATGCCGGCAGCCAGCCTGAAGTAACGCTGAATGGCAAGTATGCCTGGAATGCGCCTGCTCTGGGGTCATGGGGTGATAAAGGGCCGAGAAATCAGATATACTCTTATATCGGTACCACAGCCCGTCACGGACAGCAGTTCAGAGACGGTACCAGCCAAAGGGTTTTCTTTGGAGCGTGGGAAACCTATTTTCTGCTTGCAGAGGCGGCGGTAAGAAACTGGACCGTTCCTATGAGTGGCCAGGCAGCTTATGAAGCCGGTATAGACAGAAGCTTTGAATACTGGGACGGTAAGACCCGCTCAGGTGTTAAACCTTCTACTTTCCTTGCCGCCTATAAGGCGTCCGCCGAATACAACCGCCTGGGTACTTCGGTGAGCTGGACACATACCGCGGAGCCTCCGGCATCGTATAGCGTAACTTACAAAGATGGTTATACCGGCACCGCAGGAACTGCCACCCTCATCTATCCTAAAAATGATCTGTATCAGAACGGAACCGTGAAAAACGATCGGCTGACCAAGATCATCACCCAGAAGTTTATCGCACAGAACCCGTGGCTGCCGTTGGAAACCTGGAGCGATCACAGAAGATTAGGTCTGCCGTTTTTTGAGAACCCGGCTGTGGAGCAGGCGCTAACTAACCTGCCCGCGCTGAATTCCTCAAATTATATGACTTCCAATGTCAAGTTTTTCCCTCAGCGTTTAAGATATCCTTCGAGCATTGCTGCCAGCAACGCGGCAGGTTATGCCCAGGCGCTCGCCGGCTTAGGCGGACCTGACGAGGTGCTGACTTCGCTGTGGTGGGCGAAAAAGTAAGAGAGATTCGTTAATAGTAAAGAAACCGGGCTCGTCAAGAGCCCGTTTTCTTTCTTTTCTAACTAAATTTTACAGGGTGAATTTACATTTGTAATATTGTACCCGTAATTCTCTTCCGGTTTATCCGGAATTGATTATATGAATACATTGCGGGATAGCAAAAAAGGTTAGATTTATGCAACATTCATTGAAGGAACTGACCTATAAGGAGTCTGCTGTAGAATCCAAGAAGGTTAAGAATAAACGCAATATTCTCAAACATCTGTATTTTGAGGATAGGAAGAGTATTGCGGAATTGTCCGAGGCGCTGTTTATCAGCATTCCCACCCTGACCGCTCATCTCGAAGAGTTGCTGGAAGAAAAATGGCTGGTCGGGGAAGAAGTGGATACGAAAAAGCAGGGCAGGAACCCTACTATTTATTCGATGAACCCGGAAAGCAAGCATATCCTGGTCATCGATATCACCACCCGTTCCACGAAAGTGGTTGTGATGAATTTCAGAAATGAGATCATATCGGAGAAGGTTTACGGGTGGGGAGTCAGCAATGATTCATCTTTCAGAGCACAGCTTCTGGAAGTCATTGACAGCAGCCTTGAGGACTTTACGGGCCAGGGCGGGGAGATCGTGGCCGTAGGACTTACTTTGCCGGGTCTGATCAATAAGCAGACCGGGCAGAACAAGACCTATTTTGGCTTAAACTCAGAGAATACGCTATTAAGTGAGATCTCTTCCAAATGGCACATCCCGGTGTATGTACTGAATGACTCGAAAGCCACCGTATTCGGGGAGTCGCTTTTCGGTGTTGGGAGAGACCAGAATCATCTGCTTTCGATCAACGTGGACTGGGGCGTGGGTTTGGCCGTGGTAATAAACGGGCAGATATTTAACGGAGCGTCCGGTTTTGCGGGGGAGTTGGGCCATGTACAGGTGAGTCCCGAGGGTGAGCTTTGCCGATGCGGAAAGGTCGGCTGTCTGGATACCGTAGCCTCGGCGTCGGCCCTGCTGACAAAAGTGAAAAGAGGGCTTTCTAACGGAGAGGTTTCCTCTCTGGCCCGATTTAAAGATAACCTGGAGCACATCACGCTGGAAGATGTGATCGATGCGGCTGCGAAAGGAGACGGATTTGCGATAGACATCCTCTATAATATAGGGATCGAGTTGGGTAAGGGGTTGTCTGTGGCGGTCCACCTGTTCAATCCGCGGCTTATCGTGATCGATGGTGTGCTGTCAAAGGCAGGCAATCTGATCGTCAACCCCGTTGAGTTTGCAATAAACAAGCATTGCCTTCCTGATTTTAAAGATAATCTGACTATAAAGGTCACAGAAATTAGGGATTCGGCCAAGCTGTTGGGGATGAATGCCTTTGTAGCCAAAAGACTGTTTAAGAATGATTAAACGGAGAGATTTTATGCTGGGCTCTGCCGCCGCTTTGGGGAGCGTGGCGTTCCGGCCGCTGAATTTTTTTAATACCGACTTCCCGGTGGTCAGAACCCCTCCGGGAAAAAGGAATTTTACGGATGACAGTGTGGAAGCGGTGATCCGCAGAGTAAAAGAAAAATGTGCCGATAAAGAGTTGGGCTGGCTTTTTGAGAACTGTTTCCCCAATACCCTGGACACTACGGTAGACTACTCTTTTTCAGGCGGGAAGCACGATACCTTTGTGATCACAGGTGATATTGATGCCATGTGGCTGAGAGACAGCACGGCGCAGGTGTGGCCGTATCTGCCGCTTTGCAGGCAGTCGGAGAAGCTGAAGAACCTGCTCGCCGGCGTGGTAAACAGGCAGGTGGATTGTATCAATTATGATCCCTATGCCAATGCATTCTATAAGTCGGCCAAAGCGGGCGAATGGGCCGGGGACCATACGGAGATGAAGCCGGGGATCCATGAAAGAAAGTGGGAGATCGATTCACTTTGTTACCCCGTCCGGCTGAGCTATCATCTATGGAAGGAAACGGGTGATGTTGAAATTTTTACAGCGGAATGGCTTCAGGCAGCAAGAAATATTTACAAAACATTTACCGAACAGCAACGTCTGAAAGACCGGGGTCCTTACCGTTTCGGCCGGACCACGGCCTGGTCTACCGATACGGTTCCGGGCAACGGTTATGGAAATGCTACCCGACCGAACGGGCTGATCCATTCTATATTCCGCCCCTCGGACGATGCCACGCTTTATCCTTTCCTGATCCCCGCCAACTTTTTTGCGGTGGTTTCATTGCGTCAGATGACGGAAATTCTCAGTGGGGTTTATAAAGAAAGCCGGGAAGCCGAAAAGTGCCTGGCCCTGGCGCGGCAGGTAGAAGATGCTATTTACAAGTTTGCCGTGGTGAAGCATCCGAAATTCGGAGAGATCTTTGGGATGGAGGTGGATGGTTTCGGAAACGCCTTGTTTCAGGACGACGCCAATGTGCCCAACTTACTGGGGTTGCCTTATCTGGGGGCAGTGAAGCATAGCGATAAGATCTATAAACGCACCCGGAAGTTTGTTTTGAGTGACAGCAACCCGTATTTCTTTCAGGGGAAAGACGGCGAGGGCATCGGGAGCCCTCATACGTTAGTAAATCAGATCTGGCCGATCGGTATTACTATGCGGGCCATGACCTCTCATTCGGATGAAGAGATCCTTAACCAGCTGAGGATACTTAAGCGTACTCACGGCGGAACCGGGTTTATGCATGAGTCTTTTGATAAAGATGATTCTTCGAAATTTACCAGGAAATGGTTTGCCTGGGCGAATACCCTGTTTGGTGAGCTGATCCTGAAGATTGAGAGGGAGCGACCGCACTTATTGAATGTGGTGTTGTAAAATTTCTCACAGATTACAGGGAATGCCACAGAAGATAGGCTATTTGTAAAAATTACTATTCATGTTTTTACAAAGTATTATAGGGGATTTTTCCCAGGGGGGATACGAATAAGGTTTTCACGGATGAGGAAATAACCAGCCGGACTTCTTAATGCTCTTTGTTAAATCTTCTTATGTGTTTTTTTGTTGTAGCATTTTTCTGATATTTTTTTGAACTAAAATTATTTCCGGGGGGTTATATATTTCCCACCTGTGCTCT
>CAZLXI010000029.1:0-61190 GCA_964563435.1 uncultured Lacihabitans sp.
ACCCAAAAAGGAGGATAAAATCCCCCTTTTCTTCGGCTTAAACATTTTGCCTTTCAGCTCAATGATATGCGAATATACAAACTTTTTCAGTTATGTATCTGTGATGGGTTAAAGTAAAGTGTGTAAATAATCTGCTGTATTTTTTAACTGTACTTTTCTCAGGGAATCCAAAACCTGGTATTCGTCCAGGTCTGGGCTTTTCTTATTGAAGACCATATCTTTAAATGCCTTGATAGCCTGTTCCTGGTTCAGGTCTATAATGTCTGTCAGGAAGTCATCCGGGAGTTGAGCTTTTAGGTCAAAAGTACTTAAGTAAGCTTCCGGAAAATCTTTTAAATTATGCGTGACTATGATATGCGCGTTTGCTTTGATCGCGGCCGCTAAAACGTGACAGTCTTTAGGATCGGGCAAATTCAAATTGGTGATAAGCCCTTTGTAGTTTTGAACCAGTGCATCCGGAAATGCATCATTGATCTTTCGGATTCTTCTGGTGGCCTCCTCTGGTGCAATACCCTTTTCCAGAATAACTTTTGCCCATTCGTCACAGATATTTTCGCTCCATTTCGGGGTGTATAACTCATAATGGGCAAACCACAAAAGTAAATCTCGTATAAAAACCGGGTAGATTACATTGGTGTCTAACACGGCTTTAAATCTTACGCTATGAATCATACAACCCTATTTCTTCGTCAAAGTGCATTATGTCAATAATATGCTGTTTCTGTTCTTCCTTCATTTTATTTTTATACTCCATTACATCCTCCACTTTTATTCTTCTGTGTCTTCCTACTTTGGTGTAGGAGATTTTTCCTTCCTCGAGTAACTTTACCAAATGCGGGCGGGAGCATCCTAATATTTCCGCGGCCTTTTGGGTGGTTACTTCTGTAGCTACGGGCATCAAAGATATGATCTTACCCTGCCCCATTGCATTTAATATGTCACTCAGCAGCTTTAAAGCCCTGACCGGCACAACTATCTTATCTTTAGTCTCTTCTATTTCTATTTCGGTATTATCCGATGATAGGTTTTCCAACACCGCGGATAAGGTATCATACGATTTTGAAGCCATAATACGTTCAGGCTTTGACGGTCTCTTTTCGAATATTTCCATAAATGAATTGCTTTCAAAGGCTAATATAAACGAAATAATCGAAACGAAAAGTATTTTTTGTGGTATTTTTTGTAATACTATTTCGCCCTATAGGAGGTCAAACAGGGTCAGACTAAGCATTTCCATGCGCTGTTTATGGCCTCTATCAGATCATGTGGGATCATTGGGTGCGCCCTAATCTACATACTCCGTGTCATAGAGCATATCCGTTTCCGCTTCCCTTTCCTTGGCCGCTGCTTTCGGCGCAAGCCGGGCCCGTACCCGGTCGATAGTGTCGATCATTAGTCGCCGCTGCTTCACGTCATCAGTGATCGTACGTGTGATGACCTTTCCGGCTGCATCGTACACGATCGTTTCGGAGGTCCCCAGCTCAAATGCAATCTTTAACATTAGGTCGGTATAGTACCAATTCCTTATTTCCATTGCCCGCGCGTACTGGTTCGCTCGCGTCTCGGAATCCTCTATCCATTCAAAAAAAGTTGTCCATTTCGGTAACCTCATCTTAGAGGGTACTTCCCCTAATAGTATCTTTCGCAAGCTTTCCCCGTTAGTGATCCGCTCAAATATTTCATCGAAGGCCGCCTCTTGTTGTTTCTCTGTAAATCCTGCCATACTCCTCTATCGTTTATAAGTTCAAAGATAATGCAAAAGCCCTAAAAACGCCGCCTAACAGCCTCAAAGTGTTATAAGGGTAGCAACGTCCCACCAGCCGGAAGCAATGGCCTGTAAGCACAATTCCCGGCGTTCATCGCTCAGCGGTACGTGGTATTCGTCGCCGTTGTCGGCCGTGAAGGAAAGAAAGCCGCGGTTTATGGAGGTCTTTAGGTAATCTAAGAGTTCATCTGTAAGCTCTAACATAGTCGTATAATTTAACGGAACGGAAACAGCCGCCCCAATGTCTGAATAAAAATTAAAATCCGTTTTAGCGTCTTCATCTCCTCATTACTTTTTCGCGGCCGCCGCCCCCTTCTTTTTAAAAAACATCTTCGGTATTTAAGAACTTTTCTGCTGATTTTTCAAAATTGAAAAAATTGCGCTTCATAGTTTATTAACCTTTTTTAAATACCTTATTTATTAACCTTTATTAAGTATCTTATTTAAGGTTGCGTGGTAGTTTAACAGTAATTTAAAAAAGGTTTAACAAGTTTGTAAATCTCTATTTAAGGTTGTCACAATGCTTGTTATAATGGTTGTCATAATGGTTGTCATAATTTAGGGCGGCTTCCGAAGCCTATTTAACACGGCCTTTACGGCTTCTTTTTCCTTCGCTTTGTACTCCTGTTCCCAGTTACTCTTGCGCCGGGTTTCCGCTTCTTCTATTAGCTTCTCTAACGTGAGAGAATAGGAAATATAGAAACCCTTATGATAGCGCGAATAGGTTACAAGGCCCCAGCTTCTCACCAGCTCCATTTTAATTTTCCGCGTCTGGTAATGGTTATAGTACCGATCTAGTGCCAATTCCCACTCTCTTGCTTCAACCTTCTCACTAAAGCCACTCATTCGACTGAACCAAAGTTCATTGTTCGTTTTGGCGCTCGGCTTATTCCCTAATATAGATTTGAACGCCAGGTGACCCAGTAGGCAAACCTTTTCAAAGTCTGATTTTCTTCCGGCGTTCTTGTAGTAGTCCCAGAAAACCGCCTTACTGATCCCAGCCCGTGCGGTGCTGATATCGATGCTATCAAACAGCTCTTTCCCGTTCTTAAAAGAACCTTTCTCATTTCCGAACTTAACCCCGAAATAGTCCGCGGAGGCTTTAAATCTGTCTACCTCTGTACCTATTCCCAATTTGTCGGAATGCTCATACACCGCAAAGTCCAGTATGTTATCAAGACCCTTTTTAGGATTGCCAATAAACCCTTTGAGGAGGCACAGGGGAAAGTTATAATATTGAACGTCACTCATTGTGCACCGCCTCCACCGGGAATGTCGCCTGAAACCAGCGGTAGAATGATTCGAAATCCCTCGCTATGAAGTAAATCCCGCCCGCACGTTCTACGGCGGCCTGATAGGCTTTTTGTGCCTCTGACTGCCGGTCACGTCCTACTTTAACCTCGATCTTTACCGATCGCCCGGCTATGGTGGCTGAAATGTCGGCGGTTCCGTTCGTTGTGCTGCTGTAAGCCCTACGTATGCCTCCAATGGTTTTAACGCGTCCTACGCAATCTGTGACCGTTTGGCGGGTATCTATTACACGTCCCTCACTACCGATACGTTCTGCTTGATACCCGGATAGGTTCAGGTACTCTATAATACAGCGGGTTAGGCCGTTGGCCGTCTTATCGGTGTAAGTAGGCCGGGAATAATACTTCGGATCCGTGTTCGGGTAACGCCTCTGCCAGTGCTGATAGTGGAGCTCCTTTAAGTGTTTAAGTGCCCCCATATCAGTCAAAAATATTTAGTTGTCTATTCGGCGCCTTTCCCGGGTCGGTCGTCAGATACCACGCCATAAATCCGGTCTCTTTGCAGTAAGTCCGCTTAACCTCCCATAGACGGCCGGACTTCTCCAAGTCTCGCTTGTACCTGGTGATACACTTTTGCGGCACTCCTGTAGCTGCTGTTACCATTGAAGCCGTAGCAACCTCATGTTGAAGAAAATCAAATATGGTTTTGATCTGCGTAATACGTGTGCTAGTTTTACCCTTGTCTCCGCCAGAAGACTTTAGAGGGCTATTGCTTTGGTTTTCCATAGTTTTAGCCCTTTATTTCTTCTAGTGAGTTTAGCAGTTCGCTGCGCTTGTAGAACCTTTTGCCCGCCAAACCATACAATCTAATGGTTCCCGCCTTCCTCATGCGCCAAAGGCTGGTTGTGGTGCACTTTAAGAATTTTGCGGCCTCCTCGGGGGTGAGGAGTTCTTCGGGGTTTGAGGTTTCGGGTTCCTTTCCTGTGAAAAACTCGTTTACCACTTCTTTAAACCACTCTTTCGCGATTGGTTTGATTCGTTCCAGCGGAACGCTGAAAAATGCTGTTTCTGCCATTATTTTAAAATTTAATAATGACCAAAACTGAAATGTCTCCACCAGTAGCACCACTGGTGGAAATGGAAAATAAAGTGAAAATAATTTATAAACTACTCACTATTAGCTTGTTCATCTCTTAAAAAATCTATATCGTTTGTAATTTTTACCACCAGTAGTTGATAATATTCTGTTACACACGGTAAAATATTGTTTAACTTCGTTAGCGGGTAGTCATTGTTCTTGTTGATTCTTTTGTTTGCTTTACTGATGTTGTTGAGAAAACTTTTTTCCGAAAACGTTAGACCATGTGTTTTAAAAAATTCCCTTACTTTATCGCTTTTCCTCCTCCCCGGTATGAGGCTTGCCGATTCTGCATAATAGAAAATAGTTGCCCATTCAAAATCTGATAAATTATATTTTGGTTGTTCTTCTTTGTTCTCCTTTTCTTTCTCCTTTTCGATATTTTCGCAAGCTACCTTGAAGCTGTTCTCATAGCCCTCAAAGTCTCGGAGAGTGTAACTCCTTCCAGCGGCTGACACTAACGCTATTTTTATATTAATATCTTCATGTGAAGTGTACTTGCTCAAACATTCTGACAAAAACACGGGTATTTCCTCTATCTGTGTGGCCTGTGTTTTGGCCCAGCCAGCCCGAAGGTCTTCTAGCCCCTTAGCTCCGATCATATTTTCGCCTAAAAAGTGATTCTGACCGAAAGGGTTACCATTTTCAGACCTTTCCAATAGTTCTTCGTGCTTATCCTTTGTCTCCTGCGCTTTCTGCTTTATACTGTTTTTAATTTCATTAAATGCCATCAAACAACGGCTATAAAAATCCTTCTGGAGTATATCATTTTCCTTTGCTACTCGACGGCCGCTTAGTACGTGAGTATTCCACGCCTCTTGGTCGGTCAGGATAGTACCCATTAAAATAAATTCTCCTATTACTACTCCTCTATCTTTCTTCACGATTACGATTTTTTTGTTGACTTTGATTCTGTGTACTAACTTATTTCCTTGATCTTTAATGCTGTTTCTTTCCCGTTCATTACATAATCAATTATGACTTAAACCCTATCTGTTTACGTTGTTTTTGCTCCACCTCTTGCTTGTCTTTTTCTAACAGGTAGTTTATAGCTTCATACACATCCTGAAACTGCTTGTTGTACGTACTCTCAAGCTCCTTTAACTTGTCGGTTAAATCTTTGTGGGTCATTGCGTATTGTCTGACAAATACAAATGCTCTCATAATGGCAATATTTACCTGTATGGCTTTTTTGCTCCTTAGCACACTTGAAAGCATTGAAACGCCTTGCTCAGTAAATGCAGATGGAGTAACCGGGCTAAATTTTGCCCCATCGGGTAGGTTATCACAAATTGTGATAAGCTCCTGCCATTCGCTTTTTGTAAGTTGAAACATAAAGTCATTGGGGAATCGCTCAATATTTCTTTTGACGGCCTGTTTTAAAGCCCTGTTTTCAACCTCATAAAGCTCTGCAAGGTCAAAGTCTAACATCACCTTTTGCCCTCGTACCTCATAAATCTTTGTTTCAATTTTTTGCAAGGCTACTTCTTTTACATCCATAACACACTTGTTTGCTGATAATTAATACTTAATCTTATTCAGTTACAAGTCGCCAGAAACATCTTTAGCGTTTCCTTTAACCTTTGGGTGTCCGCTTCATATTCTTCCAACTTCTTTCTAACGTATTCATTTTCAACCTGACACCTTATTAAATCCTTATACTGGTCCATTGTGATAATAACAGACCTAGTGTCAATACTATTCTGAGCTGGTTTTCTTTTTCCCATACTATAGTTTATTCTGCTTTTGTTCAGTTGAGACTATAGGTCATTAGAAAAGCCTTTAGCGTATTTTTGCAAGCCTCCAGCTCTTTTTCTAATTGGCTATTCTCCTTCATTAGAAGGCGAATATGATTTTTTAAAATTTCTATGTCCATGGTTCGACTAAATACTCTCCTCATACTCCTCTGCATAGTCCGAATGGGTTTTGCAGATATACGTCTTCAAACTTTTCTCCGTGGTATGTCCGGTCTGGCTCATAAGCCATTGCAGGGGCATTTTTCCGTAATTGTTGGTAGCAAATGACCTCCGCCCGATATGAGAGCTTACAAGCTGCCATTTAGGGTAAAAGCCGAACTCCTTTCGTTTGGTCTTCGGATCCACTATACCGCCGTATGTGGAGGCATTTAGTTTGGCCTTTTGAGCAACGATCTTTACATAGTCGTTATACTTTTGGTCGCTGATCTGCCGGGGAAATTCTCCGCCCCGCTTTTCAAGGGTCGGGATAATGTCGTTCAGGATAATCTTTACATCCTCCCCGGTCTTTCTTTGCCGGATAATGATGCTCCAGACCTCTGTGCCTTTGGCATTGACCTTCTTGCGGATATCCTCCCCCCGGAAGTGCATAAAGTCACTGATGCGCTGACCGGTCAGGCAGGAGATTAATAACCAGTCCCGGGCGTTGTCCAGATAATCCGGTAAGTCCGTAAGTTCAGCTATCGTTTGTATCTCCTCCGGGCTTAGGAATATGGCCGTATTGTCTTCCTGGCTTTCGGTGGTGAAGTTTTTCAGGCTGCTATGTAGATCAATGCCCTGTGCCTCCGCACTGTAACAAAGGGTCTTTATCATGGTCACATCTTTTATGATCGTACTTTCGGCGTAGCGTTCGCCCTTACTGTAGCGGATAAAGTCCTGTAGCGTTCCGGCATTTATTTCGGGTATGTAGAGTTTCCCCCCGCTGTAGGATTCAAACCTTTCGAGCTTGTTTTTCAGAACGCCGTACTTCTTTACGGCGGATTCGCCCAATCCCTTTTTCAGTCCTTCTCTTTGCTCGGCTGCTTTCAGCTCGATATAATAATCCACATACTCCGGTAGGTTCTCCGGTGCATCGCTTTGCTCTTTGGGGTTGTAGTATTTATGAAGTACTCCTCTAAGCCATTCGGTATTCAGCCGTTCCGGTAATTGGTTTTCCGGGAGTTGTCGGAAGGCTGTCATTACAAAATCCGTGATCTTATCCAGCTCCTCATTAACCTCTCTTTGCTGGTTTTTTATAGATGCATCTTTGACACGTTGCAGCTTATGATGCTTTTCCCAATAATCCTTAGTAACAAAAAATTTCGTGGGAGTTACCAGGCTATAACCAGTCCCGTTTTGGAGGTGAGAAAGTCGTAAAGAGAGGGTAAAAACAGGCCTTTTTGACCGGTATAAAAACGATACACTAGCCATAGAAAAACGTTTAAGCTAGTCAAAGTTATAAAAAAAGTATCAGAAATTGTAACAAATCTTTTTTCTTATTGTAACAATTTGAAATTAGATGAAATGTAGAAAGTTGCGTAAGTGGCTAAAAATAAAGGGTATAAGTGAATTTTTTATTTCATCTTATACCCTATTTGTGGTGATGGACGGAATCGAACCGCCGACACAAGGATTTTCAGTCCTTTGCTCTACCAACTGAGCTACATCACCAAGTGTGATCTCACCACCTTCCCCGTGTTGGGAGTGCAAAATTAGCCATTAACTTTAAGTAAACAACAATACGGATAACTTTTTTTAAAAAATATTTGTAACCCTTGGGGATATCAAAAATTTAACGATATTTGTATTAGTATGCATGCATACTGTTCTATTCAATCAATAATACCCGGGCAATGCAACTACTATCACAGATCTTGTTTCTGGCCGCGCTGGCTGCCACGGCTTACCTGGTTACGCGGCGTGTGCTGCTTATCCGCAGGACCATCCTTTTGGGGAAGGAGGATCAGCGAACCGACCGGCCCGGGGAACGGCTGCGCAATATGCTCCTCCTGGCTTTCGGTCAGAAGCGGATGTTTACGCGCCCGCTGGTAGGGGCTCTTCATTTCGTGGTGTATATCGGGTTTATCCTTATCAATATAGAATTGCTGGAGATTGTTATCGACGGTCTTTTCGGGACCCACCGGCTTTTTGCCGGCTTTTTGGGCGGCTTCTATACGTTTATACTGAATTTCTTTGAGATTCTTGCCTTCGTGGTGCTGGCCGCCTGTGCGATTTTTATGATCCGCAGAAATGTGGTAAAGGTGGAGCGTTTCCAGCCGGAAAGACACCCGGAAATGAAGGGCTGGGCATTCCTGGACGCCAATATCATCCTGACGATGGAGATTGTGCTGATGACGGCCTTCCTGACCATGAATGCGGCCGATCACGTTCTGCAAACCCGGGAGGTGGGGCATTTTGCCGAAGTGAAAACGGGGGCGTTTGTGGTGAGCGGGTTTATTGCATCCCTGTTGAGTGGTCTCCCGGATACCGCTCTGCTGGTCATCGAACGTTTTGCCTGGTGGTTCCATATCCTGGGCATATTTTTCTTTATGGTTTACCTGACATACTCCAAGCATCTCCACATTGTTCTGGCTTTCCCGAATACCTATTTCGGAGATCTGGATGCCAAAGGGAAAATGCGGAATATACCCGCGGTTTCGGAGGAAGTGAAGATCATGCTGGGCCTGGCACAGGCGCCGGAAAACCCGGCGGAAGTCGGCCGCTTCGGGGCCAAAGACGTAACCGACCTGAGCTGGAAGAGCCTTATGGATGCCTACAGCTGCACCGAGTGCGGCCGTTGTACCTCTGCGTGTCCTGCCAACCAGACCGGCAAGGCGCTTTCGCCGCGTAAGATCATGACCGATACCCGCGACCGCCTGGAGGATATCCAGAAAGGCTGGCTTCAGCACGGCTATGATCACAAAGACGACAAAACACTCCTGGGCGATTATATTTCAGACGAAGAGATCCTGGCCTGCACCTCCTGTAATGCCTGTGTGCAGGAATGTCCGGTGATGATCAACCCGCTAAGTATTATTCTTGAGCTTCGTCGCTTCCGGGTGATGGAAGAAAGCCGCGCGCCGCAGTCGTGGAACATGATGTTCCAGAACCTGGAAACCAATATGGCGCCGTGGAAATTTTCACCGGATCAGCGGATGGAGTGGGCGCGGGAGTGAGCAACCGAAGATGTTTAAAAAGTACACAAGCTGCTACATTATTTCGGATCGTGATGTAAGTTTACAAAAACTCGTACGACTTTCTGTTATTTTCTACACTTTTACGTATGACTTTTTGTAATATTTCACATTTTTTCGCACCACTTTTTTTCAGAACGATATTATATTTACTACTATTCAGTTTTTCCACACAATAAAAATAAACCTACGGGTTGACTTTATGAATATTCTTCGTATTTTTGCAGACCAGTTATTTTCCATTCACTATCCTGAAGAAGGGCTTAATGAGCTGGACAGATTACTTGATTCATGGACAAATCCAGATTATTTGCGAGATTATGCAAAGCAAAATAAGGTACCGGATATAGATGGCTTTGTAGAAAATATTCTGGATAGTGCGGAGGTGTTGGAACACCTTTTGGATGCGATATACAGAGGTAAGGAGCCTGTTGATGTATATTTTCAGCCTTTACAAAATGTTGAATATACGCGGGTGCTTTCGTTTCAAAAGGGGAAGATCAGACGCAATTATTTAAGGATATATGCATTGAAAATTGACGATACTTGTTTCTTAATTACCGGCGGCGCCATTAAAATGAGCCAAAAGATGCAAGAGCATCCGGACACCAACAAGGAACTTGGTAAACTACATCAGGCAAGGGCTTTTCTGAGACAGCAGGGCATTTTTGATGAAGGCTCCTTTTTTGAATGGATGAATTGGAGTTTTATAGAAAAACACTATTAATCAAACAGTAATTAAAAGAGATGACAAATAAGGAGAAATTTTTAGCTTTGGTCTCTGAGGAGAAAAGCTATACGTTAGAGCGAAACGCAGAACGGATCAAAAACAGGGCTATGCTACAGGAGTCCAGAGCTATAGCGCTTAAGGTATTAAAGAAGCTGGACGCGTTGAGCTGGACCCAAAGAATGCTGGCTAATAAAATGGATGTGAGCCCTCAGCAGATTAGTAAAATTGTAAGTGGTAAGGAGAACTTTACCCTCGAAACCCAGATAAAACTACAGAATATTTTGAATATTCCGATCCTAGCCAGTTATTACGACAAGGTTATTCCGGAAGATGTAATGGTGGAAGAAATACAGGGCTGATTCCTATGAATACCAATATTCAAAAGTTATACGACATAGCCGGTAAACCTTCCCGGAAGATCATCGGCCTGATGTCGGGCACTTCGCTTGACGGGCTGGATATCGCGCTTTGTGAATATACGGGCGCCGGGCTGGAGACGGAAGTGAAGGTATTAAACTTTACAACTGTCGACTACCCGGAAGATTTTAAAAACGAGATCCGCCAGGTATTTGCCAAAGAAACCATTTCGTTTCAGCAACTGTGTGTGCTGAATCCGTACATCGGTAATATTCACGGTGAAATGATCAATAAAGCCCTGAAAGAATGGGGCGTTAGAAATGATGAGGTGGACTGCATCGCCAGTCACGGGCAAACCGTGTTTCATTCGCCGAAGATCCTGCATCACCGGGAGAAATTTCCCAACGCCACCCTGCAGATAGGCGACGGCGACCACCTGGCCATGAAGGCGGGGATCATTACGCTTTCCGACTTCCGGCAAAAGCACTGCGCCGCCGGAGGGGAGGGCGCCCCGTTAGCTGTATACGGCGACTACCTCATTTTTTCGGAAAAAGGCGAAGACCGCATCCTGCTCAACATGGGTGGAATAGCCAATTTTACCTACCTTTCGGGGGATCTTGATCCTGAAAAAGTATTTGCTACTGATACAGGTACCGGCAATACATTGCTGGACGCTTTCGTACAGAAATATTATCATCGGCCATACGACAAAGATGCCGCCATTGCCCGACAGGGGAAAGTAGATCAAAAACTCCTGCAGGCGCTGAAAAGCGACCCGTTTTTCAAAGCCCCGGTCCCCAAAACCACCGGCCCGGAGCTGTTTAACCTGGCCTACCTTGAAAAAGCGCAGAGAGCATCCTCCTCCGAAGATCTGTCTCCGGAAAGTGTGCTCGCCACCTTATGCCAATTTACGGCAGACACTATTCTCGGTTGCCTGAAAGACTGCGGAATCCAACCCGAAAAGGTTTTCATGAGTGGCGGCGGGATGCACAATCCGCTGATCGTTTCTTTCCTGAAAGAGGGGCTTCCGGGCACGGAATTTCTCAAAACCGACGATATCGGCATCAATGGCGATGCCAAAGAAGCAGTGCTCTTTGCCACATTGGCCAACGAAGCCCTGGCCGGAGGCACGGTGCAGTTCGGTCAGAAAGTTCCTACGGTGAGCATGGGCAAGGTGAGTTTCCCGGTATGATAAAACCATATTAGGCACATAAGTTCATATAAGAAAAAAATGTATATAAGCTTATATGAACTTATGTGCCTAATATGGTTCAATCAATTCTCCGGTTTGATCTTCCTTGTTACCTTCGGACGAATAATGAGCCGGAGCGACTGGTCATAGGTGACGTAATTCCAGAACCAGTTGATGAAGACCAGCACCTTATTCTTTACGCCCAGAATGCCCATTAAGTGTACAAACATCCAGACAAACCAGGCGAAGATGCCCTGAAACTTCCATTTCGGTAGATCTACTACGGCTTTGTTGCGGCCGATGGTGGCCATGGAGCCTAAGTCTCTGTACGTAAAGGGCTTCATCGGTTGGTTATTGATGAGCTTTACCAGGTTAGAAGCCAGTACCCGCCCTTGCTGAATTGCAGGCTGGGCCAGTTGGGGGTGACCCTCCGGAAAGCCTGGGTCTCCACTCATGGCGGCTAAGTCACCAATAGCAAATACATCGGTGAACCCCTCCACCTGGTTGTATTGATTCACTTTTATTCTGCCCCCTCTTCCATAAACATTTTCCGGAAACCCTTCAATTTTGTTGGCAATGACCCCGGCCGACCAGATCAGGTTATCGGTACGGATCTTCTCACCGGTGGAGGTGATGGCGTAGCCGTCCACATAATCGGCTATCCGCTCGTTGACCCGGACGGTCACCCCCAACTCCTCCAGGTATTCCTTCCCTTTTTTCGATGCTTCTTCCGACATCACCTTAAGGACCCCGTCGGCGCTTTCGAAAACGTAAATTTTCATAAGGTCAAAGTCGAGTTCGGGATAGTCTTTGGGGAGGATCATCTTTTTCATTTCGGCCAGCGTACCGGAGACTTCCGTTCCGGTAGGTCCGCCCCCCACTACCACCATGGTCATAAGCCCGGCGATCTTGTCTTTATCACGGGTGGAAAGTGCAGCCTCAAAGTTCTCCAGAACCCGGTTTCTCAGGTAAATGGCCTCTGAAATGGATTTCATCGGGATGGCATTTTCGATGATGTTCTGCATCCCGAAAAAGTTGGTGTTGGTACCCATTCCCAAAACCAGGTAATCGTACCATATCTCGCCTAAGTCGGTGGATATTTTCTTTCGGTCGGCATGAATGGCCCGTACTTTGGTGATTCGTATATGTACATTTTTCCTTTTCTGAAATATTTTTCTCAGTGGAAAAGCAATAGAGCTCGGCTCCAGACCGGCCATGGCCACCTGGTAAAACAGGGGCTGGAACTGGTGGTAATTGTTTTTGTCGATCAGCACCACCTGCACTTTTTCGTTGGCCAGCTTCTGTGCCAAAGCCAGTCCGCCAAATCCGGCGCCTACAATGACGACCCTTTTAAGGGGAGTTTCGGGGATATTGGGGATCATAATCACGTCTCCTTTATTCTTTACAAAAGTAGGGAGGTTCATCCAACCAAACCTTACGTTTCCTATATAAACTTTTCGGCTTCGCCCCAGGTTGCAACACCCCGCTCTCTCACTTTTTTGACGTAAGTAGGGTGTCATCTTGTCTCTGTTAAGGCTTATTCCGGTCAAAGACCAGACTTCATTTCGCTCTTCGACGTGTTCGGAAGGACAACGTCGGAGGTTAAACAATATTACCGCCCCAATACCATTCTTTAAAGTCTGAACCAGGGGCATTTCGGGCAATGAGCCGGTTTTCTGATAAATCCAATTCTGAAGAGCGTTGAATCAGGACTTTCAAATCTCTATCGGATGGTGTTTCTTTTACTTCTATCCCGATTTTCTCATTCAGAATGAAATCGATCTCCTGGCCGGTTTTACGCTGATAATAAGCAAGACGGCCTTTTGCTTTTAATTGTAAAGCAATGATATTTTCAAATACTTGTCCGCTGCTTACCTGTGCCAAAATCTGAAGAACTCCGGTATCCGCAAAATACAATTTTGACTGGCCCGATATTTCCTTGTCTTTGTTTTTGGTAAACGGGGGCACTCTATGTATGAAATAAGTATATTCCAATAGCTCTAAATAATCGTTTATTTTATTTCTGTTAATTCCTGATATACTGCTTAGTTTACTAATATCAAGTTTACCCCCAACTCTTGAAGCCAGTAGTTGGATCAGTTTGTATAACTCATTACTCATTTTAAAATCTGACAGGAGTTTTATGTCCAACTCAATATACGCATTTATAACGTCTTTCAGATAGGTGGTTTTATCTTCCCGGGTTTCAGCTAAAACTACTTCGGGGAACCCCCCAAACTGAATAAACTCCTCATAATGATGCTTGAATTTTAAATAAATGAAGGCGTTGTAGAGATCTTCGGTCAATGCCGAAACTTCTGCTTCGGGTAGTTCTTTAAACATCAGAAACTCTTGAAACGACAATGGGAATATTTCAAAAATCCGTTTTCTACCGGCCAGACTCTCTGAAAAATGGTTCTTCAAATAGTAAGAACTGGAACCAGATAATAAAAACTTTATACCGTACGTATCGTACAAATACTTGACCACACTCACCGAGGCGGGCACCAATTGTATTTCATCCAGGGCAATTACACAATTTTGGTTTAAATCCAGCCCCAAACTTTTTAAACCGGCTTCGACAGCAGAATAAGAATTTTCAGAAAACAGTATTCTGTTTTCTATCTTTTCAAGATCGATGTACGTTTTATTCGCATGCTCAACTTCAGCCAGTAAATACTTGAGAGCAGTAGACTTACCCACCCTCCTTAATCCGGTAATTACGGTTATTTGCCGCTTTGTTAAATGCTGCTTTAGCGCGTTAAATATAGGTCTCTTGTACACGAAATATTACTTTTTGCACAAAAATAATGCAAAAAGTAATACTGTGTGCTATTTTATAGGGAGTTTATTCAAAGAATGCTCCACATAAGATGGGAGCTGTTACAATTTTGCGGTAAAACGTTTTGACCGGAATGAGATAAAACGATATCACATGCATACGATGAGCGGGTTGTTGCACAGCGATTTCCGAGAAGTATGTCACTAAATACGTCATTTTTTTAAAGGGTATAATCACAAATCCCTGATTTGAACCTTTGCAACTTTTAATAGGTATCATCTTCATCATACCCATCAGAATCCTCATCGTAATCTTGCCCTGTTTCGATAACAGAATCGTCTTCATCATTTAATTCTTCTTTGAGAGCGTCTGCTTCTAGTTGTTGTTTCTCAATGGATTCGTAATATTCATCAGAGGAATATTCTACAGTGTCGGTATTAATCATTTCGACATCTGTTTTACCATCAGATAATAGGGCATCAGCAAGTTCAGACTGTGTATTTTGAATTGTCTGATCAAGCCCCGAATCATCTCCTGATGTGCTTGAATCATCCGTTTTTACATATTCAACACCGTCTTCTAAATCACCAATTTCGATTTCACCTTCCCTGTCTATCATAATTTTATTGTTTTAAAGATTTCCCGCATTGCCCGCAAAATGGCGGTACGGTTTTAGTATTAATTGATTTTCCACAGGTTCCACAAAACTCAGTTGTCTCTGGAATCTGCGTAATTCTTTTTAAAATAGCATCGTATTGCCCGCTTTCATACCATCTGATTAGTTCTAATGCCCTGCTGACCGTCCAGGGGTGGCTCATATTCATGGTCATCAGAAACTTAATTGCTTTATCATAATTGCTAAAGTCAATCTGTTCAAACTGTTTGGCTTGCTGGATAAATGAATCTGTATTTATTGTTGAGTAATATCTTCTGGGCAAGCCTGCCAGTTTCATCATCAAACTCATTGAACTGTGAATATCCTGGCAAGCTAAAAGACCTGCCCTGTCAGCCGTAAACTCAGACATTCTGCTCCAATATAGCAGAGCTAATTCTAATGGCTTTGAGATTACTCCCCCAACTCCCAGAGTAAATGAACTGAGCAAGTCTCCTATTAAAGGGAAATAGCTCGCCATTTGATAATATAAGGTATGCTCACTTTTAATATGGCCTAATTCATGCCCCAAAATAAACATCACCTCCTGCTCCCTTAATCCGTCAATAGAAAAAGTAGATAAAATAATGGCAGGCTGTTTAACCCCAACTGTAAAACCGTTTATCCACCCCTTACGCTCTAAATAAAAATCAGGTGTATGGTTAATATCTAAAATTTGTCTTCCATATTCTAAAAGCATAAATGTAGGCAGGTAATTTTCTTTTGTTATTTTGATATTGCTGCCTGTATATTGTGTTTTTATTATTTTTTCTATCCCATATTCATTAAACAGCCTAACTACCTTATCAAGACCCGGAACTTTCCTCAGCATATCAAGTGCCTGTGTATCAAATGGATGCTGATATTCAGCAGGGTTTAAACCTTTGATTTTTCTATATTGTGGCATTTTAATTGTGTGTAATCACATCCGTTAGCTTTTTACTACATGTCCTGCAATACCTATCGTCTTGCGAAACAGAATACGCATATCCGCAATTAGGCTTATCGCAGTTAAATGAAGTGGTCGGAAAGGTTCCATTTTTCGATTTTGAGGGCATGGCAATTATAAGGACCAGATAAATAACAATAGCTAATACAGTAGGTACTCCAAGTCCCGCTATACCCCCAATAATTAAAAAGCCGAAAACAATCCTGACCAATGTAGAGCCTATCCCTAAGTAAGCCCCAAGACCACCACATACTCCCGTCAGCATCCGGTCTGTTTTAGATTTTAAAAGTTCTTTTTTCATTGTAAAAAATAGTATGCTGGTTTATCAATCTCCGACCGGTTCACAATCTCCGGGGCAGTCATTCAGTTCTCCGTCCGCATTTTTATAATCTCCTTGGTTTTCTTTTGAAATAGGGAAGAAAAAACCAAAAAAACCATAAAATTTTGGAACGCAGCCTTTCAGCTGTATCTTATGATTAAATGCATTTACGTTTGGGCTTACATAGAAAGTGCTATAAAAAATATGGTTTTCTCTACATAGGCTGACATCTATTAAACCAAAACTCAGTTTATCCATAAGAAAGTTAGTCCCCATTGTAGTGAATTCTCTTTTACCTTTTTCTAAACTTGGGTTTAGTAGTATGGATAAGACCGTAAATGCAGCCAATATCTTTAAGAATGTCTTCATTGGTTTTTTCCGCTATTTAAGATTCTATCAAATTGTTTTGTATCATAAAATCTGCCTATGATTTATTCACATAGGGATTCTTCAACGATATAATTATTTCTCTAATACATATTAAAAGAGATAGAAAAATGGCTACCAGAAAAGATATATCACTTCTTTTATATTTCAGAGGAAATGAAGAAATATTCAATTCTTGATCTAGGAAGACCAAATCAAAAAGCCAAATAAGTAATAAAATGTAAGCCAGATTGAAAGGGATTGCTATAATTTTAGATATTGTCTTTTTCTTAATTATTTCCAGATAAGAACTTATGACCATATAAACAAATAAAATCATCACTATTACACCCGCTATCAATTTATTATGTGAGGAAATAAAATATAGCAAAACAAGAGCTGGAATAATGGAAAGTGGTTTGAGATAACTGATTATTTTCAATTTTTTCATGAATTGTATAAAGGTTAAATTTTACATCTGACTCTTCCAGTAGTTTGGTTAGAAGTCAGGTTAATACTATTTTGAGGAGAACCATTTTGCCTCTTTTAGCCTATTTTTATATCCGTCAAATCCCTCTTGAGATATAACATATCCTGTCGCTAATATCCCGGCTGTACTCAACGCAACACCTATAATGCACATTATACGACCTATTTTAAGTTTGTTAGACTTTAGGGCAACTTTACGGGCATTAAACAGCCCTATGATTCGGGAATAATTCCTATGTAATAGAATCCAGTGAGTAGAATGGATAAAATACCCATTATAAGCACTAATGACGAGTTTTTAGAATTTTCTTTCATATTGATTACATTTAATCGAGTTACAAACGCTCTATTACTAAGTAGTGATTATTAAATTTTCATGGGCAATCCCCTATGATACATTCACCTTTTCTGTTGATATAAAACTCTTTATCTTTTAATTTTACCCATGCTTCCCCGTCTAAGAACGGCCCGGCATCATCATATTTGAAAGGAATTATTTCTTTTCCCGATTTGTCTATATAACCATATTTTCCATTAAATTTTACGGATGCCAAGCCTTCTGAAAATCGGTTTAGGTAAGTCGGTCTAGCCGCTCGACTCCAAAAATAAATATGGCCATATTTAAGAGGAACCACTTCTTTTCCGGTTTTGTCTATAAAACCATATTTAACGTTAAAACTCAATCCTGCTATTTGAAACCCTCTTCCTACTGCTGCTAGACCTTCGTGGAAGTCATCTGCATCATCATATTTTAGAGGAATAACCTCCTTCCCGGTTTTGTCTATATAACCACTTTTATAACCTCCTGTTCCGTCAATAGAGACTCGTGCTAGACCTTCGTGAAAGTCATTTGCATAATCATATTTTAGAGGGACAACTTCCTTACCCGTTTTATCTATATACCCATGTTTGTAGTTTTCATCATAAACCATGGCCATATCTTCGACAAAAACGGTAAATTGGCCATAATACTTCAATGGGGTAACTTCTTTTCCGATTGTATCTATAAAACCGTATTTCCCATTAACATAAACCTTTTTCCAACCACCTGAGAAACTCTCTGCATCATCATACTTCAACGAAACTACTTCCTTACCCGTTTTATCTATAAAGCCGTATTTACCATTATTGCCAACCTTTGCCAGACCATTTGAAAAAGATTTGACATCATCATATTTACTTTTTACAGTAAGTACCTCTTTCCCGGTTTTGTCTATATAAATCCATTTTCCGTCAAGGCTTACCAGCCCTAAACCATCCGAAAAACTATAAGCAACAGCATATTTTAGAGGAATAACTTCTTCTCCTGCTTTGTTTATATACCCATCGTACCCTCCAAGGCGTACCCTCCCTAAACCCTCCGAAAAACTATCGGCATCATCATATTTTAGAGGAATTACTTCTTCTCCTTCTTTGTTTATGTACCCATGTTCCCCCCCTCCAAGGCTTACCTTCCCTAAACCCTCCGAAAAACTATAGGCATCATCATATTTTAGAGCAATTACTTCCTTTCCCGTTGTATCAATAAAGCCATATTTTTCTTTTCGACTAACCAAGCCTAAACCCTCTGAAAAATCTGATACGACCTCATAGTCCGTTTGGGATATCTCTTCTACACCACTTGTTGGCTTGTTATCATTGGTCTTTTCCCCGGTACAAGACAGACCAGGTCCTAAAGTCCAAACTACGGCAATTAATAAAAGTTTTTTATTGCTGTTCATACTATTTGGGTTATAAGCAGTTAGTATTGACTTCTTGTCATTTATCTACAACTTGAAATTATTTGATAGAACTCCGCCTCGTCTTCTTCCGGGAAAAGACTCAATGTAAATGAATCTGTTTTAGATATTTCTGTAGATTTTGACTTACAATAACTCTCTCCGAATATTCTTCCTGAAGGTTTTAGGTTAAAAAATACGCTGTTGGTTTGGCGGAGCATATATTGAAACAGATTATATCTGCTCCCGTGTCTGGCTACGTCTGCCATAGTCATCACTATAGTAAACACTACTAAAACCACGGCAGCGGTGCGTATCTTTTTCTTATTATTTGCCCACCGATCCACTTTTTCAATGACCTCTATGGATTTGTCCAACTTTGAGCTACCCGTACCACTTTCTATTGGATTGGACATCTCCTCATCAATTTCATATTTTAGAATGTACCAGGCTGCTATAATTATCGTTATCGTTGCCATCTTAATTATTCAGTTTCTCCTAAGTATTTATTGCAGCCTGTAGCACATTCAAGGACGTAAATATCCTTATCTTCACTGGAGGTTTTAAACTCTTCGAAGGAGTTCCAATGTTTTTTAGCGTATTTCATGGAGCATTCGCAATATGAATCAATATCCACATCACCCTCTAGAATTTCTTTATCAAGTAGTTTTCCCACTACTCCTCCAATGAGAATGCCAGCAACGGCCTCAGACTGGCAGTTGCTCATAAATGCTTTTTCATCCTCACTACTCCATCCTCCGCAAGAAGTCAAGATGCCAGAAACAAGAATAACAATCAATGGCCAACAGATTTTTTTCATATACATTATTGTTTAAAAGACATTGAATTTGATTAGGCAATAAATTTATTAAACCCACTTAATTTTTTAATAAGCATCCTTTTATAAATCATTTATAAAGAGCAAATGGTTAATTAACAGCTATTTATAAAACAACTACTTTATAACCTCCGCCGTACCCGTATAGTCATTCGCATGCACTTTCCAGCCCCGGCCGTCCTTCCGGAGGATGTAAACCTGCGTGTTAAACACATCGTATTTAATCTCATAAGCGCCGGTTTCGGTATTGTACCAGCGCAGATACCAGTATTCGCGGGTTTCCATTATCGCCTTGTCTGAGTCTCTACTGATGAGCTTCATATCGTGTAGGGTGTAGTATGACGGGTTGCCGGCCGGAAGATGAATGGTTCGGTTCTTTTCTGCTGACCTTTTGAGGATGTCTTCTATCACCTTGCAGGCGCTTCCCTCCGCCGTGTAATATTTTTTAAGGTCATCGGTAAACACCTCCGGGAGCTTTCGGTAAGCCTCAAACTGGGCCTGATTGGCTTTTTCTATGACGATGAAAATAGCTTTCTGCTGAGGGTCTGTGCGGGTTATTCCCCAATAGATCAGGGCCAGAGCCAGGATAGCGACACCCCATGCCAGCCTCCTGTTTTGGGGGTCTTTTTGGGAGTGGCCCGTACCGGCATTACAAAACGTGTCAAAATCAGGGTATCCGCAGAAGCGGGAAAGGGTATTTAAGGTATGGTTTTTGGCATTGGGGGCTATCCCGCTTTTGACCATGTTGATGAGCGTGCGGTGATTAAAAGGATTGCTGATGGCGGTTTCGTTTTCAATATGGGCTTTTAATGCCCGCCCAAACGAGTCTTTTATTTTGTCGGTTTCAAAACTGCCCGTAAAATCGGGGTGGTGGCTGAAGTCGGTATCGTAAAATTCCCGAACCCGGGCTATAAATGAATTGTTCAGCGTTGTTACAGGAGGGCTTCCTGTAGGATAAGGATTCTTTTTGAATCGTTCACGAATGCTTCTTAACATATCAGAAAGGAAGGGTTGGTTTATTTTAGGGGGCTTCGAATTTGTGTACGCAAAGTAGTTATAACAGCTTTTGGTAGGTAAGCACTTTTATTTTTGTTTGTTTGCAGTTATTTTGCAGTATTAAACAACAGGTGTTTATGGCACGTATAAGCCCTTCTGATATAGAGCATAAGATAATAAACCGGCTTTGGTCAGAAACCCGGGAATATTTTGAATCGCACTGGAACCGGGAATGGCGCGTACACGGTTCTGCTTTTAATGGTTTTGAGAATATTCACAATAAAAACAGTTTTTTTGAGGATATAAAAGAGAAGATAGATCAGAAACTTATCGAAAAATACGGGTTGGCCTCCGCCGCAGGGAAGTCGATAAGCATAGATTCTATCCGGAGGTTTCTTCTTAGAACGAAAGACAACTTTGACGACAAAGTATTGGAAGCATTTCTTCTTCTGACGGGTTCGAAACTTACCTGGAATGAGTATAAAATAGCCATCGTAGCTTCTGTGAAGCCGGAACAGCAGGCATACTTCTCTGCGAAAAGCCGGTGGGTCGGTGTTGTGATTCTGCTTATCATGGGCCTGGTGGCAACCGGCCTGTATCTTCGGAGGCTCCAAAAGGCATCGGAGATTCACTTTTCTGCCGTATTAACAGAATCGATAGGAGGCCTGCCCAAAGTAAAGATCTTTTATGACCTGCAAAAAGCAGAATATAAAGTCGCCTCTATTTTTTTTGATCAACACCGGATCAATCTGACCTCCCCTGCCGGAGACACGCTGGTGAGCTCCAGCTTGCCTAAGAGATCGCAAGTCAGGTTATATCATGATGACAAACCCGTTAAAACAATAGATATTTTAATTCCTTCACAGGGGTGGGTAGGGAGCATAAACAACAGGGTTCCGCTTAAGGCGGAAACCTTTTTAAAGAACGGCATGATGCATTGCCCGCCTTCGGATAAGATAAAGGAAATGTACGGGCCGGAATATTACACTTCGTTTATGAATTTCCGGGAGTTTAAAATAAACGGAGATTCTTTTTTGCTGGAAGCAGAGGTCATGAACAGCCCCGGTACAGGAGGAATATGGGCGTATGATGTGAGTGTAGACATTGTAGGCACCCGGGATAATATTGTGTTCAACCTTCTCAATCCTGATGCTTCCATGTATGCAAGGCTTGTTGTGGCCCGAACTAACTTTGAGGAGGGTGACAAAGCGCGCTATCTGCCCCGCCTGGCGGTGGATCTCAGCCGGTGGAGGCATCTGAAAGTAGCTACTCATAACCGGAAGTTTCAGATTATTCTGGATGACGAGATCCTGGTAGAGAGTGACTATAGCGGCGAGATCGGTGAAATTCAAGGGTTACAATTCTATATGAAGGGCTCCGGTGCCGTCAGAAATGTACGTCTTCAGCCTTACGGCCACCCTGAAAATGTGCTGAAGCTTTGATTCGGTCAGATAGTCTGCTTTGACTCTAATTCAGCCGCGGATCCACCGGCGAGTTGGCCATGATGATGTAGTTTCCGCCCAGGTTGCGGAGAACGCTCCGCCAGATCTGGCCGGTGTCGGATTGAAAAACGATGTCCGGCCGGGCGTCTGCCAGCACCCATACATCCTCTTTCAGCTCCTCTTCCAGCTGGCCTTCCCCCCACCCGGAATAACCGAGAAAAAAGCGGATATCTCCTTCTTTCAGGACCCCGGTATTCAATAAGGTTTTGATCTGCTCAAAATTGCCCGACCAGTATAAGCCTTCCATGAGCTCGATGGAGCCTTCTATGGCATCTCCCCGGGAGTGAAGAAAATGGAGGGTGTGCGTTTCTACAGGGCCACCCACTCCCACAGGGATATCGGCATGCACATCGTCAAAAAAATCAGACAATACATTGTTGGTGTTTTGATTCAGTACCAAACCAAAGGCTCCTTCCTCCGAATACTCACAGATCAACACCACCGACCGTTCAAAGTTCGGGTCACCCAGATACGGTTTTGCTATCAATAATTTCCCAGTAACTACGCGTTCTTCTTTGATTTAATCTCAAGATAGAAAATTGGAATCAGAAGACAATGGATTTTGGAAGAGTTTTACCGGATCTCCACCCTAATTCCCTCACTATGCGCACTCAGCTCCGGTGCATACATATTCTGCATCTGCGTAATGCCGTTCGAAAAGTTTCCGGCATTGTTGGCCCGCAGATCGTATTCAAACACGTAAGTACCCTTCCGCATGTAATCGGCGAAAAAGTTGGCAGCCAGGTCACGGGTGCTTTCATAGTAGCCGAAGCCGTCTTTCCACCGGTAGCCCGAGATCACGTTAACCGGCTCAAAGCCGCTGGCCCGCATGTCTTTGATATGTACAAATTCCATGTTACGATCGATGCTGATCTCCAGCCGGACGGTCACTAAGTCACCCAATTCTATCGGGGTGGTTTCGGTGATCTCTCTCAAAACAGGACCGGTTTCGGAGTTTTTTTTCAGATACAGTTTCTTTTTGAAAGCGATGCCCGTTTCGGCCGGAGTGATCTTGTCCAGGTCTTCGAAATACTGCCAGTACAGCGCTCCCCAAGCTACGCCCGGCGAGGTTTTCTGTACTTCCACCTTTCCCATTTCAGGTTGGATCTCGTTTTTATTCCAGGCCATTTTTACATAACCTGAGCCCGATTGGGCAGAAGGGGTGTTCAGGTCAATGGCCTGTCCGCCGATTTTTACACTTACCCCTTTTTCGGCATCTGTCCAGCTCTTACCGGTGTTCATGAGGGCGTAAACGGCTTTGGTGGTGGCTTTGGTTGAATTCCATTGATTCGTCTGGCGGTTTTTCAGGAGCCATATTTTCATGGATTCAATGGCTTCCACGTCACCTGTGATCTCATTAAAGGCCTCGATCAGCAGGGCCTGGGTTTCTACCGGCGCCTGGTACCAATACCAGCCGCTGAGGTTGCTTTTCCAGTACATACCCGTTTCGTCTGATTCTACCGCGTATTCCTTCACGGAATGCAGCAGTTTTCCGGCTTCTTCTTTCTCGCCGAAGCGGCTCAGTACCAGGGCGGCCATGGCCTGGGTCTGGAGTGGAAATTTCAGCTTTTCTTTCTGAATATTAGCGATATAAATCTGCTTCAGCGAGTCGAGAGCCCGGGGCAGGGGGTACTCGTTCAGGAAGAAGCTCCGGGCATAGAGGTAATGAATTCCGGTGTTCCAATCGAGGTCGGTTTGTTTATGCTTCTTCTGTTCGTTATAGTAATGGATCTGCGCCTGGTCGAGGAACTTCACGGCTTTGGAAATGAGGCTTTCCACTTCGAGGCCGAACTTACTGTAATCCACTTTCATGTTTTTCAGGTTGCCGAAGCCGGCTACGATGTGCGTGGTGATGTACTCGTTTTCGCGGCCACCGTCAAACCAGGGGAAGCCGCCGGAGGCTACCTGTTTCCGGCTGAGCTTGTCAAAAGCCGACCTTACATCATTCTGCATTTTATTCAGATCGAACAGTACGGCAATGCGCTTCATCTGTTCCTCCTCACTGACGGCATCCCGTACCCACGGGGTTTCTTCCAGCAGGATATTCTTCAGTTCCTGGTTCAGCTCCAGTTTAGATTTGAGCTGGCCTTTCCGGTTCCAGTCGTCAAACACCGCTTTGATTTTCGGCTGGGATGTAATGATGCTTTCCGAAATAAGATTTCCGTACAGCCGGCTGAAAATCTGCTCCGAGCATTCGTAGGGATATTCTCTCAGGTAGGGCAAAGAGAAAATGGCATACCAGATCGGGTTGGTGGTCATTTCAAAGGTGAGTTTGAAGTTATCTAGGGTACCCGATTTGTTGCCAGACAACTTATCTAACGTGAATGTTTTCTGCTGATTCTCCCGGATGTGAAGCGGCAGGGTTTCGGTGATCAGCATGCGGTTGGTCACTACGGGTAGCACAGACTCCTCGCCGTCGGAGAAACCTCCGCCGGAGGCTACCACCCTGTAGGTCACCGCGGGTATGTTTTTCGGTACTTTCAGGGTCCAGGAAACCTCGCCGGACTCCCCTTTGGCCGCCGTAAAATCCCGGCCGGAGTTCTCATTACCAAACAGGGCGTCTACCGATTCGTTCGTAATGGCATCCAGGAGGAAAAGCCGGGCGCTTCCGTTCAGTGCTCCTTCGGAAAGGTTCACAATTTTGGCAGAGATCCGGACCTCATCGCCTTCTCTTAAAAACCGCGGAACATTCGGTACCACCATCAGGTCTTTCCAGGTTTTTACCCGGGTCTCGTAATACCCGGTTTTCATGTCGGGGGTGTGAGCAAACGCCATGAGCTTCCACTCGGTCAGACTTTCGGGCACGGTAAATTCGAAGGTGACGTTACCGTCCTTATCGGTTTTCAGGTTGGGGAAGAAGAAGGCGGTTTCCTGCAGGGCTTTCCGGGCCTGGATCTGGCTGAGACCATCATCAGCGCCACCTGCTTCATCCGGCTTTTCATTGGAAAAGCCGCCGCTCATTTGAGGGGGTGCGGCAATTGCATCGGTCACAGCCACTTCCTGTAATGCCATCGACTCTTCCATTACGGCAGCGTCGGCAGTCCGCTTTTGCATTACAGGCCCGGTCCTGACCGGCTGTCTTCCCATAAAGCCGAAATTAAACGTTTGCAAAGGCAGAAAACCGTACACTTTCGCTGGAGCCGGGTAAATATTTTTCTGATTTATCTCCCGGAAACCGGCCTGGCCAAACGCATAATTCTGATATCCGAAACCGTACTTTGCACCGTTATAAAACGTATACGCAAAGTACTCGAAGGAGTTTGTAGCAAACTGATCCAGAGAGGAGTCATACATTCCTGCCAGCACCTCTGCCAGTACTTTGTCTTTGTCTTTTCCACTTACCGTAAACGACCACTTTTCCGCCGCTCCGGGTATAAGCTTGTCGCGGGTTACGCCCGTGGTAATTTGCAGCTTTTTATGGTCAAAGGGCACTTCGAGCCGGACACTCACCCGTTCCGATGCATTAAACCGCACATACGTATAATGCACCCATATGCCACCGCGGTAGCTCTCTTTTATGGGGATGTTTATACGGTGGGCTTTCCCTTTCAACCGCACCACTTCTTCTTTCAACAGCTTGCCGTCGGCCTCTGTTTTCAGAAGTACATAGAGGTTATCGGCGACTGTATTCAGGGTTAGTGTGGCCACATCACCCGGCTCGTAGCTTTTTTTGTCGAGGTGGTAAGTAAAAATGTCCTGTGGCCGGGCTTGTTTTTTCTCGTTTTTGAGGTAAACCAGCTGGTGGCTTCCGGCACCGTCCCTGCTGCCGAGCGAAATAAGGTAATAACCCTCTTCCAGCTTATCCGCATTTCTCAACCGAATCTCGTTACTTTTTTTCGTATCAAAAAGGCCAATCAATACTATTTTCCCCTTTTCCCAATTTTCGGGCTCAGCCTCGTTGCCATAGGGTTCATTGGGGAAAAGCTTTATAAACTCCGTTTTGGAATGATACTGGTAATCGGTCCTGTACAGGGCTTTTCGAAGAATTCTGCCGGGCGATTTCAGCTGGAAGATGTGGATCGTACCACTGGCATCTACCGGCTGGTCGTTCAGGTTGGTGGCAATAATTTTCAACGCCCCCAGTGCGTTTACATCCGCCCTGGCATCGATTTGGACCGAGAGCAGTATTTTTTTGTCGCCTACTTTTATAGATCCCGTGCCGGTCTGTGTTTCGCCGTTGAGATCGGTTACTGCGGCCTCTACCCGGTATACATACATGCGGGTATCGGTAGAATCTTTTTGTTCCCGTGCCGGAATGGCCTTAAAACTCAGGGAAAACCTTCCGTTATTATCAGTTTCGGCAAAACCGAAAGCTACCTGCTCTTCGGGTTCAAAGGGCGGCCGTCCCCAATAATGGAATGGATAAATGGCCTGACGATACACCCGGTATTCTACTGTGGCATGGTCAATGTTGGCTCCGGAAAACGCCTCCGCCCTACCCGAAACCTGAACGGTGTCGTTCAGTTGATAGGTCAGCTGCGGCTTTTCTATCTCTACCCGGAACTTCGGCCGTTTGTATTCTTCCACCTGGAAATGATGATATCCGTTGAGGGAGGTCTGAATGGAAAAACCGCCTGTCAAAACCGATGCCGGTAAAACAAACTCACCGTGTACCGAGCCGAAATCGTTGGTTTTCAACTTCAGCGATTGTATTCCCTGTCCGTTGGCATCGTGCAGCGTAACGGTCAGGTCACGACCGGGCAATACCTTTACCTGTTTTTGATAAGCCGAACTTACGATGCCCTTAAAATACACCGTTTGGCCGGGGCGATAAATGCCTCTGTCGGTAAAGATCTTGGTAGAAATGATTTCTCTTTCTGTGTCTTCGCGGTAGTCATTGTAGCGGTACAGGTTTTGGCCGTAAAAAACCGGTTCATGGGCCAGCCGGTACAAAAACCGGCGTTCGCCGATGTATTTTACCTGTCCGTTGGCATCGGTAGTAACCGTTTTTACCAGGGTGTAGGTTTCCTTGTCGTTGGCGTTGTGGTAGTTATAGATCTGAATCTGCTTTTTGGGTAATGGTTTTCCGGAAATCCGCTCCGTCACCCGAAAGGAGCCGTCATATTCCACGGCGTTGTTGCTCACAAATATTTCCGAATACCGGGTGGGCTTATCGGCGGCATATTTAAATTCAGGATCTTCGCTGAAAAGTACAATATAACGACCCTGGGGAAGCGGATCCAGCTTAAACAGGGAGCTATGCTGCTGATAGTCGTCAAAGGCCTTCATGTCAATGGGATACTCCTGTATCACCTTCAGATTCCTGAGGAAAGCATAATACCGCGTTTCGGAATCCTTATAGCCGGAGCTTAGCTCGCGGCCGGCCTCCCCGAAATTCAGGTCTTTCAATCCGATATTGTAGTCGATAACCCGCACATATACCCGGCTAAGGTTGCGGTGAGAAATCTTTACGGGGGTATTGACATTTTCCGGAATATATTTTTCCATTTCTACCGAGAACGCCGTAGAGCGAATAGCTTTCACCAGAGAAGAAACAGCAGCGGAGGCCTCCGAATCCGGGAAGCGCTTCTTCACCTCTTCATTGATTTCAAAAACCCGTTCAAAGGCCTGCTTTTCCCCCTGATCGTAATATATAAGGGCCAGTTTTTTCCATACCTCCGCGGTGTACCACGCTTCGGGATATTTTCCGGCCAGCAGCTCCAGCTTTTCCGTATTTCCTTCCCACAGTAGTGTCTGATTGTACAGATAGGCGGAATACTCGCCTTTGTCGAGATTGATCTGAGCCAGTTCTTCCTGATATTTACCAGCGGGTTCATTCTGCTGTTTCAGAAATTCCGTATAGTAATGGGTAAAGGCATCGTATAACGTGGGCGTGAGGTCAATACTCTTTGTGTCCTCCGGGGTAGTCAGGAAAAGCCCTTTCCAGTCGGAAGACTTTTGAGCCAGCAAAAGCGCCTTTTGCGACAAAGCCTCACGGTAAATTTCATCGATATTCCGTTTAAAGGTGTTTTCTGTCCAAAACCTGACGTCGCCGGTTTCCTGGTTTTCCACATCGGTCCGGCGGATGATCCGCCAGCGGTTTTCTTCAAAATAAATCCGGTAAAGCCGGGCATAATACACCTGCCAAATACTTTTATTCACTCCTTCTGCCGAAGCGATCTCCTTACGGAAGTCTTCAAAAACCGGGCTGACATCATCGGTTTCATCCGAAGTGAATACCCGGATCATGCTGTTGTAGAACAGACCTTTTGCGGTAAGCGGTACGTTATTTGCGTCTCTTGCCAGGCGGAGGGCTTCATCCACTTTGGGTTGTATGTTTTTTAAATTTCCCTGGCGGTAAGCGGTGTCGATCTCTTTCCAAATACTGTCTAAGTCCTGAGCCATAAGCAGATTAGTGGTAAACATGAATACGAGTGCAAATACTTTTTTCATAGAGTTTGTGATTAGACCGGGTGTAAATATAGCCCGGCAGCAGGTATAAAACGATGAACAAGTAAAATGTGATCTGTCAAAGAAGATTCAATTTCTGTATATTTGCACCAAAACAAACTAAAAATGGAAGAAAAAAAGATTACTCTCAGTGATTTTCATGAATCGATCGGCGGCAAAATGGTGTCTTTTGCGGGTTTCCTGATGCCGGTGAGGTATTCATCAGACAAGGAAGAACACCTGGCTGTACGCAACAGCGCAGGCGTTTTTGATGTGTCGCACATGGGAGAATTTCTTCTGAAAGGCGAAAAAGCGATGGATCTGCTTCAAAGGGTTTCTTCTAATGATGTTTCGGTGCTTTTCGACGGGAAAATACAGTATGGATACCTGCCCAACGACCGGGGCGGAATAGTGGATGATTTTCTCACCTATAAAATAGCGGATGACGAGTATTACCTGGTGGTAAATGCCGGAAATATCCGGAAAGACTGGGACTGGATCAGCACACACAATACGTTTGACGTGGAAATGACCGACCTTTCTGATGCCACCAGCCTCTTTGCTGTCCAAGGCCCCAATGCCGTAAAAACGCTTCAGAAACTGACCGATATTGACCTTTCGGCAATGGGCTATTACACCTTTGCAAAAGGTAAATTGGCCGGGCATGACGATATCCTGATCTCGGCCACGGGGTATACCGGAGCCGGCGGCTTTGAGGTATACATGCCCAATGAAGCAGCGGCCGACATCTGGAACAAGATCTTTGAAGCCGGGGCGGAATTCGACATCAAGCCAATCGGCCTGGGTGCCCGGGATACCCTGCGCCTGGAAATGGGGTATTGCCTGTACGGAAACGACATCACCGACGAGACTTCGCCATTAGAAGCCGGGCTGGGATGGGTGACCAAATTTACCAAGGATTTTATCAACAGCGAAAACCTGAAAGCCGAAAAGGCGGCCGGGCTGAAGAGGAAACTGGTGGCCATTGAAGTGGTCGACAAGGGCATTCCCAGGAGCCATTACGAGATCTGCGATGCAGAAGGAAATGCTATTGGGGAAGTAACTTCCGGAACCATGTCACCTTCTTTGAATAAAGGAATCGCTCTGGGTTATGTGAACCTGCCGTTCTCAAAAACCGGAACGGAAGTGTTCATCAAGATCCGGGAGAAGCTGACGGCTGCGAAGGTGGTAAAGTTGCCTTTTGTGGCGGATAATGTGTAGTAAAGAGGGAGATTAGTTTTTCTTAAAAACCCCCTTCGGATCCTCCTTCCGCGAAAGAAGCTCGGCCAGCACTTCCCGGCTCAGCTCGGCAGGGTTCAGCTCGTAGGCTTTATGGAAATTTTCCCAGGCGGCGTCAAGGTTGTTTTCCAGCAGGCTCACAATGGTCAGCTGCACGAAAGCCGGGGTATATTGCGGCTGAATCTTTATAGCGTTATTCAACAGCTCTCTGGCTTTGCTGCTTTCGATGATAGAGTAGGTATTGCCCAGGGCTTTTTTGATATAAACGGTGGCCAGATCGGTCATGAAAACATAGTTTTTACCGTCTGAAAGACCCAGACCCTTATCCATGAGCTCAATGGCATTGGAATAATTGCCGCTCTGAAACTCGATGACGCCCAGCCCCCAATAGATATCAAAATTTTCCGGATTTAAAAGGTAGGCCAGGTTGAAACGATAAGTGGCCGTGCCTTTGTCTCCTTCGCCCAGGTATTGCCAGGCCATTTTGTTGAAGAAGTCGCCGGCCTCTTTCCGGTTGGGGAATTCGTGATCGCATTCCGACAGGAAGAGCTCGTCATTCACCAGATGGGTTTCGGTTTTTTCATAATTTCCGAACAAAGGCAGATAGTTGATGTCCACACCGGCAGGGGCCGTGCGGTTCACCACCACTACTTTTTCCACTTTTTCCTCCTGAACGTTTTCGGAATTACGGGAAGCGGTCACCGTAGTAGTGGAGACCTTCGGAGAATTCAGTAATTCACGACTGCCTTTTGCCACGGTTCCGGCAGACTGAGACCTGTTACTGACCTGCCCAAGACAAATACTCTGTACACCCAGACAAACACTGAAAACCAATAATCCTCTCACTTTATCCCCATTTATTGAAAGCATAAATATTAACGCTTTTCCTTTTTAGTTTATTGAGTTCGAATTGTTTTATTTTTAACCGGACGCCTGTCCCGAAAACTGCCGTTCACAGGAGGCCCGTTATACGTTATAAAAGTGATTCTGATTATTCTGATATGTATTGCGGCCGGTTTGATCCGAATATAAATGTAGTTATGGTTAAGGGTTGAAAAGGCAAGTTAAGAAATAATATTTGATTTCCGGTAATGAAGGGTCATAAAAAAGCGAAGGGTACTACCCTTCGCTTTGCAGAGAATGAAATTCCTTATCAAAACAGGAACGTAAGACCAGCCGAAAAGGTTCGGGTTTGATTTTTTGCGTCGGGATCTCCCAGGTTAGCAAGCCCGTGTGCATATTGGGCACTGATAATGACTCTGTCATTAAAATGCAGGCCAACGCCTACGTTAGCACCGAAGTCCAGACGTTTCGGGTCATACTCTTCCTCTTCCAGGCCTTCGAGGTCCAGGTCAAAAATATCAAATGTGATGCCTCCGAGTTTCAGCTTACCGGTAAGGGCATAGCCGGCGTATCCTCCTACATAAGGGCTGACTTTCAGGTAATCTCCTACAGGGATCTGAAAACCCACATTCAGCGGAATTTCAAGGAAGCTGTACGTGATTTTAGCTTCTTCACCCTCAAAAGCATCTCCTTTTGCGCCCTTCACATTATACAATAAGCCAGACTGTACAAACAAAGGATTTTCAAGGTTACTGTAAACAACCACACCAGCCTGAGGCGCAAAAATGTTTTTGATGTCGCTTTCGCCTTCTGCCTTCATAGTGGCAAGGTTAAGCGCTCCTTTTACGCCGATACGGGCCTGAGAGAAAACATCCGAAGTGAAGAACAAAGCTGTGAAAGCAAAAGCAAATGCGAAAAGTGATTTTTTCATACATGTAAGTATTAAGTAGATTGTTAAATTTTGCATTAAATATACAGGGTAAATTCCTCAGACTTACAATTGTATATAAATAATTATTCTGTGGTGCGCGGGCGGTCTGTTTATCGTTTTTTGCACAAAACCCGCTAATTTTGTGTTTTAGAATGAAAAGGGGAATTGAACTATGTTGACAGAGCAGTTAGAAGGTATTAAGGAGCGTTTTGAGGAGGTCTCACAGCAGATCACTATGCCGGAGGTGGTTTCGGATATGGAAAAGTTCAGAAAGATCAGTAAAGAATACCGCGACCTGGAGAAGATCGTGAATGAGTATAATTCCTACAGGTTGATCCTGGCCCACCAGGAAGAGGCCCGGGAGATTCTGGCTACGGAGAAAGATGAGGAGATGCGGGAAATGGCCAAAATAGAGCTGGAAGAGTTGGGCCCCAAAAAGGAGGAGTCGGAAGAAAAGCTGAAGGAACTGCTGATCCCCAAGGACCCTAACGACAGTAAAGACAGCATCCTGGAGATCCGGGCGGGAACAGGCGGCGACGAAGCCTCTATTTTTGCCGGAGACCTGTTCCGCATGTACCAGCGCTTTGCCGCCACTCAGGGGTGGCAGTTTACGGTAATGGATTATACCGATGCACCTTCAGGAGGTTACAAGGAGATCGTGGTCAGTGTAAAGGGAGAGGATGTTTACGGCAAGCTGAAATACGAGTCGGGCGTGCACCGCGTACAGCGGGTTCCGGCCACTGAGTCGCAGGGGCGTATTCATACTTCAGCAGCCACTGTGGCGGTACTTCCGGAGGCCGATGAGGTGGATGTGCAGATCAACATGAATGATATCCGGAAAGACACATTTTGCTCGTCCGGCGCCGGAGGGCAATCGGTGAACACCACCTATTCTGCAGTACGGATCACCCACCTGCCTACCGGCCTGGTGGTGCAGTGCCAGGACGAACGTTCCCAGATCAAGAACTTTGATAAAGCACTCACCGTACTCCGCTCCCGTTTGTATGAGATCGAGCTGGCCCGCCAGAATGAGTCTATCGCCGGGGAGCGCAGATTACTGGTAGGGTCGGGTGATCGCTCCGACAAGATACGCACCTACAATTACCCCCAAGGCCGTGTAACAGACCACCGGATCGGGTTTACGGTCTATAACCTGCCGATCGTAATGGAAGGAAATATCGGCGAATTTATCGAAAAGCTGCGGCTTGCCGAAAATACGGAGAAGATGAAAGAAGGAATGGCGGCCGTGTAATGAACAAAACCCGGAGTTCAGTAGAGACGCAAGATTTTGAGTCTCTGCGTCAGACGCAAGATCCCAGACGCAAAATCTTGCGTCTCTACTGCCCGGACTAATTTTATGTACATGAAAAAAATTTCCCTGTGCTTAGCCACCAATAACGCCCATAAAGTAGAAGAGCTGCAGAGCATTTTAGGTGATACCTTTGAGATAAAAACCCTGAAAGATATCGGTTGTCTGGAAGACATTGAAGAGACCGGAACCACCTTTCAGGAAAACTCGATGATAAAGGCCGGATATGTGTTCCGGAAATACAGGATGAATGTGCTGGCCGACGACTCCGGCCTTGAAGTCAACGCCTTAGACGGCCGGCCGGGCGTGTACTCCGCCCGCTACGCCGGCGAGCCCTCCGACGCTACCGCCAATAATCGTAAGCTGATAAAAGAGCTGGAAGGCGTAGCCGACCGCACCGCCCGGTTCCGTACCGTTATCACCCTTATCCTGAACGGCGAGCCCCATACGTTTGACGGCGAAGTTTCGGGAAAGATCAAAGAAAGTTTTGACGGTGAGGAGGGCTTCGGCTATAACCCGGTCTTTATACCCGATGGCTTTGAAAGCACCTTTCATGATATGAGTTTTGAACAGCGCAGCCGGTTGAATCACCGGGGACGTGCCATGGAGAAGGTGCTGGAATTTTTGAAAAGAAATTGAGAGATATTTAAAGAACCAGGCGGGGAGTCCCCAAAGTATTAGCTATGGGCCGGGAAGCTGCTTAAAAAGTGCGTAAAATGCAAGGCGTTGAGGATGAGGCCGAATTCCGAAAACAACGCAGCAGTTTGTCGCAGCGGCGAGCCGGTGCTTTTTAACCAACTTCACATCCGCCGGTCCTGCTCGCGTTTGATGTCTTTTTCCTTGATGCTGTCGCGCTTATCGTACAGTTTCTTCCCTTTGGCCAGCGCAATCTCCATTTTCGCAAGGCCGGAGTCATTGATAAAGAGGCGTGTGGGAATAATGGTCAGCCCCTTGTCGGTAAGTTTACTTTCCAGTTTACGGAGCTCGCGGCGGGTAAGGAGCAACTTTCGCTCGCGAAGCGGTTCGTGGTTAAAATAGGTACCGTTATCGTACCGGGAAATATTCAGGTTTTTCACATACAGCTCTCCCTTGTTAAAAAAGCAATAGGCGTCTGCCATGCTCACTTTCCCTTCCCTGACAGACTTTATTTCTGTACCGGTAAGAACCATTCCGGCCGCATATTCTTCCAAAAAGTAGTACTCAAAAGAGGCTTTCTTATTTCTTATATTTACCGTTTTCTGTAGTTTCATTGTTGTCATGAGTCAGATAAAAAATCCCTGCCTCAATTGTAGTGGCAGGGATTCCGACTTACGTGCTTTCCTAATAATCCAATTGTCTGCTGAAAAGCTGACGGAAGGATTAAATCTTTAAGAATTTATATATCAAATCGTATTCTTGTCTTTATTCCAGTTGACAAATGTAAATAGCGAAAAATAAATATGCAATGGTAATCAGATAATTTTATACACGGCTAAGTCAAAGATATCCACATTTTGGGCTTCCGGAGCAGATTTATTACCCCCGATAGCTCCGGAGATAACAGATAGAAAGGCGCGAAAAATCAGTTTTTTACGAAGTTTTCCGAGATTTTCCGGGAAAACGAAGATTTCAAAATCCGGATAGCGGAATGTGAATAAAAAGAAATGCCGATAGGACTAATTGCTGAAAAATTAGTAATATTGCCCCGTTATTTTTGTTCATAATAAGGGAAACCGATAGGGCTGACAATAAGTACAGCAAGGGTTTCCTTTTAAAAACCAAGTAAAGCAGCCATTGTTAAATACACCTCTCATCAGTACGCATAAGGAGCAGGAGACAGCTATTCTCGTCGGTGTGATCACCCAGAAGCAGAACGCCGGGAAAACGAAAGAATACCTGGAGGAGCTGGCGTTTCTAGCGGAGACTTCGGGGGTGAAGACCCTTAAAACGTTTGTACAACGACTGAATTTCCCGGATCAGAAGACTTTTGTCGGAAAGGGAAAGCTGGAAGAGATTCAGACCTGGGTGGCGCTAAATCCGGTAGATACGATCGTTTTTGACGATGAGCTGTCGCCATCCCAGGTGAGAAACCTGGAAAAGATCTTCGAAAATAAGAAAGTGCTCGACAGGAGCCTGCTGATCCTGAATATTTTTTCGCAGCGGGCAAGAACAGACCAGGCCAAAAGGCAGGTGGAGCTGGCGCAGTACAAATACCTGCTTCCCCGCCTAACCCGGATGTGGTCCCACCTCAGCAAGCAAAAGGGAGGGATCGGTATGCGGGGACCGGGCGAGAAAGAGCTGGAGACCGATAAACGGATCGTTCAGGATCGGATTGCATTTTTAAAGGATAAGCTGGATAAAATAGACCGGCAGGCGGCCACCCGGCGAAAGGAGCGAAGCCGGTTGGTGCGGGTAGCACTGGTGGGCTATACCAACGTGGGGAAGTCCACCCTGATGCGTAAGCTGACCAAGTCGGATGTGTTTGCCGAAAACAAGCTCTTTGCCACCATCGACTCTACCGTTCGGAAGATGGTTCTGGGGCATATCCCGTTTTTGCTGACCGACACGGTCGGGTTTATCCGCAAACTGCCGGCCACGTTGGTCGAATCGTTTAAATCCACGCTCGATGAGATCCGGGATGCCGACATCCTGATCCATGTGGTCGATATATCCCATCCCTCTTTTGAAGAACAGATCGATATCGTCAATGACACCCTGGGGGAAATAGACGCCCGCGACAAACCTACCTTACTGGTGTTTAACAAATTGGATCAATACCAGCCGGAGTCGGAAGAAGGGCTGGACAGGCACCTGGCCACAGAGGAGGATCTGAGGAAAAACCTGGAAAGACTGGAAGCCGGTTACCTGAAAAAGAATGCCCTGCATGTGGCTTTTATATCGGCAGAAAAAAACGAAAATATGGATAAGCTCAGGAATGTATTGCTGGAACTGGTGCGGGAAAAGCATTTCGGAATATACCCCAACTGGGATGCTTCCAAAAACGAGCTGCTCAACTGGCAAGAGGATTTATTAAACTAACAAATAATGGAAAACAAAACCAATTTACCTGCCCTGTACACCCTGGTCACTGTCTGGTTTTTCTGGAGCTTCGTGGCAGCATCTAACGGGATTCTGATCCCCCTGTTCAAAGAGAAGTTTGAGCTGCAACAATGGCAGGCCCAGTTAGTGGACTTTGCCTTTTATGCGGCCTATTTTGTCGGCTCGATCATCTATCTTCTTTTGTCGGGGATGATGAAGACGGATATCCTGAACAAGATAGGCTACAAGAATGGCATCATCTACGGTCTGATCATCTCTGCGGTAGGTGCTCTTATTTTTTATCCTGCAGCCGAAACGAGATCGTATTTCCTGCTGCTTACGGCTCTTTTTGTGGTAGGTCTAGGCTTCTCACTTCAGCAAACTGCCACCCAGCCGTTCATGATCGCTCTGGGGCCTCCGGAAACGGGTGCTACCCGGATCAACCTGGGCGGGGCGGTGAATAACTTCGGGGGAACCATAGGGCCGCTGATCGTTTCTTTTGCCATATTCGGTTCGGTATCGCCCGAAGCGGCGGCAAATGCCACCATCGAGTCGGTAAAAGTGCCTTATCTTATTCTCGGCGCATTGTTTGTACTGGTGGCCATATTTTTCTGGGTATCCAAATTGCCCCGGATCACCAATGACGAACACGTGGAGGCGGGTTTCGGAGTATTAAAATACCCGCAGCTGGTGCTGGGGATGTCGGCTATATTCATCTATGTGGGAGTGGAAGTAACCATAGGAAGTAACCTGCCCGAGTACCTGAAAGAGACGCAGGGACTGGTTTCTTCGCAGGTTTCAAAGTATGTTTCCATGTTTTGGGGAAGCATGATGATCGGGCGGTGGACTGCGTCTGTCGGTAACTTCGGGTTGTCGGAAAATGTGAAAAAGATCCTGTGGGTGGTGGTGCCATTCGTGGCTTTCGCAATCGTATTGTATGTGATCTCGATCGTCAACGGGGATGTAAGCGACCTTTACCCTTACGCTTTTTGTGTGGTGATCATGATCGTCTCCTTTTTCATGGCGAAAGAAAAACCGGTAAAAACATTACTGATCTATACGGGAGTAGGCGCGGTGATCACATTGATAGGTGTTTTTACCGAAGGTCAGCTGGCGCTGTACTGTCTGATAAGCGGCGGTTTGTTCTGTTCTATTCTTTGGCCCAGTATTTTTTCACTGGGAACGGCCGGGCTGGGCAAATACACCAACCAGGGAGCGGCCTTTATGATCATGATGATCCTGGGGGGTGCGGTGGTTCCGGTATTGCAGGGAGTAATGGCCGATGTCATAGGAATACAGCTGTCTTATCTGTTGGCAGTGGCCTGCTTTGTATACCTGTTCTGGTTTGGTATCAGAATCCAGAAAGTACTTAAAAAACAGAATATCGATTTCGACCAGGAAGTTTCGAATGTGAAAGGTGGACATTAATATTCTAAGAAAAGAGTGGATTTTTCCACTCTTTTCTATAAAATACCGTTAAAACACCCTCCTAAAATTCGGTGTTTCTACTCTAAAAATTCTCTCGTATATGTACGAATTTTGTAAAAAAATAATTGTGCATGAAAAGAGTGGAATACAATACATCTGAAATAATGTTTCTTTCCGGAGACATTAACTACTCGGAGATTTACCTGATGAACGGGCAGAAGATGCTTTCCAGTACTACTTTGTTAAGACACGAGGAAAAATTTGACAACTTTATCCGGGTGAGCAAAAAATATCTGGTAAATCCTGATTTTGTTAGTGGCTACGAGCTTCAGGGCAAGTGCATGGAGATCAAGATGCGGAACGGCGACCACATGAAGGTGGCAAGAAGAAGAGTAAAGACGGTTCTGTCAAGTATTGTAGCGGTTTAATACGTGACAGAACTATACTTTCATTGGTATTAAAGTCCGGGTTTTATTATTGGTTGATATCCCATAAGAATTTCATAGTTTATTGAGTGCTTCCTGAATTGCCTGTATCTTGGCGTCAGCATCTGCCAGCTTGGCCTTTTCTCTCTCTACAATCTCCGGTTTGGCGTTGGCCACGAATTTCTTATTAGAAAGTTTTGCTTCTACCGATCTTCTGAATCCCTGTGTGTATTCCAGTTCTTTTTGAAGGTTTTCTCTTTCCGACTCAGCATCCAGGTTTTCCCCCAGGTCCAGACCGAACTCATCCCCTTTGATCACATGGGTCATTCCTGAAACCGTCTCCGTATAGGTGACCGTATTAATATTGGCCAGTTTCATCATCAGCGGTTCTATCGGCACATACCGTTCAGGCGCCGTTGTTTTAATTTCGAGGGGCAGGCTTTCTTTCGGCGACAGCTGTTTGCTTTGACGGGTATTTCTCACCCAGGAAACCAGCTCCGTCAGGATCTCAAAGGTGCCCAGTATTTCAGGGTCTGCTTCGCCGCCTTTCGGAAACGCCTGAACACAGATGGAGTCGCTTTCGGCACGGGCGGTCAGGCTTTGCCAGATCTCCTCCGAAATAAACGGGATCCACGGGTGAGCCAGGCGCATCAGCTCGTCGAAGAACCCGATAGTGGCCTCATACGTTTCCCGGTCTACGGGCTGGGCCGTCCCGTTTACATAAGCAGGTTTTACCATTTCCAGGTATTGGGAGCAGAAGTCATTCCAGATCAGGTTATAGGTGGTCAGCAGCGCATCTGACATCCTGAATTTGTCATAATGTTCGTGAACCTCGGCAATGGCCGCATTCAGACGGGCCCGGAACCATTTTATAGCGGCCACGGGTACTTCACCCCGGCCGGTCTCCCAGCCTTTTACCAACCGGAAGGCATTCCATATTTTGTTGGAGAAATTCCGGCCCTGCTCCACCAGCTTTTCATCATACGGCAGGTCATTTCCCGCCGGCGAGCTGAAGAGCATACCCGTGCGCACGGCATCGGCTCCGTACTGCTCGATCAGATCCAGGGGATTCGGGGAGTTACCCAGCGACTTCGACATTTTACGGCCCAGCTTGTCGCGGACAATACCGGTAAGGTAAACATTTCTGAAAGGGTAAGTGCCCTTGTATTCGTAGCCGGCGATGATCATCCGGGCCACCCAGAAAAACAAGATCTCAGGAGCCGTCACGAGGTCATTGGTGGGGTAATAATACCGGATATCTTCATTGTCCGGGTCTTTGAACCCGTCAAAAACAGAAATGGGCCATAGCCAGGAACTGAACCAGGTATCCAGCACGTCTTCATCCTGGGTAAAATCTTCTGCATTTACATTCAAACCCTTTTCCGTACGGGCTTGATTTACGGCTTCTTCCAGGCTTTTGGCCACGATCACGGTGCCGTCTTCCAGGTAATAAGCAGGAATGCGGTGTCCCCACCAGAGTTGGCGGCTGATGTTCCAGTCGCGTACATTCTCCATCCAGTGATTGTAGGTATTCTTAAATTTGGGTGGGATCAGCCGGATGGTATCGTTCATCACATTTTCCCAGGCCGGCCTACTGATGTCCTTCATTTTAAGGAACCACTGCAGTGATATCTTCGGCTCGATTACCGCACCGGTTCTTTCCGAGGTTCCCACGTTGGATTTGTAGTCCTCCACTTTGACCAGGTTGCCGGATTCTTCCAGCATTTTAATGATCTTCCTGCGGGCTACAAAGCGATCTTCGCCCACCAGGATACGGGCCTTCTCATTGAGCTTCGCGTCATCGTTAAGGATGTCGATTACCTCAAGACCGTGTCTTTCCCCCAGCAGGAAGTCATTCTGATCGTGTGCGGGTGTAACTTTCAGGCAACCGGTTCCAAACTCCATCTCCACATATTCATCCGCGATCACCCGGATCTCTTTGTTGATCAGCGGGATCAGTACCGTTTTTCCGATGAAGTTCCGGTAACGCTCATCATTCGGGTTAACACAAATGGCGGCATCCGCCATAATGGTCTCCGGGCGGGTAGTGGCGATGGTCAGGCCATCAGTACTTCCCGGAAATAAATACCGGATATAGACCAGTCGGGAGGCCATTTCCCGGGTGATCACCTCTTCATCGGATACGGTGGTTTTGGCTTCGGGATCCCAGTTGACCATACGGTAACCTCGGTAGATGTCTCCTTTGTTATAGAGGTCAACGAAAACCCCGATCACGGCATCATACAGGGTGGGCTCCATGGTGAAGCGGGTCCTGTCCCAGTCGCAGGAAGCTCCCAGCTTACGCAGCTGCTTCAGAATAATGCCACCGTATTTTTCCGTCCATTCCCAGCAGTAGTTCAGGAACTCCTCCCGCGAGAGGTCGGCTTTATTGATCCCTTTTTCCTTCAGCATGGCCACTACCTTGGCCTCCGTGGCGATCGAAGCATGGTCGGTACCCGGCACCCAGCAGGTCTCTTTACCTTCCATACGGGCTTTACGAACCAGTACATCCTGGATGGTATTGTTCAGCATGTGCCCCATGTGCAGCACACCGGTCACATTCGGCGGCGGGATCACTACCGTATAAGGCTCTTTACCGGGGTTGGGTCTGGAACTGAAGAATTTATTCTTTTCCCAATATGCGTACCATTTGTCTTCTACTTCCTTAGGATTGTAGGTTTTTGAAAGTTCCATTGCTTGCGTTCGTTGAGGCAAAACGATTGCCCGTGCCATTAAAAAATAATTTGCAAAAATAAGGAAAATGTTGATACCAACGACCGGGAATCCGCTATTCCCATTGCCAGACCCTGTCCGGAGTGATGCAGTAGTCCATGCGGATATCCAGGGGCGATCGGTTGCTGATCCGGTCTACGGGTTCCAGCAGGGAGAGACCGGCCTTTGTGGTGTTGAACCCGGACCGGGCCAGGAACCGGTCATAATAGCCCTTTCCGTAACCTACGCGGTGACCTTCCCGGTCAAAGGCCAGCAGGGGGATCAGTACAAGGATATTTTCTTCGGGGAATGTCCGGAAGAATGCTTCTGAATCCAGGGCCCACGACAGGTCGGCAGGCTCATCGATACCCCACCTGTTCTTTTTCAGAACGAGGCCGGGGGTGTAGGGAACATGGAGCATTTCCCCGTTTTCCAGGCTTTGAGAAATGTAGATTTCTGCAGGGAAATCTTTTTGCAGGGTTTCCAGCATCCGATAAGTATCGGGTTCCTGATTTTTCCGGATAGGCAGAAAAAGATGAATCACGGAAAAGCGATGAACGGGAATACGGCTGAAGAGAAGGGAGGATATCTTCCTGCTTCGGGCCTCCACTTCGCCGGGGTCGAGTAAGGCTCTTTTTTGCCTTGCTTCTTTACGTATCTCTTCTTTTGTCATCGGTGTTTTAAGCATGCTCTTACACGGGAATTACAAAGATACATATTCGCGAATTAAAATGAGGTTGTCAAAGTTGACAACCCCATATGTGTTTGTGGATTAGTAGAGAATTTTAAGATGATTATGTGGACAATATCTTTCTGGTGTAGATCTCAATCTTTTAGAACCATAGTATTAGTGTTTAAAGAAGTTCTTCCCTGTTTATTATTGTTGTTAGAAAATTTAGAGACCGTGATTTTTCGGATTGTTAACTTTTGGGTTTTCATAATGTAATAATTTGGAAGTGTGAAATGATTAATTTTATATGATCAAAGATTGGATCTATATTTAAGAGAGAGAAAAAAAATGTACGAACAGCAGTATTCTCTGTACGAAATAGTAAATAAACACACTATGGAGAGAGAAATTAGAAATAAGAATAAAGAGAAAATTGCCAGGCATGCGATCATATGGATCGCGTTTTGGACTACCGACTTCTTATTTACCTATACATTTCAACAGGGGAGAACTGCCATAATTCCATTTATGTTCAATGCGCTTACTAATACCATCTATTTTTACATCTGTGTTTTTTTCATAATTCTCCCCAATTTCTCAAGGTCAAAAACACTGACAGTTACAGCCATTTTTATTTTGCTGACAGTTTTCGTTTTTGTGAAAATGGGAATCGAAAAGTTCCTGAGAACAGACAATTTCATTACAATAGCAGAAAGAAAAGTAACCATTATCCCTTACATCAGCTTTGAGTTCTGGCGGTACTCCTATATGACCTTTTTCTCCTTCGCCTATTGGTATTACATCAAATCGATCCGGGAAGAACAGTTGCGCCGGATCACGGAAGAAAAGCTGTTTAAAACGGAGATCGCTTTTCTGAAGGCGCAGATCAATCCCCATTTCCTGTTTAACACCCTGAATTTTGTGTACAACGATGTGGCGGGCCAGAGTCGCCGCTCGGGGGAAGCTATTTTGTCACTTACCCGGCTGATGCGCTATTCCGTGGAAAGTACGAAAAGTGAGCAAAATACGGTGGAAAAGGAGTTGGAAGCCGTAGAAGAGTACCTGAAATTACAGAAGCTGCGTTTTGGTGACCGGCTTGCGCTGAAGTATACCAAACACGGCAGTCTGTTCTTTTTTCCCATTCCGCCTCTGGTATTGATCAGCCTGGTCGAAAACGCCTTCAAGTACGGTATTCAGGACGATCTCACGGACCCCGTAACGATCGATGTCCGGGTAGATTCTTCAGGCCTGGCTTTCCGGTGCCGGAACAAAAAGCGGCTGGACTTTATCGATAAGGAAACCACCGCCGTGGGTCATACCAACATCAGGAGGCGCCTGGAGATGGCCTTTCCTGACAGCTTTCATCTGAAAGCGCTGGATTCATCCACTCATTTTGAAGTGGAGTTGGAGATTATCTGGATGGTTATCTGAAGATTCTTTCCTGATAGGTGTAAAAATAGTATATTTAAAGTAGAATCAACCAGATAAACCCGATAATACGATGAACTGCATAATTGTTGATGATGAAACCGCCGCGATCCAGCTGTTAGAGAATTATATTAAAAAAGTCTCCACGCTTAGCCATTGCGGATCCTTTCTTAGTCCGGTGGAGGCCCTCCGGTATACACAGAATAACGGAGTGAACCTCATCTTCCTGGACATCAATATGCCACATCTCTCCGGCCTGGGATTTCTTGAACTTTTGGGTAGCGAACCCAAGGTCATCCTGACTTCCGCCTATTCTAAATACGCGCTGGAAGGGTATAAATACGATGTGGTGGATTACCTCACCAAGCCGATTTCCTTTGAAAGCTTTTTGCGTGCCATAAAGAAAGCGGAAGACCGGATGACCCTCAGCGCAGAGCTTAAAAAATCCGTCCGACCCGATGAGTTGGACGACTTTATTATGGTGAAATCGGACCGGAAAGGCAAGCTGGTGAAGGTCGTATTCTCAGATATCGTTTATATTGAGTCGATGCGGAATTATGTAGCCATCTATACACGACAAAAGGAAAGGATCATCACCCTTCTTTCCCTGAAAGAACTGGAGGAACGCCTGCCCCAGGATTATTTTTTCAGGACCCATAAGACCTTTATTGTAGCGCTGAACCAGATCAAAATGATAGACGGTGGCGAAATCGTTCTGCAGGAGGTGAAAGACCGGGTTCCTTTGGGGGGAGCGTTTCGTCAGGCGTTCTTTGAGCGTCTGGAAGCCAAGATCATGAAACCCTCGCCACCGAGGTAGCCATCACGGAGGTATAATACCGGCACAGGAAATCGTACATCAGCAACTCATGCAGCCGCTGACCGGAGCTGATCAGGCGATTAACCGCCATGTGAAGGTAGCTGGTGAGGATCCGTTCAAAGACCGCCTGTTCTTCTACAGTATCATGGATCTCTCTCCATAAATTCCGCAACTGCGTTTCATAAGATTCCGGGATGTAATGTAGGAAATCCCCCCCGTGCAGGAATTCCTCCATTCTTTTCCGACGGGCCCGGTAGCGGCGGTCGATCTGTGATTTTAAGCTCCGGTCCATTTTAAATTCTTCTGCGAAACAGTCCCGTACCCGCTCCAGCAGTGTTTTTTTGCTTTCGGTATCCAGTCCGGCGGCATATAAGAACCCGTCTATATTTCTGAGGCCCCAAAGCCACTTCAGGTCTTCTCTTTCGTCACCTTCTGTTTGACAGAGGAAATCGAGATACATCCGGCTGTCAATACAAAACAGGCGCTCTACCGGTTCAATGGTCTCATGACCATATCTCTCCAGTTCTCTGCGGTAGGTATCGGCCTGAATTTTCCATATCAGGCCGCTTCTCTCAAACGGCCGGATACAGTATTCCATGATACGAAGAAGCTCCTGAAGAAAGCCCGTGTCGGTCAGGTGAAATCGTACGCGCAGATGGTTTTCGGGATCATGGTAGCGGATAAAGAACCAATGGTCGATCCACCCGTTCATTTCTGCCTCATGCACTAACGGGGCTATACCGTTCTGCAGGATAAGATCGGCGGATTTTGCCCCACAGTAAAATTTCAGATAAACCCACTCGGACCCCAGGCTGAAGGTTCGCTGGACCGGGTTTTCCGAACGTTTTTCTACCGGATAATTGTATACGGCCTCATTTCTGATTAGAAAGGCGATGAACTGGTTGACCATAGCGTTACCGGCAGCGTTTCTGACGGGGAGGGTGTCTTCGCCAAGAAACTCCTTAAGTAAAATGTGGGGTCGGCCTTTAACGGAATCTAAAAACACCCGACGGAGGAGCGGATTCGAACTATCGATAAAGAGCTCATTATCTCCTTCTGCCAGCACAAAGCACCGGGGGATACGATGGTGGTTTCGCCAGGTATCAAAATCTTCGGAGGGAAGCCCCGACCTATGAATCGGATCCAGGTGTCCGGATGAAAGCTGCCACATGGCCGGGCTGATGATCACGCGGCCGTCAGCTACCCGCGGCAGAAAGACAAACTCCCGTGCAATTTCACCCCAGGAGAACTCCAGGGAGTTTTGGAAACCCTGGGTCTGGAGGTCGCATAGAAACTGGTAAACGGGCAACGAGTGGTTTCTGAAATTATGCGCGCAACCCAGGCGCGGAACAACGATCCTGTTGAGCTTTCGGTGGCGTAATATCACCCGTTGCGCCTGTACAGATACATAGAGGTCCCGAAGGCGGATCTGGTTTTCCTGAGGCAAACCCGACTGGGCGAGGTACGGGATCTCGTAATCGCGGAAGGCGGGACGACACAAAATATTCCCCGTGCGGCTTTCCGGCAGATGGACAATTTCCGCAAAGATGACACCGGGGTTATTTTTATTTTCTGCGGCGGCTATGTCGCGGAGAACCTGAGCGATATCTTGTGAAGCCTGCCCGAAGCGGCCGGCAAGATTAGTCCCGCTGCTTCCGCCGATACTTTCTATAAATAACCGGTGCTCATCCACGAGGCGGAACATTACCGAGCATGTAGGAGCGAGGTCCGGCATCTCTGAAGGCTCATCCGGGAGGGGGAGAGGTATTTCATAGGCTCTTTCCTGTTGTGCTTTTTGAAGGCTTCTGAACAGCGCCTGCTGCAACCCCTTCCACTTCAGGCTCGAAGAACTTTTTTCTGCGGAAGGGAGGGTGATCCCTTCGGTCAGAGGGGTAAAGTCCTGGGATGTGTCAGTCCGGTAGCCTATGCCGCTCTCTGTATCCAGCGCCGCCGATAGAGGAACCTCTTCGTCTCCGTACCGCTCATAGAACCGGGAAATAAAATCGTTCATGCCGGCAGACCTTCCATCGGAAGCAAAAATACCCAGCTTGGGGATGACTCTCCGGATCTCCTCCTGATATTCGATGGCCAGGGTATCGGCAAACCTTTCACAAGGATTGACCCTGACGGTGTGGAAGAGCTTACTTTCGTCCGGTGCAACTCCGAGTGACCGGATCAGGTCCCAGATCTCCACATACAGCGCAGGATCATTGCCTGTCTCCCGATCCAGTTGCGTGAGCTTTTGCCGGATATCGCGGAGCGTCACGGCTGCGGCTAGTCCCGCCCGGCCCAGCACCTGCAAGATACGTTCCTGGAAATCATCACCACTGACAGTGGGCTCCAGTTCACTCACCATAAGCTGGGTATCTGCCAGCTCGTGAAGGAAGGTCCGGGCCTCTTCTTCAGCGATCTTGTGGGCTCCAAGGGCAGTGACCAGTGTGGAGAAATCAGCCCCTGCGGCCGCTTTTTCCAGTACGATCCTGACATACGGATCACTTTTAACCGAACTTAAAACAGGGGCGCCGGCCCGTTCCACATAACGGATGTTGTCCCCGTGGAAATAGAGGCTGCTGTTCGGGTACCAGATCAAATGCTCCCGCAGGGCGGGGTTACGGTCAAGCTCCCGGGCTAAGGTGCAGAGATAGTCCATGTCAAGAGTGGTACGGCGACTGCATTTCTCCTGTAATGACAATCGGGTCCTGTTGCTCCAGCGAGTCACGCCTATCCCGGAGAATAACCCGAAAGGAGTGGCCCTGTACCGGCTCCTGAGGATATACCGGGTCAGGGGGAAAAGGATTTTTTCAGGGAGGTCGGGAGAGGATTCTGTAGCGCTAAGTAAACGGGGCGATGCCAGGTAAAGCGCCTCCCGGAAAGCAGCATCATTTTGAATGTAGTCCCGGATAACGGTCTCGTCAATTTGCGGAGAAAAGGCCTCGTGCGGTGTCCGGAGAATGAGTTGGGGGTGAAAGGTATAATTTTGCATGGATCATAAGGTAAAAGGGAGGCCCAATTATAGCGGCATGCAGGGGACCTCATCAAAAAAACTATACCAAATGCAAAATTCTCTATATCAAAATCCCTTTGCTTCATCGAAATCCAGTGTCATATCTGCTTCCCTGTATCAAAAACATTGGTTTATTATGCTTTTATTGGCTGGTTGCAGATATTTTACAGAATTTTGTCTCGTTGAAATTTCTAATGTGTCATTTGGGTTTATTTTTGCGAAAAAACCAAAAAATATGAAAGCATACGTTTTCCCCGGGCAGGGTGCACAATTCAGCGGAATGGGCAGGGACCTTTATGAAAGTTCTCCCCTTGCTAAAGAGCTTTTTGACAAGGCCAATGCGATATTGGGATTTGATATTACCCGGATCATGTTCGAGGGAACCGACGAAGAGCTTAAACAGACCAATGTTACCCAACCGGCGGTTTTTCTCCATTCCGTGATCCTTGCGGCTACAGTAGAAGATTTTCGTCCGGACATGGTGGCCGGGCATTCGCTGGGCGAGTTCTCGGCGCTGGTGGCCTCGGGGGCGCTGGCCTTTGAAGATGCGCTGCGCCTGGTAGCCAAGCGGGCGGAAGCCATGCAAAAGGCCTGTGAGCTTACTCCCTCCACGATGGCAGCGGTATTGAACCTCCCGGATGAAAAGGTGGAGGAAATTGCTGCGGCCATTACAGCAGAGAGCGGCGAAGTCGTAGTAGCAGCAAACTACAATTGTCCGGGCCAGCTGGTGATCTCCGGTACGGTGGAAGGAATCAATATAGCGGTAGAGAAGATGAAGGAGGCCGGAGCCAGGCGCGCCCTGGTGCTTCAGGTGGGCGGGGCTTTCCACTCGCCGCTAATGGAGCCGGCCCGCGAAGAGCTGGCGCGAGCCATTGAAGAAACGGAGTTTAAGACGCCCTCCTGCCCTATTTACCAGAACGTAAATGCCCAACCCTCCACGGATGTGAAGGTGATCAGGGAGAATCTTATAGCACAACTTACCGCACCGGTTCGCTGGACCCGGACCGTACAAAATATGGTGGCGGAAGGAGCGGTGGAATTTGTAGAATGCGGACCCGGAAAAGTTCTTCAGGGACTCGTCAAAAAGATAGCCCCGGAAGTTGCGGCTTCGGGGGTGCAGTGAATGTTGACTTGCATTTCGACGGTGTACAGTTCTTAAGAGCTGCTGCTAAATCTCATAATTAATACCAAAGAATGGAAAAAAAGTGGTCGTTTAAAAGTATGCCTTCCACCGGCGGGGAGGAGGAAGAGGTCAGAAAGCTGGAAGCAGACCTGGGGATCACCCGGTCACTGGCGGTGATGCTGTGGCAGAGAGGTATCCGAACCTTTGAGGAGGCCCGGCATTTTTTCAGGCCCGTGCTTTCCGACCTGCATGATCCATTTCTGATGAAGGACATGGACCGGGCCATAGACCGTCTTACGCGGGCCGTTGAAAAAGGCGAAAAGATACTGGTGTACGGCGACTATGATGTGGACGGAACCACGGCAGTGGCCATGGTATATGATTTTATCCGGAAGTTCCACCCGGCCGTCTTGTATTATAACCCGGACCGTTACACGGAAGGTTACGGAATTTCTCAGAAAGGGATCGACTATGCGGCTTCGGGGGGCGTTACGCTTATCATCAGTCTGGATTGCGGTATCAAAGCAGCCGATAAGATCGCCTATGCCGCCGGGCTGGGGATAGACTTTATCATTTGCGACCACCATGAGCCGGGTGATGAGCTGCCGGCCGCTGTGGCGGTGCTGGATCCCAAGCGGAAAGACTGCCCGTATCCATATAAAGAACTGACCGGAAACGGCGTGGGCTTCAAACTGATTTCCGCCTATTGCCAGCGGCATGCCATCAGCGCCAGGGTTCCGGAAGAATACCTCGACCTGGTGATGGTGAGTATTGCTTCTGATATTGTGCCTGTTACGGGCGAAAACCGGATACTGGCCTTTTATGGTCTGCAAAAACTAAATACTTCTCCCCGGACCAGCCTCAAAGCCCTGATGTCAGTAGCAGGAGTACAGGGTGAAATGTCGATAGAGTCGGTGGTATTCACTATCGGGCCGCGGATCAACGCTGCCGGAAGAATCCGCCATGCCCGGGCAGCCGTAGAGCTGCTGCTTTCGGAAGATCGGGAAGATGCCCTGGCGCTGGCCTATGAGATACAGGCCCATAACACGGAACGGAAAGGCCTGGACGCCCGCATCACCGACGAGGCGGTGGCACTCATTCGCCAGGACAGTTGGCTTCTGAATGAGGCCCGAAGTACCGTTCTGTATAGTGAAAGCTGGCATAAAGGCGTGATCGGGATCGTGGCATCGCGGTGTATCGAGCAGTTTTACCGGCCCACCGTTATCTTTACCAAATCTTCGGAAGGTATTGCCGCCGGCTCGGCCCGTTCGGTTACAGGCTTCGATCTTTACAGTGCTGTAGAGGCCTGTTCCGATCACCTCCTGCAATTCGGCGGGCACATGCACGCCGCCGGTATGACCATAGAGCTGACAAAAATCAACGATTTCCGGAAGGCATTTGATGAGGCGGTGCGGGCTAAGCTCACCGAGGAGCAGCGGACCCCGGTGATCCATGTAGACCTGGAAGTTTCGCTTGACGAGCTTACTCCGCGGTTTCAGCGGATCATGAAGCAGATGTCGCCCTTCGGTCCGCAGAATATGCAACCCGTTTTCGTCTCGCATAACCTGAGCGTGGTATCAGAGCCCAGAGTGCTGAAAGAAAAGCACCTGAAGATGGATGTCAGGCAGGAGGGATCCGATGTGGTTTTGCCGGCCATAGGTTTTGGCCTGGCTGAGTCCTTTTATGAGCAGGTGCGGTCGGGGAAACCGTTTTCGATGGTCTACTCCCTTGAAGAGAATACCTTCCGCGACCGGACCACTTTACAACTGTTTATCCGGGATATTAAGTTTTAGGAATACCTTTGTAAATTAATACATTTGTAAAAAGATGGAGAGGATGGTATTACGTACGGAAGACCTGGTAAAAAAATACGGACAGCGGCTGGTCAATGACCACGTGAGCTACCAGGTGGAACAGGGGGAAATTGTGGGCCTGCTCGGTCCTAACGGTGCAGGCAAGACCACGTCATTTTATATGGCGGTGGGGCTTGTAAAGCCCAATTCGGGGAAAATATGGCTCGATAACCTCGACATTACCCGGCTTCCGATGTATAAGCGCGCCAAGCTGGGGGTGGGCTACCTGGCCCAGGAAGCTTCCGTATTCCGCGATCTGAGCGTGCAAGATAATATCATCGGGGTCATGGAGCTTTCCCAGCCGCAGATGACCAAAGCCGAGCGGCGTGAAAAAACCGAAGAGCTTCTGGAAGAATTCAGTCTTACCCATGTCCGGAAAAATAAAGGCATGGTGCTTTCGGGCGGGGAGCGGCGAAGAACGGAAATTGCGCGGGCGCTGGCCGTAGACCCCAAATTCATCTTACTGGATGAGCCTTTTGCCGGTGTAGATCCCATTGCCGTAGAAGAGATCCAGGGCATTGTGGCCAAGCTGAAGCACAGGAACATCGGTATCCTTATCACCGATCATAACGTAAACGAGACCCTCTCTATCACCGACAGGGCCTACCTGCTTTTTGAAGGAAAGATCCTGAAACATGGAACGGCCGAAGAGCTGGCTGCTGACGAGCTGGTCAGGAAGGTATACCTCGGCACACACTTTGAACTGAAACGTAAAATATGAAGATGTCTGAAAAGTATACAAACTGCTGCGTTGTTTCGGAATTCGGGCTCAGTCACATACTTTTAGTATGCTCCTTCACCCTCATCCTCAACGCCTTGCATTTTGCATACTTTTCAGACATCTTCCCGGGCCATAAACAACCAACATATTAGTCACTGCATTTTTATGCCCCAAAGCCCGCGGTTGTTGTTGCGGGCTTCCTGCTGGTAGAGGATAAATTTATCGGCATACTTTACATTAGGAGATACCGTCATCACCACCGCATACCCCTTTCTGACCATTTCGGCATTGATAAAGGTGCCGTCTTCCAGATAAACATAGGCCAGGGTACGCCGGTACTGGTCATAGCGCCGGACATCGTATTCCAGGCGTACTTTCTTTCCCTGTATCCGTTTGCGTAGATAGTTTGTGGCTTCTTTCCCGTAAAACCCGGCTTTCTTCCGGGGTGAATTCCGCACCTCGTGCGCATCGATCCCGATCAGCCGGATCTTTTCTTCCGGGCCGTTTTTCCCGGTGACCCATATCGTATCACCGTCCACCACTTTTGTGACGATCAGTATGTCCGGAACGGCCTGTAGTTGGGGGAATCCGAAGAGGAGGAGAAAGAGGAGGGGTTTCATAGAGTGAACAGTTAAAAGTTAAAAACGAAAAGTTGAGGGAAATAATAAGTACTTAATCTTCCATAACTTTTTGTTTATGACTCGGGAAGGTGCCGGGAAGGTATAATCAGAGTCTCGGCACGCCGAAGACAAAGTGAACAACTAACAGTGAACAGTTATGGAAGATTAAGTACTTATTATTTCCCTCAACTTTTTGTTTAAACACCTTCATAATAAAAAAGAGATGCACACTGTGTATGCACCTCTCCTATCGGAATCTCTAAAAATTATTTCTTTGCGGTAGTATCTGCTTTGGCTTCGTTTTTCTTTTGGGCCGACTTATACTCTTCATTCAGTCCTTTGAGTACTTCCTGCGTGATATCCAGGTCTTCTTTGGCGTAGAGTACACCACCGCCTTTCGAATAGCCGATCACCATATCGTACCTGTCTGAGCTATTATAGTTTTTAAGGTATTCATGAATCTTGGTTAAGAGTTCGTCGGTCTTTTTGGCCTGGTCCTGCTGTAAGTTACCGGCTGCATTTTCCCTGTACATCATGATATCCTGCTCTTTTTTCTGCAGGGCAGCCTGTTGGGTCAATGCCTGCTGCTCGGAAAGTCCGCCGGCCTGCACCCTTCTCTGGAACAGCGCTACTTCATTCTGGAACGACTGGGCTTTTCGCTGGAGCTCATTATCAAGCGCAAAGCTCTTGTTCTCAAATTCTTTTACTACATCTTTGTAGTATTCGTAATTATTCAGAAGAGTATCGGTATTTACATAAACAATTCTTCCTGAAGGCTGACCGGAAGCAGAGGCACTTTCTCCTCCTTTTTTATCACAAGCTACCAAAGCCAGACTCAGGCCTAAAAACAGAGCGACGATTTTTTTCATTTAAACAGATAATTTTTTAAAAGTCTGCAAATATAGTGATTTTCTTAAACTTATCACCATTTTAGCGGCACACTCACCAGCACATCGTCCCAGCTGATGGTCAGTTCCTTATCGTCATTACTGTTAATGATCAGTTTTTCTTCCGGAGTAGGTAATCTGGTTACGGGAACTTTTACCTCGGCCACGTTTTTATCCTTGATCTTGTCGTATCCGAATGCACCCCACTGCTTCATCTCTGTGTTCAGGATGACGGTCCATTCCGTTTCTTCGGGAATGGTAAAGAGGGTGTAGGTTCCTGCCTTTACGGAAGCTCCACCGAAGTTAACATCTTTCCGGAAGGTGATCTCTGTAGCGCCGTTGGCACCGGTACGCCATACTTTTCCATATTTCTCCAGTCCTCCGAAGATCACCCGTCCTTTTTTGGAAGGCTGGCCGTAAGTCACACTGACGTTGGCGCTCTCGGTAGTAATAGTGGGGCTCTGCGGAGCCTTTTTTTCCTGTGCATAGGCAACTGTAGTAAACAGGCCTAAAAGAAATACCAATAATTTTTTCATGCTTTTGATTTATTTTTGACCCTTTAACAAGTGCCGCGCGGAACTCCGCTGCATCTCAAGGCAAGGCCGATGGTTATTATATGTATAAACGGTAATTTTACCGATTTATTTCTTTTCAGCCAGCTGCTTTGCCATTTCCACGGGGTCGGTAGGTGCTTCGTTGAGAATGTCGGATTCGATAAGCCCGTCGCGCAGACGAACGATGCGGTGAGCATAACGGGCGATGTCCTCCTCATGCGTTACCATGATGATGGTATTTCCCTTGGCATGGATCTCCGCAAAAAGCTGCATGATCTCGTAGGAGGTACGGGTATCGAGGTTACCGGTAGGCTCATCGGCCAGCAGGATAGAAGGGTCATTCACCAGGGCACGGGCCACTGCCACCCGCTGACGCTGACCGCCGGACAGCTCATTCGGCTTGTGGCTGCTTCGGTCGCCCAGCCCCACGTTCTCCAGAACGCGTTGGGCCTTTTCGGAGCGGTCGGTCTTATTATAGCCGGCATAGATCAGCGGAAGGGCCACATTTTCGAGGGAAGATTGCCGGGGAAGGAGGTTGAAGGTCTGGAACACAAACCCAATCTCCTTGTTTCGCACCTCGGCCAGCTCATTTTCCGACATGTCGCTCACATCCTTACGGTTCAGGATGTAAGTTCCGCTGGTAGGGGAGTCGAGGCATCCGATGATGTTCATCAGGGTGGATTTTCCGGAGCCGGAAGGCCCCATGAAGGCCACGTATTCTCCTTTTTGTATGGTGATGGAGACCCCTTTGAGGGCATCTACCACTTCTGCACCCATGATGTACCGCTTCGAAATGTCTTTTGTTTCAATGATGATCATATACAGCCGTCTGTTCGTTTCCCAAATCTAAGGGCTTTTGGAAATAATTGGCTAAAGTTTTCTACCAAAGTCCTATTTAAAGGATAGATGGTTTAAAAACCCGGCGGAATCGCTGCGGCCAATCGGGAATTCGCTTAAGTTTGCATCCGGAATGAGAGTGTGGAAAGGGAGTTTTAATGGATAATTGAGAATGAAACCGGCCACCCGGAATTTTTTGTATATATGAGAACTTTTTTGAATACGCTGATCGGCGGAGAATCGCTTTCCTTTGATGAGGCCCGGGAGGCCATCACCCTGATTGCTACGGGCAACGCTCCTCCCGCACAGGCGGCGGCATTCCTGATGGGAATTCAGCAAAAAGGCATTACGGCCAATGAGCTGCGGGGCTTCCGGCAGGGGATGCTGGAGCTGGCCGTCACCCTTGATTTTGAAGACCTCGAGCCCATGGATGTCTGCGGAACGGGCGGTGACGGAAAGCACACCTTCAATATCTCCACCACCTCGGCTTTTGTAGCGGCCGGTACAGGAGTGAAAATCGCCAAGCACGGAAACCACGGAGTCAGCTCGGCGGTAGGCAGCAGCACGGTTCTGGAGTTTCTGGGAGTAAAGTTTACGAACGATAAAGACCATCTCCGGCGGAAGATAGAACAGGCCGGGATCTGTTACCTGCACGCTCCCCTCTTTCATCCGGCCATGAAGCATATCGGTCCCATCCGGAAAGAGCTGGGGGTCAAAACTTTTTTTAATATCCTGGGGCCTTTGATGAACCCGGCCGAGGTAAAGGCTCAGCTCTGCGGAGTGTCTGACCTGAAGACCTTTGAGCTGTACAAAGACCTGTTTTCTGCCCGGGAAGGACGCTTTGCCGTTATTCACGCGCTGGACGGATACGACGAGATCTCTCTGACCGGCGGGTTCCGGGTATGGCAGGGCGAAGGAGATACGGTGATCCAGCCGGCCGACGTGGGCCTGCCCGTGGTAGCCCCGGAACAGTTGAGCGGAGGGGATACCCTGGAGGAGTCGGCCCGGATCCTGGTTCGTGTTCTGAAGGGAGAGGGCAGTGCGGAGCAAACTGCCGCCGTACAGGCCAATGCCGGTCTGGCCATAAGTGTATCGCGTCAGGTAAGTTTTGAGGAGGGGATTACGCTGGCGGAAGAATCGCTTAAAAGCGGGAGGGCTTATGAAAGTTTGACGAAGTTGGTGGAGTAGGTTTTTTATAAGGTGCTTGTTTCGTTACGAACCAGGTGTTATTTTTGTATGATCCATACAGACAAGCACAATGAAAGAGAAGATCAGGCACGTTATAAAAAAATTGCTTTTAGAAAAAGCCTACTGGAAACAGGCACTACGTGATTTCGGCAGTAAAATGACCGAAGAGGAGATTGATACTACGTTGGATAAAATAAGTGAGATAGACAGGATAATCAAAAAATTGGGAAGAGGGTTGAAATAATCTCGTTTCCTGCAAATTAGAAATATCATGAGAAAAGAGTTTGAAGATAGAATGAAAAAAACCGACGCTCTTATTCAAGAGGCGAAAGACCTTATCCGTTTAAACGGGCTGGATTATGAGTTGGATGAATGGGTGACGATCAAAACCTATTGTGAGAAATTTGGAATAGAAAATACGCAAACGGTGAATAATTGGATAATCCGGGGAATAGTACCTCCCCAAAATGTAACCACAGTAAAGGAGCTCAACGGACTTAAACTGATTAAAGCGGTAGCCTATAAATAAATTCTAAAGTATGTTCAACCTTGGTTTTGTGTCGGCTATTCTGCCGGATCTGTCTTTTAAGGAGGTGATCTCTTTCGCTTCCGAAAATCATTTTGAATGCGTGGAGGTCATGTGCTGGCCGGGCAGTAATGCCGATAAACGCCGGTATGCGGGGGTTAGCCACCTGGATGTAGAGCATCTGAATATCAGCGAAACACAGGAAATCCTTGAAAAGAGCAAGGTTTTCATTTCGGGACTGGGTTATTATCCGAACCCCCTGGACCCCGACAAGGAGAAATCCGAATTCTACATTGAGCATATTAAAAAAATCATCCGGGCCGCGAACCGGCTGAATATCCCGGTGGTGAATACGTTTATCGGCCGGGACCCGGGCCTCCCTCTACGGGAGAACCTCGAACTTTTCAAAAAACTATGGAAGCCGATCATCGAAGTGGCGGAGCAGGAGCAGGTCAAGATCGGGATAGAGAACTGCCCGATGCTCTATACACAGGACGAGTGGCCGGGCGGTAAGAACCTGGCCGTATCTCCGGCTATCTGGGACTATATGTTCGACGCTTTCCCTACCCCGCTGTTCGGCCTGAATTATGATCCTTCCCATCCTGTATTGCAAAGGATGGACGAGATCAAACCACTTTACAATTACAGAGAACGGCTGCACCATATTCACCTGAAAGATATCCGGATCTACCAGGATAAGCTGGATCGCGTGGGAATGTTCGCACTCCCGTCAGAGTACCATTCTCCCAAGCTTCCCGGGCTGGGGGATGTACGCTGGTCCGACTTTTTCAGCGCGCTTGGCGACATCCGCTACAAGGGGCCGGTGGTGATCGAAGTGGAGGATAAATCCTATGAGGGTTCACCGGAAGATGTGGTAGCGGGGATACGGACGGCGAGGAATTATGTGCGGCAGTTTCTTGCTTAAATGTAAATGCTGAATTGTAAATGCTGAATGGTCTGGCCAATTCAACCATTTAGCATTTACAATTCAGCATTCACAATTTACAATTCAGCATTAACCATTCAGCGAAGCGAATTAATATACGCTGCTATCTTATCGAGGTCGGCTTTGGGCAGATGCGACATCGGCGGCATCGGTGCAGGATAATCCGGCCAGTTCTCCGCTTTCGGGCTTTTGATCAGTGCGATCATTTGGGCATTGCTGTATTTTCTTTTTGCTATCTCCCGGAAGGAGGGCCCTATCATTTTTTTGTTCTCATCGTGACAGGCCAGGCAGGTGTGCTTTTGCAGCAACGGCTTCAGGCTGGCAAAGGTAGGAGCCGCCGCAGCGGGTTTTGCCGTTCCGCCGCTCGCAGTGGCGCCCGGCTGATTCCGGCCGTCAGGCGATACCGTAGCGCCGGCTGTTTTGGAAGGAGTCGTGGCTGCAGGACGGGTAGCTACCGGAACGCCGGCCGCCGCCGTTCCTTTTATTTCCGCCGCCGTCAGTTTTTTACCTTCGGGAATGACATTAAGGGTATAGTAAACTGTGGGATGAACCAGCGACCAGGAGCTTTGTTCCGCCCGGATGCCGTCGAGGTCCAGCTCATGAATATAATAGGGCCGGAGGCCGTCGATCACCACCCGGAGCGTCTTCCGGTCTTCACTCAGTCGCACGCCTTTCACTTTCAGGTCTTTTTCATTGACCGGCGGTGAACCGTATACCGGATGGTGCTTATACAGGAAGCTGCGCACGGCATAGGAGTTCAGGTTTTCGGCCGACTTCCGGTCGATGGGCATCGTAAATTCGATTTCAAAGCCGTCAGGCATGGCCTTACAGGTCAGCATTTCAAACGGCAGCTTGCCATTCCACAGCAATCGTTGAAAACCCTGGTTGGCGTCGCCGGCCGAGCCCCAGCCCCGGTTGGTTTCTCCTACAAACATCGATCCGTCGGGAGCGAAGACCATGCGGAGCACGCCCGACTGAAAGCCGGAGCGGAAGTCCCATGCCGCACCCTGGTATTCGCCATTGATGTTTTCAAGATATACCCGCATGATCTTCGACTGGCCCTGATCGCCCACAAAAAGCTGACCGGAGAAAGGTCCGAAGTCACCATTGGTTTTATCGACGAGGATCTCCGAATTGGAGATTCCCAAAATACCGTGCGGCAGCCATACGGCCGGAGGCTGAACCCCCGGGAATTTTGCTTTCAGCTCGTAGAAGGTTTGGGGCACTTCGTCCACCACATTTTCGGGTTTGAGAATGTTTCCACCTGCATCGCGGACCCGTCTGACATCTCTTTCCTTATAGAATTCTTCTTCCGTAAAACCGACGAGGTCGGCCATTTCCTTCCATTTCAGGCTGGCGGGGTTACCGTAGAATTTCCCTTTCTTCACATGCCATACGCCACCTGAACCAAACCAGTCGCCCTGGTTATCCGTATAAAAAAGTTCGCCGTCTACTATACCCAGTCCGGCCGGTGACCGCACTCCGCCTGCAAACAGCTCCAGCTGCCCGTCTTCCGAAACCTTAAAGACGGTTCCCCGGGTTTTGGCCCGCGACTCCCCGCGCCACCACTCGATATCCCCGAAGGCCACATTCCCGCTTACGAAAAACTTCCCGTCAGAAGCCAGCTTGGGTCCGAACGAATATTCGTGGTAATGGCCTGAAACTTCCCATGCATGAATGGTCTCGTACTTGTCTGCCCGGCCGTCACCGTTAGAGTCGGTCAGCTTGGTGAGCTCGCCCCTTTGAGCGCAATACAGAGAGCCGTCTTTGTACAGCAATCCCAGCACCTCGTGCAGGCCGGAAGCAAATTTCCGGAAATAAGGCTTCACGGAGGTAGGATTATCAATGATCCACACATCTCCCCGCCGGGTAGCGAGCGCTACCGAACCGTTAGGGAGCATTTCCACTCCGCCCACTTCCAGCAGTATGCCTTCCGGTACAGGCAGGGTCACGATCTTATAGAAATCTTCTTCTTTAGGTGACTCCTGGGCACGGGCCTGCAGGCACAGGAGAAACAAAGCAAACAATAGTATATTTTTCATAGTTATATTAGTTCCGAGTAGTGAGGTAGAGATGCAAGATTTTGCGTCTGACACAGAGACGCAAAATCTTGCGTCTCTACTAGAAAATAATTGCATATTTCAGGATGTTCCCTTCGGGCTTCACCAGTAACTCCCTGCGGTTCAGAATAACCGCATCGCGGCCTTTTTCGATCCGGATAAAGTATTTTTTACCGTCTACGGCATAAAGGTTGGTGTCTACCTGTTCGATGAGGTCGCCGTTGGCAATCCTTCCTGCGAGATCCTGCCCGTCAGCGACCGTTACCTCCCTGTCGAGGTACTTTCCTTCCGTGATCCGGATCCTGTCGCTTACTTTCCGGCCTGCTATTTTGTAATTAAATGTGGGAAGATCGTTTTCGTCCAGGTCATACCCCAGCGGCCGGTACCCCGTGCCGGTGGTATCGGTCCAGGTGGCTGATCCGATACGGTTCAGGAGCAGGTCGTGGTTAAACAGCGTAAGGCTGCCCAGGGGTTTCGACGAGCCGTCACCCCGGTCGTCCCACATGGGGGTAGCATCCAGGAAGTCGCCTTTCCAGGCCTGGATGATGGCACCCTTATCCAGATCATAGGTATAGTGAATACCCTCCGGAGAGCCTATGGAAATAGCGTGCACTACCCGGAAATCCCGGTCTCCGGGCTTCTTCTTCCAGTCCATAAAGCTCCGCAGATGGGTGGGCGTGCCGGCATTGACGATGATGGGATCCTGGGGTTTGGAAGCGATCACGGAACCTGCGGAATGGTGGGGGGTTAAACGGAAGCCCGGTCCGGCAGACCAGAAGCCCAGCGCCGGTTTGATCCAGTTGTCGCGTTTGTTATTGAATATCTCAAAGGTATGCTCTCCCGGGGCCAGGCGGACCTTCACGGCCCGGTCGCCTGACCGCATCCAGATGTTGGGCAGCACCTCCTTTCCGTCTATTTTCAGGTAGCTGTGCCCCCCCAGCTGGGTAACAAAGGTATATTCGCCTTCTTCGCGGGCATGGTATTTGCCGTTAATGAGGAACACATAATTGTTGGGTTCTTTGGTTACTTCCCAGGTGATCTCGCCGGTATTCCCCTGCTCATTGATCTTCACTTTGGAAAGGTCGGCATCGTGCATGTGGCTGCCGTACCAGACCTTATAGGTGAGGTCGGAAACCGTGCCCGGCTTTTTATTGAAATTATTGATCACGATATTCCGGAAAGCCACCGAGCCGTGGTCGCCCTGGATCCGCAGCGGGGCCAGGGGCACTTCATTTTCCGCTACAGGGCCGCCGGTAGGGCCGCTGAGCTCTACGTTTTCGTGAATGAGCAGGCCGTTGAGTCTTACAAAAAGGATTTTGGCATTGGAGGTTTTCTTCCCGGAGGCGTCAAACCGGGGCGCCTGGTAAGATATTTCCATGGTATTCCATAAGCCCGGTGCTTTATAGGCGTTAAAACGGGGCGCATAGCCTTCGTATTGGTTCTGCCCGTCGGGTTTGGTGGTGTCGCGGCGCTGATAAATTCCGCCGCAGTCATAGTATTTAGGATTTTTTACACCCCAGCTGTCAAACAACTGGATCTCGTAACGGCCCTGCAGGTAGATCCCGGAGTTGGACCCCACACCCAGAAGGAAGTCGATCGACACGTCCATATCACCGTATTCTTCTTTGGTAAACAGGTCGAACTTTTCGCCATATTCCTTTGATTCATGCCGGCATTCCAGGACGCCGGTGCCGGGCCGGGAGGTCAGGGTGTTTTTCTCGCCAAAAGGCGCTGTCACATCTCCCACGATACGCCAGTTATCGCTTTTCAGATCAAAAGCCGACAGGTCATTCAGAGGAATAGGGGTTTGTGCGTAAATCGCAAAGGGAGCCCACCACAAAAGACTAACAATGATTTTTTTCATTCAATTCCCATTAGGTTCAGATACAAAAATAAAGAAGAATATTGCAATTCTTCTATCGGAGGGGCAAAGATGGGAAGGTTTTTACTATTTTTGATAAAAAAAATTATTAAAGTTCCGGGTAGTGAGTTCCGAGTTCCGGGTTCTGAGTTCCGGGTACTCGGAACTCGCTACTCGGAACCCGGAACTAAATATACAACATTAAAACAAGAATATATGATCAGAATTTGCACTATTATGGCTTTGACGGCTCTGGCTTTAACCGGCTGCAGCCCGCGAACGGTGAAGTCCCCTGCACCTGTATTTCCGGTGCCCAGTGCGCAGCAGCTCAGCTGGCATCAGCTTGAAACTTATGCGTTCATTCATTTTACCACAAATACTTTTACCGGAAAAGAGTGGGGTTACGGCGATGAGAGTCCTTCGGTTTTTAACCCGGATCAGCTGAATGTGGACCAATGGGTCAGTGCCTTAAAGGAGACCGGCTTCAAGGCGGTGATCCTGACCGCCAAGCACCACGACGGCTTCTGCCTGTGGCCCAGCGCTTACACCGACCACACCCTGGCGGCCAGTCCGTATAAAAACGGTAAAGGCGATCTGGTGCGGGAGGTTTCGGATGCCTGTAAGAAATATGGCCTGAAGTTCGGAATTTATCTCTCTCCCTGGGACAGGAACCGGGCCGATTACGGCACCCCTTCCTACATTACGTATTACCGCAACCAATTGAAAGAGCTGTTTGAAAATTACGGGCCGGCATTTGAAATGTGGCTCGACGGAGCCAACGGCGGTGACGGGTATTATGGCGGTGCGCGGGAAAGACGGCGGATAGACGGCAGCCGGTATTACGACTGGCCGGGCACCATTAAGATGGTTCGGGAAATGGAACCCAACATTCTCTTTTTCAGCGATGCCGGACCGGATATCCGCTGGGTAGGAAACGAGCGGGGCATTGCGGGGGAAACCAACTGGAACAACATCACCCCGGATACCCTGTATGCCGGTAAGGCGGGAATAGAAAAATTGCTGGGAAGCGGGAGTGAGAACGGCACACGCTGGATACCGGCCGAGGTAGATGTTTCTATCCGGCCGGGATGGTTTTATCATGCCGAAGAAGACGGGAAGGTAAAAACCCCGGAAGAGCTTTTTGATATTTACCTGACCTCTGTGGGCCGGGGATCAAACCTCCTCCTGAATATTCCACCGGATCGCCGGGGCCTGCTGCATGAGAAAGATGTGGAGCACCTGAAGGGCTTCCGCCGTCTGGTGGAGGAACGGCTTGGCGGAAACCTGCTGGAAAAGGCAAAAGTGAAAACCGCTGCGGCCTATGACAGGAGCCAGAAGGCATCCCGGCTGACGGATAGTGACGCCCAAACCTTCTGGGCTGCCGGGGAGGTAAAGACCGACATCGAGGTCACCCTGCCGCAACCGGCGGAGATCAGCTATATCCAATTGTCAGAACATATCGCGCTGGGTCAGCGGGTAAAAGCATTTGAGGTGGAAGCGTATGACGGTAAAAGCTGGACTACGATAGCGCGGGGTACCACCATCGGTTACAAGAGGATCCTGAAGATCAGCCCGGTTACGGTGCGTAAGCTGCGTGTGAAGATTCTGGATGCGAAGGCGCCGGCCGTACTGTCGGAGATCGGCGCAAGCTAGGTTTTTGTTGGGATGTTTTTTAAATGCAAATCGGCTTCGCCTTGTTTTTTTGAACCATATTAGACATATAAGTCATATAAGAAAAAACTATATGTAAAACGTATATGTCTTATATGACTTTGTGGTTCAAAAAAACAAGGCGAAGCCGATTTCGGTATTATTGCCCGCCTAGTATTT
>CAZLXI010000030.1:0-25902 GCA_964563435.1 uncultured Lacihabitans sp.
CATGAACCATCAGGCGGAGATCTCTACCCGTCAATGGCCTTCCGGCGTTTATTTTGCGGTGGTGAAGACCACCAAATACGAAATGGTAAGAAAGATCGTCCGGTTGTAGAAGATGTTAAAAAAGTACACAAACTGCTGCGTTGTTTCGGAATTCGGTCTCAGTCACATACCTTTAGTATGCTCCTTCGGCCTAATCCTCAACGCCTTGCATTTTGCGCCCTTTTTTAACATCTTCCCTCGCCATAAACATCTATAACTTGGTGCTCTGTATACGGCGGCGTTTAATCTTCTTTTTTGGCTTTATCTTTCCGGCCGAACAGTGAGAAGTGAACATAACGTTTGGGATTCTCCTTCAGGTCTACCATCAGTTTGTTGAGCGATTCGGCCGTATTGTTCAGGTGCATATACAGCGAATCATTGGAAGTCAGTTTGCCTATGGTGCCTTTACCGGCGTTGATCTCACTGACGATCCCCTGGAAATTCGCAATGGTAGCATCCAGCTTATCCATGGTAGAGGCAAGCTGCAGGGTACTCAGCGAATCCGTAAACTGGGTGGCATTGGCCAGGATCGGCTTCAGCTGGCTGTCGAGGTCTTTCACTACCCGGTTCAGGTCGGCCGTAAGCACGGCGGCATTGCCGGTGATGGCATTCAGGTTTTTGGAATTGGAAGCCATGATGGCATTCAGGCCGGCAGTAGACTGAGTAGCGCTGGCCAGCAGTGTTTTCAGGGCGTCGCCGGAATGCTGAAATTCTCTGGCTACTATATTCAGGGTAAGCAGAAGGGAGTCGACCTTTTCGAGGGTGGGGTCGAGCATTTCGGTCACCGAGCCCAGAAGTCCTACCTGTACTCCGGATTTTACGGGTGAATCCGGCGGGAGCGGGTTCCCCGGCATAATCCGGAGGATCAGCATTTTGCCGCCTACCAGACCGTCATCGGCCAGCAGAATCTCCGATTTGTCGGTAATTTGTACCTCTTTTTTGAGAGAAACGATGACATTGACCCTGTCGTTCTCATAGTCAGGAGATACGGAAGCAACGCGGCCTACCACCACCCCGTTATAGGTTACGGTATTGGAAACTTCCAGCCCCATCACATCTTTAAAGTTCAGATGATAGTCTTTGGTGGAAGAAAAAATATCAGTTCCTTTGAGGAAGTTAAAGCCGTAATACAGGAGGAGCAAGCCGATAATTCCCAATACCCCTACTTTAACCTCTTTTGAAATATTCATTTTTATCCGGCAATTATGTGCTGGCGCAAATGTACGAAATATTATTTTTTGTATTCCTCAAAAGCCCTAAAAATAGCATCTGCGATCTCCTCCCTTCCTTTTTCAGTGGCCAATACCCGTGAGTCATCCGCATTGGAAAGGTATCCTGTTTCGATCAGAACGCTCGGCATGGTGGTTTCCCAGATCACCAGAAACCCGGCCTGTTTTACACCCCTGCTGTTCATCCCGTTTACATTAGAGAAGTATTTTTCCACTTTTGCAGCAAAATTGGTACTTTGCGTCATAAAGGCATGCTGGTAGTTGGCCAGCATGATGTGCGCCAGCGGCGACTCGGGGTTAAATCCCTTATACGTCTTTTTATAGTCTTCCTCCAGCAGGATCACATTGTTCTCTTTTTTGGCAAGGTCCAGGTTATCCTGGCTTTTGTGAAGCCCCATTACATAGGTTTCGGTTCCCTTGATATGGGGTTTGGTGTTGGCGTTGCAATGAATGGAAATGAAGAGATCGGCTTTGTTCCGGTTGGCAATGGCCGCCCTTTCATGGAGAGGAATAAAAACATCTTTGTCGCGGGTATAGATCACATTGACGTCAGGAAAAGTCTCTTTGATCTTTTTTCCCACTTTCAGGGTAATGTCGAGAGCAAACTTTTTTTCCCGCCCGTTTCCCGCCCCCGGGTCTTTACCCCCGTGACCGGCGTCCAACACTACCGTATTAATGATATACCCGTTTTTGGGGCCACCCGGGTTTTCAGGTGTAAAGGAAGACAGACCTAAATAGAAAAGCACCGTCAGGGCTGACGCGTAAAAAATTTTATAGGAAAACATCGTTAATCTATCTTTTAATCTGACGTTAAAGATATAGTTTTTTATATTTTTGCACTCACAAATGTAAAAAATTTACATTATAAACTAAAAAATGCTGCCGATTATTTAAAAAGCAGCGTTTGTAAGTTTGTAGAGAGCCATTTATACGCTACCGGAATTGAGAGTGAGGAACCTGATACTTATCCTGTATATTCTAACGAGTTTCGGACTTTCCGCTCAGGTCAGAAGACAACCGGCGGGAGGTTTGCCTGCACAGAATATGCCTGCCCGACCGATACCCGGCCGGACTCTGCAGAAGGATACGGTGAAGCTGCAGCTGGCCGACTCCCTCATCAGCAAGGAAAGCGGACTTACCACCACCGCTAAACGGTATGCCAAAGATTCCGTAATTTTTAATGTAAGAAAGAAGCTTTACCATCTTTATAACGATGCCAAAGTAGAGTATCTGCCCACCAAGCTGGCGGCCGATTATATCCTGCTCAACTGGGGGAATAACGAACTTTATGCACGTGGTGTTCCTGATGAGACCGACAGTACAGGCAAAGCAATCAGGGGCAAGCCGGTTTTTGAAGACGGTAATGACATCTACCACATTGATTCCATCCGGTATAATTTCAAAAGCAGGCGGGCCAAGATTTATTCGGTGGCTACCGAACAGGGAGAAGGCTATATTCACGGAAAGGTGGTCAAAAAAGACCCGTACGATAACCTGCACCTGGGGGCTGCGAAGTACACCACCTGTAACCTGGCCGAGCCTCATTTTCATATCTCCGCCAAAAAGATCATGTTCATCAATAAAAAATCGGCTATTTCCGGGCCTTTTAATATTGTAGTACATGATATCCCGCTGCCTATCGGTTTCCTTTTCGGCTTTTTTCCCGTGCAGCCCAAGCAGGAGATCGGTACATCCGGGTTTGTGATGGGAAGTTACGGTGAGCAGCGGAACGACGGCCGGGGCTTTTATTTCAATGATTTCGGGTATTATCACGCCTTCAATGAAAGAATCAGCAATACCGTTACTTTTCAGGTATATTCCAATCTCAGCTTCGGAGTGAAGGAACAAATCGACTATGCCAAAAAATATAAGTATAACGGTATGTTTTCTCTGCAGTTTAACCGGAACGTACAAAGCAATCAATACGGTCTGAGGGGCAAGGAATATAACCCGGCGAACAACCAGTTTAATGTGGTCTGGTCACATTCGCCCAGAAGCCTGAGAACCGACCGGAGTTTTTCCTCGAATATGAATTACATGACCAACGGCTTCAATGCCAGTAATGTACGAACCTCCAATATCAGCACAGTGGTTCAAAACAATGTGGGCGGAAGTATCAATTATATGCGGAATTTCGGAAAGCTCTATACTTCCACCTACTCTTTTTCTATCAGCCAGAACCAAAATAATTTTACCTCGAACCTGGGCTATTCCATGGGTCTGAAGCAGTTTAACCCGTTTGTCAAAGAGAAAAACCAGGTAGGCAAATGGTATGAATCTTTCCGGGTGGGGCTGAACCTTAACGGGGGTGTTGCGGCCACCAACAGCGTTACCAACCGGTCTTCCGCCTATACCGATTATAATATAGCGGGAATCAGCAACTCACCCTATACCGAAGCTCAGCAGCGGCGTATCAATGAACTCAACCTGCTGATCTACGACCTTAACCTTTCTCAGGAACAAAGAGAGGCGTATCGGAAAGAACTGGAGAGTCTGGAGAGTCCCAAGCTACAGGGTCTGGGACCTATTCTGAAAAACAGCCGGATAACCAACTCGTACAGTGTTCCGATTACTTTGCCGAACATCAAGATCCTGAAATATATTAACCTTACGCCTTCTGTTTCCATGCGGGGTGATCTGTACGACCGGAGCTTGCAGTACACCTATGTGAATGAAAGTAAAGAAATGACCCTTTCCAACGGAAGCAAAGTATTTGTGAATGTGAGCGACAACATAGACACGCTCGGTTACGTGAGAGACAGCACCGGGCTGCATGTGAATATGAACTCCCGAAGTGGCGGGGTAGTGGTGATCGATACGGTACAGGGAATGAATTTTGCCAACCAGGTGGCCTTCGGCGCCAGTATGAACACCCGTTTTTACGGTACATTCAATCTCGGTCAGAAGAGCAGGATACAGGCGGTCCGGCACACGGTCAATCCTTCGGTAGGGTTCAGCTATACACCGCAGAATAAGCTGTCGGTTTACCAGCAGGTGCGGTCAGATTCCACGTACCGCTATCTCCCGCGGTACATCGGTGGAAGCGGAAGCTCTTCCCGGGATGCCGGAAATGTAAGCTTTTCGATAAGCAACCAGCTGGAGGCTAAGGTCAGGAGCCGGTCAGACACCTCAGAGACCGATTTTGAGAAAGTGATGCTGCTGGATAACTTTAACATCAGCAGCAGCTATAATATTTTTGCGCGAAAGGACATGAACGAATTTGCGTTATCCCCGGTGTCACTGTCCACCAATACTTCCCTGTTTAAGCGTAAGCTGAGCATCAATGCCTCGGCTACGCTAGATCCTTACATGTATATTGAAGATCCGCTGGTGAAGAGTAACGAGGCGGGAATCCGCATACCTACATTTAAATGGAAGCGCCGGAGTACGGAATACAAAGACGAGGATGTAGGCTCTTACCTGACCTCGCTGACTTTTGGTGCCAACACCAGCCTTAACCCGGAAGTGTTTAAGGGTGGCAGTGCCGGCAGGACGTCTACCCCCGCCATCAATCCCAACACCAACCTGCCACTGAACCCCATGGATTATGTGGATTTCAGCATTCCCTGGAACCTGAGCATCAACTACTCAGCGAATTATAACAAGCAGGGGCGGGCCCCGGAACGCTGGAACATGTCTTTGTCATTTTCCGGTGACCTGAGCCTGACCAAGAACACGAAGGTTACCTTTAACAGCGGCTGGGATTTTCGCTTTAACCAGATCACCCTTACTACGGTGGGAATCGTACGGGAGCTCCACTGCTGGATGTTCTCCCTGAACTGGACGCCTATTTCGGGCAGCGCTATGCGAAGCGGCGGTTTCGACTTTACATTGCGGCCTAAAGCCAGTCTGCTCAAAGATCTGAAGGTGACCCGGAGAAGGGCGGGAAGTTATTAAATGAGTTCCGAGTAGTGAGTTCCGAGTTCCGAGTGAATTAGTTCGTATTCAGGCCACCAGCTACTCGGAACTCACTACTCGGAACTCACTACTCGGAACTCGGAACTATCATATTTCCACGCTCGAAAGGCTCAGGAATTCCCTCACCCGGCCTACAATTTCCTCCTTGGTCAGGTATTGCATTCTTTCCGTTCCGAATTTCTCCACACAGAAAGAAGCCATGGCGGAACCGTAGATCACGGCCCGCTTCAGGTTTTCAAAGCCGGTGTCGTTGGTTTGGGCCAGGTATCCGATAAATCCGCCTGCAAAGGTATCTCCGGCCCCGGTGGGATCGAATACCTCTTCCAGGGGCAGTGCCGGGCAGAAGAAGGTTTTGTCGTCCTGGAAAAGAAGCGCACCGTGTTCACCTTTCTTGATAACCAGTGATTTCGGTCCCATGGTAAGGATCTTTTTCGCAGCTTTCTTTAAAGAATATTCGCCGGAAAGCTGGCGGGCTTCCGAATCATTTATGGTCAGGCAGTCGATCTCCTTCAACACCATTTTCAGGTCATCCATCATAATGTCCATCCAGAGGTTCATGGTGTCGAGCATGACGAATTTCGGACGTTTGCGGAGCTTTTTAAGGGTTTGGTACTGGATCATGGGAACGAGGTTCCCCAGCATCAGGTAGGCTGCGTCCTGGTACGACTCCGGGATCACCGGTTCCCAGTTTTCGAAAACGCCCAGTTGGGTATCCAGGGTATCCCGGTGGTTCATATCCTGGTGGTATCTGCCGTGCCAGAAGAAGGTTTTACCATTGGGGTCCACTGCAAGGCCTTCCGTATTGATCCCGTGCTTTTTAAAGGTTTCCATCATTTCAGAGGGGAAATCATTCCCCACGATGCCTACGAGATTATTCTTTGTGGCAAAATAGGAAGCGGTAAGGGTGATAAAAGTGGCTGCTCCACCGACAATTTTGTCTGTACTTCCAAAAGGGGTTTCTAATTTATCAAAGGCTACGGAACCTACGGTTAAAAGACTCATTAATATCTGTTTTTTGGCGCAAAAATACTTTCTAAAACCAAAAGAATGGTAGTTTTGACCGGAAAAAACAAAATAACTATCTTTATTTTTTTAATTCTCTGTCAAAAAAAATTACATTTGCAATGCAAAAAGACACTACCTTTGTCTTGAGTTTTGTTTATTAGTAAATTAAATCAAGTTACAGGAATAAAATTTCTCACAATGAAAAAGAGATTATTAAGTTTTGTCACAATTCAGGCGGTTGCACTTCTAATGGGGGCTTCCTCATTCCAAAGTTTTGGACAGGGCACCAAACCTTGTTGCGAAGACCTTGTCAGAGCTTTCGGCCCTGCCTCATCAAGCAATCCGGTTCTTTTAAGAAGATTAGGAACAAGTCCTCAGTTTGGGGAGATCCCTCAGCACACTTCTAAATCAGCTTACGATCATTTGAAAAAGGTGCACACCCGGAACCTGAAAGGAAGCCGTCAGGAAATGGATCGCTTCCTTAACCTGTTGGGATACTCCGGTCTTAATGACCCTGCGTTTACAGTAGACAAAATTACTCCGGCCATTCTTCCGAAAGGTAAAATAGGCTGGATGGGCGGGTATTCCCGTGGCCACCAGTATAAGTGGTCTATATTGGGTAATCCGTTCCCTACTTTTAAAATTGTTTCAAAAGACGGTATATGCCATGCTTATATCATGAAAAAATGTGGTAATGCGTTTTTTGATCCGAACGAGCAGGTATGCCCCGATCCTGTGGTGCCCTGCAAGACCCAGGAGTTGTCTTTTGCCGGAGGAGGAAGTATTAATGCCGGTGATGTGGTCAATACTACGCAGACGCTTCCGATCATCGGTACTTATAATGATAAGAGACTGTGTATCGGTGAGCAGACAGTGGGTGTAAGATTAACGTATGAGCTTTCTGCGGAAGGAAAGGTAGATTATGCCCGTTCATTCCAGGTATGTGATTACGGTGCCAATGCTCCGACCAGCCTGAACATGCCGGTGCTGCTGGATTATGAAATATCCGCCTCCAATGTAACTCTGGGCGGAGACAACGGCGGTTCCCTGCAAGTGCCTCTGACCAAGAAGCAGTATAACCGGATGAGAAAGCTGTACAGTGCATGTCCTGCCGATGAGGCTACTACCACTTCAGCTTCTACTTTGGTGGCCAACAGCGTCAGCAATTTCTCGCAAGGCTCTGCAGCGCCTGCTTTATCGAATATCGCCACCACGGATAACTGTGTAAGACAAACACTGTCACTGACCGGGACTGGTGAAGTAGCCGATGTTTCGGCCAGAAGCGGAACACAGGAAATAACCGTAATCGGAAGATATATCAAGGAAGGCAAGCTTAAAAAGGGGGAAACCGCCGATAAATACAGATGTCTGGGCTCTTACAGCCTGCCTGCCAACTCCCAGGTGCAGTATAGCCTGAAAGGGAACAGCAAGATCGAACATATCATTGAGGTTTGTGATACAGGAAATGTGAACCCTAATGAGGCGATCAGTGTTCCGATGACCATCAACAGCGAGTTTACCAAGCAGGATGTGATGGTAGGAGATTACGGTAAAGTATATATCCCGCTGACTAAAAAGCAGTATAAGCAGGTAAGCAAGCTTTACAGCAGATGTTGTGCAGACGGAAGCACCAAGTGTTTTTAAGCCGCATCCGAAGATAAACGAAAGGGCTCTCAGACGAGGGCCCTTTTTTTATTTTGTGGGAAGCGGAATCCGATCTGTGGAATCTGTGAGAAGTATTGCAGGTGTTTATTTTGCTCTCACAGATTCCACAGATAAGCACAGATTTTTTTACAGGAGAGAGGGGGCGTGAAGTTAATTCCTTTGTGGAAAACCGGGTTACCCTTTCTGGCTGATCCGGGCGAAGGAATTGACCAGCCATTGGCTTTCTTCCCTGGAAATGAGCTCCAGGGTGCTGTCGGCCAGGGAGGCCACAGCATCAATTTCATTGACTATTTTAAGAATCCCCTGAACTTCGTCTGAATTTTTATCTTTTAGCCCTGTTCTGATATCCTGCATGGCGTCCAGCAGAGGCGTAAGCTCCCGTCTTCTCCGTTCTCTGCTTATTTGCCGGGTCACTTTCCAGATGTCTTTTTCGGCCACGAAATACTCTTTTCGTTCGCCGGGAATCAGCTGTTTGAATATCAGTCCCCAACTGATCAGGTCGCGGAGGTTCATGTTGACATTGCCACGGGAAATCTGAAGCTCCTCCATGATCTCATCCGCATTGAGGGCTTTTTCTGAAAGCAGAAGCAGGGCGTGGATCTGAGACATGGTCCTGTTAATGCCCCATTGTGTAGATAGGGTACCCCAGGTATGAATAAACCTGTCTTTGGCTTCTTTGAGTTCCATGTATTAACAGCACGTAATAATTACCTCAAAGTAAATATAAATATTTTGAATTTTCAAAATATTCTGAAAATTATTAAACGTTTTGAAGCCAGTTTATTACGGATTATACGGGGATGACCCGGATATTGGCGCTGATCTGGTGGCTGAAGCTCCGGGGAGTTTGTTCATTGATAACTACCTGTTGTGAACGGTCAAAATCCATGGTTTCCAGGATCCGGATGGTGTCGCCGAGCTTAAACCCCAGCCGGTCGATCTGGCGGAGAAAGCGGTCATCCGACGATCCCACGGCCATAAATCGATAGAGAATTCCCGGTGTACACTCGGACAGGGAGACAAAATTCTGAACGGCTATTTCTCCTTTTTCGTCAGGGATGGGCGAGCCGTGAGGATCTGTTTCCGGATGGTTCAGGATCTCATCGATCTTTTGAAAAAGCTTGGGAGACTGGATATGTTCCAACTGCTCGGCCACTTCGTGGACCTCGTCCCAGCCAAACCCCATCTTTTCTACCAGGAACATCTCCACCAGCCGGTGTTTACGAATAATCAACCCGGCCGACCTTCTGCCTTCTTCCGTGAGCTGAAGCGGCTTATATTTTTCGTACAGGACCAGGTCTTTGGAAGCCAGTTTTTTAACCATGCTGTTCACGGTAGGCATTTTAATATCCAGACTTTTGCTGAGATCCAGCACCGACACCTCCGGGTTTTCCACACTGAGGTGAAAGAGCGCTTTCAGGTAATTTTCTTCGGTCAATGTCATCGTCATACACAAATTTACTCGAATAAATTAAAAAAAGCCCTTACTTTTGAATAATCATTGAATAGTCCTGAGTAGCGAGTAAGGAGTAGTGAGTTGCGATGACTCGCTACTCCTTACTCGCTGCCCGGAACTCACTTATACCTATGAAAGCACTCGTCAGTGACCGGTTCGGCGACCTTAGCCGGGTGGGTATCCGGGAAACAGACAGCCCGGAGGTGGGCGACCACGATGTCCTGATCCAGGTGGCAGCCTGCGGGTTGAATTTCCCGGATCTGCTGATCCTGGAAGGGAAGTATCAGTTTACCCCTGAGCTGCCGTTCACTCCCGGAGGGGAAATCACGGGTGTGGTTCTGCGCGCAGGAAGTGAGGCCACACAATTCTACCCGGGTCAGCGGGTTTTTGCCATAGAGCGGTGGGGCGGCCTGGCAGAGAGAATGGCGCTGCCCAAAAACCGGGTATTCCCGTTACCTGACAGGATGGGCTTAAAAGAGGGGGCCTCCTTCCTGTATAATTTCAGTACAGCACTTTATGCGTTAAAAAACAGGGGAAAAGCGAAAGAAGGGCAGGTTCTTCTGATCCTCGGTGCTGCCGGCGGAGTGGGCTTAGCAGCAGTTCAGTTAGGGAAAATATTTGGATTGGAGATCATTGCTGCGGCCGGTAATGTGGAAAAGCTGACCCTATGTGCATCTTTTGGGGCAGACCATCTTGTCAATTATAACGAGGAGAATATCCGGGAGAGGGTAAATGAGATCACCGCCAAGCGGGGTGCTGACCTGGTGCTGGATGTGGTAGGAGGGAGGTTTTCAGAGCCGGCCGTGAGAAGCCTGGCCTGGGGCGGAAAGTATCTTGTGACGGGCTTTGCCTCGGGAGAGATCCCCGCCCTTCCGCTTAACCTGCTCTTACTGAAGGGGGCAGAGGTCAGGGGAGTATTCTGGGGGAAATTCTCCCGTGAAGAACCCCTGAAGCAGCAGGAGAATATAGAGGAGATCTTCCGGTACTACTCCGATAACCGGATCCGGGCCTATATCGTTCAGGAATACCCTCTGGAAGATGCCGCCCGGGCCCTGAAGGATTATCAGGAAAGAAAGATAAAAGGGAAAACGATAGTGATCTGTAACCCCCGGTTGATAGAGCGTGATAAGCGCGTATCTCCTGAAACCCGACCCTTAAAATTCCGCTTTCTTTCCAAATTGCATATCCTGGAAAGCGTCGGAGCTCTTCTGGGAGAAAGCCATTGGTTGCAGGTTACCCAGGAGGTGATCAATGACTTTGCGGATGCCACCGGCGATCATCAGTGGATCCATATCTCGGCGGAGAAGGCTGCCAGAGCGCCTGTCGGCAGCACCATTGCCCATGGTTTTCTGACCCTGTCTTTAGCACCCAGATTCCTCTCTGAGATCTACGAGATGCCTTTTGTGCAGATGGGGATCAATTACGGGGTAGATAAGCTGCGGTTTCTGGCCCCGGTGAAGGTAAATTCGGAGATCAGGATGACGGCCAGGCTGCTTACGGCCGAAAGTGTAAGGAATGAGGGTATAAAAATGCGGATAGAAGCCACTTATTTTGTAAGGGGGATGGAAAAGCCGGTTTGTTCGGCAGAGTTACTCAGTGTGGTTTACTGATATCTCCTTTAGCCTGAGGCCTATGATCAGCGGGTCATGATCCGACGAACGGAATACGCTGGCATCATAATAGCTCTGAACCTGCTCAGGCGTTTTAAATTCCGTATTATAGTCCAGGATCATGGCCTCTTCCGAGTTGATGTGCCATTTAACCGCCCGGGTTACTTGGCTCATCAGGCCAGGCGTGGCCAGGGCATGATCCAGCGCACCCCAGTGGCCGTCGTATACATAAGAATAAGAAGACAGCGGAAAAAGGCTTTTATAATTGTAAGCGTCGAGGTACAGCATGGGATCTTCCCGGGCATAGGCGTTAAAATCACCGATCAGCAGGTAGTCGGGGTCTTCAGTGCCGGTAGGCCGGGTATCCAGCCAGCTTCTCAGGTCTACCGCCTGCTGAACGCGCACTTCATTATTCCGGCCCTGTCCGTCGCCCTTATCTTCATTTCCGGGGCCGAAACTCTGCACGCCTTTGGATTTAAAATGAACGGCCACCAGCGTAAACTCCTGCCCGGACCGGAGCTCTTTGAGGGTCTGGATAATGGGTTTGCGTCTGGCCGAGTCAAAGGAGGCGGCACCGTAGCCGTCAGGCATGGATACGGTATTGCCTACCGCCGCCACCTTTTTGGAGTCGTAGAGAATGGCCGAAGTGATCACGTCCGTTCCACGGTTTTCCACTTCGCAGGCCACAAAATTCCTTTTGTTTCCTGAGGCCCCGTTGAGCGCCCTTATCAGGGTCTGAATAGCACTGTATTCCCCGAAACCGTCGTTTTCGATCTCCATTAAAGAAACTACGTCCGCACCCGAGGTCAGGATGACATTTACAGTCTTATCCTGTTGTCTTTTCAATTCTTCCGGTGTGGAAGCGCCCCGTTCTGTAGGAAAACCACCGCCCTGTCCGTCGCCGTTAAAATAGTTGAGGACATTGAAAGCGGCTACTGTTAAGGTACTTTTCCGGGGAATGCGCGGGGGAGTATAAAGCCGTTTGGCGGAAGGGTTGAACCAAACCGTTTCGGTAGGCTGGATCCGTACGGCGTCAAAGCGATCGTCCACTATCCCTGTTATTTCTTTTACTTCGTCACCACCCCTTACCGCATGGTACATATTGAAGGGTCTGCCTTCTCTTCCGAAAGGCAGATGGGCCGGATTCTGTACTCCGCTGCCGTCATCCAACACAATTTTGCGTTTTGCCGTTTCCGCCAGGTAGGCTTTGTAGTTTACCGGATCCGGAGCGTTAAACTGGGTGAACTGATCCAGGCGGCCATCAGTGCCGGGCTGGTTATCCGGCCCGGTAGAACACAAAGTAAGCTGACCGAAACGTCCCAGTTGGTACAGCTCCGTAACAAAAAGATTTCCTTCTGCGGCTTTTACACGTACCCGCATGCCTTCGTATCGCTCCCAGTTGTCGTTAGGAAGGATCACGCTTACCGGGTCGGGCAGCTTATTGTTTTCCGACAGGATCAAAACGCTGCTCAAATTCTTTATCTGGGTAAGCGAGCTGCGTGTGGTTTTCAGTTCCGTTACTTCACCAATGACCTGGACCTGATCTCCGGGTTTCCCTTTAAATACCTGTGCAGGGTCGTAGATGAAAATTCCTTCCGACGTATTTTCATCGTCATCCGGTTCGGTTTGCTGTATAAAAAAGCCGTCCAGCTTATCTTTTCCTGCAAATACGCCGGTAACTATACCGCTCACTGCTACTTTTTGTCCGGCCAGGGGTGACGAGTTCCCCACTCCCTGAATCGTGGAAATGAGGGTAATGTCCATTTGCTGGGCCGCAGCGTATCCGAAAAGGAAATAAAAGAAGGAGAAACGGAATATTTGCTTGATCATCGGGTTTCGAATTTCGACCTAAAGTTAGCCAGAAGATCTTTAAAAAGTACACAAACTGCTGCGTTGTTTCGGAATTCGGCCTCAGTCACATACCTTTAATATGCTCCTTCGTCCTCATCCTCAACGCCTTGCATTTTATCGCAGCGGCGAACCGTGCCCTTTTTAAAGATCTTCCCCGGCCATAAACATCTAACACTTTTTAGATACCCTCTTATTTCTTTTTCGGTGGACGTACCGAAGTCAGGAATATTGATCCGAGGACCCCGGCCAGAACGGAGGCCAGAAGAATACTGAACTTGGCCTGGGATAAGGGAAGTGCCCTGCCGGCAAAGGAAAGGATGGAAATAAATACCGACATGGTAAACCCGATCCCGGCCAGTAGTCCCACACCGAATATATGCGACCAGCCCGTTCCCTCAGGCAGGGAGGAAACACCGAGCTTTACGGCCAGCCGTGAGATGAGGGTGATGCCTAAAGGCTTGCCGATGACCAGTCCCAGGATGATCCCTGTTCCCAGCGGAGTAAAGAGGCCGCCGAGCATTTCATTGTCAAACCGGATATTGGTATTCACTAAAGCAAAAAGCGGCATGATCACGAAGTTCACAGGAGTAAGCAGGGAGTGCTCCAGCTTTTCCAGTGGCGATTCGGTAGCATCCGGCGTGGTGGGCAGTGTCATGGCCACCAGTACACCCGCTATGGTGGCATGGATGCCTGAATGATGAATGAAGTACCAGATAAACAGGCCGGGAACCAGGTAGAACACGAGTTTTTTCACCCCCGCTATGTTAAACGCAACCAGCAGAAGCACGAGACCCGCAGCGTACAGGAGATATGTATAGTGCAGGTCTGTGGTATAAAAGACGGCGATAACCAGTATGGCCAGGAGGTCATCCACAATGGCCAGCGCCGCCAGGAAAATTTTCAGGGAGGCGGGTACTCTTTTTCCCAGCAGCGTAATGATAGCCAGGGCAAAGGCAATGTCGGTGGCCATAGGAATGCCCCATCCTCCGGCCGTATCCGTACCCCGGTTCAGAAAAGCAAAGATGAGTGCCGGTACTACGGCACCGCCGATGGCCGCCAGAATGGGTAATGCGGCTTTTTTGGGCGACGAGAGCTCGCCTTCTACCAGCTCCCGTTTGATCTCCAGCCCCACCAGCAGGAAGAAAACGGCCATAAGGCCGTCGTTGATCCAGGAGAGAACACTGTACCTTAGGTGTTCGGACGGGCCCCATTCAACAGACAGCAGCTCTTCAAAAGCAGGACCGGCGGAAGAGTTGGCGATGACCAGCGAAACGACCACACAGCACAGAAGAATAATACCACCGGCCATACCGGATCTCAGAAAATCACGGAAAGGGCGAAGGTTAATGAAAAATTTGTTCATGGCGTCAAAAATAAGGAATTTTCGATAAGCCGTCCCGTACGGCAGGTGGATATATTGAAGAAAAATTGTGTTTACATTTGTAGTCGATAAAAGTCAGGTAGAATGATGAGACGTATCCCTGTTGTACAGCAGATGTTCATCGGGGCAGGCTGTGTGGCCCTGCTTTCTGTGATTTGCTACTTATCCCGGTCCTTTATGGATTACCGCATCGTGGCACTCATTCTTTTGCTGGCGGTATCCCTGCTGGCGGTTTTGTTTGATATTCTCCCGGTGCTGATGTCGGCGGTGCTGAGCGCGCTCATTCTGAATGTATTTTTTATAGAGCCGGTACTCCATTACAAGATCAACAGTTCGGAAAGCGCCCTGCTGTTTTTCATTTATATGCTGGTGGCGCTGGTAAATGCTGTGCTGACCAACCGTCTTCGGAAGCAGGAAGGCCGGATCAGGGATAAGGAGGAAAAGGAAAAAACGATTCAGTTGTACAATACGCTGCTGAGCTCTTTGTCTCACGAGTTGAAAACGCCTATTGCTACCATTATCGGGGCTGTGGATATTCTCAAAGAGGCCGGAGACAGAATAACGGCTGAACAGAAGAGGGATCTGCTTGGCGAGATCGACATCGCCGGCAGCCGGCTCAGTAACCAGGTGGAGAACCTGCTGAACATGAGCCGGCTTGAAACGGGTACTCTGGCTCTGAAGAAGGATTGGTGTGATATTAATGATTTGATATTCAGGGTTATAATTTCTGCATCAGGCCAGGGAAGTCACCGGATTCTCTTTGAGCCGGATGAGAGAACCCCGCTTTTTAAGATCGATGAGGGTTTGATGGAGATCGTGCTGTATGGTATCGTTGGCAATGCCATCCGATATACACCACCGGGTTCCGAGGTCCGGATTGATGTCAGCTTTGACGATGACCGGCTTCACATCACCGTAAGTGATAACGGAAAAGGTATACCGGAGGAAGAAAGACAACAGGTGTTTGAAAAATTTTACAGGATCTCGGCGTCGGGAACCGGTGGTACAGGGCTGGGACTTTCCATTGCCAAAGGCATCGTGGAAGCTCACCAGGGAGAGATCCGGTTAAGCGGGAGCCCGTCGGGCGGTGCAGCGTTCAGTCTGACCCTTCCGGCGGAGGTTTCCTATTTAAAAAATCTCAAAAATGAATAAGCCTAATGTACTGATCATTGATGACGAACCCCAGATCAGGAAGCTGCTGGAGATCAATCTCTCCACTCAGGGTTACCAGACCCGTCAGGCGTCTACCGGCAGGGAAGGACTTATGCTGGCGGCCAATCATACGCCGGATGTGATCCTGCTTGACCTGGGTCTTCCGGATATGAGTGGCCATGAGGTGCTTCGACAGTTGCGGGAATGGTACCGGAAAGCCATCGTGGTGCTGTCGGTAGAGAACCGGGAAGAGGATATTATCAAGGCTCTCGATAACGGGGCAAACGATTATCTTTCCAAGCCTTTCCGGGCAGGAGAGCTTATGGCCCGCCTGCGGTCTGCGGTTCGGCAGAACGATTCCCGTGAAACACAACAGATCATCACAGCAGGGGGGCTGGAAATAGACCTGGCAGGCAGGATAGTAAAAAAAGATGGCCGGGTTCTAAAACTGACCACTACTGAATACAGCCTTCTGGCGCTGCTGGCCAGGAACGCTGGCCGGGTGCTTACCCACCCGTTTTTGCTGAAGGAAGTATGGGGGGTGGGTTACCAGACCGAAACGCAGTACCTGCGGGTGTTTGTGGCTCAGATCCGTAAAAAGATCGAAACGGACCCCAATTATCCCCGGCACCTCATCACGGTAAGCGGGGTGGGGTATCGTTTCGAATGAGGAGAAAGCGGCCGGATGGTGGGTTTTAGTTTTTGCGAGAGGATAATATCGTTTCGAATGAGTAGAGACCGGTCTTTATAAAATCTTTATACGGACGACGATTTATTTACATTCTTCTAACGGGATCTGCCCGAATTTTGTAGCGGATATGAAAGAGACGCACGAAATAGCTAAAAAAGTCAGCGCCGCATCCCTCCTCATAGCGCTGGGGATCATCTACGGGGATATCGGTACCAGCCCGCTTTATACGTTCAAGGCCATTATCGGCAGTAAGCGCATCACTGAAATGCTGGTTCTGGGTGGGGTTTCCTGCGTTTTCTGGACCCTGATGCTGCAGACCACCGTGAAATATGTGTGGCTGACCCTTCAGGCCGACAACGAGGGCGAGGGTGGAATATTTTCCCTGTACTCCCTGGTCAGAAAATATGGCAGGAAGCTTATTGTTCCTACCATGATCGGTGCATCTGCCCTGATGGCCGACGGGATCATCACGCCTGCTGTTACCGTTACTTCGGCCATAGAAGGACTGGATATGATTGACCGCCTGAAGCATATTTCCCCCGTGCCTGTGGTGGTGATGATCGTTTCCCTTATCTTTTTTTTCCAGCGCTTCGGCTCGGAGAATGTGGGAAAGGCCTTTGGCCCGGTGATGGTACTCTGGTTCGGTATTCTGCTGGTGCTGGGGATAAGCCAGATCCGGCTTTATCCGGAAGTATTGAAGGCTTTAAACCCTTATTATGCCTACCAGCTTCTGACGCATTATCCCCAGGGATTCTGGATATTGGGAGCGGTATTTTTATGTACCACAGGGGCCGAAGCGCTGTATTCCGACCTGGGGCACTGCGGCCGGGAGAATATCCATATTACCTGGGTCTTTGTGAAGATCTGCCTGGTGGCTAATTACCTGGGGCAGGCCGCCTGGCTGCTGCACCAGGGCCGGGGGTATCTGGGCAGCAGGAACCCGTTTTTTGAAATGATGCCCGACTGGTTCCTGGTGCCAGGGATTGTCATTGCCACCCTGGCGGCGATCATTGCGTCACAGGCGCTGATCAGCGGCTCTTTTACGCTGATTAACGAGGCCATTAACCTCAACTTCTGGCAGCGGGTGATGGTGAAGCAGCCCACCGAGGCCAAGGGGCAGATCTATGTGCCGAGTGTGAATACGATCCTGTGGATAGGCTGTATTCTCATTGTCTTCTATTTTAAGGATTCGGCCAGGATGGAAGCGGCTTATGGACTGGCCATCACGGTGACCATGATGATGACCACCCTGCTCCTGGTGTATTTCCTGCGGTATAAGCTGGGGTGGAACAAAGCGGTGGTGATCGGGCTGCTGATGGTGTTCGGTGCCATAGAGATCTCTTTCTTCATTGCCAACCTCAGCAAGTTTAAAGACGGAGGCTATATCACCGTGCTGGTGGGCAGCCTGTTTTTCCTGGTGATGTACACCTCTTTTTACGGCCGGAAGATCAATAACCGCTACACCAAGTTTTCCCACCTGGGCAAGTTCACGGATAAGATCGTGCAGCTGTCTGAAGATAAGACGATACCGAAGTTTGCCACCCACCTGATCTACCTGACCAAGGCGGATCACCGTGACCAGGTGGAGCAGACCATCCTGAGTTCCATTTTTGCCAAAAAGCCCAAACGGGCCGATGTGTACTGGTTCTTCCATATTAACCGGACCAATAAGCCCTACACGCTGAACTACGAGGTCTCCGAACTGGTAGATGACAAGGTGATCAAGATCGTGCTGAACATCGGTTTCCGGATCCAGCCCCGGACCGAGCTGTATTTTAAGCACATCATTGACGAGCTGATCAAAAAGAAAGAGCTGAATCTCCACCTGCGGTACAACGGATCGAGCCGCTATAATGACACGATCGATTACAAGTTTGTGGTGATTGAAAAGTATATGTCCATTGAAAACGAGTTCACTTTCCATGAGCGCTTCGTACTGAACACGTATTTCTCGCTTAAAAAGTACGTGCAGCACGACGAGCAGGCTTTCGGGCTCGACAAGACCAGTGTGCTGGTGGAGGAAGTACCGCTGGTGTATCATCCGGCGGGGAAGGTGGAGCTGGAGCGGGTGGGGTAAACAGAGAATAAAACAGAATACAGATAATGCGAATCTCCTTTAGACACTCACCTCATCGGCATTCATGTACTGATTATTCAAACAATAAACGCACTACCTCCGTTTCGTATCCCTTCTTTACCGCATGCAGGTACCAAACACCCCGTTCGAGGTGGCGGATGTCAAGACGATATTTATTCCCATCGTGGTTTTTAGTATCTTTAAGGAGGTTATCTATCGGCAAAGTCAATTCCTTTTTGATGCTTTTTTCATTGATCAATTCTATAGCATCCGGAAGCCCTGCCTTGTCAGAAAGGTTGTTAAATTCCAGGGTCAGGTAATCTTTTGCCGGGTTGGGATAAACGGCTTTGAAAAAAGTAGGAATGTAGAATACGAAATCTTCATAGTAGCTTCCGCAGGTATTGGTAGCCGTAACTCGTACGTGTCGCGAACCGTAGGTAGTGGTACTATAAACATACATTTGAGTGTTGGCTGAATTAGGGGTATAAAGATCAATGATCATACAGAACTAAAGCTGCTACTCCGGCAACCTGGGGTGCGGCTGCCGATGTCCCTCCAAAATTATTGGTATAATTACCGGATGAATAACCTGCGGTACCCATACGATCTGTAGTCCTGACATCGCCTGAGCCACCTATATTACCGGAAGGGGCCACTAAGTTCATTGTACTTCCCCTTTGGCTATAGCTCCAAATATTCCCGTTTTTGTCAATTGCGCCAACGGCTAATACATTACTAAGATTTGCAGGAAATCCAACATCAGGAATTGTAGGATAGGAATTCATTGAACTAGCAACCACAACCGAGCCTTTGCCACCACGACCATACGTCGTAGCATTGTTAATAGCTGTGGTAACTGCCGGCATCGGAGAAGGGCCGCCCCAGGAATTATTTAAAATCTCAGCCTCTCCGTCCTCCCATGCCCAATCTATCGCATCCTCGATGTCAGAAGCACCGTAAATAGAGTTCCCGCTAAATATTTTTATTGGAACAATTATGGCATTTTCAGCAATACCACGAATGCCATCTGTATTGTTAGAGGCCGCTATGATACCTGCGCAGGCTACACCGTGATTGTCATGTGAACCCAAAGGATGTCCCGGATTAGTTAAATTAACAGGGTCAAACCCGTTAACTACCCTGCCGTCCATATCTTCGTGGTTATTCACTCCCTGGTCTATCACCGCTACCCTTATACCACATCCGGCGGTTAAAGCCCATGCCTCAGGAGCATTGATGTCTATTCCGGGAGTGCCTCCAAACTGCCCTGTATTGTTCAAATAGTACTGATCAGGATAAAGAGGATTTCCAACTTTCATATCCGGTATAAAATTAGGCTGACACCATTCAACTAAACCACTTTCATGTATTTCGTTTGCTATTTGCAATACATCCACACCCTGCAGCACTTCAAACAGTGCGGTTTTATGCTTCTTTTCTCTTTTCAAACGAACATTCCCTTTGAACCTGCTTTCTATTTCTGCTAATGAAGTCCTGGGCTTAAGAATCAGCTCATTTAATACTAACAGTCTTGAGTCTGAGTGTTTGTAAGAAAAGCTAATAAATACATCCGGCAACTGGTTTTTTAAAGTCTTTTGAAGATCCCCGCCATTTGAAAGTGTGACGTTCAATACATTTTCATAGGGTAATTGTATGGTATACGAAGCATCAAAATTCCTTAATATAGATAACAATTCTTCTTTTTTTTGAACATCGCCAGCAATCAGCAAAGCATTGGAAGAGTCGATTTCCACAGATATTTTTTCGTCAAAATAATAGTAATAATTTCCGCTACTCTGAGCAAGACAAATCGAAGAAAGGAATAATAAGATCAGTAGGTTTAGTTTTTTCATAATCAAACTATTTAGGTCTTTTAGTAGAAATGTTATGAATGTTTATGGTCAAATGGGGAGAATAAGTATTCGCAAGGCAACCGGGGGTTTCCACTTCCTCCCAACTTTTGAAATAAAATTCAGCACCAATCGCTTTTAATTCTTCCGGTAGGTTTTTAATATAGATGTACTCATATTTATCTAACTCCCCGTTCGTTTTAGACCCTTTTACCCGGGAAACAAGTGTACAAAACTCTGCCGTATCTCTCGTAATTTTAGCCCGATAGTAGCCTTTGGGTACTACCTCTTCGCACGATAACATTGCGGGTATCATCAGCAGTAAAACCAGAACTTTTCTCATAGCTAATTCAATTTGCATTTATAACTCTCCTCTTTGAAAGTAAACATTTTCTCAGAAAAAGTCAATTATTTCGCCAAAAAACACAATGAAAATTTAGTTAACGGTAATTTTTTTCGATATAACCGTTTCAGGATGCCGGACAGGCTCTTGCAGAATAAATTAATTGGCGTTATTCCACAGGTATGCGGTTAATTAAACAGTACCCTCACTCAAAATCCGTACATAATCAGCAATATAGCTCTCCTTCTCTTTCGATTTATACTGCTGAATAAACCGCGGGTGATCCAGCACGGTGAGCTTGCCAAAGAGCTTTTCTTCGGCATTTATTTTAGCCAGGAAACCGGCGTTTTTCTTTCCGAGGATAAATACTTCGTCAGTGTCGAGCCCCAGGCTGATGTGCTTTTTGAGGGATTCGACCATAAAGGGCTTTACGTCACGAAAGAGGGCGGGGTCATCGTAGTAATTGGCGTTCAGGAAGTTCCCGCTACGGGTTTGTTTTACGATGGCCAGGGGAAAGGGCGAATTGATGTAGAAATCATGATAAAAGGCGTGGGGGCCGCCGTAGGCGCGGATCATGTCGTACATGAAAACAGAAGAGATCTCGTGGGTGCGGGCCGAGCTCATCCGGATCCCGCATTCACTTTCCAGGCGCTTGGTATCGGTAAAGGGTACGCCGGTCACTCCCGCGCCGTGGCGGCTGGGATTGATGCCGATCATGAATTTTCGTGGCCGGTTATCGGCGTAATATTTTTGGTAGAATTCCTGCATCACCACCAGGGTTTCGGGGTTCCCGAGGTAGGGATTGAGCACGGCGAAGTTTTCGGGGAGTTTCCCGGTATACTGAAGGTTTTGGTTGAATTCTACTACTTTTTCGGCGAAGGTTTTCATGGGACAAACTTACGTTTTTGTCTTTCAGACGGACCTACTTTTTTTGAAAAAAAGTAGGCAAAAAACATTCACAAAATAATGCCCTCCTGTAAAATTTGATTATCAGCTGTTTAAGGTGCTTTTAGGCTTCTTGATAAATCAGATTTTACAGACGGGCTATTTTGTGAGATAAGGTACATTTTTGCTTATCTCTTCCGGACGCATTTTTCTTATTGTTTGTCGAAGTATTCGATCAGTCCGTATACGTGATGATTCAGCGTATTCATTTGCTCGATCAGGGGCGTGTAGGGGTTGAACCGGCTGTCGACGATCCCCTTGTTGGAGTCGCGGTTCGACGGGTCGGTGGTCAGGTCAAGCGGGTCGTTGTCCTGGTAGGTGAACCAATGCCAGCCCACACAGTTTCGGCTTTTGAGAAGCTCAATGGTGAAGTTCTGGTAGAAATAGCCCCGGTCCTGCTGGGTGGGGACATTCCAGCCGGCACCGGTGCGGTTCGGAAGCCCGGAATCTTCGCCTTTGGTGTACCATTCGGTAATGATGAAGGGCTTTCCGGACCAGGTTTCCCAGCGGGCCATTGTTTCCTGTACGGGCTCCCATTTCCGGTAATGATTGATGGAGATGACGTCCATGTATTTCCCGGCGATCCGGAAGATCTCCGGATTACTGAGCTCCTCTTTTTCCTGGTTGAACCTGCACCCCAGGTAAAGGTGGTTCGGGTCGTATTTACGGATAGCACCTACCACCTTTTTCATGTAGGTTTCAAAATAGAACCCGGTAAATGCCCTGCGGTCTTCATCGGTGATATCTTCCAGGCCCGCATTTTTTCCTTTTCTTTCCTCCAGCCATTTTTTGGCGGCCCGGTATCCCGCTTCATGCGGCTTGAGATAAGTCAGGTGCCTGTCGAGCGCATCATTTTTCCAGGGCAGTTCATTATCGGTGTAATAGCCCAGGAGGTACTTATCGTTCCGGTACCGGGCGATAGGCTCCACGGCTTTTTCCACATAGCGGTCAAATTCCGGGTCAAATACCATGATCAGATCGAAGCGGTAGCCCTGCCATCCGGCCATTTCGTATTTCCCGTTGAAATGCTTCAGGTGATCGGCCTTATAGTTCCCCATGGGATTGACAATGACGGTGTAGGTCAGAGGAGCCTGCTGCTCCCGGATGAGGTCATGATCAGACCAGGCACCGGTGCCGTTAAAGCCGTTTTTGAGTAAAAGGCTGCTTTCCCGGCTTAGCCAGCTTTCTCTTGTCCCGTAGTTTTTTCGGAGCGCAGCCATCTGTAGCTTCGACCTTCCGGGCCGGAACACCGCCACTCCCCGGTGAATAAAGGGGTAGCCTTCCGGGTCTACCAGCCACCAGCGGTCATTTCGCTTTTCGGCCCGGTAAAATCCGGTGGCGGTGAAAGGGGCGGAGGTCTTCCATCCGCCGAAAGGCCCGGTTTCGGGGTTCCGGCCGATGGTTTCCGGAAGCTTATCGATCGTTTTGGCCGTATAATACTGCCAGTGGGTGCTGTCGGCATTGGGCCGGGCCCTGACCTGGTGGTAAACCGGATCTTCCGGAGACCGGATATGAAGGGTATCACTCCCTGCACTTTCAGAGTGCAGGCACAGCAGAGGTATAAATAAGGCGGCGGCCTTAAGTAAAAATTTCATGGGTGTAAAATTTCTTAGTTAAAAGTATCCGACAATCAAACCCCGCATCGGGGCTTCGACAGGCTCAGCCTGACAGGGTGTTTTAATTAGTCTTCAGTTCCACTTTTTCCGACATGAAAATATGATCTGCATAGAATACGTAGTTATCAATGGTGCGCACATCGCCGGGAGCACTTCTGAATAAGAGGAAGTCAGTAATCTGGGCAAGATTAAGGTTTCGGTCTTTTGCTTTGATATCAGCGACAGGAATAGAGATGAGATGCCAGCGGCCGTCTCGTTTAAAGCCGTATTCTTCCCCTGCAGCAGTAAATTCCAGGATGGCATTTCCGCCGCCGTTGCTTCTTATCCGCAAGAGCATATTGGCCAGGCATTCTGATTTCAATGCAATGTTATAAAAGCCATTTTCAAAGGCAGAAATGTTGATGGGCTGACCGTTGCCCTGTTGAAGCGCGGCCATGGCCCAGTCTGAATTGCCGGTGGCAGCAAAACGGAAGGCTTCCACTCCTTCGAGGGCATCGGAAACGCGGGTAGGCGAGAACTGGTTCATATCTATGGCCATTACCGAGTTTAAGCCGGGGGTGATGGTGGGCATTTCGGTATATAAACCGTAGGTTTTTCCGTATTCATAGTCCGGAATTTCTTTGTCCGGATCTTTTTCCACTTCCACATCAAAGGCGTACTGTCCTCTCTGGTTATCAATAAAGGTAATATTTAGGACCGATTTGAATGAGCCGCCGGCTGCGTAGGTTACGGTAACCACCGAGTCGGTGGAAGAGCCGGGGGTGCCGCCCGGGAAGACCCAGTTTCGCCGGTGTACTTTGGTCGACAGGTCGGTATAAGTGATGGTCTCACCGAATTTAATGGCAGTGGCAGAGGCGGCGGCCTCCAGTTTTCCGGGTTCGAAAAGGGTCACCTTTCCGGCCTCGTCGTTTTCGCAGGCCGTCATCAGAACGGCCAGCCCTAAAGTGTATATTTTGTTTTTCATCTGTATAAAAGTTTTTAGTTCCGAGTAGTGAGTTCCGAGTAGTGAGTTCCGAGTAGTGAGTCCCGACCTTTGTTCATCAATCGGTAGACTACCTGTCTATTTCTCTAATCTTTGCTCACGATTGCTTTTTTATTTTAAACCGGATAAAAGGCCTTTATAGGCTTGTTTTTCGTTATAACTCTGATCAAAAAGTAAAGGATATTCCTTGCGGTGCCAGTAGTCGGTGAGCCAGGTGTGCTTATCACTTACTCCCCATGTGGTGATGGCAAACTTCTGCCCGGCCGGGATCGCTTCGAATATTTCGGCGATATACTGGTAGGTGGCGGCTTGTTTAGCGGCCTCAGCTGCCGTAAACTCGTAGCTTTCCGATTGGGTGGTATTCACTACGATGTCGAGCTCGGAAATATGAATGAGCAGGCCGGTAGAGGCCATGTCGTTCAGCCCGGTCTTCATGGTGTTCTTATCGGTGGTGACCCGGTAGTGAAACTGATCGCCTATTCCGTGCAGCGGTACTCCCTCGCTTTTAAAGCGGGTAACCATCTTTTTGATGGCCGCCCGTTTGTTGGAAGCCAGCACCACGCTGTAGTCATTGTAGAAAAGCCGGGCATCCGGATCTGCTTCATGGGCATACCGGAAGCACCTCCCGTAAAAGCCTATGGGATCTTTGAAGGTGGCAAATACCGGGCAGTCTGTCGAGCGGAGGGTACCGTTGTCATTGAATATTTCATTGGCCACATCCCAGCTTTTGACTTTTCCCCGGTACCTCGAAACCGTGGTCCGGATGTACTCTTTTACTTTGGATTCAAACGTCACGGAATCGTATTTTGCATTTCTGAACCACTGGGGGAACGATTTGTACCAGACCAGGGTATGTCCGTGCACGTCCAGGTCATTGTCGATGGCAAAACTGACGATCCGGTCGGCGCCGTCCCACTTATAAGCCGACGAAGAAGACCAGATGGATTCCATTTTCATTTCCCATTCGGCCGTGACCTGGCTGAAATGCTTCTTAACCGTAGCCGTATAGGCGGCTTCGCTAAAAAGCGAGGTTTTTACAGCCGCCCCGATCCCGAAGGAAGCCTTTTCTTTCAGGATGCCCGGTGCCTCCTTTGGCGGTACATTTTCACCTCCCTCATCTTTGCAGGAAAAGAGGGCGAGGAGGAGAAACAAAGTGAATTTTAATTTTTTCATTTGCATAAAAGTTCAGAGCAGTGAAAGAGAAGTTAAAAACTAAAAACTAAAAACGGTCCGCCGCTGCGGTTAAAAGCGGCCGCCGCTGCGGTTGCGGAACCATTCTTAATATATATACTTATGTACCTTCACTTTTCACTTTTAGTTTTTCACTTTTAACTTACTTATTGCTCATTCAGAATCTGTTGTCAGTATCCGTCATTCTGCGGAAAGGTCCGCATCAGGTCGATCTGCGACTGGGGAACGGGCATCCGTACCATGTGCGGCGCCATAGGATAAACGGCCGTATTTCCGGAGTTGGAACCCATCTCGTAGTATTTATTGACCCGGTCCACCAGGATTCCCAGACGTTTCAGCAGGAACCACCGTTCGTTCTCAAAAGCCAGCTCCCTGGCCGACTCTTCCAGGTAACTTTCCTGGTCGAATGTGGTAAAAGGCTGTAATCCGGCGCGGGTTCTTACCTTGTTGATATAGGTCAGCGCCTTTGGGTCGGCGGGGTTCTGATTGCTGAGCCTCCAGTGTGCCTCTGCTCCCAGCAGGAGGGTCTCTGCATAGCGGTAGTAGATGATATTTTTGTAGCTGTTGTTCGTACCCACCCGTTTCTCTTCATCATGGTATTTTTTCAGGCTCCAGTGATAACGTCTGAAGTCATCTTCATACCGGTTGGCGGCCAGCGGCTGACCGAAGTTAGGCGATGCCGGATTGTTTACGGTGAGCTTGAGAGGATAGTAATAGGTCGTGAAACGGAGGTCTTTTTCCTCTTCGTAAAGCGAGCGAAGGTAGTTGTTGGGGAAAGACCAGCCCAGCGCCTCGCCTCCGTATTCCACCGTACGGATCATTTCACCGCTGGAAAGCTCATATACCCGTGAGTTGAACATGCTGCTGATCCAGGTAGGGCCGCCTCCGGGCAGGTTATCGT
>CAZLXI010000030.1:26002-33060 GCA_964563435.1 uncultured Lacihabitans sp.
CGTGAGTTGAACATGCTGCTGATCCAGGTAGGGCCGCCTCCGGGCAGGTTATCGTTGCCGCCGGTGAGCTCATCCCTGACATAGACAAACAGGGCCTCCCGGTGGTTGGCATTCTGTCCGAAAACCTCGGCGATCCTTTCGCGGGGAAGGAGATCATGGGTCCCGTCCTGGATGACGGCATCGAAGTGAGCGGCGGCTTCTGCCCATTTGCCCTGCCAGAGGGCGCTTTTCCCGGCAATATGATGCGCCACTCCCTTACCGTACCGGCCATATTCCACATTCCAGTTCAGATGCTGCGCGGCAAAGCCCAGATCCGAGTCGATCAGGCGGAAAACCCCGGCCGGATCCGCTGGAGTATAAACTTTTTCGTCAAAAGCATTTTCGGGCGTGGTGGCGGTGGTATCCAGCAGGATATTATCATACATCCGGATGAGATCGAAATAGATCTCCGCACGGATGATCTTTGCCTGGGCCAGGATCTGGTTCCTGCGCGACTCCGGCATTTCCACCTGCGGGGCATTGCTGATAATGGCATTCGCCCGGTCGATAAGCTGATAGCCCATGGTCCATTTACGGGCCGGGTGACCCTGGGGGGTATGGTTAGGACCGTAGGGCGTATGCCAGGTCCTGTTCAGGCCCAGGTCGGTAGCCACATAAAAGAAAGCCACCGAGCGCAGCGGATCGCCTTCGCCTTCCGGCATGTTATAATTCCGCATACGGTTGTAAAGGGCATTTACGCCGCTTTCAAGACCGTCGGGCGTGTTGTAGATAAAATCGATAGAGACCTCGGTAACGGGTTCTTCGTTTAAGAAGTCCTCGCAGGAAGTATTGATCAATAAGAGGGATACCGCCGCAAAGAGCATTTTCAGGAATGTGCTGCCGGTTCGGCTCACTGGGTTTTTATATCTGTATTTTTTCATTGCTTTTCCTTTAAAAATTAATCTGTATTCCGCCCACTACGGATACGGCTTCCGGGTAATCGTTCGGGTTTTTCTCCGGGCTGTAGGATTTGAACTTTGTGAGGGTGACGAGATTATGGCCGGTACCATAGACCCTCAGGTTGTTCACTTTCAGCTTCGAAGCCACCGATTTCGGCAGGGTATAACCCAGGGTCACGGTATGCAGCCTTATGTAGGAGGCATCCTGCAGGCCCAGGGTATAGATGTAGGTACGGTCATTGGATTCCTGGGGCCGTGGCCAGGTACCTGTGGGGTTTTCGGGCGTCCAGTAATCCACCTTCACCCCGTTCAGAATTCCTCTGAGCGAGCCACCGGCGGGATAATCATATAGGAAGGCATTATTCCTGATCACCCCCTGAACGTTCACCACATCGGCAGAAAAGTCGATGCCCCTGTATTTGGTGGAAAGGGTAAACGTACCGAACCATTTCGGATCTCTTTTTACGATCACCCGGTCTCTATCGGTCAGGAGCCCGTCGCCGTCAGCATCCAGGAGCTTTACATCACCGGGCTGAGCCATTGGCTGATGGCTGTTCACGATGTTTTCCCCGATCTGCCAGATGCCGTCGGGCTGAAACTGGTAGTACACGTCTTTGGGATACCCGATAAACCAGCGGTTGCCCACATCGTCGAGCTCTTTCCCGTTCTCATCCTTTTCACCGTAAAGGCTGACGATCCGGTTGCGGTTACGGGATATAGACAGGCCTGTGCTGAGGGTCCAGTCGCGGGTCTCCACCCAGATCCCGTTCATGCTGAGCTCTATCCCTTTGTTTTCCACCTCCCCGATGTTTCGCAGCATACGGGTATAGCCGATGTCGGCCTGGAGCGACAGTTCGGCCAGGAGGTCGCGGGTACGGGTATTGTAGTATTCAAAGGTACCGGTGAGCCTTTCCTTGAAAAACCCGAAGTCTAAGGCCGTATTCAACGTGGTGGAGGTTTCCCATCTCAGGTTGGGGTTAGGCAGAAAATCGCCGGGAACATAGCCGATGCGTTTGACATTATTGAAGAGGTAGTCGCGCTGAACCGCCGTACTCAGGCTGCGGTAAGCCCCTATGGCTTCGTTGCCGACACTTCCGTAGCTGGCCCGCAGCTTCAGGTTCGACAGGCGCGGGAAGTCTTTCATGAAGTCTTCCTGGTGCAGGTTCCATCCCACCGCTGCGGCAGGGAAATACGCCCATTTGTTGTTGGCGCCGAAGACCGTGGATCCGTCGGCACGGGCCGAAGCCGTCAGGTAATATTTCCCGTCATAATCGTACTGGACACGGGCTACGAAGGATACCAGCCCCCTGGAGTTGGCGCCCACTGTGGGCAGGTTGCTTTCCGCTGTGGGCAGGCCCCATATCCCGAGGAGGTCGTTGGGGATGTTATTGGCTCCGTTCCGAAAACTCGTGTATTTTTTCTGGCTGAAACTCTGCACTACTGTGGCGCCGATATGATGCAGGCCGATGCCGGTATTATAGTTGAGGATGTTTTCGAGCTGCCATTCCGTTTCGTCCTCGAACTGCATGGCGCCGTTCCCCATACCGCCCCTTCTGAAGCCCAGCAGGGAGGCTGCGGTGGCGTAGTTCATGGTCTTCCTGTTCCACGACCTCCGGCTGGCGTTAACCCGGTAGCTCAGCCCTTTCAGGGGAGTAACGTCGAGGAAGATATTCATGATGTCATTGCGGTCATTCCGTGTATTGGAGACCTCCGCCAGATCCAGCAGGGGGTTGATGCTTTCCTGCACCCCGGTGGGGTAGATGCGGTAGGTGCCGTCATCGTTGTAAATTTTGCCCAGCGGAGAGGTGGTAATGGAGCGGAGCAGGGTTTCGCCGGTGCCGGGATTATTGTTTCTGGAAAGCTGCCAGGAGGTATTCGCCCCGATTTTCAGCCAGCGGTTAATGGTCTGGTCCACATTGACCCGGATGGTGCCCCTTTGAAAGTCGGTGCCGGGCACTACCCCCTCTCTTTTGGAGTAATTGAGCCCGGTATAAATACGGGTCTTCCCGGTTCCTGTAGAAAAGCTCAGGTTATGGTTTTGGGTAGCGGCCGTGCGCAGCAGCTCTTTTTCCCAGTCGATGAACTGGCCGCTGGCCAGAATTTCCTGTTCGATACCCGTGAAAATGGCTTCATCCGGCAGATACTGGTTGTTATTATCCGCCCGATAGGCCTCACGCTTTAGCTGGGCAAATTCCTCCCCGTTGTACACGTCGAAGTTTCGTCGTACGGTCTGAACCCCGTAAAAGCTGTTGTAGTCAATGACGGTTTTCCCTTCTTTGGCTCTTTTGGTGGTGATCAGGATGACCCCGTTGGAGGCACGCGCACCGTAAATGGCCTGGGCGGCGGCGTCTTTCAGGATCTCGATGGAGGCAATGTCGTTCGGGTTAATGTCGTTGATTCCGCCGATCGGAACACCGTCGGCAATAACGATGGGGGCATTTCCGGCCGTAAGCGACCGACTGCCGCGGATGAGGATGTTGGAGGAGCTTCCCGGAGCAGCATCACCCAGCGTTACGTAAACCCCGGCGGCTTTTCCTCTCAGCATTTCACCCAGGTCGTTGGTCGGTACCTTGTTAACGCTTTCGGTATTGACCGACAGCACGGAGCTGATCACGTCGCTCTTCTTCTGAACACCGTAACCCACTACCACCACTTCATCAAGAGCGGAGGAGGAGGTTTGCATTTCAATATCTATGCGGGTTCTGTCGCCCACCGTTATTTCCTGCGGGATCATTCCCACGAAAGAAAAGACCAGGACAGACTGAGAGGAGCTCACATTGATCTTAAAGGTTCCGGTGACGTCGGAAATGACCACATTGGAGGTTCCTTTTTCCACAATGCTGACCCCGATGAGCACTTCGCCCGTATTATCGGTTATTTTTCCCGTAATACTCCCTGACTGGGCAAGTGCGGCCACCCCCGACAGCAGGAGCAGCAACAGAATGTAAGGTTGCTTCATACTAAAAATTTAAGGTTGATCCAGCAAAGCTAAAAGGAGCGGAAACAAGGCAAAAAAAACGATGTAACAAAGAAGCATGGCTCCTGTAACATGGGCTGAAAAAATACGCAGGGAAGCAAAAAAAGGCTTTTTCAGGGCTTATATTCCGAAGGGGTGACCCCGAATTGTTCTTTGAAACAATTCCGGAAGTGGTCGGCATTTTCAAACCCGACCATCACCATGGTCTCTTTTACGCTGACGTTATTTTGCTGCAGGATGGCCGCTGCCCTTTTAAGCCGGATGTTGCGCACGAACTCTGCCGGGGAAAGGCCGGTGAGCGATTTGATCTTCCGGTGGAAATGCATCCGGCTTAAGCCCAGTTCGCGGCTCATTTCTTCTATGGTAAAGGCGGAATTGGTGATATGCGCTTCTACATATTCTTTTGCTTTTCGCAGGATCTTATCGTCAAGGGTATTGACGATCACCGTTCCGGGGTCAAAGAAAGACTCCCGCTGCAGATGCATCCGGAGCGTGTGGCGTTGGCGGATCAGGTTTTTGACGCGCAGCAGCAGGTAATTTCCGCTGAACGGTTTGGTGATGTAGGCATCTGCACCGGTCTCGTAACCTTCGTATTTGTACGCAATGGTGGCCCTTGCCGTGAGCAGAATAACCGGGATATGGCTCGTTTTTATATCGGTTTTGAGCCTGCGACAAAGCTCGATGCCGTCCATTACGGGCATCATAATGTCACTGATGATCAGGTCGGGGCTGAGTTTTTGGGCCAGCTCCCAGCCTTTTTCCCCGTTACCGGCTTCTTCTATGGTATAATGAGCGATAAACAGGTCACGGATCAGCTCCCGCACTTCGGGGTTATCTTCTACCAGGAGCAGGGTTTGTTTTTCAGGATCGGTTACATCAGGTAGCCTTACTTCATGGGCAGACCATTCGTCTTCTTCTTCCTGAAGCAACTCGCGGGCTGATATTTCAGAAGGAGGGCCCGGATTCAGGGGGAAGAATACCCCGAACCGGGTGAGGTAGGTATTTTTTTCGGGGAGTTCGGTATTGTGCACTTCCATAAAGCCCTGGTGTAGCTCTACCATCCGGCGGGTCAGCTCCAGTCCGATGCCAATCCCTTCGGGGCTATCGGCAGAATAGAAACGGTTAAACAGCTTATCCAGGGTATCCGGAGGGATGGCCGGACCCGTGTTTTCAACGTCGATCCTTACATATTTAGTCGTTTCCCGTTCGGTTGTTCCCAGTCTCAGAATGACCTCTCCGTCTTCGGGTGTAAATTTGAAGGCATTGGAAAGGAGGTTCTGCATAACAATCTCCAGCTTGTTGTTGTCAAAATGAACCCATAGCTCTTCCCTTTCAAAATAAGGATGGAAACGGATATTGCGTGCCACGGCCAGGGGTTTGAACGAAAGAAAGAGCTCTTTCAGGAAGTTCACCAGGTCATGGCTTTCTGCGTACAATTGCTGAGGCTCGCCGTGCTCAAATCTTCGCAGGTTCAGTACCTGGCTGATCATACCCATCATCTTTTTGCCGTTTCGCTGGATCACATGGAGCTGATGGCTCACTTTTTCAGGCAGGCCCGGATGGTTCATGAGCTTTTCCAGCGGGGTCAGGATCAGGGTCAGGGGGGTACGGAGCTCGTGGGAGATGTCGGTGAAAAATTCCAGCCGGGAAGCCAGCATTTTCTGCTCTTTTTCCCGCATGATTTCCTCCACCATGCGTTTGTTCCGGACTTCGTTTCGCCGACGGAGAAACTGCAGCGCCCAATATACTGCGGTGGCGGCGAGCAGAAAGTAGCCCAGGTAAGCCCAGCCGGTCAGCCACCACGGAGGCAGTACGGTGAGGGTAAGGGTGGAAAACTCTTTTCCCCATACACCGGGCTGGGAGGTAGCCTGCACCTTCAGTTCGTGAGTACCTGTGGGAAGGTAGGTGAAGTTCACCGACCGGAGCTTCCCGGTTTGCACCCAGCCGTTATTCAGACTGCTCAGGGAATAGCGGTAAAAGATGCCGTCGGGATTGACAAAATTTACTCCGGAAAATTCGACATAGATATTCCTCTGGGCATATTTGAGCCTTATCGGGGAATCCGCCGGAACGGCCAGGGCGCTGTCACCGGGAGTTCTTCCCGACGTATGCTGAATGCGGTCGAAATGTACCTCGGGGAAGTAGATATCTTTCCGGATGACCTCCGGCTTAAAAATATTGAAGCCGTTGATGCCGCCAAACAGCATGTTGCCCTGCGAAGTTTTTAATGCGCTGGCAGGGTTGAACTGGGGGCCCTGCAATCCGTGGATTTCCGAAAAATCGGTAGAGCTGACAGCGGGGTTACCGGAAGGGTCTTCGTGGTATTCCAGTCGTGAAATACCGGAGTTGGTTGATAGCCAGAGGTGACCGTTTTTGTCCTCGAGAATAGCATTGACCGTGTTCCCGGAAAGCCCTTTTCCCTGGCCGAACCAATGAAGCCGGCGGTTCCGGATCAGAAAAAGGCCGGAGCCCTGCGTACCGATCCACAAACGACCATGCCGGTCTTCCATGATCCAGTTGATGTACAGGAGCTCATCTTCATAGCCGCTGATCAGCTCCGATATGTCGATGATCTTCCGGGTGGCCCTGTCCATACATTTTAATCCCGAGCGGGAGCCTACCCACAGCTTACCGGAACGGTCCTCGTAAATGTAGCTTACAATGCTCCCTATTCCGGGAATGTTGGAGAAGGTGCCCCGCTGCGGATCATACACCTGGAATTCCCCTACGTTCATGCCTATCCACAGCTGGTCGTCAGCGTCATAATACAGCGCATGCACCTGGTTCTGGTTCAGGGAGTTTTTGCCCGGGTCATGATGAAAATGCCTGAATTTTCCTGTTTGGGTATCCAAATAGTTCAGCCCGTTGTAAGTTCCTACCCACAGGTTCCCTTTTTTGTCGGGGGTCATGGCCTTGACGATCCGGTTAGAAAGCCCGTCCGGCGATTCGGCGTTATAATGGACGAATTTCCCGGAGCTTCCCTGATAGTGATTGAGTCCCCGGCCTGTGGATATCCAGATGTTGCCGTCACTGTCTTCCAGGAAGCCGTTCACATCGTTTTCCGACAGGCCGCCTTCAACGCCCGGCGACTGCTTGTAATGCTTAAAGAGGTGGTTTTGGGTATGATGGTAGTTCAGCCCGCC
>CAZLXI010000030.1:33160-39012 GCA_964563435.1 uncultured Lacihabitans sp.
TCGAAAGCGTAGACCCCGTTTTCTTCCGTTGCCACCCATATTCTCCCCAGCGAATCCTGCTTTATATCACGGATCTCGAAGATCTCGCCGGCATTTTCCACCTTCGGGTCCAGCGTTACCCGCCTGACCTTCCCGGCCTGCCAGACGTACAGACCGCCTTTAGTGCCCATCCAGATCCTTTTTTGATCATCTTTAAAGAGGGTAATGATGTTATTGGCGTAGGGTGAAGACAAATGAACATGACGGAACGTATTTTTTTCCGGGTCAAACACGGAAAGCCCGTTGGAGGTTCCTACCCACAAGGTGCCGGGAGCTTCTTCCACTATTGATTTTACGTAACTGTTGCTCAGGCCGCCGGAGCCTTCCTGTGCATACCATACCGAAAAGTTTCCGGACTTAGGGTGATAACGGTTGAGACCGTTGGCTGTACCGATCCAGATCTGTTTTCGGGAGTCTTCAAAAATTACATTGATGTGGTTATTGGAAAGATCGGAAGGATTGTGCGGACTATGTTTGAAGTTCCGGAACTCATAGCCGTTATAGCGGTTGAGGCCTTCTCTCGTTCCTACCCACAGCAGGCCGTCGGAGCTCTCTTTTATGCACATCACAGAGTTAAAGGAAAGGCCGTTTCGCATGTCCAGCTTACGGAATGCGAGATCCTGCGCCCCGAGCTCTCCGACCAGGGTCAGGAGTAGGGGAAAGACGGCGATCCATGCTCTCATGAGGTGATTTGGGTGACACGACACTACAAAATAAAGGGAAATTGTGGAAAGTTCCGAGTAGTGAGTAGTGAGTTTGGGTATTATTTATGGAGGGTAAGCAGGGGGGATTCACAGCAAATCTATCCCTCGGGCGGTCATAGCCACCCGGTTTTTGAGGGCATCTGATACCCTGCCGGGTGTCACAGTGAGTCAATCCATTCGGCGATCAGATCCACCCCTTCGCGATGGATGGTCACCCGCCCGATCTCCGGCATCATCACACCGGGATGGGTGGAGTTCATCCGGTGGGTAACGATGGATTCAGCGCTTTGACCGGGATTAATGTCAAATTTAAACCCACCCCCGCCCATGCCGGCGGCTACAGGCGACTTCCATACGCCCAGGTGAAAAGAGCGGGTCTCTTCGGCATTGTAGTATAACCCGGAGGTGGAGGCGGGGCCGTGCTGACTGTGACAGTGCCCGCAGTTGACGTCGAGATAAGCCCTGGCCCGCTCTGCCAAAGGTTGGGAAGCATCCTGGGGGTTGACAAGGGTGTGAACAGCCGACAGGTCCTTGTCCGTTTCCAGGAGGCCGGCCGTCTGCCATTTTTCCAACTGACCGGCCAGCTGTTTTGCCTTCGGGCCTATGGGGAGCATCACCCCGTTTTTGTTATGACAGCTCCGGCACTGGGTTTTCTGCGGCATGGCATAGTTGAACGCCACTTTTTCACCCTTTTCATTGGTATAGCTTACCGGTAGTACCGCTCCCGTATTTTTCAGGGTGGCTTCGGTCTGTTCATCGTTCCAAAGGTAAGGGTATGCTTCCCAGGCGCCGTTATTTTTCACCAGCAGCCGGGTTTCAATGATCCGTTTTTTGTCCTCCGGCTTGCTGAAATCGAGCGGATAGTAAAAATGCTTGACCAGGATGGTTTTATCCGGAAAGTCAAAAGAGGCGTCCGGGTCGTCGGGCAGGGTAGCATGCACATTTTCAGGCATCCAGACGTAACGTTTCTTGAAGGCGTAGTCGGTAAAGAGTGAAGATACGGGTTCGTAAGAGATGACCCGCTCCGCTTCGGAAAGGTCTTTCAGATCGCCGGTAAATAAGCTGTATTCCGACAGGGTCTTATAGGGAAGCTTCGTGAAGTCAATATCAGACGGACTTCCGGAGTGGGAGCAGCTCCAGAGTATACCTATTACCAGGATGAGGTGCCATTTTCTCATTGTTCAATGTAGAAAGCAGGTAAGTTAAAAGTTAAAAACTAACAGTTAAGGTACATAAGTATATATGTTAAGAATGGTTCCGCAACCGCAGCGGCGGACCGTTTTTAGTTTTTAACTTTTTAGGTTAATCATTTGATCATTGACACATCCGTAGAAACGGTCAGCGATCCGGCAAATGTCTTCACATCTTTCTCCGTCCGGATCCCAAGGATGTTTCCGTCGTCGGGGATCACCAGCCTGAAAAACCGCAGGTCGTCCGCTTTTTCATCCACAAAGATCCCCATGGGGTTGGCGGAATGGTCTTTTCCTTTGGTCGGATCCAGGATGCCGTCGTAAAGAATATCCGGTGCTTTCAGGCATTTGGCGGCGATCAGCCTCCCCCAGTCCTTGCTCAGGTCGGGAAGGGCCAGCGGGCGCTCATAGGTATTGTCATGAATATAAATGCGCGTGGCGAAGGGGCTCCATCCCGGGTGGGTGGGAACAGGCAGGTCGGTGATCTGGTAGCTGGCAACGGCCACCCCGAGGGTGCGGTTACCGGTGATGGTATTGTTATACACCTCTACCTGGTCGCCCGCCAGGATGATCACGCCGCTTCCCGGAGGGATCATTGATACGGGGTTGCCGTCCTGGAAAATCGCAAAATTCTCGTGATTATTGGCTTTGATCAGGTTATTGAACACTTTGGTGCCCGAGCCGAACGCCTTGGGCAGGCCGGGAAGGTTAAAGATAAGGATGCCGCCGGTATTGTTCTCCGCGTGATTGTCATACACTTCGGCATTATCGGAGTTTTCAATCTCTATCCCGGCTACATTCTGGTGAACGTAATTATTACGGACAATGATATTTTCCGATTGCCCCACATAAATGCCGGCATCGCGCGAATGGCTCACTTCACAGTGCTCGACCAGCACATTTTTGCATTGCACCGGGTAGATGCCATAGGTGCCGCTCTCCGACTTTTTGCCGTGCGTCCAGGTGGCATTCACCTTCCGGAACGTGAGTCCGTCGCAGTACTGGGTTTTGATATTATCTCCGGGGGCATCGGTCACCGTAAAATCTTCCAGCACGATGTTATTCCCTGCGATCTTCATGCCTTCACCGCCCGTGGTCATGGTTTTGAAGGATAAAACGGTATTGAACATGCCTGCTCCTTTGATCTTTACCCCGTTAACGTTATCCAGGATCAGCTGGGTATGCATTTCGTAATACCCTTCAGGGATTTCAATGACGGCGCCTTCTTTGGCATCGATAAACTGTTCGATCAGCTTTTCGATCTGCTCGGGGCTTGCCCTGGGCAATTTTTCGATGTCGAGAGAAGTAGCCTGTTCTTTCTCTTTGCAGGAAACCACCAGCATCAGCAGGAATGCGGCCAGGGTCAGTACGGTTGATCTCATAGATAATTGAATAGGTTACAAAATAAAGAAATAGTTATAATATTTCGATAAAAAATAAAAGATAAATACGAAAGCAGGGGATTTGGTGATGAAGTGGCAGTTCGTCTACTAATGGCGTAGTACGTATATTTTATTTCTGCCAAAAAGGTAAAGTTTTCTACATTTACGACTCAAACAGAAAACATTATGGCACGGATCAAAAATCAAACCCCGGGGGTATCGGTTTACGTACTTGTATGGCCGGTTTACCTTCTGCTATGGCTGACAGGAGCACCCGACTTACAAAGCAGGAGCTTCAAATATTCTTCTGGTATGGCAGCTGACGCACAGGTAGCTGAGACTTCAGAAGATATGCCCAACCCCGGGCGGTTATTTACCAAAGCGGATGCGGATAAGATAATGGGCGAATCAACTCACCTGACCGATAGCTCTTTCAAAACAGAACCCCATGTGACTTCTTATCTTTGTGGTTACAAAGCCGATGGTAAGGACCATAAAACAGGGAAAACAGGTGCGATCTATTTTCTTTTTGAGCAATATATGGATCTCTCCGGCGCCACCATAAAATATGAAAGTACTTATCTTTCTAATAAACCGCACGGCGCTGAAAAGGTGAGCAATTTAGGCGATGAAGCGTATTACCATACGGATGGAGAAAATTTTTATTTCATTATGGTACGTAAAGGAAAGAATGTATTCAACATGAAGGTGAACAAAAGAACAAGCACTACCTCGCTAAATGAATTTAGAAAGACGGCAGGCAGGATAGAAGCATCTATTTAGCCGGCTTCACCTGATCACCTTGCTAAATGAATTTAGAAAGACGGCAGGCAGGATAGAAGCATCTATTTAGCCGGCTTCACCTGATCACCTTCAAACGGGTGACCATGATGCTGATCATCCCCCCGAAAACGGCAATGAGGGCATACGAGATCCGGAGGTTCAGGATCTCGGAGATGTAGCCGATCAGGGGCGGGCCCAGCAGGAAGCCCAGGTAGCTGATGCTGGAAATGGCAGCCAGGGCGGCACTGGGCGACATCCGTTGCTGTTGCCCCACCAGGCTGTATACGTTCGGAATATTGGTAGATACCCCCAAACCCACCAGCAGAAACCCGAAGGCGGCCGTAGGGATATAGGGAAAGAAAACGGCGATGAGCAGGCCCGTCATGATCATGAGACCGTTAATCTGCATGATCTTCTTTTTACCTGTTTTGGCCACGATCTTGTCGCCCACAAACCGGCCCGCCGCCATCATGACCATGAAGCAGACATAACCCAGGCTGATCCAGGCGCCTTTCGCGCCTACAATATCCTTAAAATAAACGCCGCTCCAGTCGAACATGGCTCCTTCGCACGACATGGCGAAGAAGCCGATGATGCCCAGCTGAATGATCAGCGGATCGGGTTTTGAAAAGAATTTCTTTTTCTCTTCGCGGGCGGCTTTTGGGGTGCTGTCGCCCACCAGGTATTTTACATTGGTATAGGTAGCGATAAAGCTGATGGCCGAAATGACCACAAAGTGATAGGTAGGGGAAAGCTTTAAAGCCCCGGCCAGCAGCCCGATCAGCGCCCCGGTAAAGCCGGCCAGGCTCCAGGCGCCATGAAAGGAGGCCATGATAGGCCGATGGTACATTCTTTCGGCGGTCACCCCCTGGGTATTCACCGAGATATTGGAGAGGTTCCCCGTGATGCCGAACAGGAATAAGGCGGCGGCCAGCTGCCAAGCGCTGCCACAGAAAGAAAGCAAAACCATAGCCAGGGAATAGAGGGGCAGCGAAAAGCGCATGATGCGTTTGCTTCCGTATTTTCCAACCAGGTAACCGGATATAGGCATAGTGCACATTTGGCCGGCCGGCAGGGCAAAGAGAATAGACCCCATCGTACCGTCAGAAAGCTCCAGTGCGGTCTTGATATCCGGAATCCGGCTGGCCCAGGAGGCGAAGCACAAACCCTGGAAAAAGTAAAAAGAAGATACGGCGATACGTACACGGACTTTCGTGGAGTGGATACCGTTCAGGTTTGCGTTGAAAGAAGTGGCCATAACTACCGGATAGAGGATACAAAATTAAGTAGTTTTCGGGGTTTTATAAAGGGCGTAATGGGAGTTTTATGGAGAGTGCTTCAGCAAATTATCTTTATGATTTGATTCTTTACCATGTTTGTTTAGTATAATGATTCCGGTATATCTGACCGGCCTAGGATATATTCGTTAAATGCTTTTATCTGATCGAAATGCTGCATAACCTTCAGCAAGGTCTCAATCTTGAAATTCTCACCATTTTCCAGTTTGGAAATGGTAATTCTGGACATTGCTAACTGATCAGCCAGTTCCTGCTGGGATAACCCTGCACTTTTTCGCAAGAGCCTGCACCATGCACCGATGTTACTTTGGGCTTCTCTTATGCTTACGAAGTTAAACATTTTTGAATATTATATACTACAAACATATAATTTTCATTAGATGAATGTATATTAAATCATTCAAAAATACAGGCTTCAAAAAATAGGAGTAAGGCCCGGTTTTTATCTGTCTTCTG
>CAZLXI010000030.1:39112-55657 GCA_964563435.1 uncultured Lacihabitans sp.
CAAAAATACAGGCTTCAAAAAATAGGAGTAAGGCCCGGTTTTTATCTGTCTTCTGTTTTCTCCCTGATGTTTCTGAAGTAGCCCGGGCCCGCCTGAGCCACCCCTTACCCCTCTGCCCGCTGCCGGTATTCTTTCGGGGTCTGATGAAAATGCGCCTTAAAGGCAGTAGAAAAATAGGAAGGGTTTTCAAAGCCGGTGTCATAGGCGGCGTCGGCCACCGTTTTGCCGGACAGGAGCATGGCAGCGGCTTTTTTCAAACGGTAATTCCGGATAAGGGCGGCGGGCGTGAGTCCGGTCAGTAAAGATATTTTCCGGCTTAAAGTGCGTACACTCATGGCCATTTCAGAAGCCAGCATTTCGGGGTGGAGCCCCGGGTTGTCGAGGTTTTCTTCGACGAGGTCAAGGAATTTTTTTACAAAGATGTCGGAGGTGGAGGGAAGGGGCACGCTTTCTCCCGTAAGGTATCGTTTAAAGTGCAGCCTTGTTTTTTCCTGGGTATTAAGCAGGTTTCGTACCCGTAATTTTAGCTCGGCAGGATAAAAGGGCTTGTAGAGATATTGATCTGCACCGGAGACGAACCCCTCGATCCGGCTTCTGTCATCCGACTTTGCGGTAAGCAATACCACCCCGATATGGCTGGTGGCCATGTTTTCTTTCAGCGCTTTCAGAAACCCGAAGCCATCCAGTTCGGGCATCATCACATCACTGATGACCACATCCGGCAGTTCTTTTTCCGCCACCTCCAATCCCGATTTGCCATTGGCGGCAGTTAAGACCCTGTACTGGCCGGTAAACAGCATACACAGGAAATCCAGCAATTCTTTGTTGTCTTCCACGATCAGCAGCAGAGGCAAAGGGTTCTCCCGCCTCTCCGGAAAATTTTCATGGATGGTAATGTCGGAATATTCAGGCACCTCCTGCCGAATGAGAGCATCCTCTGCTAAGAGCCTGACCGGAGAGGAAGAATGCACGCTCACCGGGATACCTACCGTAAACGTCGTTCCTTTTCCCGGCCGGCTGTGCACTTCAATTTTTCCATGCATTAAAGTACATAAATCCCTCACCAGGGCCAGTCCAAGGCCTGTTCCGCTTTGATTATCCGACTGAGAGTTTTCTACCTGGTAAAAACGGTCAAAGATATGGTTGAGCTCAGTGGCGGGAATACCGATGCCGGTATCTGAAACGGTAAGAACCGCCTGCATGTCTGCCGATAACTGTGTGCTCACGTGAACGATACCCCCCGGACGGCAGAATTTGATAGCGTTAGACAAAAGATTTCCCGTGATCTGCCCCCAACGTTCATGGTCAAAAAGCACGGGACCGTCCGGAATGAGATTTTCGTAGCGGATGTCCACATCTTTCTGACCGGCAAGCAATAAGAAATCATTCACGATCCTTCCGGTGACCCTGCTTATGATTCCGGGCGTTTCGCGGATCGTTAATTCACCCGATTCAATTTTAGACAAATCAAGTAGCTGGTTGACCAGCGTCAGGAGATTTTTAGCGTTCCGGTCGATCAGGCGAATGGCCTGCAAATCATTTTTTCCCTTCATGGAAGGAGATGCTGCCAGGTGTTCAACAGGGGCGAGAATAAGGGTAAGGGGCGTTTTCAGTTCGTGGGTGATATTATCAAAGAAGCGATTTTTTTGTTCGGTGGCCTTTTTAAGCTTTTGCTGTGTTTCTTCCAGCTCTTTCAATGTGTTTTCCAGTTTTTCCTGACGGGAAGAGAGCTCACGGGTGCGTTCGGCCACCAGGCTTTCCATTTGTGAGGCATATATGCGCAGTGAACCCGTCATACGGTTAAAGTTCTCGGTCAGTGTACCGATTTCGTCATTGGTGGTAACGGCCACCTCCTGGCTGAGGTCGCCGGCGTCTACTCTTTTCATGCCTTCGAGCACCCGCCGCAGGGGTTTCAGCAGGTTTCTCCTTAAAAAGAGGGGCACGAAAATAACGATCGCCAGCGTGCTCACAGGTATCAGCACAGCCAGGATGTTCAAAGCACTGCGACCGGATTCTCCAGGCATTTCCACTCCGAAAAGCACCAGCCCCAGGGCTCCCAGAATCATCAGGTTGAAATACAAAAGCACTGCGGCCACCCGGGTTACAAAGCTGACGGTGGCGCCGGTATAGTTTAAATAGCTGATAAAGAATGTAAAGAGAAAGGCGTAAATAAAAACCTGGACGATGAGCATCCACCAGGCAGGAGGAATGACTCCCGCTGCTCCCAGGCTGGCAGTAAGGTTGATGAGTAAATAAAACAGGAAACAGATGGCGAAGCCCCGGTAGGCCAGGGCTTCTCTGGCAAAAGTGCTCCCGGCCGAAGTATCGCTTTGCACAGACCGCCGGGCTTTTCTCAGGAAAACAGTAATCACTATAAACGCGGTAAGCACATAAACCGGCAGGATATGGGGGTAGCCTATTTTATCCCTGTACAGAGCCACTGCAAATAAGAGAAGCAGCACGCTGAATGAAGCTGCCATTTCCTTTTTGAAAGGGTTACCCCCGAATAAATAGGCAAACAATATCGTGAACGATGACAGGCAGGCCACAATGATGTATTGCAATTTCTCCACTTCCGGGCCATAAGCAGATTGCAGGGTGGCCGTGGTAACAAAATTGAGCGCAAACATGCAGGTGGTAATACAGCTGTACACGGTGATAAGCCGGGTGTCAAATGTTTTCTCCCGGACAGACAGAAAATAAAGCGTGATCACCAGGCTGAACATCAGCTCGGCAAGCGGCGCAATGGAAACAGGGCTTATCTGGAAAAAATCTGTATTCACCGGGCGAGTGACTTTTTACGAAATTTAAGCAATAATCGGGAGGAATTGCCCGGAAAGAATATAAACTGCTGCATTGTTTTCAAAGTTTTATCTGACCTGACCTAACTTCCTGAGAACTGCTCCGGTATCGAAATATTCACGAAGTTCTGCAATTTTCCCGTTGACTAAGCGGATAGTCAGCTGAGTAGGCACTTTTATGGTTTGGTTTTGTTGCGTTATATCCGCTGAGTACTCAAACCACAGCATAACCCATTCTTTCCATTGATTTTTCCCGTCTTCTGACAGAGCCTCCTCCACCGACACTCCTGCAATATCGGCGGTTTTACGGGAAGAATGCTGAGAGTATCTTTCCCTCCAGATGGCAAAATACGGATCGATCGTATTAACGTCTTCGGCACCAGGGCCATAACACACAAAATCTGCTGCTAACAGCGTCTTTACCTTATCGAGATCTCCCGCCACTACAGCATGTACAAAATCCCAGCCGAGGGCTACATTTTTTTCATTATGGGGACTGATCCGGACAGAAGGAAGGGTTTCCGAAGGAGGCGACTGAGTAAAACCGCTGTGAGAGAAGCAGAGAAGCAAACAGAAAATACCGGTAAGAATTACATTTTTCATAGCATGATGATTTTAGTGATTGAATACAGGGGTCAAATTTCTGTATTCGAGTTGCCATGACCGTTTAAATAGCGGCCAATCTTGTTTGATTTCCGGCCATGTGGTCCGTTAATTACCCATTCTTTTGCGTTCGGTTTCTGAAGCCGTGCTTCTGCTTCTCTTGTCTTTCAGGGATGTATTGCCGAAGGGGTAGCTGAAGGTTAATTTGAAGATCCTTTTGCCAAACTGGAAATTACCTTTTGCATAGTAATGTTCTTCCGGCACATCTACAATCGCCTCCAGCTTATTCCCGGAAAAAATATCATCCACACCCACAATCCATGTAGCACCTGTACGGGTATTTTTTTTTCGAACAGCTAAATTTACGATTCCCAGGGGCTTAAGCTGACCAACTCCGAATAAGGTCTTTGTCTGGTAATGGCCTGATACCTCTGCCGCGTATTGCTTCCCCAGTGTAAAATTTTGTGAGCCTGAAACAGAACCGGTCCAGATCGAAAGCTCGTTTGCTTTACCGGTAAACGAGGCTCTTACCTGTTGTTGATTAACCTGGATCAAAGCCTGAAGCCTCCACCAGCTGGTGAAGGTAATCGGGAGGGTGACACTGCCGTTCAGCGTTTTCAAATAGTCCAGGTTCTGAGCGGTCATGTACTGTTTATTGCGTGCAACATCCATAGTTACCTGGAAAGGGCTAATCGCATTTTTTTCATAGGTGTATCCGGCCGAGAAAACCCACTGGCGGAAAATGTAATCTACTTTCAGGGCATTAGAGAGAGAAGGCTGCAGGGCACTGTTTCCTGACATAAAGGTATTGGGATCGACAAATATAATGAAAGGGGCCAGGTCGTTAAATGAGGGGCGGTTGATCCGCCTGTTGTATGCCAGGGTCAGTTGCTGCTGACTGTTCAGGATGCGGCTCCAGTAAAGGGTAGGAAACCATTCACCATATTTCCGGTCAATGATATTTTTTTTCAGGGCTGTTCCCAGATTAGTGGAGGTATATTCATAGCGCAGACCCGCCTGAAATGTATTTTTGCTGCCGGCCTGCCAGTTGGCTGAGAAGTAAGCAGCTCCGATTTTTTCTTCGGAGGTATAATCGGCTGAAAATTCGGGGTCGGGTATCCTGTTACCGTTTTGCAGCCACTCTACGGCTACATCATTGGTAAACGAATTGAAAACCGCCTTGAGCCCGCTTTCAAAAGAGGCTTTATCACTTATTTTCCCTTTGTAATCGACCTGTGCCGGTAGCATCCGTATGACGGTGTGCTTGTTGCTGAAAAGATTACGCGACTCCGCAAATTCTCCTTTGCCGTTATAATAATCATTCTGGTATCGGGTAGGGTTTTTATTATCGTAGATAAGGTAGTCTATGTTGATGCTGATTTCCTGCTTTTCATCCGGCTGATGCTGGAGGTTGATATTTCCTGTAAAATTTTTCCAGTGGTTGACTTCATGAATATCCAGGGTGATCACCGAGTCCGGCCGATGGTTAATGAAGGCGGAAGATGTATTGGCCGCGCTCATTTTCCATTGGTTGTTATATCCCGAAAACAAAGCTCCGATTGTGGTGCGTTTATTCAGCGTATAATCATAACCGAGGTTCAGGTTGTTGTTGAACCGAAAGGGGTCTCTGTGGGAGGTCGCCTCAGATTCGGTGAGTTTGTCCGGCTGATTTATTCTCCGGTAGTTTTTGAAAGCCAGCTGCTGGGCCCAACGGCTGGAGCCCAGGCTACCGTACAGGTTTGACTTTTTCCTGCGGTAATTAAAGTCTGCATTGGCCATAGGGAAAGTTCCGTGAAAGGCCGCCAGGGTCAGGGAGATATTCCCGTTAAACCCCTCGTTCGGATTTTTGACCAGAACGATATGAATATACCCGGCGTTTCCGCCGGCATCGTAACGGGCCGGAGGTGTGGAGATAAGTTCGATTTTTTCCACATTATCCGCGCTCATTCCCTCCAGCATAGCGATCAGCGCATCAGCAGGCATATAGCGCATTTTGCCGTTGATCATCACCTGAACGCCTGTTTTCCCGTTCAGGCTGATCGTGCCTGATTGCCTGTCGAGCAAAACACCCGGACTTCGCTGTAATACACTTAAAACCGTACCGCCCACACTGGTAATGCTGTTTCTGACGTTGACCACCAGCCGGTCAACCTGCTGCTCGAACAGGGGTTTGTGTGCAGTGACGGTAACGGCATCCAGGAGATGATCAGCCGGCTGCAGCATCACGTCTTTTATCGCGACAAGTGCTTTTTCCTCCAGTGTTACTTCCTGGTAAAAGGTGACAAAACCGGAATAGGAAAAGCTAAGCAGGTAGTTGCCCGGGAGGGCTGCATTGATGGAGAAAGTACCCCCGGTGGCAGACAGAGCAGCGCCCACCATCGAAGAGTCGGCGGCGCGAAGGAGGAGCACGTTAACCCCTTCAAGGGGCTCGCCGGCATTATCATATACCCGGCCGCTTACCCTTTGCTGGCAGAACACATGACTTGCGGGGGTACATAGCAGGATAAAAAAGAAAAGTGTTTTTTTGAAGAATTTCATTTTACAGGGAAATTGAGTTTCACCGGTTAAGGGATCTCAAATTTCAGTACAGCGCAGGGCAATCATGTTTGAATTCTGATCAATTATGTTTGAATTCAGGACAGAGAAAGCTTTTAACTAAAGACTAACCTGTATTCCCCCGGTATATCCTATGCTCATGCCGGTAAAGTTACCTTCCTTTTCTTTGGTCCGGAAGTATTTTTTATCCGGAAAGGGGCGGTTATCCGTTTCAAATCGGGTCAGGTTGATGGTAGGTCCTGCAAAGATCTCCACACGGCTGGCAATATGCAGCGCAGGAAGCACCCTTATCCCGTGTTTGCTGTGGGAGAAATCACGGAAGTCGGTCAATGACTGGGTAAAGGCCTCTGTATTTAACAGGAAGCTTTTGCTCTTAACCAGGTGAGCTCCTATCCCGGCTTCAAAAGCATAGTAGTCTTTGCCTCGTTCGGAACTAAAGTTATATCCAAGGCCAATGAGCCCGTAAAGTACTCCACCGCCTGAACGGTAAGTAATCAAACCGGTACCGGTTTCATCAAAGCTCAGTCCTATTGCCTGCTTCCCGTTTTTGATCACATTGATGATTCCGATGGGATAATCGCTGCTTTCGGCTACGTTAATCAGTCCGGCTACCTGTACCCCTTTAACGTTGCGGGCTTTATTGATCAGGCCGGCTATTTGCAGCCCCTGCAGGTCTTCAGCCCGGTTTAAAAGTCCGGAGATCTGTATCTCCGCCCGACCGCTGATGTTGGTTAATCCTGCCAACTGGAGGCCTTTGGCTTCTTTTTTAATGAAATTGCCCAGTCCTGCTACCTGGACACCGCGGGCCGAGTTTCCTACCTGGTTCAGTAATCCGGCCACCTGCACTCCACGGGCATCCTGCCGGATGTGATTGGAAATTCCGGCAATGGAAAGAACTCTTTCATTTTTTGAAACTCCCGAAAGGGCATGAATTGAAAAGTCGTTAGAGATACCGGATGCATTAATACCATTACTGGATACCGGATAAATGAATCCTGCATGAACCTTGCGGTGGGTATGGGTTTGTGCGAAAGACTGAACACCTGTAGCGGCAACTGCGAACAGCAGGGGGATTAATTTTTTCATCGGAATTTTGAGTTTTATTACTTTTTCTTCGGTATACGAGGGCTTTGTACCCTGTTCACGAATAAGACAACCCGCTTAGGGGAAACCCTAAAAAGTTTTTATTTTTTTTAATGACGGGCCACACGTTATCCGTCTCTAGCCGGAGAAGAAGGGTTGAAGAGAGTGCCGGAGGAGATCTTATTTTTTCAGATCAAATGACAGGCCGGCCTGCCACCCGCCCCAAAGATTCCAGCGGTCTCCCCATGAAAAGGTTTTGGTTCTGCTTTTAAAATAAGTTAAAGCACTTTCGGCAGTAGCCGCATCAGAAGAGCTCCTGCAGGCAGAGAGGGAGGGTCCTGCAAAAACCGATATCCGGGGAAAAACCAGATAGTGCAGTTCGGGCTGAAACCGGAGAAACGAAGAAGAGTTATTCCATTTGCCGGAATCTACAAAGTTTTGCCCTATTTCCAGCATGGTATTCCAGCGTTCATTGATTTTAACTTCTGTACCCAGGTATAAACCAAAGCTGTAGTTTAGCGGGGCATTCATAAAATTGCCGGCAAAAACCAGTGAAGTGTAGAGCCGGGAAGTTCCGGTTTTGAAAGCCAGTGCAGCAGGAAAGAGTTCATGGGTATAAGCCTGGATGTCAAACTTGCCGTTTTTTATAAAATTCAGTAGGCCAAGGCTTACCCCGTCAGAACTTTCCGCAAAATTGATCAGCCCTACCTGCAGTCCTGAAACATGCCCGGCAGAATTGATGACACCTGCTATCTGGGCTCCCGAGAGCGTATCCCCGATCTGGTTGAATATCCCGGATACCTGGATTCCGGTGAGGTTTCTCCCGGTATAATTGTAAGTTCCTGAAATTTGTGCGCCGGAGGCAGTCCCCCAAACCGTATTGAATAAGCCGCCGGCCTGAAATCCATTTAGCGAGTCGGCTACGGTATTGTAAAGCCCGCCTGCCTGAAGGCCTTTAGCGCTGCCCAAAACCGTATTGAAAAGGCCGGCTGCCTGGAAAATCCCGGTGTTTTTTTTATTGATATTAAACGCTCCGGCTATCTCCATTCCGTTTGTTCCTCCGGTATATCCCCCGATCATGTTGACCGAAACTTTGTTGACTACCTGCGAGCTTAATTTTCCTTGTGTGCCGGCTCCGGGCACCAGCGACATCTGGTAGGGCAGGGCCATAAAGAAATTGCCGATGTTTCTGCTGTGTATCCTCTGGCTTCTGGAAACCAGGAAGCCTGCACTGAACCTGCTCCTTTTCCCGGAATAGGCAATGACCGCTTCGTCCAGGGCAAAGACCTTTCGTGGTATATCAATCCTCCGGATCCCATCTGAGCCTGTATAGGTAATGGTGGTGTCGCGGTATCCCAGCTTACTGATCGTGACCTGTACGGGCAGAAGCTTCTCTTTTATCCTGAGCTTAAAATGACCGTTTTCATCACTTAATGCATAAACCAGGTGCGTTTTGGAATACACCGAGGCGTTGTCTATGCTTTCTTCATTCTCCCTATCCAAAAGCCGGCCTTCCAAAAAGATATGCTTTTCGGGCGGAGCCCGCTGAATGATGATGTATTCGTTGACTACTTTGTACTGAAATGCATCTTTAAACAGGAGCCTGAGTACTTCCGATACTTTTTCACGGCTCACCTGAACACTGACCAGGCTATCTTCCGCAATGAGCCCGGTGCTGTAGGAAAAATAAAAGCGGCCCTGGTTCTCCATATCCGTTAAGACTACTTTTAAGGGCTGTTTTACGGCGGAAATACTCACCTCCCTGTTCAGGGCTTTCTGAGCCGGTACGGTGAGTGAACATAAGAGCAAAGCAGCGGTGAGACGTAGCATTCAAATCTATTTAAGTACGATCTTATCCGGGGTTTGAATTACTTTGACCTGCAGGGTTTCAGCAATCACCTGCAGTATTTCGGACAAAGGTTTGTGATCAAAGACCGTATTGATTTTTTTCCGGTGCAGGGCCGTGTTTTCTATCTCAATGGTCACCTGGTAGATTTCATTCAGACTCATAACCAGCTCTTGCAGGGGGGTATCTTTACAGACCAGCTTCCCGGTTCTGTAGTAATTGTGAAATTCGTTTTTTACCGGTAGCTTTTCCATTGATCCGGTATCGGACATTACTCTTTCACCTGGGATCAACCGCGCTGTCTGCCGGCTATTTTCCACCTGTACCAGGCCGGTTTCCACGATCACTTCGGTTTTACTATCTACGGTTTTTACATTGAACGAAGTTCCCAGCACAGTGATTTTTACATCACCGGCCGAAATGATAAAAGGCCTGGACTTGTCGGGCTCCACATCAAAGAATGCCTCTCCCTTTAATGTAACTTCCCGTAGCTTTTTACCGGAAATATTTTCTGAATAGGTCAGCGAGGAATTTTTGTTGAGGGTCACCTTCGTACCGTCGGCAAGGGTATCTGCTTTGATGGAGTTCCCGGAAGCAATATAAATATGCTCCGTCCGTGAACCCGGCCGGGTAAACATCCATACACCGGCCAGCAGGATGACTGCTGCCGCTGAAAACGTCCACCATCTACGTTTCTGTGGTTTAAAAGGCACTTCTTTGGAAGTACGGGATCGGAAAGCAGTCCATGCCTTATTCACATCCACATCTTCAGCTGCTTTCAGTAGTACGCTGCTGTCCCAAACGCTCTTCAGATCGGCGAAGTACTTTTGATGGGCGGTATCGGCGGCCAGCCATTCGGCTGCCTGCCGGACTTCTTCATCGCCGGCTTCACCAATAATTACTTTTACCAGTATATCGTCACTAAGGGTTTTCATAGCAGGTGAAAGGTTAAAAGTATAACAGACAAAAGATCAGACAGACTTAAGCGCAGCAACCGTAGCGCCTTTCCCATTTCGTTTTCAACGGTCTTCAGGGGGAGGTTCAGCTGTTCGGCCACGTCTTTATATTTCAGGTCTTCAAACCGGCAAAGCTGAAAAACCGTACGGCACTTCTCAGGTAATCTGGAAAGGGCTGTGGCAAATCTTTTTTCAAGCTCCCGCGTTTCAAGTTCCTGCAAAGCGGAACTGCCGATCGGGGGCTGATGTATCAGGTGCTCACGGTGGGCTTCCCTTACCTTTAGGTGTTTCAGATGGTTCATACTGTCGTTATAAACAGAGCGGTAAAGGTACCCCTTAACTGTCTCCTGAATGTGAAGGATGTCTCTCTTTTCCCAAAGCTTAAAAAACACCTGCTGCACAATCTCCTCTGCCGTATCACCGTCACTGACCATGGTTTTGGCATACGCATATAGCGGTTTGAAGTGTGTTTTATACACCCGTTCAAACCCGGCTTCAGAATAGATGTCTTCAGTGGGGTGCTGCCTCACGCCGTTTTGTATTACCAGTCTCTGCAAAGATAATCCGCTTATATAGCAGTTAGACAACCAAGTGGCCTTATACCCTAAATAAATCGTGGAAAATTTTGATGCATGCCCTTTTCTCAGGAATTAGTATCCTGCCGGAAGAAGCAGTACGCCATTGAATAAAGGCAAAAAATGAATAATTCCGTGAAAAATTTTATCGGAAAGCTGCTTAGCGCCTAAAGGTATAAGCCATTGTCCATTCAATAAAATCAGCTTTACCGGTATGAGCCTTTATGCAGGTGGAACTGTGGGAATAGTGTACCCGCAGTTTTACGTAGTTAAGCAATTTTCGAAAACTTCCAGGTATGCCTTCACCATTTTGTCCCACGAATAATGATGGAGCGTATATCGTGTAAAATCGTTCTTTAGCCCTGAGAAGAACGGATCGTTGAGTTTTTGTATTGCAGACTTCCATGCATCGGGATTTCCCGACTCGATAAGAATACCGTTTTGCCGGTGCCGGACAGCAGACGGAATTCCGTCGATATACGCTGCCAGCACAAGGGCGTGGTTGACTGACGCTTCAAGACAAACCAGCCCGAAGCCCTCCATATCACCGCTTACGCGAATATTAGGCATTAAAAACGCCGCTGAATGCTGAAACAGTGCCTGTATGACAGCGTAGGGCTGGTGTCCCAGATGAGTAACCCCGGTTTCTTTTCTTAGAATCTCCCGCAGGTTTCTTTCGTCGGAAGGATACCCCATAAACAGCATGATTCTTTTGCTCAGCCCATCGGGAAGCCGGTAGAGTATTCTTTCCGAAAAGGAGGGCTGAGCCTGAAACGGGCCTGCCATCACCACCTGGAAATTATCTTTGATCTCCGGGAAAACATGGGTGATAAACCAGGAAAATCCTTTGCGGTATACGGGCCGGCCCACCATCATGAGAATCTTCCTGTCTGAAAGTCCGAGCTCTCTTCTTAAGATTTCAAAGTCGTTGTCTGTCACAGACCGGACCGCTGAGGTATCCACCCCGTTGGGCACGGTTACCACCCGCGCCGGATGAAGACCGCTTTCAACCGCTGCCTGTGCTGTGGCATCACTTACGGCGATGATGCGTGCGAAGCGGTTCAGCCGGCTGAGAATGTGTTTCCGGTAAAAAGCACTGGGGAAAGAAATATCAAGCCCGTGAACCGTGGCAGCCAGCGGTATATGGCGGTAACCTTTGTGGAACGAACACACGGTGGCCAGCAGCGCATCATTAAAGTGAATGAGCTGTATGCCGGGAAACCGGCGTAGTTTCTGCCGTATTCTTTTCTGCAGTTTCAGGAAAAATGAGATCCGGCTTTCCGAGCCTTCGTACACGAGGGTATGCACCACCGCATACTTACTCATCCCTTCAATAAGCTCGAAACTTTGCTTTTCCATTCCTCCCGTGGCCGGAGGATATTTATGACTTACAAACAGGACTTCCATTTCAAAACAGTTTATTCCGGTTGAACAAATAGAGGATCCCGCCCACCGCTGACCAGAATAACTGCCGGCTTCTCCGTAAAATGGATACCGAAACCCAGAGGCTGGCTGAACTGATGCCGGCCACCATAATTACCAGCTTGTTTCCCAGTTCTTCGATGCCCAGCTGGCCCGGGATAAATGCCCCCACTGATTTTACCAGAATTACACCCATATCCATCAAAAGGCCATGGAGGATGCTCACATCATAGTTCAGGATATTTAAGATAAAATACATCTCCAGCGAGCCGGTTACCCAATGCAACGCCAGAAAAAGGAACGCAAGTGCGGAATGGCGCGGATAGGTTTTAATGTAGGTATTTAGCGCATTTTTATATTTTCTAATGCCTGAAACCAGCTTATTTTCTTTGCTCCCGCCTGTTTCTTTGGGTGTTTTAAGGATAATAAAAATGATAGCCAGAAGTAAAACTGTTAATAGCACAAGAAGGCCGCTCATCCATCCTTTAAAATTAGGAAAAAGAACTACATTGGTTGAAAAAACAAGCCATACCAAAGCCAGGATAAGCAGAGCCATCTGCGATACAACCATCAGGATACGGGAAAGCAAAACCGAATTCACGGCTTCTTCGTGAGGGATCCGGTGTTTTTTCAGAACCTCGGCTTTCAGCCAGTCGCCCGCAATAATACTGGTGGGATTAAAGAGGGCGAGGGTTTCACCGATGTGGCGATAAACAAAAAGCCGGGTCAGGGAAACCTGCGGGGCGTAGGAGCCCAGGCAGTATTTCCAGCCCAGAGAACCCAACACATAGGCCGCCCATGTGCTGAGCAGTATCCAGCCTGCTTTCCACCCGATCTCCCGGAGGGTAGCAAAAACTTCCCGGAAATCGGTGGCGTAAAGGAAAAGCCCTGTGCTCAGGATCACACTCACTCCCAACGCTATTTTAAGGTACTTCATGTTTTCCGGGCAAGCCTTTTTAAATCTTCGAAATATACACCGGCGAGGTGTTCCCAGTCAAATGTACGGCTAAATGCCACACTTGCAGCAGAAATAGTATTCCTTAAAGAGCTGTCGTTCAGAATAAGGCCGATATGTTCCAGGTACTGCGACGGGTTATCCGGCTCGCATAAAAACCCGTTTTCTCCTTGACGAATAAAATCCCGGCTTCCGCCCCCGTTGGCAATGACACAGGGCAATCCCGAGGCCATGGCTTCCAGAACCACGTTGCCGAAGGTTTCTGTTACGGAAGGAAAAACAAATACATCGGCGGAGGCATAGAGAACAGACAGCTCGGCGTGGCCGGTATGGCCAAGGAAAAAGGCTTCCGGCATCTGACTACGGCACTCTTCTTCAGCTACGCCGCTTCCTGCCACCAGGAGGTTATAGGGTAACTTTTTATCCTGAATCAGGCGATAGAGCGCAATCAGAACCAGGAGGTTTTTTTCCCAAACCAGGCGACTGGCGAACAGGATATTTTTGTGATCGTTACCGGTGATTTTCCTTACCCAATGCAGGTCTCTTTTGGCGGGAGAAAACAGCCGGAGATCGATTCCCCTTTTCCACAGCTTCTGCGGATTTGCCGAAACACCTCCCCGCATTAATTCTTCAGCGATGGATTCTGAAGGCACATACATGACCCGGCAGCGGTTATAAAACGAGTTGTAACTTTTTTGAATCAGCCTTTTAGCCGGTTTTATCAGGAACGGAACATTTTTCAGGTAGTAATCCATGTAGCTGATAAAGTGGGTGTGGTAGATAGTGATCACCGGGATATCCCGCTTTCCGGCAAATCTGAGCCCGAAATTTCCCAGCAGGGATGGTGTGGCAATGTGAACCACATCGGGCTTAAAGTCGTCCAGTTGCTTAAGCAGTGCTTTTCTCTTCAACAGCGGAACAGAAAAACGGTAGGTGGCATTGCCGGGCACCTGAAGTGTGGGCACTTTCAGCACCCGAAAGCGATCCTTCAGGCCGGGCTGATTCATTCCGCAAATAAACAGAAACTCGAATGCCCCGGCCGGTATACGCTCTATCAGCTGAAACATCGTGCGAGATGCTCCGTCAAAGTCTTTGATCAGTATTTCAGCAAAGAAGGCTACCTTTATTTTCTGCATCAGAAGTCGAGTTTAAACCGGGCTCGAACCCCCCATTCCGGTGCGTCGGGATTTCCAAGATAGCTGAACCTTCGGATCAGGTCTACCCTGAAAAGTTTAAAGATATTGGCGATCCCCACCGACCCCTCTAGGTAGGGGCCGTCTTTAAGGGTATAAGTGATGGGCAGGCCGTTTTGTTCCTGGAAGATCATGACATTTGGGTTGTAGGCAGGATGGTTTCCGTCACTGAGATCTCCCCAAAGCCCCTTAAAGCTGAATACCTCTCGCCATTTCAGCTTTTTCAATAGCGGCACTTTGTTAAAAATGAAGCCGTTCATATAGTATTGAACACTCATTGCAGCGTATTTGTCACTCACAAACTCCAGAAAATTCATGAGATTGTAGGCGTTAAGCTGGTAGGCATAGGTTTGGTTTGCCCTGTGCACGGAAAGTAGTGGAAAAGGAATATCTTTTCCAAAGATATAGGAGCCTTCGGCATTTACATCGGCATATCCCAGCTGCGAAAGGTAGAAGCGTTTAAACAGGCCTGCGGTTATATTATGGTAATTAAACTCTCCGTCAAGGAATCCTTTCATCCCGGCGGTATAGTTCAGGCTGAAAACCGGGTATTTATTGTACAAAGGTGAGCGGTAAAGCTTACCCTGCATGAACTGCTCTTTAGGGGCATATCTTAAGGCCAGGGAAATTTCTGTGGTATTCAGTTCCGGGTGGTTGACGGTTTCGCCTTGTTCATTTACAGACCGATAGGTGAGGATACCCGCAGGCTGCTGCCGCCATTTCGCCACTTTCAGGTTATAGGAGAGATGGTTTTTCAGCTCATGTATATACTCCAGCGTGTAGGTGTCATTATAAAGCCATCGGTAATTATCGCCTCTTTTGAACGACAGAAGTACATTATCTTCCTGCACAAACTGCAGTGCTTCTCCGGGAATCTTGGTGTCTTTCTGATAACTCCCCTTAATGTAATGCTGCGGGAAGTTGTAGATGGATTTGTTATTCAGGGCGTAAGAGCCGCTCAGGTAATATTTCCATTTTTCATCCGTGAAGCCGTAGGCTGCGTAGGTTTCGGCATAAAAGCGTTTACTCAGATCCGGCGTGGTTCTTCCGCCGAAGCGCAGCCGGAAACCTTCCACCGGGTTAAAGCTGTAGAAGGTATTCAGCGGGCCGACTTCTACCGGGCCGGCCACCTTATAACCCGCAATCAGCATGGTTCCCAGATCCATGTACCGCCGGAATGAAGCAATGGTCTGGAGAGTATCTACATTCCGGTATACGTTGGCTTCCGGCCTGGCGAGCGGTTTATGGCGCAGGTCGTCCCAGTTGTCGGGAATCGGCACATCGGGCCTCCGGTACTGCAGGGTTTCTTCTGCCGCTGACCAGACGCTGTCGGGTGGGGCAATGCCTGCCCTGTAACCCTTGTAGTTCACCATGCGTTTCCCCTGGAAACCGCTCCCGTTTTCGGTAATGGCGAATTCCATGGTCAGGTCGCTGTTTTGCAGGTAATACCGGCCGTTTCCGTCTTCCTGAAAAGTGAATACCGCTTTCATATCCCGCATGAAATTCAGGTTGATTTCCTTGTCAAGGGTCAGCTTGGCCTTTTGTACGGCGTAATTCCCGTCCAGGGTAATGTAGAGCTGTCCTCTGAAAAGCAGGTCGGTCTTATTTCTCGGCACAAAACTCAGCTCCACCAACATGGGGGTTTGGGCTTTTATCGTATCGGTAATAAAAAATTTGTAAAAAGCGGGAGCCGAATTAGCGATCGGGCTCAGAAACATGTTGGTCAGAAAGGAGATATTATTGTCATAAATATCAATATCCTCGTAAAGCCGCGAGGTGTACTCGCTGATACTTTCGTTACTGATGAATTTACGGTCAAACTCCACATGTTTCTCCGCCAATACGTTTTTCCTGTACTTTCGGGGGGATCTTCGGTAATACACCTGTGTTATTTTTTCCTGCATGTAAGCGGGTAAAACGTACTTCCCGCCGGCGTCTTCCTGCTCTTCAAACAGGAACTGGTAGTCTTTGAAAATCCTGCGGTTCCTGAACCGCTCCGAGAGATTGCTTAATGAAAGCGATACTTTCTCGTATTCTTCGTACTGGGCAAAATCCTGTCCTTCCAAACGGTTTTTGCTTTTGTTCTCAATGACTTTACGGATCAGCTGAACCGCAGGATTATCCCGGTTCCGGTAACGGTAGTTTTTCGCTTTTATCACCACCTCGTCCAGCAGAGATGCGTCTACGTCCAGTTCCACGTTTACTTTCTGGACCTTACCCGCGTCTATAGTGATCTCACGGGTCAGGTAACCCACGTACCGGAACTCCAGCCTGCTGTAATTTCCGCTGAAGGTGATGGAATAATTCCCGTCTTCATCCGTAGGAACGGCCTTCTGGCCGGGCTGTCCTGCTACTTTTACCGTGACAAACGGCAGGGTTTCTTTGGTGACGGCATCGGTAACTTTCCCGCTTACGGTGGTGGTCTGGGCAAAGTTCCGGGATACTACCATTGTGAAAAACAAAAACAGGAACAAGATTTTATTTTGTAAAGACATCATGATCAATCCTTTTTTAGCGGGTGTGTTTCCCGCGCCGGTGTTTCATAACCACTTTTC
>CAZLXI010000030.1:55757-56850 GCA_964563435.1 uncultured Lacihabitans sp.
ACATTTACTTTTTCATACACTTCCGGCTTTTTTGACCGGGTAACGGCGGCGGCATGAACGATGTAATCAAAATCATGTTCGCTCAATAGCCCGCTTAATTCATCCACCGACTCATAGTTCAGGTACAAAAGAGGACAATTCAGGTGAGAAACATCGCTGCTCCTCCTGACCGCTGCATAAACTTCCAGGCCTCTTTTCTGTGCTTCATTGATAAGATGATAGCCCAGAAATCCGCTGGCACCGGTGATTAATATTTTGTTTTTCATATCGCTTTTTCAAAGATCCGGTACCGTTTCGTGAGCTTCCCGTTGATCTGTTCAATGGCGTGATTCATCAGGTAGTTATCTTCCAGCATCCATGAACATTCCGCCCGGTTTATTCGTGTTCCTTCAGCATTCCGGATGATTTTGCCATACAGGCAGGCCTCGATCCCGAGTTTCCTGTAGTCTTCCAAAACACCCAGCATCAGCACACGGATAGAAGTGATCTTACTGCGGTTCAGAAGCAGTCTGAAAATCCCGGCCGGGAAAAGCCGCCCCCGCTTAACATCGATCTGCACTTCGTTGATATTGGGAACTCCCAACGCAAAACCTACGGTCTCTCCGTCTTTTTCAGCTACGATACAGTATTTGGGGTCAAGGATCATTTTGAGCTCTTTGGCGGTAAACTCAAACTCTTTTTCGGTCATCGGTACAAAACCCAGGTTTTTATCCCATGCCTTGTTGTACACCTCCCGGATCTTTGCCACCTCATTTTTAAAATCGCGGGTGTTGATCGACCGGATTTTTATACCCTTGTTTTCCAGGCGGGAAATCAGCCTGTCCATCATGGCCAGCGCCTTACTGTCTGTACTTTCCCTGTTCACTTCATAAGCCAGCAGATCGGTCTTTTTGCTCATCGCATATCCTTCCAGCAGTTGCTGATAGTAGGGGGCATTGTAGGGCATCATCACAAAAGGAGGCGTTTCGAAGCCTTCAATTAACAATCCGCAGGTATTGTTCGTAGACAAATTAACCGGGCCGATTATGTTGGAGAGCTCATTTTGCTGAAGCCAGGCTACGGCACTGTCTAACAGGGCGGAAGCCGTTTCCTG
>CAZLXI010000030.1:56950-58637 GCA_964563435.1 uncultured Lacihabitans sp.
CATTTTGCTGAAGCCAGGCTACGGCACTGTCTAACAGGGCGGAAGCCGTTTCCTGGTCATTTTCGCAATCAAAAAAGCCGAAAAACCCTTCTCTTTTGTTGATGTAGGCTATGTGGTTGTTATTGATTACAGCCGCAATCCTGCCTATCGGTTTGCCATGGCGCCGGGCAAGAAAAAGCCTGCTTTCGGAATGATCGTAAAAAGGGTATTTGTCCTCCTTCCAAAGTAACTCTTTTTGTCCCACATACAGCTCGGGAACATAATGGGGGGCAGCGGCGTACAGCTCATGCGGAAAATCAATAAACTCCCGGAGCTGCTGTTTGGTTTTAACTTCTTCTATCATGGGTTTACAGGATGTTTGCGGTATCTAAATTTCTCATTCCCAGGTTCAGGGCGGTTCTGGCTTTGATGAGCTTCTGAACCGCTTCTTCGATCTGGTCGAAGGTATGGGTGGCCATCAGTGAGAACCGGATGAGGGATTCTTCGGAAGGAACGCCCGGTGATACCACAGGGTTTACAAAAACCCCGTTTTCAAACAGCATTCGCGTAAGCCGGAAGGTTTTTTCATTGTCGCGGATGTAAACCGGCAGTATAGGACTTTCGCTACGTCCCAGGTCGAATCCGTTGTCTGTAAGCAGCTCCCGGGCATAGTGGGTGTTATCCCAGAGGCGTTGCATGTGTTCAGGCTCGGTTCTTAAAATCTCCAGGGCGGCCAGGGTGCTGGCTACCGCCGATGGCGGCATACTGGCACTGAACATCACCGAGCGGGCCTTATGTTTCAGGTATTCAATGCTTTCGTAGCTGCCTGAAATAAAACCGCCTAAGGAAGCGAGCGACTTGCTGAAAGTACCGACGATCAGGTCTATTTTATCGGTTAAGCCAAAGTGTGAGGCTGTGCCGGCACCCCGCTCACCGATAACCCCCAGGCTGTGGGCATCGTCAACCACGATGGCGGCATCGTATTTTTCAGCTACCTGCTGTAGCCGGGGCAGCCTGACGATGTCTCCTTCCATGCTGAAAATACCGTCTGTGGCAATCAGTTTGAGCGAATCTTCAGGAAGCAGCTGAAGCTTTCGCTCCAGGTCTTCCGGGTTATTGTGGGCGTACTTGATGACTTTCGAAAAAGACAGGCGGCTCCCGTCTATAATGGAAGCGTGATCCCGTTCGTCCAGTAAAATATAGTCGTGTCGACCTGTAATGCAGGATAAGGCGCCAAGGTTGGCCTGAAAGCCGGTGCTAAAGAGGAGCGAGGCCTGTTTACCGGTATGCTCAGCCAGTTTTTGCTCCAGTTCTTCGTGCAGATCGAGTGTGCCGTTCAGAAAGCGTGAGCCGGCACAGCCGGTACCGTATTTTATAGCGGCCTTCTGCGAAGCCTCGATCACTTTCGGGTGGTTGGTCAGACCCAGATAGGAATTGGAGCCGAACATAAGTACTCTTTTTCCTTTGATTTTGACTTCGGTATCCTGGCCTGATTCAATGGGTCTGAAATAAGGATACAGTCCTTTTGATTTTATCTGGAGGGAATCTTGAAATGAAGATATCTTCTCATGTAATTTTTTTCTCATTGGTTTAACGTATTACAGGGTGCCAAAGGGCAGGCACAGCAGCTAAATGATTGTATTGCGGGCAAATTTCCTATCTATGAAGTTTGGATTCAACGGGCTTGTCACTCAACAAGACAAAATGA
>CAZLXI010000031.1:0-1519 GCA_964563435.1 uncultured Lacihabitans sp.
CAAAAGACCGATGCTGCACTGGACAAAGCCCTTAACGGCAGTAAAAGTGAAAAGCAGGCCGGATCTGCGGGTGAAGGTCAGCCCACCCGCAGCAAACCGGCGGCAGAAGAAGCTAGCGGCCGTAATACTGCGAGAGAAACAGACGGAGACCGGGCCGCAAATGCCCGTCCTAAAAGCGACTTTGAGCCGGGAAACCGTGTGCTGGTCAGTGAAAACTTTGAACAGGATGCCATCGGTGACTTTCCCGCTCACTGGAACACCGACGCCTCGGCTAAGGTAGTTACCCTGCCGGGTTCACCGGCCAAATGGCTGGAACTATCCACGCCGGGTACCTTTCTCCTCGAAACGGCAAAACAGTTACCGGAGCATTTCACCCTGGAGTTTGACGTTTTCGTACCGGCTAGTTTCTCCTACTACGACCACCCCCTGTGGATAGGCCTGGCAGACATGCAAAACAGGAAAGAATTTTTCATCTGGGGCAAATACAGGGAAAAACGTGGCAAAGACAAACGAAACGGCCTGCTGCTTATGCTCCACCCCCAGGAAGAGGGCGGCAAAAAACTGGGTTACAGCGAATATGAAGTCTGGGAGAAGGGCGAAAAATCGGCCTTCAACAGAATTAAATCGCTGACTGCCTTTAATGTGAATAATAACAGGGCGCGCGTACAAATCTGGCGGCAAAAACAAAGGATCAGGGTGTATGTGAATGATATCAAAATCTGGGATCTGCCCCGGGCGTTGGAGGCCGATAAAACCCTGAATACCCTTCTTTTCAGCCGTTATGAAGCCAAAGAAGGAAACCATTTCCATATTTCCAACATCCGCCTGGCTTCTTCGGAAGAAGATGCCCGCTCCAGGATCCTGAAAGAGGGACGGTATTCTACCAACGCCATCCTGTTCAATACCGGCTCGGCGGCCATCCGGCCGGAATCCACACCTGTGATAAAGGAAATAGCCGGTATTCTGAAAGACACCCCCGCCCTTAAACTGAAGATCATAGGTCATACCGATACCGACGGAAAGAAAGAAAGTAATCTCCTGCTTTCCCGCGAGAGGGCCGCAGCCGTAAAAAATGAGCTGGTTCAAAAATACGGCATCGCAGACGGCCGGCTTCAAACCGACGGCAAAGGCGATACGGAGCCCGTGGCCGATAACACCACACCGGAAGGAAAAACCCGGAACAGAAGAGTTGAATTCATAAAAATACAATGATCATGAAAAAAATCATAATTCCCTTTCTGCTTACAGCCCTGCTATTTTGCCATTCCTGTACCCAAACCGGCGAGGCCGGGCCTGCCGGCGAACAGGGCATACAGGGGGTAGCCGGTAAAGACGGCGGCATGTTTTACAGTGGAAACGCTGAACCAGCAGTATCCTTGGGAAAAGCGGGCGATATGTACCTCGACAAAGCCACCGGAAATCTTTATGGTCCCAAAACCGATACGGGCTGGGGCACACCGCTGAGCCTGAAAGGGCCAACCGGCGCTACAGGAGCTACAGGACCGGCAGGAGCTACCGG
>CAZLXI010000031.1:1619-35715 GCA_964563435.1 uncultured Lacihabitans sp.
GCCTGAAAGGGCCAACCGGCGCTACAGGAGCTACAGGACCGGCAGGAGCTACCGGGCCCGCCGGCGCAACAGGACCTACCGGGGCTACCGGACCCGCCGGGCCGGCGGGTGCAACCGGGCCAGCGGGGCCAGCCGGATCAACCGGTGTGGCAGGCCAGCCCGGAAGCCAGATACTCAGCGGCACCACCAACCCCACCACGGCACAGGGGCGCGTGGGTGACTTTTACCTTAACAGAACCAGCGGCGACCTCTTCGGCCCCAAGACCGCCAGCGGCTGGGGCACACCCATCAGCCTGAAAGGTACCGCTAACGTAGTGGCCAGCACATTGGTCGATTACAATTGGAACGAGCTCAACAGCCCCGCCCGGAAAATCATGCTGTACCGCATCCCTGGCCCCATATTTAATGCGGTAGGCTATACTAACCTCACCGAGTTCTACAACGCCGGTGGTGTATTTCTGATGTACGGCGTCAACTCGGGCAGTATCAACCACGCCCTTTTTCCTTACGAGTATCGCCGTGTAATGCATTCCCAGGTGTCCTACCTCACATCTACCACACTCGCTATCACCTTAAGCTCTATGGATGGCGACCCCCTCAACGAAGTTACCTACCTGAGCAGTTTGGGCAACCGCTTCCGCTATGTGCTCATCCCGCCCGGCATACGCCTTACAGGACACCACCCCTCCAGGGAGGAATGGCAAAGGATGAACTATGATGAGGTAATGAGTAAACTAAGCCTTACCCACTAATGCCTCCCAGGAAACAAAATCATAAACGGCAATCAGGTATTTGGAACGGTTGACACGGGCCAAACCGCCGAACAACGTCAAAAGCTGATCACTAAACTTAACACGTATGAAAACAATAAAAACGGTTTCCCTGTTGATCATCATAACCTTCCTTTCTTCCTGCAACAAAAACAATGACGCAGAACCCGGCACCCGGAAAACCTACCTCACCGTGCACCGGCACGGTGCGGGGTATGTCGAATACACGTATGACAGTACAGGCCGCCTGACAGGCGAAACCGATAAGAATGCAGACGGCATAACAGACATACACCGGACGTACGGCCTGTTCAATGCTTCGGGTATGCCTGAAAGAATAGACTATACATTTCCCGCAAGCCCTTTTCACAAGCCCTATTACACTATTGAGTACGACACAGAAGCCAGACCCGTGAAACTAATAAACCACGCCACCGACGGTTCCACAGGCCCCTATGACACCTATACCAATTTCACTAACCGGATCGAATTCAGAACGTTTAACCCCGGCGGTACCGAGCAGTATTTACACGTTTACACGCTGGATCATGCGGAAAACCTCCTCACCATTGATTATCAGAACCGTACCGACGGGAACAGCTGGAAAGTCAGCTTCACGGGGTATGATAACAAAAAAGCACCTGTACACCCGTACAAATACCTGGCTATAGCCCTCATGGAAAATCCAAACTTTATATCTGCCAATAACTATACCGGGTATGAAACCTACAGGGAAGGCACACTGGAAGACCGCTACTCCTGCACCTATACCTACCATAGAAACGGTTACGCCACAAGCCGGAAAACCAGCCACGTCCCGTCTGGCGTGTCTCTTGAAGAATTTTTTGAATTTATAGATCGCTAGAAATACCCAAAACCGGCCTCCCCGCTCCTGATTCATGCACCTGCATTCGGTATCTGTATATGCCACCATCACGGTCTGTCTCTCCCGATAAACCGGTTATTTCCCAACAGGAACCCGATAGCTCTTTTGACGTTATCTGCAATACTTTTTTCTGATTTCAGGTAAGAAATATACCGCACTATTTCTTTTCGAAGGGAAGGAGAAAGCCCTTCAAATACCCTTTTAGCTTCTTCATTGGCATCCAGCGCTTTAATAAGTTCAGGGTGAGGCAGCAGCGTTCTGTCGCGGGGATCAAACGCAATGTTTACGTGAATAACCTCCCCGATTCTCCGGGGAGAATCCGGGAGTATGGTGGTATTAATATAAAGGCGCCAGCTCCCGCTGTATTTTACCAGTGTCTGGATATACTCGTTTCCGTTAATAACTCCGCAGACGGGAACAGCTCCCCTGCTTTTACCGGCATCTGCAAAAATTTCAGCCAGTATCTCCTCCGGCACAAATACGAAAGGGTTAATTCCTATGATTTCCAATGTGGCACTAAACTTCCTCACTTCTTTCATTTATTAATATGGTAATTTGCGGCCCGACAATTTATGCCCCGGCATCCGAAAACCGGGCAGAACCTGCCTCTGTTTAACCCCGTACCTGTCGCAGGGCAGATACAGACACGCAAATCCACCCCCAAGCTATAAAATTATGGCCGCCTTTTTTAGTATAAATCCCTATATTGACTTCACAAAATTATTTCGAATGAAAGAACTTGAAAAACTTGCGCTTCTGCTGAAAGAGTTTGCCGGACTTCCGGAAGAAGAATTTGAAAAGTCCCTCCCGTTCTGGAAAGAACTGAATTATAAAAAGTGGGATTTGTTCAACGATTACAAAAGCGTTTGCAAATACCTGGGCTTTGTTACTTCCGGCGTATTCCGCTCGTACATGATTGATGGGAAAACAGGTGAGGAAAAGAATGTCTTTCTTTATTCCGGAAACCAGTTTGTGGTATCTTTCAAAAGCTTTATCAACCAGATCCCCTGCGATTACTATACCCAGGCCATGACAGAAGCTCAAGTGATTTGTATTCATATTACCCATCTGCAAAAGCTGTACAGGGAGTCACACGCCTGGGAAAGGTTTGGCAGGTTGCTGGCCCAGGAAGCCTTTAACATCACCATGCAGCGCACCGAAAGCTTCCTTTTTAAAGATCCTGAAGAGCGTTACCTTGACCTCATTAAACACCACCCGGATATTTTCAATACCGTACCCCTCTACCATATCTCTTCTTACCTGGGCATCCAGGGCCCTTCCCTGAGCCGTATCCGCAAGCGGCTTTCCGGGAAATAAAACGCTTTGCCCGATATCCTTAAAGGCTCCCGGTACCCGGCGGGAGGAAATATTGCTTTTTTGCATACCGGGGCTGCCTTACCATCATTGCAGCGTTTGGAGACAAAAAAAATAGCGCCCTCTTCCCGATTTTAACCTGTGTTAAAGTTTTTGACCCTTCTGCGCCGGAACTTTGTGCTATCAAAATAACCAACAAGCATCATGACCAAGTCAAAAACTATCGTACTGATTCACGGAAACTTCGTGAACGACCTCACCTGGAAATCCTGGAAGAGCCATTATGAACAAAAAGGCTACACCGTTTACACCCCGGCAAATCCCGGTCACGAGGGTAAGCCCGCCGAATTAAGGGAAAATGCACACCCTGATCTGCCCGGCACCGGCTTCAGAGATGTGGTGGAGAATGCCGCCAGGCTGATAGACTCGCTTCCCGAAAAACCACTCATCATCGGTCACTCCATGGCCGGCATGGCCGTAATGAAACTCACCGAAATGGGAAAAGCCGCCGCAGCCGTAAGTCTTGACGGCGCGCCGCCCAAAAATGTGCTCGCACCCTTCAAAACCATTAAGACGGTGCTCCCGGCTTTCGGCTTCTTTTCCCGGAAAGATTATTTTATGGGAAGCCGCGAATGGTACAGCAAAGCCTTCTTCAATACGCTTCCGGAAGCAGAAAAGGAAAAAATGTTTGACCGCTTTGCCGTGCCTGAAAGTCTTAAAGTAAGCCGGCAGCTGGTGCTGGACTCCTACTCCGCCATTGATTTCAGCAAACCTCATAGTCCTTTGCTTTTCATAGGGGGAGGCAGTGATCAGATCTTCCCGGCATCGCTGACCCGTACCATCGCTTCCGGATACCGCGATAAAAACAGCACGACAGACCTTAAGATTTACCCCGGCAAAAGCCACTTTATCGCCGGTGAACCCGGATGGGAGGTTATAGCTGATGATATTCTTAACTGGTATGAAAACCTGTAATGAAAAGCCCCGGCCCGGAGTGGTAGTAAAAAATCGAAAATTCGTAAGCCGGGGCTATTCCCCCTCTCTAAAAATATCATTTAAAGCGCCTTCCAGTCCTGGGTATTTGAAAGTGTAACCCGCCGCCAGAAGCTTTTCAGGAAGTACCCACCGGCTTTTCACAACGAGTTCGGCTTCGGTCCTTATAATTAGAGCCCCTATTTCCAGTAACCAGGCAGGAGAAGGTACGCCCCACTTTACGTTCATCACCTTCCTCAATGTTTCCATAAATATGGCATTGCTGACCGGGTCTGGAGAGGAACAAATGAAAACGCCTTTCAGGTCTTGGTTTGATTGCAGAAACAAAATAATACGGAACATATCTTCCATGTGAATCCAGCTGAACATTTGCTTTCCGCTTCCCTGCCGGCCTCCCAATCCCAAACGAACAAGCTTCCTCAGCGGCTTCATAACGCCCCCGTCTTTACCCAGCACCACGGATATCCGCAGGGCAGCCTGCCGGGTATGAGGCAGATTAAAGGAGAAAAATTCCTCTTCCCAGGCTTTAGCCACACTCACTGAAAACCCATTCCCGATTTCCCCCTCACTTTCTGTCATGGGTTTATCTTCAGCCTCCCGATAGATAGTGGCCGCACTTGAATTAATCCAAAGCCCCGGCGGGTGCTTGCATTTCAGAAGTGCGTCACCCAGCCGTCTGGTGGTTTCGGTACGGGACTTCAGAATGGCCTCCTTATTTTTTTCGGTATAACGGCAATCAACGGACTTCCCGGCAAGGTTTATGAGCATTTCCGAATTTTCGAGGGCCTGCACCATTCTATCGTTATCTCCCCACTGAATACTCTGCTTTTGCCGGGAAATAATATATACCTCATATCCCAAAAGGCGAAACTGGTCCTGCAGATATTTACCTACAAAACCGGTGCCTCCCGCAATGACCACTTTTTTATCCATAGTAAAGAGAATTCAGGCCATAAGGCCCACAGATTAGAAATCTGCTTCTTGGAGTATACGCCCTTCACCCCGGCTAAAAAACTCACTCTGCCCACGTAAACTTCGTGGTTTTCCCGATAAGCGACACCCCGATATAGCCGCGGATATTCAATTGCTTGTCTCCTGCCCATTTAATAGTGGAAGAATAGGTTTTCCCGGATTTCGGGTCGTAAATATCCCCGTTTTTCCAGTTTTTCCCGTCTTTCTCAAAGCCGGTCAGGATCACAAGCCCTACCACAGGCTTACTCCGCAATTCGGGCCTGGGGTTATTCTTATCGGTCTTGTCCTTCCCGTTTTCTTTGGGTTCTTTCAGCCAGGTGATCTTCCCGTAGAGCTTCCCATCCTGCTCATAAAACTGGATCTTCGCCTCCTTTTCTTCATTAAACCACAGGCCTTTGGTGATGTCCTGCGCCATCAGGAAAGGCGAAAACAGGAACAGGAAGATCAGAGTTAGTAATTTTTCCATATGTTTAATAGTTTGGCTTTCAGCAGTTAGTTTATTCATCGCATGGCAGCTTTGTCTTAATCTGATAGCTTACAGCAGAGGCTTCAACGCTATATCCCTTGCGTAAAATTGCAGAACCGTGTGGTGCGTGTGAGTTAACCGGCAATCTTCCGCTCCTTTATTCTTTCATAAAAATAAAAAAGAAATTTCGGAACTACAAGTCCGATCAGCGCACCCACCACCACATCGCCGGGGTGATGCACCCCTAAGTAAATCCGGGAGTAGCCCATCAGTACAGCCCAGACCAGTAGCAACCAGAATACATATTTATTTCCTTTAAAGGCGCTTGAAAAACCGGAAAAGAGCCCGAAACTGTTGGCCGCGTGTGAAGACGCGAAACCGTACATGCCGCCACAGTTGCCCACCAGTGTCATTTCCTGCAGAAAATCGTGGCAGGGCCGGAGACGTTCAAAGTTGGGTTTTAAAATACCCGACGCTACAAAATCGCACAATCCGACACCCGCACCGATAAGCACAAAAAAGATCAGCGCCTGCCGCAATGAAAAGCTTCTGAACAACAGGATCACCATGATCACGATCACCGGCGTCCACGACCTGGAATGCGTATAGATCAGGAAAAATTTATCCCAGAACGGTGTATGAAAGCCATTCAGCCACAAAAAAATCTTCTTGTCGAGTTCCAGCAGCAATTCCATCATGCAAACCGCATTATCTTACGCACTTCTTCCATCGTTTTACGGGCCACGGCTTCGGCTTTCTCTTCCCCTATCTTCAGCTGCTCTTCCAGGGCGGTCACATCGCCGAAATAATGATCGTAAATTTCCCGATGTTTCGCAAATCGCCTTAAAATGGTTTCATACAGCTCCTTTTTTGCATGACCGTAGCCATAACCGCCCGCCAGGTAATTCTTCCGCATTTCTTCCACCTGCTCCGGTGTACCTACCAGGCTGAAGATCCTGAAGGTATTGTCGGTGTCCGGATTTTTGGGTTCCTCCAGCGGAGTAGCATCCGACACAATCCGCTTGATCACCTTGTTCAGCTCGTTTTCAGGCAGAAAAATGTCAATATAATTATTATAGGATTTGCTCATCTTCTGGCCGTCTATGCCGGGAATGGTCATCACCTCCTCGCTGATCACGGCCTCCGGTATTTTAAACACCTCCCCGTACACCCGGTTAAAGGTTTCGGCCATGTCGCGCGCCATTTCGAGGTGCTGCTTCTGATCCTTGCCCACGGGTACGTAGTCGGCCTGGTACAGGATAATATCGGCCGCCATCAGTACGGGATAGGTAAACAAGCCGGCATTTACGTCTGACAGCTTCTCAGACTTATCCTTAAACGAATGCGCATTGGCCAGCATGGGGTATGGCGTGAGGCAGTTCAGGTACCAGGTCAGTTCGGTATGAAACGCCGCCAGTCTCGACTGACGATAAAAAACGGTCTTTTCCGTGTCCAGTCCGCTGGCCAGCCAGGCCGATGCCACCGCCCGGGTATTCTGCTCCAGCACTTCGGGGTCTTTAATGGTAGTGAGGGAGTGGAGATCGGCTATAAATAAGAAAGACTCGTTTCCCGGTTGCCTGGAAAGCTGTACTGCAGGTTCAATGGCTCCCAGTATATTGCCTAAATGCGGCCGGCCGGTTGCCTGAATCCCTGTTAAAATTCTTGCCATATTTTTCTGTTAATGCTATTAGAATATGTTTAAACGTTATTCCTGAGACTTATTTTGCAAATATTTTTAAATGAAATGAGGCAAATTTTGTAGAGATAGCAGGTAGCTATCTTGAAAAATTTAACGAAATTGCATTTGAAAATATGCGGAATAAGGCCAGGTAATAAAGCTTAAACATATTCTTCAGTGTATCTTTCACAAAAATAAGAAAAACAGATGATAGCCGAACCAACTTTTGCGTTTTTAAGGAAACTGGCAACCAATAATAACCGGGAATGGTTTACCGAAAACCGGGCCCTGTACGATACTGCACGAGAGAATTTTGTGGAATTCTGCGATGAGGTATTGCAGGAAGTGAAGGTCTTTGAACCTTCTTTTTACGATACGCAGATCAAAGACTGTATCTTCCGGATCAACCGCGATGTACGCTTTTCGAAAGACAAAAGTCCTTATAAAACCCACCTGGCGGCGGGTTTCGGTCCGGGCGGCAGGAGCTCCGGCAAGATAGATTATTACTTTCATCTCCAAAACGAAGAATCATTCATCGGGGGTGGTATGTGGCAGCCTACTACCGAGCAACTGGCCAAATTCCGCCAGGAGATCGACTATTCTCCTGACACCCTGAAAGCTATCATTCTATCGGAAAACTTTAAAAAGCATTTTCCGCTGATCTATGGCGGGAAGTTAAAAAGAATGCCGAAAGGCTACACCGAAGATCATCCGGATATCGAGCTGCTCCGTTACAAGGAAATGTTCTTCTGGAAAAAATTCAGCAACGAGGAGATCAAATCGCCCGGTTTCAAAGCTGATCTTCTGCATCACATTAAAGTACTCAAACCTTATGTCGACTATTTGAATGATTTATTTTATGGGGAATAGCCGAAAAACCCAGGCTGATAATGATTTGTTTTCGAAACTGGCGCACTATAAAATATCATATAAACAACGAAACCCGCTTAAATATTAAAAGCTCCTGCAAAAATCATTTCGTACAGGAGCCTCTACTTTCACTTTGAGGCCGCAATCGCCTGCGTAAAATCTTCGATCAGGTCATCCACATCTTCCAGTCCTACCGATACCCGCATGCTGCCTTCATAGATGCCCAATGCGTATTTATCTTCCACAGGCACCTTGGAGTGGGTGGTGGTAAACGGGTTAGTGATGGTCGTGCGGCTGTCGCCCAGGTTGGAGGTGAGCGACGGAATTTTCAGCAATCTTGAAAACCGCACAACCCGCTCAAATCCGCCCTCCAGCTCAAAGGTAATTAATGCTCCCCCGGCACTCATCTGCTTTTGGGCGAGTTCTTTCTGCCCGAAAGAATCCAGGAAGGGGTAATTGACCTGCTTCACTCCTTCTACTCCCTCCAATGCCTTTGCCAGCTTCAACGCACTGCTGCAATGCCTTTCCATGCGGAGACTCAGGGTTTCCAGGCTTTTCGAAAGTACCCAGGCATTGAACGGTGAAAGCGCGGGACCTGTCTGGCGTGTAAAAAACCGGATTTTCTCCATCAGCTCTTTCGTACCTACCACCACGCCGCCTAAAACGCGCCCCTGGCCGTCCATGAATTTAGTAGCCGAGTGCAGAACCAGGTTGGCACCATAGCGGCTTGGCACCTGCAGCACAGGCGTGGCAAAGCAGTTATCAATACAGTAAATCAGATTATACTTTTTAGTCAGTTCTCCAATCATTTCCAGGTCTACAATTTCCAGACCGGGGTTTGACGGGGTTTCCAGATAAATCATTTTGGTATTGGGCCGGATGGCCGCTTCCCAGGCATCTTTAGGAGCCGAAGCATCTACATATGTATATTCTATGCCCCATTTTACCAGGATCTGCGTAATGATCTGGTGCGTGGAACCGAACAGCGCCTTGGAAGAAACCAGGTGGTCTCCGGCGGCCAGGTGCGCTCCGAAACAGGCAAAAACAGCCGCCATACCCGTAGCCGTGGCCACGCCGTCTTCCAGTTCTTCCAACACACATACTTTATCGATAAATTCCTGCACCGTAGGATTGGAAAAACGGGAATAAATGTTTCCTTCTACAGTGCCGTCAAAAAGGTCCTTTCCCTGGGCAGCATCTTCATAGCAGAAGCTGCTGGTCAGGTAAAGCGGGGTAGAGTTTTCCCGGTTATGGGTTCTTTCCGACTGAATCTTGATTACCTGTGTCTGTTTTTTCATGTAAGTATATTGTTTAATGATTAAATACTCCTTTCTTATAATTCTCCACCCAGTCTTTCTTTCTTCCGCCTATCTGCTCAAAGAAAGGTACGAACCGGGTTTTCATATCCTCTTTAAAGTCGCCGCTGGTATAAAACGGTTCAGCGATCTTCACCTCTTTCCGCTCCCGGTCAAAACCCACCATAATTATGGGAATTCCAGCTCCGTGAGCAATATAGTAAAATCCCGACCGCAGGCGGGCTACATTTTTGCGTGTACCTTCAGGGGCCAGGGCAATAAGAGCATTTTCCACCCCTTTTACAGCATCTACCTGACTTTCCACAAGATTACGTTTTTCTGACCTGTAAACCGGGATCCCTCCCAATGCACGGAAAATAAATCCAAAAGGTGGTCTGAACAATTCTGCTTTCCCTAAAAAGGCTATTTTCCGGTCAAGTACCGCGCGGGATCCAAGGCCGGTGAAAAAGTCCGCATTGTTCCAGTGCGGAGCCACGGCAAAAATCCCCTTCCGGACAGCCGGATCTACCTGCCCCGAAATTTTCCAGCCCAATCTGTAAAAGAAAAAACGGAGAATAAACTTCATTTTAAGAAATGGGGTACGGTATAAAGCAAATCACAAAAATTACCATAGCCAGCCAGCCCAACAGCACACGGGCAGTTCCCAAAGGCTCGACATCTACCGTAGGCGGATGATAAACACCCAGAACACGACCCAGAAGAAACCCGAAAGCCAGGAATCCCGGATAACCCGTCACACCGGGGAGAAGCTTTGTCAGAAGCAATTGACCGAAGACCACACTCAGAGCCAGTACCCAGTTATTGATACGCTGGGTAAATATCCTTGAAAAACACAAATAAACAAAGTAGACGTAGAATAAAAATTGCAGCAGGAGCTTCCATTGCCCCTCACTGCGAACCATCCGGAAATCATCCGGGGTGAATATTCCCAACCCGGAATACGCTACCAGGGTCACCATCGCCACAGGCGACAGCACATTGAACACTTTCCTTCCCACGAGGGCGTAGAGGATATGTCCCCCGTCGAGCTGCCCGATCGGCAATAAATTAATGGCTGTAAAAAGCAGGCCCAGGAAGCCTGCCAGGATCAGAGGATAATGCGAGAGCTCATGAGGATGCGGCAGCAGTGCCGGATCTCCAAAAGTAACTTCCAGAAAACGGTATAACAGACTTTTCCCCAAGGTAATGGCTTCCATCGGGTTAGACTGACTGTTCAGAATATCGCGGTAATCTCCATTGTATTTAAGGTACTCGGGGTGAATATGATACACAAACTCATCTCCGGGCATATAAATAAACCCAAAGATCAACGTGATCACCGACACCACAAACCCGGCCAGCGGCCCGGCAATCCCGATGTCAAAATAATCCCTTTTGGATTTAATATGATCCTTTATACGTATGAAAGCCCCAAAAGTACCGATCGACATAAAAAGTCCAAGCCAGCCGGGAATATAATAGGGTAACGTTACCCTTACTTTCCTTATCCGGGCCATAAAATAATGTCCGAATTCGTGTGTGGTCAGAAAACCCAGGAAGGGTACAGAAAACCAGAACCCCTTTTTAAACTGCTCAAAATTCATCTGTCCGCTCAGAAATGAAGACCCGTAAATCCACTCCGCCCCCGCCAGCGTGGTAGTGATCACGGTAGCCGCGAAAAGGAGGATGTGCGTACTGTATTTCATATTAACAGATTAATTCCGGGCAGTGAGTTTCAGGTAAAAGTCATCCATTCAGCATTCACAATTAACAATTCAGCATTCACAATTAACCATTACCTCAAAGTATTTTATCCAATATATCCGTAAATGACTCCGGAGGATTAATTTTTATAGTTTGTATCCCCAGGTCAGCGGCGGCATCAATATTATCCTGGTTATCATCCAGGAACAGGATTTCACCGGGCTTAAACCCGGTCTCGTCAAGAACTTTCCTGTAGATCTTATAGTCCGGCTTCCACAGCCCCGTTTCATACGAAAGAAAGACCCCGTTAAAGATCTTCCTGAAATCCTGTATATTGTGCCGGGTTCTGAAATAATGAAGGCATTTTTCGATATGGATGGCATTGGTATTGCTCAGGAGATAGATCGGGTAGGTGAACCTCAGGTTTTCGAGATACACGAGCCTTTCTTCCGGCACATCCAGCAACAGGGCATTCCAGGCCTCATCTATTTCCTGGTCGTTTAAAGGATAGCTGAGGGTCTGTCTTATCACATCCCTGAATTCGTCATCGGAATAGAAACCGGTTTCGTATTTCTGAAAAATCTCCGCTTCAGCAAAGAGACTCTTTACCCGGGAGGAAGACTTAAAAGTCAGATCTGCAAATGCCTGAAAGCTCTGTTCCAGGTCAATATTGATGATAACATTACCGAAGTCAAAGACCAGGGCTTTTATATCTGCCGCCATACTACTCGATAACTACTCCCATAGAGCAAAATTTATCTATACGCTTAGATACTCTCTTGGCAGGGGATATTTTTTCCAGATCTTTGATCTCTTTCAAAATAGTGCTCTTCAAAGTAGCCGACATCTCATCCCATTTCAGGTGAGCTCCGCCCAAAGGTTCGGGGATGATGTCATCGATCAGTCCGTTTGCCTTCATGTCGGTAGCGGTCAGCTTCAGGGCCTCAGCAGCCTGCTCCTTAAACTCCCACGTACGCCACAGGATCGTAGAACAGTTCTCGGGAGAGATCACCGAATACCAGGAGTTCTCGAGCATCAGCACCCGGTCGCCTATCCCGATACCCAAAGCGCCTCCTGAAGCTCCTTCGCCGATCACGATACAGATCACGGGCACTTTCAGGGTCATCATTTCCTTCAGGTTCCGGGCTATAGCCTCCCCCTGCCCCCTTTCTTCCGCCTCCAGCCCGGGAAAAGCCCCCGGCGTGTCAATAAGGGTAACTACCGGTATATTGAACTTCTCGGCCATTTTCATTAAACGCAGCGCTTTGCGGTATCCCTCAGGGTTGGCCATACCGAAGTTACGGTGCTGACGCTCCTTGGTTTTCCGGCCTTTCTGCTGCCCGATGAGCATAACGCTCTTTTCCCCGATCTTCGCAATACCACCCACGATAGCCGGATCATCGCGTACGGTACGGTCACCATGCAGTTCGTGAAAATCTTCACAGAGCCGTTCAATATAGTCTAACGTATAGGGACGGTCCGGATGACGCGAAAGCTGAACACGTTGCCAGCGGGTAAGATTCTGAAAAGTTTCGGTTTGTAAGGTCTCGATCGCCTGGTCGAGGTTTCGTACGGCATCACTTACATCCACGTTATTTTCACCGGCCAATTTTTTCATATCTTCTAGTTTGGCTTCTAATTCAGCAATGGGTTTTTCGAACTCCAGTAATGTTCTCATGAAAATCTTTTTACAGTTCAAATGTCTGGTATCGGGTAGGTACCTCTACATTTGGGTACCCCCTTTCATTCAAAATTTGCTTAAAATTAAGCATAGCATTCAAATCTCCATGAACTAAAAAGAGTTTTTTTAAACGTTCAGGATTTTGATTTTGGGCAAAAGACAGGAGATCGTCCCGGTCTCCGTGCCCACTGAAAATATCGGTTTTCCGGATTTTGGCGTTCACCGCCAGCTTCTTATTCCGGATATGAAGCTCCTTCTGATCGCCCGACAGTAGCTTGCCACCGACCGAATCTTCGTTGGCATACCCAATCATCAGAATAGTGGCATAGGGATTCTCGATATTTTTCTCAATATGGTATTCCACCCGGCCGCCCTTGATCATTCCTGACGAACTGATGATAATGCAGGGTTCGATGTGCGTAGACGCCAGCTGGCTTTCTCGGTTGGATTCGAGGTAATGCAGGTTTTCGAAGTCAAAAAGCGACTCCGACTCCTCGTAAAAATCCCGGGCCGCCCGGTTCAGCCGGTTCCTGTATTTTTCATATACTTTGGTACTGGCCCGCGCCAGCGGGCTATCAGTAAAAACCTTGATGGGCGTGATATTCCTTTCGTAATACAGGCGGTTCAGGGTAAAAAGCATGCACTGGGTCCTGCCCACGCTGAAAGCCGGAATGATCAGGCGACCCTTAACATCAATACAGGATTCCTTAATTATCTTTTCCATGATCTCCACAGGGTCTCCCTCGTCCTCGTGATTGCGCAAGCCGTAAGTTGATTCCATCACCATATAGTCCACTTCCGGAAGTTTGTAAGGGTCCACCAGTAAGGTGAAATCTTTTCGTCCGATGTCTCCTGAGAAACCGATCTTCTTCCATTCTCCACCTTCCTTTACTTCGATAACCACATGCGCAGCCCCCAAAAGGTGGCCGGCGGGATAAAAGGTAACAAAACCGTCATCCTTGAACTTAAACCTGTTTTCAAAGGCAATCGGCACAAAATTTTCCATCGCCGTTTCCACCTGCCGGCTAAGGTAAAGGCCCCGGGTTTCCTTACTTTTCCACTTTTTGGATTTTTTGCGGCTTCTTTCTACATTTTTGACCGCCCGTACATTCAGCGATGCCGCATCGTAAAGAAGCAGTTCCGTAAGGTCCAGGGTTGGGCTGGTGCAGAGGATCTGGCCTTCAAAGCCGTCTTCGTACAGGTTAGGGATCTGCCCCGAATGATCAATATGGGCATGGGTCAGGATCACCACGTTTACCCGTGAGGCGTCAAAAGGGAAGTTACCATAGCGAAACTCCTCCTGCACCGGGCCTCCGCCCTCTACCTCGGATCCGCAATCGATCAACGCCTGATAACCATCTTCAAACTCCAGCAGAAACATACTTCCCGGTACTTTCCGGGCGGCCCCGTAAAATGTCAGCTTCATAAGTTTAAAGAGTGCTTTTTTCTATTTAAAGCGCAAAGATACTATATTGGCGGGCATTTTAATTGTGAATGCTGAATTGATAATTGTGAATGGTTAATGCCGAATGGTTAATGGATAACTTTCACCCGGAATTAACAACTCTAAACTAATTTTTATACATATGAGCCTGATTTGCTTCATCCTCTTACAGTTGAATCTTTTTTCTACGGGGATCAATAAATTCATTAAGGATTTCCGGTCACAGCCCGGTTATGACGCCCTTAATATCTCTGTAAGTATACGATCGTTGAGCAGCGGACAACAGGTATACGATCATTTTTCGGAAATGAACCTCCCGCCGGCTTCTACCCTCAAACTGGTCACCACCGCCACCGCTTTTGAATACCTCAGCGGTAAATACCGTTTCGAAACCATGATCTACTCCAACGGCCGGGTCACCAACGGCAAAGTGCTGGGCGATATTCTGCTGGAAGGGATCGGAGATCCTTCCTTCGGATCTCCCAAATTTAAAGACAGCCCCTTTGAGCAGATCCTGAAAACACTCCGGGAATACGAGATCCATACCATTGAAGGCAGCCTGAAGCTGCTAAACAATGATTCCTCCCGATTTCCCCTGGGCTGGCTGGTTGGCGATATAGGCAACTACTACGGCGCCTTTTCTTATCCTTTCAATTTTCATGAAAACCTTTACACCGTCTATTTCAACGGCGGCTCCAAAGTAGGTGCTCCGGCCGGTATTGCCACCATTTCGCCCTACGATGAGTCATGGCGGATCAGGAATGATGTAAAGACGGGAGAAGCGGGCACCGGCGACCAGGTCAATATCCTGAACCTTCCCTTCTCCAATGATATCCTTATGGTGGGTACCGTACCGCTCAATGCCCGGAACTTCCCGGTAAAAGGTGCCATCCCCAATGTCAATACGATCTTCACCGACAGCCTGTACACCTTCCTTACCCGGAACGGCATTGTCATCCAAAAGAAAATCTTCCCCGATAACCTCCAGAGTGAGGAGCTGGGAAGTGTACTCTCCCCGGATATCAGCGAAATAGCCCGGGAAACCAATTACAAAAGTGTCAATATTTTTGCCGACGGACTGGCAAATTTCATGTGGGAGTCCGGCAACAAAAGCTATGACGAGTTTATCAAGCTGTTCTGGAAGGAAAAAGGAGTAGATCTGAGCAGCCACCGCTTCCTGGACGGCAGCGGGCTGTCGCCCCTGAATACGCTGTCGTGCCGCTCGCTGACCGCTCTGCTGGCCGGCATGAAGAGCAATGACGAATTTATCGCCAGCATTCCCGTGGTGGGTCGTGACGGCACCGTGGCGGGCTTAGGGAAGAATACCGGCGGGCGTATAGCGGCCAAGAGCGGAAGCATAACGGGCACACGCAATTATGCAGGGTATTTTACTTCCATTTCAGGTAAAAAATATGCGTTCTCTATTTACGTGAATGGCTTTAACGACGACCAAAGCAGGGCCGTCAGGGCTTTTTTCGACGATTTTTTCACCAAAATGCTGGCGCTGAAAGAATGAAAATACTCCGTATCATCTACCTGAGCAGCCTGCATGTGGCTTTAGCGACAGGGGTGTGCGCCGCCGCCTTCTTTAAGCTGACGGGTAACGCTCCCCATACACAGTGGGTATCCCTGGTACAGATCGTGCTGGTATGCTGGCTGATTTATATCCTCGACCGCATCCTGGATGTCGTCCGGGGCAATACGACCACCGAGAGGCACCGGTTTCATTTTGAAAATCAGTACAATCTGCAGATCCTGGCCATTGCCCTGGCAGCCGTCAATGTCTTCCTGCTTTTCTTTCAGTCTGGGGAAGTGATCCTCTTCGGAGGAATAACGGGTACTGTCGTACTCCTGTACCTGGCCTGGATCGTACCCCGCTACCCGCAGGCGAAAGATTATATCATGCCCCTCATCTACGTGACCGCCGTAGTGGGAGTACCGTTCGTCTCGGCTTCCTCGATCACACTGAGCGCGTGGCTCACCGCCTTCATGTTCGCCCTGACCGTATTTCAGAACCTGGCCGCCTTTGCTTATTTTGAACAGGGGAAGAAGGCCAAACGGAAGACGGTCACCTACATCGGCGCTTTCAACCTCTTCCTCTTCATCCTGTTTTTTTCAGGCAATACGGAGTATGTCAACCGGCTCGCCCTGATCTTCGCAGGGGTGTCGGTTTTCTATTCCCTGATCATTAACAATGAAAAAAGATTTTCCGGCCATTACCGCTGGATCATGGACAGCCTCCTATTTCTTCCTGTCCTTATCCTTTAGGATCCTGTTTCCTCTCCGGTATACATATATCAGCAGGCCCGCCACTCCGAACATCAGGAAAAAATAGCTGTCGGCAAAGGGGTTTCCCTGATAAATGATCTGATCTACGAACATGGCCAGCAGTCCGAGACTTACAAAAAGCAGTACCGCATCCAAAAGTTTAATCTTCTTCATAAATACCTACAATTTCAAATTTTTCAAATACAGCCTCCGTATGCGGCGCATCGGCCAGCTCATGAGTAAGGTCCTGGCCTGCCCAATGCTCGTAATGCTTTCCCGTCCTCCAGAGACGTGATGCACTAACATCATATACGCGCCCCCTAAACGCCACCCAGATCTCCGGCTTATCGGAGCCGTTTCGCAGACTTAGCTGCCTTTTTGTAATTATCCTCTGCTCAGCCATGAAAGTTTTTCAACGGAAGATACACTTTTCACGTATATGGAGTTATATTCGCAAAAATAATCCTGGTAATAAATTAATATGAGCACAAAAGTATTACAATTTTGCTTTATACTGGTTTTCTTATTGACGGCATGTCAGGAACCGGTGCCTCCCGTAGCGGAAAGAATACAAAAAGTGTATACAGCGAAAACGGTAACTCATGACGGTATCACGGTCTATACCTCGGGGGTATCCGGCAATATTGTTCCGGAATACAGCTCCTACCGGCTGGATCTCAGCGCATCAGGTAAAGCCACCCTCAGAGACATCAGCGGTGACTCTTTTACGGGATCTTTTTCCGCCACAGACAATTCGCTTACTTTAAGCGGACTCACCCCTCAGCCTACCGGTTCGGGAGGAACACTTACGTTTGACATCACTTCTGTTTCAGACGACGGCAAAAGCCTGGTTTTAACGGCCTCAAAGGCCAGTCCAAAAACAGGCAATACGGTCAATGTGTATACACTGGCTGCGAATTGATTTTTATCCTTTCAGCAGCGACAGGTAAAATTCCTTTACATCCTTCCAGTCATAATAAGGATAAGTATCCGTCCGGAGCCTGGGAATTTCCGTTTCTTTTTCATGAAACAGGAATTTGACGAGCACGGTATCAGACTGATCGCTCCTGAAAAAAATCAGCTGGATATTACCGGCCATGGGAGCTACCTTAAAATCACTCCACACCTTATAAAAATCCGCTGGGTCTGACACACTTGTATAGGTATCTTTCAAATGCAATAAAAGAGCCAGGGGGATAATGTTTCCGTCATGGGCAAAGCGCAGGGTGGCGCCCCGTTCTCCCAAGCGGATATATTGCTCTGCATTTTCGAGAATGTTCTCCAGAACCGGCCTGGCGTTTTCGAACATAAGCCCGCCGTTTAAAGCCGAATTGGCATCATTCACGTAAAGGCGATAGTTTTTAAGCTCCCAGAGATCAAACAGCTCCGTTTCCTCAAAGAGATCATAGAACGACACTTCCGTTTCTATATTCTGCATATTTCCGGCCAGTGCAAAAAGATCGAGCATGAGGGTTTTCTGATCCACATTTTCGGATACAAACTTCTCATCGGAGAAAAGGCGCGATACCAGTTTCCCCGGCCGGATCTTACCTTTTTCAAATTGATTGTACCCTTCCCGCCAGGTGTCAGGTGAAGAGCGGTAGGCAATCGCCTCCCGCGTGTGGTGATTCAGGTAGCGCTGGTATTTTATACTGGCGTCACGACTAACCTCCAGCTCCGGGTTAAGCTCTTTCAACCGTTCGCAGAAAGCATCCATGCTGAGCACGCACCTGACCACCGTGGTAGAACGGGCCTCGACCTGTGCCGTTCCTTTAAACGCCTGCGGGAAATGCTTATACATCCGGTCTGCTATTCCTTTGAGCTCCCGTACACCTACCGGCGACAGATCCCCGCCCCGCCATTCCGCTTCCGCCCATACTTTTTCGAGCTTTCGGAGGGTTTGTTCTCCCAGCGAAGTAAGGGCCTTATTTTGCCGGGCATTTTTCAAAAGATCCAGGGTGCGGCTATAGTCTGCGTCACTGATCAGGTAACGCGACCCGTGGCGCCCGAAGTGACTGATATAGAATGGCTCATAGCCTGCCGGCGGCGGCGTGTGATCCTCTGTTTCATGAACGGGATAAGCGTAATGAACCCCCGCTGACTTTTCGGGTGCTTTTGCGATCTCCTCCCGAGTGGTCTGAGCAGTTAAAGCAGCTCCGTGAAGAAGAAAAAATAATAATTTGGATAATTTCATCTGTAAAGGCGCATCTATATGGAATGAAAACGGTCCGTCGCTGCGGTTAAAGTACATTTACGTATTTAATATGCAGAAATATTCCGCAACTTTTAGCCGCAGTGGCGGACCGTTTTTAGTTTTTAACTTTTAACTTAAATAGTATCATAAGACCCTGGAAAAAAGCAGGCCGGATGCATCCTGTGCAGAGCCGGCAAAAACATAGCATAAAAGCGGGGGATTCTTATTTCCGTTGAAAAATCATCTGAAATCCGGGTTTTGTGTCAGGTTAGGGTTTACCGTAAACTCATCCTGGGGAATCGGGAAAAGCCTGTACCTGTCGTCTACATCTCTTCCTACATGGTTCCCCGCATTGCCGTCGCTTCCTTTCCAGTCCCAATTATAATTTTTGGTAAAGCGGTTAAAGCGGATCAGGTCAGTTCGCCGGACCGATTCGGTATGCAGCTCGCGGGCGCGCTCATCCAGGATAAAGCCGAGACTGAGCTGGGCATCGCTTATCCTTCCGGATGCACCTGCACCGTAAGTTCCTGAAAGATACGCTCTGTCGCGGATCTCATTCACATATTCCAGGGCCTCACCACGGCTTCCTCCGCCACCTCTCAGGATGGCCTCTGCCGCCATCAGGTAGGCGTCGGCCGTTCTGAACATCGGGTAATCAATAGACGTGTAGGTAGTTCCGCCGGGAACCAGCCCGGTTCTGTCCTTATTGACATTCCGCCATTTTATAGTGGCATAACCGTTGTTAAAATCCCGCTGGAAAGCCCGGCCTTCCACCCAGGTTTCCCTGGTATGACCGATAGTAAAAAACTGTGCCCGCTTATCTTTCTTCTTATCGCCCCAGGTATCGGCAGGGTCGAAGATCTGGTCTGCCGGCTCAAACATATCCACCAGCTGCGTTTTAACCCGGCCGTTCCCCCAGCTGTTATTTACACCGCTGTCATAGTAATTGTTCATTGCGCCGTTGATCAGGGCCTTTACAAGAAAATCCGTACCGGCATGCGAGGGAGAATTGTCAAAATCCTGAACCAGCGGCCAGATGATCTCCCGGCAGGTATGGTTATCGGCCAGGAAAATATGCCGGTAATCGGGCGCCAGCGGATAGGCCCTGCTGTCAATGATCTTTCTGGCATATTGATAAGCCTTATCATGCCGGGTCTCTCCGGTCCATGATTCGGCATTCAGGTAAGCTCTTGATAATAAGAACCATGCCGCCACCTGGTCTACCCGGCCGTACACGTTCGAACCCGGTACCTTCAGCACATTGGCCAGCTCCTCCCCTTCCGTCACCACGTAGTCGAAGATCTCTTTCCTGGTTTTCTGCAAAGGGATAGTCCCTACGTCCATCGTTTCATCTACAAAAGGCCCTGACCCGTAAAGGTCGCAGACCATCGAATAACAATAAGCCCGTATGAACCGCGCTTCCGCCCGGTAATAGGCTATCTCATCCTTTAACGCCTCATACACCCCTCTGCTCTTCAGCTTATCGTCAGTAGATTCTCTCAGGAATTCATTGCAATAATTGATGGACATATACAAACGGTAGTAAGGGTAGCTGATCACCATGGTAGACGGATCCCAATTCAGAAGCAGCAAAGAGGTGGTTCCGTGCGAACTTCCGGCATGAAAAACGATCTCGTCGGTGGTGGTTTCCTGCAAATAAAATAACGCCCGGGTATAACCGCTGTATCCTTCGTCAATGTTCGGCACATCCCGGTCGCCGTCCGGTCCTTTCTGACCGGTTAAAAGCAGCGATGCATAACATTTGGCCAGTACTCCGCGGTATCCTTCCGGGGTTTTGTAAACGTCTTCCCCCGTCAGTTCGTTGTTACTTAAGGGGAGCGTATCCAGGTCACCCAGGCATGACGAGCAGAAGACAAAAAGTAAAGCTATATAAATAAGGTTTTTCATGGCATTAAAAGTTAAGGTTTAAGGATAAAGTATAGATCCGTGGCCGCTGATAGATATTTCTGTCGATCCCGTTGTACACTTCGGGCTCCACTCCCGAATACCGGGTCAACGTAATGATATTCTGCGCACTCAACGCTATTCGTAAGGAACTGTTCCGGAAGGTTGTAAAGGAACGGCCGGCGGTAATGTTATCCACCTTGAAAAAATCGCCCTTTTCCAAAAAATAGTCGGAATAGATCCTTGGAAGTGCAAATGCATTGCTTATGGTGACCGGCGAAACATTGCTCGACACCTTACTGGCGCTAAACAGGTCATCCAGCGACTCGGAGGCTCTCTGGTAATTATAAATGTAATTTCCGAAGCTTCCATGCCCGTTGATACCGAAATCCCATTTCTTATAGAGCACTCGTGACGACAAGCCGTAATAGTAAGGGATCTGTGAGCTTTTATCCGTCAGATATTTATTGGCATCCGATTCACTGCTGGTTATGCTTCCGTCCGGGGCCACATAACGCCCGTCAATGGCTTTCCCGCTTTCATCATAAGCCTGCTCCAGGAGAAAGAACGTGTACGGCGTATAGCCTACCTTATGTACCTGGAGATACCTGCCCGTTCCGCCCGCATTACCGGTCTTTACAAAATTATCGTCGGTATCGATCGTATTCAGCTTGAGGATCTTCGAGGTGCTGTAGGTAAAATTTCCGCTCAGGCTCCACTCCAGGTCCCGTGACTTCACAAGCAGGGTATTCACCGCAAACTCGATGCCCTTGCTTTCCATATCCCCGATATTGGTGTTCAGAACATTGGTAAAATTGCTCCCGGCCGGCACAAAGATCCGGTTCAGCAGGTCTCTGGTCACCCGTGTATAGGCATCTATGCTCCCTGAGATCCGGTTATTCAGGAAACCGTAGTCGATACCCACATTGTAGGTGCTCGTGGTCTCCCACTTAATGTTCGGATCATAGCCATTTGGCCGTAAAACGGTCAGCCACTCATCGCCGAACCGGTACCGGGAGTTATCGTAAGAGGCGGTATAGGTGGCCAGGTGTTCATAATAGCCACCGATATCCTGCTGGCCGGTCTGTCCGTAGCTCACCCGGAGCTTCAGATCGGATAGTCCGCGCATATTTTTAAAGAACTCCTCATCTCCCAGGCGGTAACCCAGCGCTACGGAAGGAAAATACCCCCACCGGTTACCGGAAGAAAAGCGGGAAGAAGCATCCGATCTCAGGGTGGCGGTCAGCAGGAGCTTGTCGGCATACGAATAATTGAACCGCCCGAAAAAAGACAGGAGATAAAGCTCACCCTCACCCTGGGTAGGTTGAACACCGGGAAGATCCTTCCCGAGGTGATCGCTTGTTTTGTCCTGCGTGTCATACCAGAATCTTTGCCAGCCGTAGCCCAGCATACCATTGACCGAGTGCTTCCCGTCGAATTCACGGGTATAATTGGCATACAGGTCCAGCAGGTAATTCCGGTTCCGGCTTTCCCGGTTATAAATCTTTCCGGTTCCGTTATTCTGATTGGAAGTATAGGTAGCCGGCGCATATTGCGGCACAAATTCGTCATAAACATTTTTCCGGATGTCGTAACCCAGATTGGCGTTCAGGTGCAGGCCCTCCAGGCCGTGAACTTTGTAGTCTACAGCCAGGTTCCCGATCGACCGGCCGATCTTATTCTTCATTTCGTTCAGCGCCAGGTCCCCCAGAGGATTGTTGGGAGCCAATACGATAGGCTTGCCCCCGTCCATCCAGGTATAATATCCTAAACCCACATTCCCGTCGTAGTTCTGATAAACCGGCCGGGTGGGATCAAACGACAGCGCGTTTCCGATCACGCCCGTAGAAACGGGCCGGTTATTCTCCAGGCTGGCCTTCACATTGATATCCAGCGCAAGGTGCTTGTTGAGCAGCTTAGGGGATAAGCCCAGTGCTCCGTTGGTTCTTTTGTAGTTATTTTCCCGGATGATACCGTCCTGGTCGGTATACCCTGCCGATACCCGGTAGGGCGTTTTCTTAGCGGAACCGGTCACCGAAACGTTATGCTCATGGCCCGCCCCTGCCCGGTAGATCTGCTTCTGCCAGTCGGTAGAGGCATCTCCCAACTGAAAGCTTGCAGGCGCCGAAACCGCATATTTACGGAAGGCTTCGCGGTACTCGTTCGCAGAAAGCACCTCATAGTAATTCTGCACCTGGCTCAGCGACAGGTTGGTGCTGTAGCTCACTTTAGGCCGCCCACCCGTCAGGTTTCCTTTTTTGGTAGTAACGATAAGTACCCCGTTAGATGCTCTAGAACCGTAAATGGCGGTGGCAGATGCATCCTTCAATACGGTATAAGACTCAATATCATTCGGGTTAATGGCATTCAGGGAGGAGTTGTCGGTCGGAACCCCGTCAATAACGATCAGCGGGTCATTACTGGCTGAAAGTGAAGCCCCCATCCGGATCCGGATCGTGGCACCGGTTCCGGGTGCACCGCTCGACGGCACGATGTTTACCCCGGCCATCTTGCCGAGAAGCGCTTCCTGCACATTTACCTGGAGTCCTTTGTTCAGCTGATCCGGCCGGATGGCCAGCACAGAACCCGTAGCATCACTTTTCTTTACCTGTCCGTAACCGATCACCACCACTTCATTCAGCAGCTCTGTATTTTTCGATAATTCAATAGTCACCATCGAAGCACCATTCACCGCCACTTCCTGCGTATCAAAGCCCACATAAGTAATTACCAGCACTGCGTCAGGCGCCGCTTCTATCTCAAAGTTTCCTTCCACATCAGTGAAGGTGGCCTTTACCTCACCTTTGATTTTAACCGTAGCGCCGATCACCGCTTCACCCGTTTCACGCTCGGTAACTTTTCCCTTCACCTTATTCCGGGCATACAGGCAGGAAGTAAAAAGAGAAAAGAGGAGCAGGAGTTTTATGCCCCTGCCGGGCAAGAAAAGTAGTTTTCCTTTCATAAGAGACATCAATAATTTAAGGTTAAATAATTGTCATTTCCGGGTACCGCGGACCGCAAAATGCAGATACAAAGCTAGAGTGTGCCCGAAAGTATTCCAGTGCTGGTAGAAGTACAAAGTAGATACGGAAAACCCGAAAATAAAATCAAACAACTTATTAACAGAAAGTTAAACAAAGGACTTCAAAACAAAAAAGTAGAATAGGATGGTGCTTGTGGTATATCCTGATCAGGCACTACCGTCCGATCTGATGGATGACCCTGGCAAATTCCTCTTTGGAGATGGCCAGCTTATTCCTGACCTTGAGATTGTAATTATAGACGGTCTGGGGAGAATAATGAAGAAAATTGGCGATCTTACTGCTTTCAGAGATTCCCAGCCTTACCAGGGCAAATACTCTCAGCTCCGGAGAAAGAAGATCGCCCGGCTTGGGAAGAATTTTCTCTCCCTCCAATAAAAGGCGGTTAAATTCTTCTACAAAATTGGGGAAGATGGTCAGAAATACGGCATCAAAATTCCGGAAGAACTCTTTGAGCTCGTCTGTCACCAGCGAGGTGGAGCCCGTTAACTGAAGCGCCTCATTCGCTTTCCCTGCTTTTAGTTTCCGGTGGATCTCTTTCCGGTAGCTCTCCATTTTATCGATATAATCAGAGCAGAGGTTAAAGATAAAACCGATATATTCTTCCTTTATCCGGTGGGTATCGGAAAGCTTCTCATTGAGGTCGAAAAGCTCCATATTCATCTGCCTGACATCTTCCAGCATCCGGCTCACTTCCTTCCTGGCCAGGGAGAGCTTCTTCATTTGCCGGTAGATAAAAAACAAGCTGAGAATCAGTATCAGGGAAAGAAAAGAGATCAGAATAAGGGATTTAAAGAGATTGGCTTTTTCTTCTTTCATCTTTCTGTCATACGCATCGATGATCACCGGCAAAGCCTCTGAGATCTGGAGGGTTCTGAATCTTGACTTGGAATAGGAGGCATCTTCCATGGCACAGGTAATGTACTGATACGCCCTGTCCACGTCGCCCTCCCTGTACAGGAGGATCGCCAGCTTGATCAGGGAAACGTAGGTTCTGGCCCCTCTTTTCACATCGGTCGTGGCCGACAGGATCAGGTATTTTTTCTGAGCTTCGACCTCTCCCCGTTTCCGGTAGATCTCTGAAAGCTCATACGCGGCCATCGCCAGCACCGAAAGATTCTCCCGGTTCTCACCGATCATCCGGTCAAAGACCTCCATGGCTTTATCGTATTGCTTCAACTCCACCAGCTTCCCTGTCAGGGCAAAGTCATATCCCGTTGTACCTTTCTCGTTGTATTTCAATAAAGAGTCCCTGTACATGCTCAGGAGCTTCTCATATGGCCCTTTTTCACTGGCCATATTCTCCGACAGGCGGGTATAGAGCGAATGATGCAGGTGAAAATAAAAGGCTTTATGTGGGCCGTCCAGCTTGCTGAAATCCATCCGCTCCATGATCTCCAGCGATTCTTTGTACATCCCCATGATTCCCAGGATCTCCGCTACGCTCATCTCCGACTCATGCATGTTCCGCGGAATGCCCGTTTCCGCTGCCAGCACTTTTTTCCGCAGGGCTACCGCTAAGGCCGAGTCCATATTATAGCTCCGGTACTCGCGAAACACCCGGTACAGCACCGTGTACTTATCCTCCTTGTTGCCGGTATGCTCAAACAGGGTCTTCAGGCTGTCGATCCTTATTTCCCGGGCCTTCTGGTACTGGCTTCGGTGGAGCAAGACCCTGTCAAGCTCCTTCAGGAGGGAATCCGTCTGGCCCGTTGCTGAAAACGGGAGACAAATCCAGATCAGAAGATACAAAGACCGGTTCATAGAAATCAGAAAATTCCCCCAATATTAAATATACTTTGACAGCTTTAAAAGGGAAAACCCCGGTGAATTAAAGACCGGAGAAAACGACCGCCCCCCGGGTTACTGCCCCATCCGGCTTTTAAACTCGGATGGTGTCAGCTTTTTACGCTTTTTAAACAGGGTGGAAAAATAGGAGAAGCTGTTAAAACCGCTGGCCAGCCAGGCTTCCTTGACCGTAACATCGGGATTGATCAGGAGGTTTTCGGCTACTTTCAGCCGTTCTTCAATAATATACTCATTGGGGCTGAGACCCGTCTCGTTCCGGAAAGACCGGTAAAATTTAGATTCGCTCATGCAGGCAACACGACTCAGGATCTCTACCGAAAGATCCTCTGTCAGATTCTCCCGGATAAACCGGATCACGTGTGAGAAAGCGTCGGCATTGCTGTCATGTACCGAATTCCGGTCATACCTTGTCCTGTTCTCGAACTGCAGGATCCGGATTACCAGCTCATGGAGCAGCATTTCGGAAAAAATGTCCTTGGAAGGATGATTCTCGGTAAAAATAAAGATCAGCCGCTGAATGATCTGGTTAATGGCAATGTCATTCGTAAAGCGGTAACTAAAATTGAGGGTATTCCATTCGGTTCCGTCTGTCCTGCCCCCGCCCCTGTTAAGAAATTCCACGGTATGTTGAAGCCTCTCCCCGGATATGGCCAGGGCCAGGCATTGGGTAGGGCTCTGCAGGGTAGCCTCAGGAAAATCGATCCGCATCAGCTCATCCGAGGGCAGGGCCACCGACTCCCCTGGCAAAAAGCCGAAAGAATCCATATTGGAAAGGCTCATTACCTTTTTCCCCCGGATCATGCTTACCAGGAGCGGGTCGGTGAATTTCAGATGAACATCCTCCGTTTTCTTATGCGTCTCATAAATATTGAGCTCCGCACTGTTCAGCGTATGAACCGTACGATTCTCTACGATATCTACCAGCTTTCGCTTAGTTGAAAATGAAGGAGTTAAGCTTATCATCTGATCACAGAACAGGTTACCCGTTTATAACGTGAATATACACTACCCTATTTGAAATTTCTAATTTATCAACTGAATAGTGAAAATTTCGCAGGATAATGAAAACCGGAAACAGGATAATGAAACGACAATAAAGATGTACAGGAATATCTTTGAATCAGTAATCAACCAAAATAAGAAAATTATGTCATCTGTAACAGTTCAGGACAGCCATGTGCTGGAAAAACCGAAGTTTAAAACGCACTACGACAATTTTATAGGCGGAAAATGGACAGCTCCCGTGAAAGGAGAGTATTTTGAGAATATCTCGCCTGTCGACGGGCAGGTATTCACAAAAGTAGCCCGCTCTACTGAAGAAGACATTAACCTGGCGCTGGACGCAGCCTGGGCCGCCGCTCCGAAATGGAATACTTCATCTGCCACGGAACGCAGCATCCTCTTAAACAAAATAGCAGACCGGCTGGAAGAAAACCTGAACCTGCTGGCCCGCGTGGAAACCTGGGATAACGGTAAGCCCGTACGGGAGACACTTGCTGCAGATTTACCACTGGCGGTCGATCATTTCCGTTATTTCGCCGGAGTAATCCGGGCGGAGGAAGGGTCCGCATCTGAACTGGATGCTGACACGCTGTCACTCATCATCAACGAACCGCTGGGTGTGGTGGGCCAGATTATTCCATGGAATTTCCCCATCCTGATGGCGGCCTGGAAACTGGCCCCGGCCCTGGCCGCCGGAAACTGCGTGGTACTAAAACCGGCGGAACAAACCCCGGTAGGTATTCTTATCATTGCCGAACTCATTCACGACATCCTGCCTGCGGGTGTTCTGAATATCGTAAACGGTTTTGGTGTCGAAGCCGGCAAGCCGCTGGCATCGAGCCCGCGGATCAACAAGATCGCGTTTACCGGCGAAACCACCACCGGCCAGCTGATCATGCAATATGCCTCCAAAAACATTATACCGGTTACGCTGGAACTGGGCGGAAAATCGCCCAACATCTTCTTTAAGAGCGTAATGGATGCCGACGATGAATTCTTCGATAAATGCCTGGAAGGTGCCGTGCTGTTTGCCCTGAACCAGGGCGAGGTATGTACCTGCCCTTCAAGACTTCTTGTGGAAGAATCTATTTACGATGCCTTTATCGAAAGGGTAGTGGAACGCGTGGAGAAAATAAAACTGGGCCACCCGCTCGATCCGTCCACCATGATGGGCGCCCAGGCGTCCAATGATCAGTACGAAAAGATCCTGAACTATCTTGAAATCGGGAAAGAAGAAGGGGCTGAAGTGCTGACCGGCGGCGGAGCCGCCTACAATGAAGGTTTGGAAGGCGGCTATTATATTCAGCCCACCCTCCTGAAAGGGAACAACAAAATGCGGGTATTCCAGGAGGAGATCTTCGGACCGGTGGTTTGTGTCACCACTTTCAAAGACGAGGCGGAGGCCCTGGCCATCGCCAATGACACCCTCTATGGACTGGGCGCCGGCGTGTGGACACGCGACACCCACCAGGCTTATAAGATATCGAGAGGCATCCAGGCCGGCCGGGTTTGGGTGAACTGTTACCATGCCTATCCGGCGCACGCTCCGTTTGGCGGATATAAAAAATCGGGCATTGGCCGCGAAAACCACAAAATGATGCTTTCGCATTACCGGCAGGCTAAAAACATGCTCATATCCTACAACAAAAACAAATTAGGGTTCTTTTAATAGAGGTTAAATTAACAGACGGAGGGGCCGCATTGGCTTCTCCGCTCTTTTCATCATGGAAAAAGTATCTGTCACCCCGGAAGCGGAAAAGGTCATCGCCCGGCTTCATGAGCAGCACGGACCGCTCATGTTTCATCAGAGTGGCGGATGCTGCGATGGCTCGTCGCCAATGTGTTTTCCGGAAGGCGAGCTGATGATCAATGAAACCGACATCCTCTTGGGCGAAGTGCACGGCTGCCCTTTTTACATGTCAAAAGACCAGTATGAATACTGGAAACACACCCATCTTACCCTTGACGTCACGCCCGGCCGCGGAGCCAGCTTTTCGCTTGAAATACCGCTGGGCATACGCTTCATTATCAAATCGAGGTTATTGACGCCGGAAGAAACGGTACATTTCGGGCTTTAGCTTACCGGTGATTTGAATAAGGCCACGGATAATATTTTGTGAAGTTGTTTTTTCGGGAATTCGTTTTTTCGTTTTTTTGTACAGGCGTCTTCCCGTAAGATCGACCAAACAGTAAAACGGATTTACGAAAACAAAAAACAAATACCCATGGTCAACCTGCCCCAGGAACGTATCACCGAACTCCTTACTCTCCTCCAAAACCGTTTCGCCAAAAACGTGCAGCGCCATAAAGGGCTGGAATGGGAGAAAATACAAAGCCGGCTCAAGAAAAACCCGCAAAAGCTATGGTCGCTGAACGAAATGGAAGAAACCGGTGGCGAGCCGGATGTGATCGGGTATGAAAATGACCGGTACATTTTCTGCGACTGCTCTGCCGAAACGCCCAAAGACCGCAGAAGTCTTTGTTATGACCACGAAGCGCTCGAATCACGAAAAGAGCATAAGCCCAAAGACAGTGCCGTAGGAATGGCCGCCGATATGGGTGTGGAGATACTCACCGAAGAGCAATACCTGGAATTGCAGAAACTGGGTAATTTTGATATGAAAACCTCCAGCTGGCTGACCACACCTGATGAGGTCAGGAAGCTGGGCGGCGCTATTTTCGGCGACCGCCGCTTCGGCCGCGTATTTATCTACCATAACGGTGCGGAGTCTTACTACGGCGCAAGAGGCTTCAGGGCCCTGCTGAAACTATGATCCTTCGCCTACTCATTCCCGTTTTTCATCGTTTTTACCCGGGGCTTATGATGAATAATTAATACATTTACTTATAATAAAACCCGTATTAACTTATGCGTAAATTATTTACTTTAACCGTATTGGTCCTTTTTTCCACGCTGGTTCACGCCCAGCTGACCGTAGAAAAAATAATGGAAGATCCTGCCAAATGGATCGGAACCGCCCCAAGTAACATCTCCTGGTCGGAAGATTCCAAAACTATCTATTTTAACTGGAACCCCGAGCAGAACCGGGCAGATTCATTGTACAAAATTACCCTGGCTGACCGTACACCGCAGAAAGTAAGCCTGGCGGAGAAAGATGCCCTGGCCCTGGGAGGCTTTGGCGGCTTCGGTTTCGGCGGCGGACGCAGCCAAACCTACTCCAAAGATTTCAGCAAAAAGCTGTACCTGAAAAACGGAAATATCTTCCTCCAGGATACCCAAACCCTGGCTGAAAAACAACTTACCCATACGCTCGACAGAAAGGGAAGCCCTTCGTTCAGCGCAGATGAGAGCAAGATCATTTATACCTCCGGCGATAATATATTCACGCTGGATCTGGCCGATGGCAAAATTACCCAGATCACTGATTTCTCTGGCGGCGGCAGAATAACGGGGCCGGGAGCCGGGCTTATGGGAGGTGGAGCCGCGGGGCGTCTGTCAGAAGCCGACAAAGCCCTGGAAAAAGATCAGTTAGACCTATTCGAAGTGCTCCGTGAAGCAAAAGCCGATAAGGAAGCGCGCGAAAAATATAACCGGCTGACTGCCGTTTCCGAAGGCCCGAAGAAAATCAGCACCGGCGGAAAAATGCTGCAGGGAGCTGTGGCCAGCCCTGACCTGAAATATGTTTTCTACCGCCTTTCCGAACCGGCCAGAGATGCCAAAAGAACTATCGTACCTAACTATGTTACGGAGTCGGGCTACACTACTGACATCCCGGCCCGTACAAAAGTAGGGCAACCGGCCGGATCTTCTGAGGCGTTTGTTTACCACATTGCCAAAGACACGGTATTTAAGATTGACCTTAGCGCTATTCCCGGCATCCATGATCAGCCCGAATATCTGAAAGAATATCCGGCGAAGAAAGAGGAAACGGCACGAGAAGGGGGAAGAGGGCCGGGAAGAGAAGCAAACAGAGGTGCAGGAAAAGAAGGAACACCTCAGAAGCCCACCCGCGAAGTCTCTTTCCAGACTCCGGTATGGTCGCCAGACGGAACCCGGGCTGTAGTGAGCATTCGTTCAGCGGATAACAAAGACCGCTGGATCATGCAACTCGACGGTGAAACCGGAAAGCTAAGCTTAATTGACCGCCAACATGATGAAGCATGGATAGCGGGTCCGGGAATAGGCGGCGGCTTTGGCGGCGGAACACTCGGCTTCATCGATGAAAACACCCTCTACTATCAGTCAGAAACTTCCGGCTATTCGCACCTTTACACGGCAAATTTAGCTGACGGCACAAAAAAACAGCTTACCTCCGGTAACTTCGAAGTTCAGAGTGTAAATCTTTCCAAAGATAAAAAATGGTTCTACCTGATCACCAACGAGGTGCATCCCGGCGAAAAACATTTCTATAAAATGGCCGTAAACGGCGGTGAAAGAACCAGAATCACCCAAATGACCGGCGGAAATGAAGTGACCCTCTCTCCCGACGAAAAAACCCTGGCCATTCGTTACTCCAACAGCACCTCGCCCTGGGAATTGTACCTGCAGCCGAACGACCCCACCGCGCAGGCCGAAAAAATAACCTCTTCACTGACCGATGATTTCAGGGCCTATAACTGGAAAGCCCCGCAGGTGATCAGTTTTAAGGCCCGTGACGGACAGGATGTTTATGCCCGGGTATACGAGCCCGCCAAAAAGAAAAAGAATGGAAAAGCCGTGGTCTTCGTGCACGGCGCCGGCTACCTTCAGAATGCCCATAAATGGTGGAGCCAGTACTTCCGCGAATACATGTTCCATAACCTGCTGGTGGATAAAGGATATACCGTGCTTGACATGGACTTCCGGGCCAGCTCGGGGTACGGCCGCGATGTAAGAACGGGCATCTACCGCCACATGGGGGGAAAAGACCTTACCGATAACGTGGACGGTGCCAAACTGCTGGTAGAGAAGTACGGGATTAATCCTAAGAAAATAGGCATCTACGGCGGCTCCTATGGCGGTTTTATTACCCTCATGGCCATGTTTACCACGCCGGATGTGTTTGCAGCAGGGGCAGCGCTGCGGCCGGTGACCGACTGGGCCGCTTATAATCATGGTTATACCGCCAATATTCTGAATGAACCTCAGACCGACTCCATCGCCTACCGGAGAAGCTCGCCCATCTTCTTTGCCGAGGGCCTGAAAGGCAAGCTGCTGATCTGCCACGGCCAGGTAGACGTGAACGTGCATATCCAGGATACCTACCGGCTGGCGCAGCGCCTCATCGAGCTCCGTAAGGAGAACTGGGAAGTGGCGTCTTACCCTGTGGAAGACCACGGCTTTGTGCAGCCCACTTCGTGGATGGATGAGTATAAGCGTATTCTGAAGCTTTTCGAAGAAATGTAATTGAACCATATAAGGCATATAAGTAAATATAAGTTTTAAATCAAGATTCTTATATGTACTTATATGCCTTATATGGTTATATCAAAATGAGCAAACATCTTACACAGCATCTGGAACAAAAGCTGGGCCTGCTCTTTGAAGAAGCTCCATCAACGTACAATCTTTGCTTTGCCAACCAGAACTCAGAACTCAGAAACGACTTCAAACGTGTTTTTACCCCGGAAGACCTTCACTACTATACCCTGGCCCACCCCAAAGGGCACCTTCCTGAAAATGCGGATGCCTTCTGGCAGGGGGTAGAAAAAGGGAAACAACTAGCCACAAATGAATAATCCGGCAGGGTTCTGTTCAACATCATCCCTACTTCCTGAAAATAAAATAAACGGCCAGCACCAGAAACACAAACGCAATCATGTGGTTGGTGCGCAGGGTCTCACTTTTAAAGGCAAATACCGCAAAGCCCGTGAATACCAGCAGGGTGATCACCTCCTGGATCACCTTCAGTTGCCAGAGCGTAAACGGCCCGCCATTCCCGTCATAGCCGATCTTATTGGCCGGCACCTGGAACATATACTCCAGGAGAGCGATTCCCCAGCTAAAGAGAATCACCTTGAAAAGGCCCATACCGGCAAACCAGGAGTACTCTTTCAGCCTCAGGTGGCCGTACCACGCCACTGTCATGAAAATATTGGAAAGAACCAAAAGTGCAATGGTATAAAATGCTTTCACCGGAGTTACATTTAGAAAAAATCAGGCGAAAATAAAGGGCGGAATAATATCTTGTTTCATAAGGGCGGAAATTATTTTCACAGACCGCTCAGGAAAGTATATCCATCCCGATCGCCTTACTACAGTATAACCAGATACTAAATAAATCACCTTTCTTTTTGATCGGGCAAAGGGTTTCCCTAGTTTTGATAACTACCCTCATAGTTAGTTTACATACCCGAAAATGAAATCCTTCTCCTTTGTTCAATTCCGTATTCCCGCAGGTAAAGTCACGGATATTTTTGAAAAACCCTTTACTGCAGATGCCATCCTGGAAAATCAGCCGTTTATGGAAGCGCTGAAAGAGGCTTCCACCCATTTTTATGAAACCATAAAGTCTGCGAAACTTACTGAAGATCATCAGAAAACCCTTTACAAATACTATTCCCGATGGTGTACCCGCTGCACCCCTTTCGGCCGGTTTTCCGGAGTTTTTACAGCAGATTTATCCGACAAGACCACCTTTAAAAACCCTGAAGCAAAATTTTATACCGAACCGGATATCCTGGAGAAGAAAAAAATCACCCGGCACTTAAATGAAACAGAGCTCTCCCGGGCCAGCTTATTTCTCAACAGCTCACTTTATACCCTGACCGGCAAATATCATCTTCTGCAATACATCGACGATAGATACCGGCAGATCAGTCTTGAGCGCTTCGAAGCGTTGGATGCTGTAATAGATGCGGCCTCGTCCGGTATTTCTTATTCGAAAACAGAGCGGATTTTGAAGAGTCACGGATTCACAAACGAGGAAGCGGCCGGTTTTATCCGGGAATTAACCGAAGAACAGGTTTTATACACGGACTATGAGTTCCGGCAGTCTGAAAGATTGAAAGATTATCTGCATCGGCTACCCAAAATTACCCTGCCGGAATCCTGCAAAAATATAACCAACCCCTATACCTTCACCGTATACCCGGCGGCGGAAATAGACCGGACCATCATCACGGATATCCTCGAAGATGTTAAAAAACTCAAAGGGCTGTTCAAAACAGGTTCCAATTTAAGACTCGAAGCCTTCCGGAACGATTTTTTGCGTCGCTTTGAAGGGCAGGAAATACCATTACTGAAAGTATTGGATCCGGAATTCGGAATACCCTACGGAAACTATCACCTTACTCCTTCCGGGGCTGTAGTGAGTGAATTAGACAGTGAATCGCACATTCCTGAACCAACAAGGGTTGACATGACTGATTTCCAGTATCTTTTACTGGACAAATACATCCATTGTATGGCTACAGGAGCCAATGAAATAACACTAACGGCTACCGAAGTGAATGGTCAAGAACCCGACGAAAGCATAACCTCTTATATCTTCGGGAGCCTTCTCAGGGAAGGTTCGGATTATCGTTTTCTGTTAAAGCAGGCCGGCGGAAGCTCCGCTGTAAACCTCATGTCAAGGTTTTCACTGGGGAACAATGCTCTGGCGGATAAGCTTTGCGAAATCACCGCCTGGGAGCAATCGGAGTCAGACACCCTTCTCGCTGAGGTTATTCACCTGCCCGAAGGGAAAATAGGAAATGTGGTGCTTCATGCCCCTTTGAGAGACCACCAGATCCTTTATCTGGGCCATGATACGGGAACTTCCATCCCCTTATCCGACCTCCTGGTTTCCGTCTCGGGCAGTGAGGTGATCCTCCGCTCTCAGAAATTCAATAAGCGGGTGATCCCTTTTCTTTCCCATGCCCA
>CAZLXI010000031.1:35815-58551 GCA_964563435.1 uncultured Lacihabitans sp.
CCTTGTGTCAAAAAATCCTCCGGGATCACCTCCGGAAAAACGAGACGGTCCGGGTCCAAGAGTTTGTATATACGCCCGATCACTGTTTTATTAACGGACGTGCCTCTGAAATCATCATTCCCGTAGAGCGTGAAAAACCATGTAAGCTCCCCACTCCTTCACCGATCGTTTCCGGCAAATCTTACCCACCCGGCAGTGAATGGCTCTATCTCAAACTTTATACCGGCCCAAAAACAGCCGATAAACTATTGAGTGAGAAGATCTGGCCCTTTATCCAACATCTGAGAGAGAAAGCACTGATTCAGAAGTGGTTCTTTATCCGCTACCAGGATCCTGACTTTCATCTTCGCCTGCGTTTCTATCACGGATCCGACCCTGACTTTTACAAAACCGTGCTGGATCTGTTCCATTCCCGTTTCAGTGAAGAGCTGGAAACCGGCTCCATCCATGAATTACAAATAGCCCACTACCAGCCGGAATACGGCCGCTACCCTGACATGGCAGAGGCAGAAACCCTCTTTATGCAAGACAGCGAGCTGGTTTTGAAAAGGCTGGAATCGGATGCCGAAGCGTACCGGCTGGAAACTTCTCTTGCCCGTATTCATGTCTATCTTTCCGGCCTGAACCTCCCGGAAAAAGTAAACTTTTGCCAAACGAATCGCGATGCTTTTCTGCAGGAGTCCGGTATCGCTTTAAAGGCTAAGCTTAATACCTTATACCGACAGCATTATACTTGGGCAAAGGAAATCCTTGATGCAGCTCCCGTAGAAACATTTCGTCCCTCTCAACCAGAATCCCTCGCCTCCTATATCCACATACACGTAAACCGTAATTTTATTTCCGAAGCCCGGAAATATGAAATGTTGCTGTACCATTTTCTGTACCGGCACTACGGGTCGGCTTTGGCGAGGGAAAATTTGGATTTGAGCAAAAAAAAATGAATATTCGTACAACAACTCCCAAAGACAAATGAAAACTACCTATAACTGCGTCGTAATAGACGATGAACCCGCACCACGGGAGATACTGGCCAAGTACATAGCCCGGCATTCTGACCTGAACCTGTTAAAAAGTTTTGACGATGCTCAAAAGGCTTTAAGTTTCCTAAGAAAGAATAAAGCGGATATTGTTTTTCTGGATATTGAGATGCCAAATCTAACAGGCATACAATTAGTTAAAAGACTGAATATACCATCTATACACTATATTTTTGTCACAGCTCATAATAAATATGCCTACCAATCCTATGATTTGGATATCATTGACTACCTGATAAAGCCTCCGTCTTATGAAAGATTCAAACAATCTGTTAATAAGGTTTTGAAAGCACTTAATAATTTCAAAGAAGATACACTGGTGTTAGACATTGGAAAAAAAAGTGTCCAAATCCCCAAAGATTATATCGATTGGATAGAAGCCGACAATTACTACGTCAAAGTATTCGGGTGCAAACTAAGGGAGGAATATCTGATGCTAAGAATACGATTACATCAATTGGAAGAACTTCTACCCCGAAATTGCTTTTTTAAATTGAACCGCTCTGTAATAGTAAATATACGATATATAGAAACTATAAGAAATAGTGAAGTGACGTTACGAAATGGAAAGAAATTTACCATATCCAGATCATGTATGTGGGTAAAGAGTTTTATCAAAAATGAGCTAAAAATGCAGTAATCAAAAGGTTTGATACAACTTACTTCTTTTTTTGTATCTTCACAGCAGAAATATAACTATCCACTGCTTCTATTTTTAAAGTTAGTCATCATTTAAAAGTTTTATAGTCTAAAACTTTTAATACAATGATGAACAATGGAAAATTTTTAAGAAAAGAAGTGATCGGGGTTTTAAATACTCAATCCAAAACAAAGGGAAGAACTACAACGGATACCACGACCACTTCCTGGGGAAAATGTAATAGTTCAAATTAGTGTCAAATAGAATTCCTATTACTGAGAGCTTTAAAACAAAGGGGAAATACTGGGCCTTAACCATAATGTTCTGGCTTTGTGTTTTCCTTTTTATCTATTTTATATTTTCAGTAAATGTGTTGAAAATTCCTTATGCCACATATTTTATGATTGGTGTGATGGTTTTGACAATCATAAGCTACTACCTTATAGTTCGTGCTTTACAAAATAATATCTACTCCGGCATACTTTATATACTTTTTGTATTGCTATTTTATCAGTATTATACCTACTATTCCTTTTCTTATTTAGCAAACTTCCGGAATGCCATATACTTTGTTAATGCTTCAAAAAATATAGGTCAGCTTCAGTTTTGGCAGGTACCATTTAGTAGCAAGGTCTTTTATTTTTCTTATACTATGAGTTTGTTTCACCTGGCCCCTCCTTTAATTATCAGGGGTGCTTATGAAATGCTACAAAAGTTTTACTATTCTCAAAAACTCAAGGAGGAGAACCTAAAACTGGAGTTGAACTACCTACACGCCCAAATCAACCCCCATTTTCTGCTCAATACCCTTACCGCTATCTATAATATGGTAATGGATAACCCTAAAGCTACTAAAAGCATAGAAACGCTTGCAGGACTATTGCAGTATTCGCTTTATAATACCGGCATGGAAAAAGTATCTCTTGATAAAGAAATAGGTTTTATACGAAATTATGTAAAACTATCCAAAATACGCCTGAATTCCAACAAAAAACTAAGGTTAGCTGTAACCGGAAAGCCCGGAGAATCAACTATAGTTCCGTTGATACTTATAAATCTTATAGAAAATTGCATTAAACACGGACTACACAGGGTTTCTGGAGCGGCCGAAGCGGATATATCCATAACTATACAAAATGATGCCATATATCTTACCACTCAAAACCAAACTCCTAAAACCAATACTTCTGAAAATGGTATTGGCCTGTATAACACCCGTCGCCGCTTGGAGATTTATTACCCCCGAAAGCACACGCTGGATACTATTAATGAAAACGGGATTTACAAAGTATACCTTCATATTGATCTCTAAAATCTGAATAAATATGTTATTATAAATACTTTAAATAAAAATTTATAGTAAGCGGTCATTTTGAACATACTTACTTCTTTTTTCGCTTATTCACTGCAAAAAAATGATAGTTAGCTGCATGGATTTGCAGAAAACGATCCACCAAAATATATTTAGGTCATCAAAATATTGCCTCCAAAAGGATATAGTTAAAATATCTGAATCTGTATTATGTGACAGAGGAAACTGGAATGTGGAGTGTGACGTTTCCCGTAAAACAAGAATAACGAATTACAAATAAACTTAGGGATTTGATGATCAAGTCATAAATATTATCAATTTTAATTCTATTATTTCATGAACAATTCGAACCTGAAAAGCCTTTTTGCCAGCACAGAGATACTGCAAAGAGATGAGATGAAGAACATTAAAGGAGGAGAATGCGCGGTATGTTCTATTGGACCGGGTGGTGCCGGGGGAACATGCGGAGAGTATGTTTTTACTCGTTCTGAAGCTAATGCTTTGGCTAATGAATTTAATGAAGACCTGGATGATGGATATGCTTATTTTGTTCATTGCCCCTAAGCAAATTCACTCATTTTTCCTCACTGACAAAATTACGTTACTTTTTATAAATCCCTCTCTATAGATGAGGGATTTATAAATTATAAGATTTATCTTTAATTGGTTATATCTTTTTTCATAAAAGTTGAGAACGAATGACAGTTAAAATGTTAACCTTTTTCTTACTGGTTTTTAGTAATTGGGGTTATACTCAAAATCTTAGAGTAACTGGCTCTTTTGAGGATGACAATACAGGCAGAGATGTCCCTTCCAGAGTCTATAGTATAAATAACGGCAAAAAACAATTATTGGGAAAATCAGTTCAGAAGGATATATTCGAACACCAGTTTGAAATAACAATACCTACAGATGCCGATTCTGTTCTGTTTGAAAACAAGGGTTATGCTTCTGTTTCACTACCTACACATTTTTATGGCCTTTTTCAAAAAAAAACATCTGCAAAAATACGCATTCCAACCCTCCCTGAAGACAAGCATATGCTTTATAAAGCATATTTGGTATATTGCCGGGCAGAAAATACATTCTCCGGAAATAAAATTGAGGTCCGGCATTTCGTAAACGGAAGCCATCACTGCACACAGGATATAACCCAAACCATATCCCGCCAAAGTTTGTTCATATCCTCGGAAGACAGAAATGAATCCACTTACGAGCTTGTTGTCAAATCAGCTCAGGGGAACGTGCTTACAATAAATGAATTTACAGTAAGACCAGGGCTAAACTTTGTGGATACCAATACATATCCTGGAGAAGAAGCTACATTCCGGAAACCCATGAACGAATTAACAGAACTTCCTTTCACTAGCAATCACGATACGCTGCAAGAAAAAAAAATACAATTATCAGCCGATAGTAATTCTTACACTCCCTCTTTCCACGCATACTCCGGTGGAATCCCTGCCATATTTTTTGATCAAAGTAAATATGAGCTAAAAATGGATGGGAGAAATACTTTAGACAGCCTTATTGTTTATCTGGGGCTTAAAACTGATGCAAAAATAACTGTAAAAGGATTTACAGATAATGTAGGTGATGCCGCCTTAAATGTCACACTGGCCAGGTACAGGGCACAAATGGTGGCCAATTATCTTACCGCTAATGGGTTAAGTCCTGATCGCATAAATATTCAATGGGACGAGACAGGAGCTCCACTCCGCACCGATGTCAGTCTGAACTTATACAGAAAGGTGATTATACGCGAATCAAATTAACAGAATGAAAAATTTACTTTTTATCATTGCATTTCTCTCTCTTCCTGCAAAAGTTCTAAAGGCTTCAGAAATTAAAGTTACTACTATTTATATAGAGAATAGAAGCAGTAAAAGGCTGGGTATCCAGGCAGAAACTACAGCAGACTTCGTTCTCCAACGTTACAGATCTGAAAATACTTATGACACACTATATTTTTATACGGCAACACCTTTCCGATTGGTGTGTGATAATATAGATTCCAACCTCCGTTATACCTACACTACTTTCCTTCTCCAACCCGGAGAAACAATCTTGTTAAAAAACGAACCAGGTAAAACATGGGCTTCTTCCTCTGATACCCTTAGAAACAATGAACTGAACTTCTTTGTACATATGCAGCAGGCAACAGGTAATTTTGAAGGCCTTCTTTCTTCCATTTCATACAAAAGAAAAAATACGGATTCTTTATTCAATGCGGTAACCAGACTGTACAAAAAGCGTTTTGACTTCTTAGAACACTATATAATCTCTCACCCGGTTTCTGACAACTATGAAAATTTACTAAGAGAAACTCTTGTATTCCGGCAGTATTTTGATTTCTTACAACATTGTAAACTGGATGCTAACCTCAATCAGAATTTGCTCTCAAATCTCAATATAACAGATTTCCTCAACCCTCTTCTTCTTACAGAAGGCAACCCGGCTTCCGTTCATTATCTGGAATCCTTATCTCTCCTGCTCCAGTTATATTGGTTGAAAGATAAGAACTATCAGGCATTTTATCATAAAATAAAAGACACATACAAAGGGAAAACACGTGATTATCTGCTTTTTAAGGTACTTGATATTGCTTATAAATCTCCGGAAATCGGGGAATTAGTAGATGACTATCTGGTGACCGCACAATCAGATATTTTAAAAGAACAAATCACTATCAATTATGAAGATTATATCGGGAACAGTATGGCGGAGGGGCCGATAATAATTAAACCGGATTATAACCCTGCAAATACTTCGTTACTGTACCATCTGAAAACAGGAAAAATTATTAACTGGGACAGCCTTTTAATAACAAACGAATATAAATACATTGATTTTTGGGCTACCTGGTGTGGTGGGTGCAGAGCCAACCTTCCTTACTCCCGACAGATAGCAAAAGAATACGGTTCCAAAGGACTAAGCGTAATTTACATTTCTATGGATGAGAATCCTAAAGTCTGGCAGAAAATATCACGAAAAGAAGAGCTTCCGGATGAAAATAGTTACCTTCTTCTTGATCCCAGAAAAACACTTATTTATACGAGATACCATATTAGCCCGATTCCCAGATATATGCTGGTTAACAAGGAAGGCTTCATTACTTACCCGGACGCTCCCAAACCCGTACCCGGTTATTCAAACCTTGAAAGTGTGTTAGACGAGATCCTGAAGTAAGGAAAATTAATGTAATGATAGTGTCTTGTATCGATCGATTAAACAAACATACAAGATAGCCTAACGGCTATAGAGTACCACTCTGAATATATTCAATTAAAATTTAAGGTTATTTGAATTGAATAACACTTTTTAGTTTATTCAATTCTTTTACAGATCATTAACTGCAAGAAATCAGCGGTTCACTGCATTAATTTGTTCTCGGAATTTCTTTAAAATACCTTTATTCCTAAGGAATTAGAGAATATGAGAAGCAACTTCGAACATATTTTTATACATTTTTTAAAGGTGCTGAATGTCCCGGTAACTAAGACAGGTGCCTTAGAACACCTGTTATCTCACCCTGATGAAGGTTCTTTACTGGCTTATTCTGAAACACTAAACCATTTCAGGATAGAAAATGCCGGTATCAAAATTGACAAGGAGAGGTTTGATGAGCTTCCTACTCCATTTGTAGTATATCTTCATCAATATGGAGGCACTTTTGCATTAGTAAAAGAAGTCATAGGGAATGAAGTGAGCTGGTTAGATACTCAAAAAGGTTGGTTAAAAACTGGTAAGGATGATTTTCTTAAATTCTGGCAGGGAATTGCATTGTTGGCAGAAACGTCTTCTGAATCAGGAGAGAAAGACTATCTCCAAAAGCGAAAAAATGAAATCCTTAACCAGTTAAGAGTTCCTTTGGCTGTAACATTATTTGCTCTGCTGATAAGTATTTTTAGTGCAGCGTTTATTTTCAATAGTATTACACCTCTTTTTTCTGCCCTGATCGTTTTGAAGATAGCAGGTATAATAGTAAGTAGTCTGTTATTAGCGAAAAGCATAGACAGTAAAAATGAACTGGTCAATAAATTATGCAATAACGGGCCTAAGGTAAACTGCCAGAGTATATTGGATAGCCCGGCAGCACAACTCACATCTTGGTTAAGTTGGGCCGATTTAGGATTTATTTACTTTTTTGGTTCATTTTTCACCTTATTGTTTAGCTTAAACGCACACAATGAGAGCACTTTCCTATCATTTCAATGGATATTTAGTCTGGGTAGTATCTTTTTTAGTGTTTATTCCTTATGGTATCAGGGGGTAAAAACTATGATGTGGTGTACTCTTTGTCTTGGTGTGGTCTCGGTTTTTATATTGGAACTATTTACCCTTTCAGGTTTCTCATCATTTTCAATAAATCCGGATGAGTTGGGAATAAAGTACTTATTTGCAGGCTTTGTAATTCCCATAGTTTTTCTGTTAATTTTTAAAAATATAGCTTTGAGAGCAGGGGACTGGGATAATTTAAGAAAGAAATTATTCAAAATATACGCTAATCCGGCATATTATAAATTCCTGATGGAAAACCAACCCTTTATGCCTGAAATATCCGAGGATATGCCTATGGTAACTTTCGGCAATAAGAATGCAATACATACAATTACTATCGTAAGCAATCCTCTTTGCTCTCCCTGTGCAGCCATGCATGAAGAGCTTAAAGAGTTAGCGGAAGAAAATCCTAAAGTTAAATGTCAGGTAATTTTCCTTTCAAATGAAAACAATGCGGGCGGGCAATTTGTAAGAAAACTACTGAGCCTGTCAAAAGATAAACAAGCAATGGCCTTAAATGAGTGGTACCGAAAAAACGACAAGAATTTTGAAAAGTGGGATGACGGATATAAGACATATTATGAAACAAAGAAAGCCGCTGATTTTCAAAAGATGCATAATGGGTGGGTAAACTATGCGGAGATAAAAGTCACTCCAACGTTATTTATTAATAGTAGAAAAAAACCGGAGGTTGTAAGTTTAAAAGAATTATGTTCAATGCTAGCAATTCAAAAAGAAATATTACAAGAATAAGGATTTACAAATCAAATTATATTTTAACCAAAACATATTTTAACTATGAAAAATTTTATCTCAAATTTCGAAAAAGAGGTATTATCTGAAGAGTCAATGAGGAATGTTAAAGGAGGAAATCCCCCATTTCCTGGTGGTGAGGGTGGCGCCAAAACAGCCTACATAACTTGCAAAAATGGGACTACAATACTGGGAGAACTTGAGTTTGCTGATCATGACTGTAGTGAGGCTCTTTGTGATTGTGAGGTTAATTATCCTTCGACAACCACCGCTGTCTGTTTTGTGCTATGACTTTCGCCGGGGGAAAAGAAAATCCCCCGGTCTTTATACGTTTGAAAATTTCAACAAAACTTTCATTTATGAGCAGGATTATAATAATATTTTTTTTTACTTTTTCAAGTTTATACTCATTTTGCAGGGCAACCATCATTAGCGGGAAGTTTAATTATCAGGACGCGAGAATAAAAGAAATCCGATTAAATCGGTTTAATTTTCTTTTGCAGAAAACCGAGACACTAACTACCACAGAACTGAAGAAGGATAGCACATTCACACTGGTTCTAAAAATTGAAGAGCCTGTAATAGCGTCTATTTTGAACAATGACTTTTTTATAACTCCGGGAGATTCTGTTAATATAGTTTTCAACTCTCCTAGATCTTTAAATATTCAGGGGCAAAATGCCGGCAACTATTTGTTTATTCCCTATATTAAGAATGTCGACTCCCCGCTTAGAAACTTAAAATCTTATATAGATTTTTATGCTTATCGGGCTGCATTAAAACAACATATTTCTATTCGGGAAGAATATCTGAATAAACTTAAACTAATGGCACCGGTTTCAGATAAATTTGAATCCTTTTTTCAAAAGGAGAACCTCTACAGATATTACTATGATTTGTTACAGTTTGACGCCAACTCCCCCCAACAATATAACGAGGTATTGAAGGAAATCAAAGATGAAGATTTGAGATCCGGTTTTTTTATATCTAATTATTATAGCATGTTTCTTCAAAAATATCTGCAGGTCTCAGTTAAAGCCATGGAGATAAAAGGGAAAAATGCTTTTTTCGACCTGACCAATTTAAAACTCATTGGAAAAGAAAGGGAGGCTATGTATTTTTTTGAGTTTTGCATTTTAGCTAATAATGGCAGCAAAGCCGACAAGCCATTATTGGATAGTATTCATATAATTTACAACAGCCTGTTCAGGCCCGCTCAATTTAGTAAAGAAATGGAAGTGTGCTACAAAAAATTCAATAATAATCTTCGTAAGATACCAGAATCTGTTTTAGAAGACACCGTAATCAACGCTGAAGGAAAAAGAAAAACCCTAAACGCTCTCCTTAATGAGTATCAGGATCGCTGGATATATGTGGATATGTGGGCAAGCTGGTGTGGGCCTTGTATAACGGAGATTCCGAAGTCCGTACAGTTAAAGGAGCAGCTACAAAATGACAAACTGGTTTTCCTGTACCTTTCTATTGATGATGACCCTGAAAAATGGAAAACCCTAATAAAAGAGAAGCATTATGATAAGTGGGCTGATAGTTATCTGTTAGAAAAGGGAACTAAATCAAACTGGGTAAAGCATTTCAATATTGAGAGTATACCAAGATATATACTGCTTGGTCAAAAGGCCGAAACGTTAAGCTTCAATGCCATATCTCCCTCATCCCCCGAAGTAAAGCGTCTAATTCTGGACAATATGAGATAAGGCACTAATTTCCAACAAGTAAAGAACTTTTAATAAGGTTTTGGCAGAAAATAGCAATAGACATTTCCAGTGGCACAAACATTAAAAAATGGCTCCTGAACAATTGCGAACAACAGTAGATTAAGAAACAATTTCAAGGCTTTCAGAAGCTTAACTAAGCTAAAAACAGTAGTTCAAATCTAAAAATGAATTTCATTTGAGTAAAATATATTGTCTGAAAAATATGGGATCCAGATGGGTATCAATGAAAAGGATATTAATAAATATATACTTTGTAAAAATCAGGTCGACTAATTAGAAAATATGGCGTTTCTTCTGTTCCGTCAAGTTGATGCCATGGACTGCGGCCCCACCTGCCTGCGCATGGTGGCTAAGCATTACGGCCGTACACTCTCAGCTCAAAAGCTCAGAGAGGCCGCAGAGATAGGCAAAGACGGGGTGAATCTGCTCGGTATAGCTCAGGCAGCAGAAAAAATAGGATTCAGAACACTGGCGGTAAAGGTAAGCCTCGAAAAATTAAGGAAAGATGCTCCGCTCCCCTGTATAGTTCATTGGGGGCAGAATCACTTTGTAGTGGTGTATAAGATAACATCAGGAAAATTCTTGTCGAGGCGCCGCACCTTTCGAAGTTCGGGGACACTTGCTCAGAGTGAAAAAGAGGTGGCTCGGGATGACAAAGACGGTTGGGTTTATGTAGCCGACCCCGGCCGTGGACTGCTCAAATACTCCTTCGCTGAATTTGAATCCCAATGGGCCACTACAATAACCGACGGCCAGCCCACCGGTATCGCCCTCCTGCTCGAACCCACTCCCGCTTTTCACGAAGGAGAAGATGAGTTTGAACAGAAAAAAGGCGATAAAACCCTTACAAGCTTGTTCTCACATTTCTTCCGGTATCGAAGCCTGGTCTTCCAGCTCATTCTGGGACTGCTGACCGGGTCAATCATCCAGCTGATCCTGCCCTTTCTCACCCAGTCGGTAGTCGATACAGGCATCCAGACCCGTAACCTGAACTTTATATACCTGGTGTTGGGCGGTCAGCTAATGCTTTTCATCGGCCGCATGAGCGTTGACTTTATCCGGAGCTGGATCCTTCTGCACATTAGTACGCGTATCAACCTGTCTATCCTTTCCGATTTCCTGGGAAAGCTGCTTCGCCTTCCGGTCGCCTACTTTGAAAGCAAGCAGACCGGCGATATCCTGCAGCGGGTGGGTGACCATTCTCGCATAGAATCTTTTCTCTCCGGAACCTCATTAAGCGTATTGTTTTCCCTCTTTAACCTTGTCATATTCTCTGTAGTACTGGCCTTCTATAACTTTACTATTTTCGGGGTTTTCGTAGTAGCTTCCATACTCTATGCTGCATGGGTTACTGTATTCCTTAAATACCGCAAGACCCTCGACCATAAACGTTTTGCCCTGAACTCCAAAAACCAGAGTACACTTATCCAACTGGTGCAATCGGTTCCCGAACTCAAGCTGAACAATGCCACCCTGCGAAAGCGTTGGGACTGGGAGAACCTGCAGGTAGCCGAGTTCAAGCTCAATATCCGTTCGCTGGCGCTGCAACAGTATCAGCAGTCGGGAGCCCTGTTTATCAATGAAGGCAAAAATATCTTCATCACCTTCCTGGCCGCTACGGCCGTGGTAAACGGCCAGATGACGCTGGGAGCCATGCTGGCCGTGCAGTACATCCTCGGACAGCTCAACAGCCCCGTGGAGCAGCTTGTAGGCTTTATCCAGCGTCTGCAGGATGCACGGCTCAGCCTCGAACGTTTGAACGAAGTGCACGGCATGGAAGATGAGGAACCCACCGGAAAACATTTCGTACGGCGGATTCCCGAAGACAAAGGCATAAAAATAGAAAACCTGACCTACACCTACCCCGGAGCAGGAAATGAGCCGGTATTGACCGATATCAACCTGCACATTCCCCAGGGAAAAGTAACCGCCATTGTAGGAAGCAGCGGAAGCGGTAAAACCACTCTCATCAAATTATTACTGAAATTTATAGAACCTCAGAAAGGATCTGTTAAAATCGGCAATCTTCAATTCAGCAACATTGGCTACGATTACTGGCGAAGCCTGTGCGGTACGGTCATGCAGGAGGGTTTCATCTTTTCGGATAGCATAGCTCATAACATCGCCATCAGTGATGAACGTCCGGATATCGATAAACTTCTTCATGCAGTAAGAGTAGCCAACATCCGGGACTTTATTGAATCGTTGCCCCTTAGCTATAACACGAAGATCGGATCTGAAGGGAACGGTATTTCGCAAGGACAGAAGCAAAGACTTCTGATTGCCCGATCGGTATACAAAGATCCGGAATACCTCTTCTTTGATGAAGCCACCAATGCTCTCGATGCCGAGAATGAGCGCATCATCATGGAAAACCTCTCGGAGTTTTTTGCCGGGAAAACCGTGGTGGTGGTAGCTCACCGGCTCAGTACGGTGAAAAATGCGGATCAGATTATTGTACTGGAAAAAGGGAAAGTGGTGGAAACGGGAACCCACGAGCAGCTCAGCCGGGTCAACGGCCGGTATTTTGAACTGGTAAAAAATCAATTGGAGCTAGGAAGTTAAAACCAAAAGTGAACAATGCCTGAGGAAACGAATAAAAATAAAAGCCTGCTGCAAACTGACATTTCACAGCTCATGGGAGGGAAAGGAATCCCGAAGGAGGTCATAGTTCCTCCGGTGGAACCACCCGTACTCTACAAAGACAGTAGCAGCGGTAAGAAGCCCGAGCTCGTCAATACCGCAGTAAATGAGGTTCTGAACCGTCCGCCCGGCTGGCTCCTGCGATGGGGTACCACCCTCTTCTTCGGGGTGATCGGCCTGATCCTGGCCGTATCATGGTTTGTTCAATACCCCGACCTGGTTTCAGCCCCTTTACGGGTACTGCCCGCTCAGTTACCTAAAAGCATTACGGCTCGTACGGAAGGCCGGCTCGAAAAGCTGTGGGTAAAAGACGGTGAAACTGTTAAATCAGGCAATATTCTGGCCTATCTGGAAAGTACTGCCGATCACAATGATGTACTAAAACTAGAAAGGGTTATTGATGAAGTGATTGAGAAGAAAGACGATATTGAAGCCGTGTATCAAACCGAAATACCCCTCTACTTTAACCTGGGAGACCTCCAAAAAAGCTATCAGGCTTTCCAGGAAGCCTACACCCGCTCAAAATCAGCCCTCCGATCCGGAACCTTCACCCGCAAAAAGGGGGCTATTTCAGGAGAGATCAACAGCCTCAAAAATCTCAGAACCAGCACCTACGAACAACTCGAACTTCAGGAAAAAGACCTGAAAATGGCTTGGGAAGAAGCAGAAAGTCAGCAACGGCTGGCCGATAAAGGGTTTGTTCCGCTACAGGAAGCTAAAAATGCCATGAGCCGCTACCTCAGCAAGAAACAGGCGTATGAGCAGGCCAGAACTTCATTGGAAAACAATACCATAAGCCAGAATCAAAAGCATCAGGAACTGCTGGAAATGGATAAAACCATCGAAGAGCATACTACCACCCTTATTCAAACGATCTACTCTTTGAAAAGTGATATTCAGGCCTGGAAGCAACGGTATATAGCCATTGCACCCGTATCCGGCACCGTACACTTCACCACCCTACTGCAGGAGAATCAGCAGGTAAAGACCGGGGAGGAAATCATGCTCATCCTGCCGGAGTATGAAGCTTTTTTTGGTGAAATGTGGGTAGGGCAATATAATTTCGGTAAAATCAGACAGGGACAGGAAGTGATCGTCAAATTTGAAGGCTACCCCTTCCAGGAGTTCGGGAGTGTGAAAGGACGGATCCGCCAAATCAGTGAAATGCCCAGAGATTCTGCTACGCTGGTCAGGGTGAGCTTCCCGGACGGCTTTGTGACCAACTCCGGCCGCGTACTGCCTTTCAAATACGGAATGAAGGCCACTGCTGACATCGTTACGGAAGACCTCAGGCTGATCAAGCGCTTTTTCTATGATATACGCAAAACGTTGAAAAGGTGAGATTACTGATCATTTGCCTGCTGGCCTGTGCAGCCGCCTATGGGCAGAAAAGCTATACCATGGCCGAATGTATCGCCCGGGCGCAGCAGCAGAACCCGGATGTGTTGCTGCAGAATCTGAATATTTCAAGGGCGGAAAACACACTCGTTCAATCGTTGAAAAGCCGGCTCCCGGCTGTTTCAGGGTCGGTTTCGAGTGGCCTCAACGGCGGAAGAAGCATTGATCCTTTCTCCAACAGTTTTGTTCAGCGTACTATTTCCTACAATTCATTCAGTGTTTCCACCAACTGGACTCTTTTCAATGGCTTTGCTCTCCGAAATCAGATGGAACGAAATCGGGAGAATAAAGAGGCTGAACAATTTCAGATGGAGGTGGTCAGAAAAGAAATGAAGCTGGCGGTGATAGAAGCGTATGCAAATGTAGTGATCCGCCAGGAGCTGATCCGCCTTCAGCGGGAGGGTGTTGACGATTTACTAAACCAGATCCAGGCTGTAAAAGAACGAATAAAAGAAGGCGTGATGGCCGCCTACAACCTCATAGAAACAGAAGCTCAACTGGCCAATGCCCGTTTTGAGCTGACCAACGCTGAAAACAACTACCGGTTGACCAAAAAGCTGCTTGCTCAACTGATGATGCTGGACGAAGATGTTGAAGTGGTCGTACCGGAGCTGTCCCAACCCCGGATAGTTCCCCGGGGTAATGGCCTGCATCCGGCCCTGCAGGTTTGGGATCGCAGGATTCTGTCTGCACAGTTCGGAGTAGATATTGCGCGGGCTGAAAGGTATCCGCGGTTGTTCCTGAATTTAGGTTTGGGTACTTCCTATTCCAGCGGTGCCGTCAGTGAGTTTAGCTATCTGCAACAGCTCAGTCATAATTTCAACCAGTTTGCAGGCCTGGGGCTGTCTCTCCCCCTCTTTTCCAACGGTCAGGTGAACGCCCGTATTGACGTCGCCGGAATCGAGGAGAAGATCGTCCGCACACAAAGGCAGAAAACGGAGATTCAACTGACCCGGCAGACAGAAACCCTCAAGCTGGAACTGGCCTCCCTGAAAGAAAAATTAAAAAGTGCGGAAGTAAACCTGAAAGCCCAGAATCACCTCTATGAAGGAGCAAAAGAAAAATTTAAAGAAGGGCTGGTCAATCAAATGGAACTGAATACGTACCGGCTGAATAGAGAAAAAGCAAACGCACAGTTTATCCAGACTCAGTACGAATTGTATTTCAAAAATGAAATATTAAAAGAGCTTTTGGATTGATTTTAAAGTACTATTTCAAAACTAAACAAATAGTTTTATATTTGCTCTCTATGAAAAATATACGCCTGATCCTTACCGGAATTTTACTTTCGGTATCACTTACCGTTTTCGCCCAAAGTCTTACCCTCAAAGGCTCCGTATTTGATAATCATACTCATCGTTTCTTACCGGTCAAAGTATTCGGTATCATAGCTTCCCAAAAAGAACTTTTAGGCAGCACTGTTCAGCAGGACGTGTTCGAGCATCGGTATGAAATAACGGTTCCTTTAGATACCGACTCCCTTGTCCTGGAAATCAGCGGCCGCCCGTCGATCTGCCTGCCGGTCTATTTCCACGGTAGTTTTGAAAAGAATTCTGCCGGAACTTTCCTCCCTATAGAAATACCGGTCACGAACGAGGAAATTTCCCAAAAAGTCTATTCCCTGTTAACACAACCTGAGACGGGCACCGTGGGAGATAACGAGTTTAAACTCTATTTTTTTCAGGGAGAAAAATACGGGTATACCGGCAACATAAATCGTATCCTGGCTCACAGCGGCTTTAGCCATGTCAGAGATACCCTTAAAACTAACTCAAAATACAGTCTGACCGTTACTTCACCCGAAGGCGAATTACTCACTCAAAATGATTTTTTACCCCGCACCGGGATAAATATTGTCGACGCCAATATCTATCTGCAGGAAAAGACAATCGTTCAAAAAACAACAGAACAGCCCACTCTGGCAGAGGATACCGCAGAACAGCCTGTACCGTTACAGACTCAAAGCGTACTCGCCCCCCACAAGTACGCCTCCGAAATACCTTCCATATTCTTTGACCAAAGCAAATATGAGCTGAAATCAGAAGGTAGAAATACTTTAGACAGCCTCCTCTCCTATCTCGGTACCAAAACCGAAGCAAAAATAACCGTCAAAGGATTCACCGATAATGTGGGTGATGCTGCCTTAAATACCACATTAGCCCGATACAGGGCGCAGGTGGTAGCCACTTATCTGACCGGAAAAGGCTTAAGTTCTGATCGCATAAATATCCAATGGGATGAAACCGGAGTTCAGACGCCCACCGATACCGGCCTGAGCCGGTACAGGAAGGTGACCATCACCGAATTAAACTGACCGGGTGGGCTGTTTTTATGAAAGAAATGACTCAAAAACCTTCTTGAAAATGCAACTATTTCCTGTTTCAGGTATCCTTCAATTAAAGAAATAACTGAATCAAACCCGAAACAGGAATGAAATCACTGATAACTGCATTAATCCCGCTATTATTTCTAAGCTCCGCTACGAATAAGGAGGAGTCTTCACGCCATCTGAAAGTAGAATACGTAATGGCACTTAAACCCGCCAGCCAAATGAATCAACTGCCGCCCGATATGCGTAAGGCCCTCCTTGAACCTATGTATTATACCTTAGAAAACAATGGTGCGGAGTCGCTGTATTATCTGGTCAAAGGCATTGACAAATCAGACACCGTGAAAACAACCACCACTGAAAATAACAGGAGAGAGAATAATATCACGGTAAGAGGTGTTCGTTCGGCCACATCCCCCCCAACGATCTATAAGAATTTTGAAAGTAGCATTATTTTAACACGCACGGAGGTAGATAAGAAAGCCTACCTTACCCAGGCTGATTTCAGGGAGCAGTCGTGGAAGATACAAAAGGAAACGGCCTTAATAGCAGGGATGGAGTGCCGGCGGGCCACCCGGATTTTGGAAAGAACCGGAGAAGAAACAGAGGCCTGGTTTGCACCGGAGATTCCGGTACCCGATGGTCCCGGCAATTATTATGGCTTACCGGGCCTGATTCTTAAAGTAGAAAGCTCAAACAATACCATTTATGCCACACGGGTCTCTTACCCTAAAGAATTAAACATTCCAAAACCCAAAGGAGAGCTTATTGCTCGTGAAGAACTGGTAAAAATCCAGGCAAAAGCACGGGAAGAAGCCCTTAAAGAGCCCGAAACGACCGAGGAAAGGGATGGCAATACGGTCATCCGGAAAACAACCCGCAGTGAGGTCATGAAGCTCAACTAAACGCTGAGAATCTTTCCTGTAATCTCCTCATAGAAATATAATCTCCCCATAGACCTGTAATTTCCTCATAGAAATGACCCGGAATATCTTTGCCCTTGCTTATTTACTTTTACCTGCCTTTGTCTATGCTCAGATACCGGTTACCGGCAAGGTAACCGACAGCAAAGGCAATCCCATATCGAGAGCCTCTGTATCGGTTCTCTCTGAAGATAAATCAGACATCCTGGTTTTTGGTATCACCAATGCAGAAGGATCCTTCAGTTTAAAGCTGAAAGAGCCCGCTACTTATGTCCTTAAGGTATCCTGTCTCGGTTATGAAAGCGTTGAGAAACTCTTTAAAACACAGGACACCGCACCGTTTTCCATTACGCTGACGGAAAGCCAGCAGGAGCTAAAGGAAGTGGAGATCAAAGCTTACCCGAAATCGTATATCGCCAAAAAGGATACTATCACCTACGACCTGGAAAAGGTAAAAGACGGTACCGAAAGCAATATAGGCGAGGTGATCAATAAGCTGCCGGGCTTGTCTGTAGATGATGAAGGCAAGGTGTCATACCAGGGCAACAAAATAGATAAGCTGATGGTAGACGGACAGGATTTTTTCGGGAATCTACAGCAAATGGCCACTCAAAACCTCCGCCCCGATATGATAGCGGAAGCCGAACTGCTGACCAACTACCGGGAGAGCCTGCTGGACATCGGTAGCAGCAAAACCGTACTGAACCTGAAAACCAACGACAAATACAAGGGAGTGCCTACCGGCGATGCCATTCTCCAACCCGGCCTGGTCAATAAATATCTCGGACACACCAACCTCTTCCGTTTTTCCAAAGCAGGCAACATCGGGCTTATCACCGATGTGAATAATATCGGGGATTCGCCTATGTCGCTGATGGATTTTATTGACCTGCGGGGCGGCATATCCAGCCTGATGTCTCCCGGCGAGAGGAGTCAGACCATACGCTTAGACCCTACCCAATATCCCCGTTTCCTGGTGGCCGACCAGAATATTAAATCCAAAGCCAACCGGTTTATCGGTGCCAGTATCACTTCGAAGATCAGCAACCGACTGGATATGAAGCTCTACTCCCTCTACAACGGCGTCAGGCAAACCGGCGAAACCCGCTCCCGGAAAGAGTATCCCGGTGAGGCTCCCCTGCGCTTTTCCGAATTTACGGACGAAACAGGAAAGCTGTATTATAATACCACCCATCTGAACCTGAAATATCTCATATCTCCGGTTTCACAGCTTAATTTCGCATCGACGTACAGCTCAGGCAGGGATAATTATGACAAATCGGTGCGGTTTATACAGGATGTGTCCGTCAAACAGTTTCTGACCGGCATAAATAACCGGAATTATACCTTTGGAAATCGCCTGGAATATCAGCATAAGCTCTCTCCGGCCAGTTCGTGGATATCGGTTTTGTCGCATAATATCATCTCCAACCGCCAGAACCTGGGCATAAGCTCCGATAGCACCATCCGTTATTGGAACGTGGCGTCGTTGTTTCAGAAATACAATACCCTGAGTAAGGATTTGAATTTCAACACTAATTTTACGTTTAATACCCCTAAAGTAAAATATTTGCTGGGAGCGGGCCTGCAAGACACCCGTGCCCGCCTGGAAAGTGACGTCCTGGATATAAGGAATGCACTGGAGCTCAACCGTGCCTTTTATCTGTTCAATGCCAACGCTGATATAGAATTAAATAGTAACATGCGACTGTCATGGATAAATAAGCTGACCGGGACGATCAATGAATACAATGCCGAATCGCGTAACATGCTCTATTATGAACCGGGTGTATCCCTGAGTTTTTATACCGGCCCTGCCTTTAGGATATCGATCTCCGCCAACCGGAAAAACCAGCTTCCTGCCATTGAAAATCTTATAGAACACCCCCTGGTGACCGATTACCGGACCCTGATCTACAATAAAAACCTCCTGCCCTTTAAAAGCACCGTATCCAATACTTATTCCCTCAATTTCACTTCATTTGGCATACAAAAAGAGCAGTTTATAGCTGCCAGCATCAGTTATGCCACCAACTTCAATACACTGTTCAAAACCAATAGCATCGTCAATGAAACTTCTGTAACCCGGTATGTGTATGCTCCCCGCGAAAATACACTCAACTTCAGGACTTCTTATGACAAAAAATTTTACACCATCCCCGTATATTTTAAAGGGGTGCTGGCACTTAACTACGCTGCGGGAATCGGCTTTTTCGGAGAAACCGAAACCGCTTTTACAAGAACATTTACTAACACAAAACTCAATGCCGGCACCCGGTTTAAAAAACGTACCTTACAGATCCATGGTGAATTTGACATGCAGAGAAGCCGGTTTACGCAGGAAGTCAACCAACTCAGCTCGGGCATGGGAAGATATATCAGCAGCCTCAGATTCAGCGGCGTAAAGGGAGAGCTGGTATATGCCTTGAAACTAAGCCAATACCTGCAAACCACCCGTATCGGAAATAACCGCATCAACATGCTTTCTCCCGAGATCAGGTGGATGCCCGGCAAAGGTAAAATAGAATACGGGATAAGAGGCCACAATGTGATGAACCTTACCGGCAACAAAATTTATACGGCCGTTTATACCAATATAAGCTCAACGGAGTCGGAGATCTCCATTCTGGACGGCTATATTCTGGCCGGGATAAAATTCAGATTTTAATGTTGTGCAATGCCGGGAAACGGTAGGCATTTCAGCCAGGTCTAACCCCGGTAAAAGCAGTATGACCTGCAGGCATCAAAAAAGGTCAACAAAATTTGCATTAAAAAAATATCTGTATTTACTTTGTATTTAAAAGTACTTTTAATACAAAATCAATCTGATCGGATTCATGGAAGCAATCAAAAAAATTACAACTGCACTGACGGTTTTACTCTCCCTGGCGCTATTGGGCACAGGCTATGCACAAACCGTCGATAAAGCCAAACTCGACCAGTTGTTTGACAACATCCTGAAAAAAAACAAAGGCATGGGCAGCATTATCCTCTCCAAAGACGGAAACGTTCTTTACTCCCGTTCTTTCGGGTATGGCCAGATCACGGAAACCATAAAGAAACCGCTGACCGAAGATACAAAATACCGTATCGGCTCGATCACCAAAACCTATACCGCCGTGATGATCTTTCAGCTTGTGGAGGAAGGAAAATTAAAGCTGAACGATCACCTGGATAAGTTTTTCCCGCAGATCCCTAACGCCGCCAAAATCACCATCGGGCACATCCTCGCACACCGCAGCGGCATTCCCGATCTTACCGTCGATGGCTCCTGGGGAATGCAGTCAAGAACACATGAAGAAGTACTTACTGCTATCGCAAAAGGTCAACCCAATTTTGAGCCTGATAGTCAGCACCGGTATAGCAACACCGGCTATGTCCTTTTAGGGTATATCGTGGAAAAAGTGGACGGAAAACCCTATCAGGAAGCGCTAAAACAACGGATCACTTCTAAAATCGGCCTTAACAATACCTATATGGGTGTGGGCAACACCAATCCTGACAACAATGAAAGTCTTTCCTACAGGTATCTGGGTGCATGGAAAGATGCGCCTGAGATAAATTTCAGCATCCCGGCCGGCGCAGGGGCCATCGTATCCACCCCGACAGACATGGCCCGGTTTATTCAGGCACTGTTCGACCTGAAGCTGGTTTCGAAGAGCAGTCTCGACCAAATGATAACGATACATGACGGCGAAGGCATGGGCATGGAGCCCTTTTCATTTGCAGGCAAAACCCTTTACGGGCATACCGGCGGAAGCAATGTTTCAGGCGCCTGGCTGGCCTACGAGCCCACAGAAAAGCTGGCTATGGCTTATACCACAAACGCAAAGATCTACCCGGTATCGGATATCGTGGCCGGTGTTTTCGATATTTACTGGAACCGGCCGTACCCGATCCCTACCTTTGAGGCGCTGGTAGTAGAGCCGGAGATCCTCGACCTATATGTTGGTGTATATGCAGCAGCCGGAAGACCGGCAAAAATGACGGTCATCAGAACCGCCACAGGCATCTCAATTAAGAACGGCGAAAACGTAGTACCGCTCGAAGCCACAGCACCCGATAAATTCAGAATTGCGCCCGGGGTTACGGTGGAATTTGATGCTGAAAAGAAACAAATGACCATTAAGCGCCCACAGGGTGAAGGGGTATTCACAAAAGAAAATTAAATGCGACAAAATAAAACGGGACAAGTCGCTATTTGACTTGTCCCATTCAGTGAACTTCCCTATACAAATTTCGAACTTATTCCTTATGGATTTAAGGCGACTTGCTAGCTTGGCGATCTGATAATTTCACTTGTAAACGACATTTTTATCGCGCACCCTTTTTGTACAAATTTCGAACTTATTAAACCCATAAAATGCTGATAATAAACAAAAAAATAACTTCCATCTACAAAAAGCAGGATGCATTTACAATGAAACCTGTAATTGAGCAACAAGGTACTCTAACCGAACACCAGACCGGTTTGAAGAGATTTGGATTATAGGCAAGGAAAAGTTTATGCTACACTACCTGACGCCGAACCCGTATTGTGCGTAGTTTTTATATCTTTTTCCACTGTGGTATTTCGTTCAGTTGCAATGGTAAGGTTTTTTCTTCGTCTTCCGGTTTCTTTTTTTCTTCATGATCAATTGCCAAAGATAAATAAATAATAGCTGCCCTTGTAAGTTTCAATAGGTTGAATGTTTTTAGTTCAAATTCATTTCTATTAATTACATATGAAATATCATTGTTTGTGTCATACATTGTTTCGTATAGCTGTTTACTTTCAACAATCTTTAAGCACTTGTGTTCTATATGATTTCTGATTTTAGAGATTTCTTGTGCTTCTGGTTCAATTACTTCTTTGAAATCAGTTTCATAAACGTCCTTACTTAGCCAATACAATCCTCTTAAAGCCCAATTATCAGAGTTTTCAAACGATGAATTAAGTTTCTCCTTAATCTGCCAAATACTTCTAAAACTAACTTTGTTTAATGGCATACCTATGTTAAGATAATCGTTTAGAAGGTATGCGATTTTGTCTAAAATTGAGTAAGAAATTCTAAAGGACAATTTTGCCTGTTCTAAATTGTAAGAATAAATTGCTGTTTCCATTGTGTCTAAGATAACAACATCCTCATCAGAAAAATGAGTGTCATTTTTTTCTGTAGAATTAAACAACAAGTATCTCGCAGTCGCATATTCCTGCTTGATTTGATTATAAAGAGAGAAAAATGTTGGTGGGGACTTAATCTTAATTTTTATACTTGACAAATTGAGGCAGTCGTGGCTTGCATTAGTATTATCGCCTAAATCATTAATTGGATTTATATATAGTTTGTTTGAGAGACACCATTTTCGATATTCTAATAATTCAGTATTGTCGCCTAGGTCAAAGTGATTCAAATCAAATTTTTCCTTGTAGAGGTCATCTTCATATGTCCGCTCAATATGCTCAACAAGTTGTCGAAATCCGCTTTCAGCATCTCCTTCTAAAAATTGTTTCATTTCAATAGCATTTTTTAAGTAATAATAGGCGTGATTATAGAAAACAGCCTTATGGCTGTCGTCAAATAATACCTGTCCATAGTGAAACAATCCATAACCTTTATTTCCAATTGCCATTGAAAACAATGGTAGAATTTCGATTGCTTTGTCCCAATATGCTTGGGCTTCAACAAATCTACCAACGAATG
>CAZLXI010000032.1:0-52818 GCA_964563435.1 uncultured Lacihabitans sp.
AAAATAAACGCCGGAAGGCCATTGACGGGTAGAGATCTCCGCCTGATGGTTCATGGACCTGCTTAAAGCCATCTCCGGCATCACCGCCTGCCCTATGCTGTTCAGCACTTTTAAGCTTACTTCTTCTGCTTCCGGAAGTGTGAGCGTAAAATACAGTATATTTTCAACCGGGTTGGGCGATAATTTCAGGGAGTACCGTTCATTTCCCAATAAGATCACGTCGATTTCATCAGAAAAAGCAGCCTGGCAGTTTTCAGGGCTGGCCAGCACCTTATATTTGCCCGGCTTTTCAGCAATATGGGTTTGTTGCACTGCCCCCGGCAGCAGCACCCCGTTCAGGTACCATTGATAGCTTGTACTGCCGGCAGATGCGGTAAGCACTACATAATCGCTTAACGCTATGGCAGGTTTGTTGTTTTTATAGGTGATCTCCTTACTCTCTGAAGAAGCCGTACATTCTTCTCCTTTCCGAACAGTAACTTTATAAAGGCCGGCCTCATTCACCGTATAACCCGACCCTGAAGCTCCCTGGATCGCCTGCTCATTTTTGTACCACTGATATTCAACACCGCTTGCCGATACCGCCTCCAGGACCACCTCGTCTTCAGGACAAAAAACCGTACTTCCCGGCGACTTTATGTTTACCGTCAGCTCTGTCAATGCAACAGGAACGGTCATGGATATTCTGCCGGTCACTCCCGAGCTGTTGTGTGCGCTTAAAGTAACCGTATAATTACCGGGTGTGGCATAGGTATGTACCGGGCTTCTCTCGGCAGAGCTGCTCCCGTCTCCGAAGTCCCAGCGGAAGCTCATCGCATCGCCGGCCGACAAATTGGTAAACTGAACGGTGCCGGAGCATTCCGATTTCAGCTCAAATGAGAAATCGGCCTGAGGCTTCTGAATACGGGGCATGATCACCTGGTAAATGGCTCCCTGCAGTTCCGAAAAGTAAATTATGTTTCCGTTTATGGCGGCATCGGTGACATTCCCGAGACCGCTTATCAGGCGGGTGGTGTTCAGGCTGTAGCGCCCGGTGGCCCCGTCCAGCGTCAATTCCAGGAGACACATATCCCCACCGCCGTCCTCTTCGGGCAAATAGGCGGAAAAGGGATCGCCCAGATAAGAATAGGCAAACATAAAGCCATTGCCCAGGTACGGTGCAGCCATGGTGCTGTCGTTATCGAAGACCAGTCCCAATGGTGAACGATGGCTGGTAAATGTGCTTACCGCCCCCTGGTGCATTTTTCCGTCAGCAGGGCTGCGCAGCCAGTTGGCGTCGGGGCCGTAATTCAGAACAGGTTCTTCAAAGGTCACTCCCGCCGGCCGGGGCGGGAAAGCCGGGTCATTATAGAATATCCCCCTGGCCAGCGCATCAGCCGGAACCAGCTTATCAGCCGCTGCATTGTAAGGTACAAACTGCATGGGGGTGTCGTTTCCACCCATCCGCCAGGGAAAACCGTAGTGCCGGCCTTTCCTCAGCCAGTTCAGCTCTTCCGCATCATCCCGGTCTCCTGAGTTTTCCAGTCCTATCAGATGACCGTGACCGTTAATAGCCATGTCAAACTCATTCCGGGTGCCGTCGGCATACAGGAACCCGCTGGATTCTATATACTCCTGTTCATTCCTTAAGATCACATCCGACACAGAAACCGGGAAAGCAAAGATCTTCGCCGTTAAGGGCACTTCCCGCAGCCCGGTATAGGCCCCTGAGTTTTTCACTTCGCCGTGATCTGTCCGCGAACCGCTCGACACAAACAGCGTATCTTTATTCCGGGATAAGCATACGCCCGCAAAGGCATGGTCATAAAGCGTACCTGACGAGGGGTATAGCTCAGTGGTCATGATGTGGGTCCAGGTGTGCGAACCGTCCGGGTTGATCACACATTTCTGAACCCGACCCCTTCCGTGAAAATTAGCCGCATCATTTTCATTTCCTACCAGGTAAAATGTATTATCATGATACTCCAGGCCCTGCAAGTAATTAATGTTATGCTCCGATGCGGAGATCAGCAGGGTTTCTGCTCCTGCGCTGCCGTCTTCCCGAAGCGGCATCTGGTATACATCCCCGGAAAGGGCGGAGATATACAGCACTTTCTTCCTGTCGTCATGGATGATCCTGACCGGGTTAAACGGAAGATACCTTAACACCGAAACGCTGATGCCGGCATCCAGGGACGTAGCCACGGCAGCAGTCTTTCTTGCCGGTTTCGTACGAATATGTTCCACAGACCTGTATTCCTGGGCCCGGGAAGAAAATACAATACAGAAAAGTATAACAGACAGTAACCGTAATTTCATAGAAAAGGGATATCGCCTGACCAAAATAAGCAACTTTCCTTTTCTTTACAAATTCACTTCCGCGCAATGATACGCTCCACTTAAAATCCGCCACTCTTCAAAGAAGACCCTTTCCTTGAATTTCAGCGGAAACCATGTATTTTTACATCCTTATCAAAACCGATTCATTCTATGAAAAAGCTCTTTTGGGTAGCCTTACTTCTGCCCGCTGCACTTTTCGCTCAAAAACAACCTATCCCAAGTGATCTGCTCATCCCGGGTAAAACACCGGAAAATTTTACACAAGCCCTGCCCAGGGTATTGAAATGGGTAGACCAGGACAGGGTCATTGCCAACATGATGCCCGCCCCCGGCCAACCCGCCAAAAATGTTATGCTGAACCTTAAAACCAATCAGTTCGAAGATTTCAGCAGCGAGCTCCTGACCCGCACCATTCAGCCCAGATTAAGGGCGGTGATCAAAAACGGCGACCTGTTCCTGGTTTCCGAACAGGGGGAAAGCCGTATAACACAAGACCCGGAGAAAGCGGAGAAGAACCCCACTTTCTCGCCGGACAGTAACTATATTGCCTATACCAAAGACAATGACCTGTATACCTACAGCCTGAAAACCCAAAAGGAAACCCGGCACACTACCGATGGCACCAAAACGATCCTGAACGGCTACGCCACCTGGGTGTATTGGGAGGAGATCTTCGGACGGGGCACTGCCTTCCGGGCTTTCTGGTGGAGTCCGGACAGCGAGACGCTGGCATTCATGCGTTTCGATGAAACCCAAACCCCGATGTTCCCCATCTATAGCAGTGCAGGCCAGTACGGCCACCTGGAAGAAACCCGTTATCCGAAAGCGGGCGGCTCCAATCCCACGGCCCGCATTGGCTTTACCCGGCCCGATGCCCCAGGCATTACCTGGGCCGACTTTAACGAAAAAGACGAACAGTATTTCGGCTGGCCGAAATGGACCGGCTCCGGGCTTATGGTACAGTGGATCAACCGCGGAAATGATCACCTTAAGATCTTTAATGTATCGCCCAAAACCGGCTCAAAAGCCCTGGTTTACGAAGAAACCCAGAAAGAATGGATCTCGATCGACGAAGCAGACGATCGCCTGACCCTGCTGGATAACGGTACCGAAATGGTTATCATTTCCGACAAGACCGGCTGGAAGCAGCTCTACCTTTACTCCGTTGAAGGCAAGCTGAAAAACAGGATCACCGACGGAAAATATACGGTTACCCGGGTGCTGGGGATCGATCAGAAGGAACGGGTGGTGTATTTTCATGCCCGCGGAATTGAAAGCTCGGCCCGTTTTGATCTCTACCGGGTGGGCCTCGACGGTAAAAATATGAAACGCCTGACCTTCGGTGACTTCAATCACCGGCAGATCAACGCCTCCCCCGATCTCCGCTACTTCGCCCTTACCTATTCCAATCTGAGTACTCCTGCCACCGTGACCATCATCGACAATACCGGTAAGCGGGTGAAAGAACTGGGTTCGGTAAAAGGCCCGGAAATGGATAAATATGCCCTGAACCTGCCCGAGATCGTACGGGTGAAGAGTGATGACGGGAAATTTGACCTCCCCATGAGCATCATTTATCCCGAAAAAACAGAGGCCGGGAAAAAATACCCGCTCATGATCAGCATCTATGGCGGCCCGGATGCCGGTTCGGTATATGATCAGTGGGCATGGTCACCCCGCAGCCAGTGGCTGGCCCGTGAAGGTGTGATCCAGGTTTCGCTCGATCACCGCGCCAGCGGCCACTTTGGAAAAGAAGGAGTAGCCTATATGCACCGGAACCTGAGCAAATACGAGATGCAGGACTACATCACCCTCGTAAAATACCTGATCAGCAAGGGTATAGTAGACGAAAAGAAAATCTTCATTACCGGGTTCAGCTATGGCGGCTACATCACCAGCATAGCCCTCACCAAACACGCTGACGTATTTACCCACGGAATAGCCGGCGGGAGTGTAACCGACTGGAGCCTTTACGACAGCGCCTACACCGAACGCTTCATGGACACCCCTGCAGAAAACCCCGAAGGCTATAAAAACGGGAACGCCATGAATTTCGCGGATAATTACAAAGGAAAGCTGCTGATCGTTCACGGCACGATGGATGACAACGTGCACCTTCAAAACAGCATTCAGCTCATTGATGCCCTGCAGGAAAAGAAAAAAGATTTTGAGATGATGTTCTACCCCGGCGGGCGCCACGGCTGGGGTGGCAACAAAGGGGTGCACTACAGCAACCTGCAAACACAGTTTATTTACAAACACCTGCTGGAAAAAGCGGTTCCGGAGGGGTTATTGAGGTAATGGATTATTTCTCACAGATCGCACAGATTTTCACAGATACATAAAAAGTGAAAATCTGTGTTTATAAGTGTAATCTGTGAGAAACCTCTACCTCCCCTCCAGGATCATCTTCAACGCCGCCTGCACCGACCAAACCCGGTTACCTGCCTGCTGAATCACCGCCGAATGCGCTCCGTCAATCACCGCATCGCTCACCTTCAGGCCTCTTCTTACCGGCAGGCAATGCATAAAATACCCACTGTCGGTTAGCGCCATTTTCTCCGGAGTAATGGCCCAGGAGGGATCCTGCGTCAGCACCTTCCCGTATTGCTCATACGAAGACCAGTTTTTAGCATAAATAAAATCTGCTCCTTCAAAGGCCTTATCCTGATCATGCACCACCCGCGCATTCTCCCTGATCTGCGGCGCCAGATCATAGCCTTCAGGGTTGGTGATCACCAGGTCATATTCGGTTTTCAGCACCCATTCTGCGAAAGAATTGGCCACTGCCTGCGGTAGCGGTTTGAAGTGCGGTACCCAGGTCAGCACCACTTTGGGCTTTTCCTTGGTTTTAAGCTCTTCGATCGTGATCAGGTCGGCCAGCGACTGGCAGGGGTGGCGCGTGGCCGACTCCAGGTTGACCACCGGAACACCGGCAAAACTTCTGAAACTTTCCAGTACCACTTCCTTATAATCTTCTTCCCGGTCGGTCAGCCCGGCAAAAGCCCTCACCCCCAGAATATCGCAATACTGTCCCAATACAGCAGCCGCTTCCCGGATATGCTCGGCCTTGCCCTGGTCCATGACCACCCCGTCTTCAAACTCCAGCTGCCAGGAGTCAGACCCTACATTCATGACGATGACGTTCATTCCCAGATTCAGTGCCGCCTTTTGCGTAGAAATTCTCGTTCGCAAACTGGAATTAAAAAAGACCAGCCCGATGGTGAGGTCTTTGCCCAAAGACCGGTATCGGAGCGGGTCTGCTTTCAGGCTAAGGCCCAGATTGACCATCTCCCCTACACTGTTCACATCCTCTAAGTTTATGAAATGCTTCATCAATTGGTTTTTTGGGCACAAATTTACGGGGAAAAGGAGGAAATCTACATCATGGGGCCTTTAAAAACCCCAAAATCAAGGCTTTTGAGAAATTAAACACCGAGTTTACTGACTGTATATGAGTAATTTAATTTCGAATTACAAATGAGAGCAGAAGCTCGAAGTTTGCCAGCGAAGCTGCCAGAGTTTGGAGTTTTTAAAAGTCCCATAAGTTATTTGCCTTATTTATCCGACCTTTGTATGCGAAAATAAAAACAGGAGCGATGGCCATCGGGTTAGAAAACGTATCCGTAAAGAAAAACGACAATCAGGTTTTAAAAAATATCACTTTCAGGGATGACGGTACCCGGAGCTGGGCAATTACGGGTCCTAACGGCTCCGGGAAAAGTACCTTTCTTGATCTGTTGGCCGGCAAAATATTTCCTTCCGGAGGAAAGCTCAACAAAGATAAAGCCCGCAGGATAGTCAGTGTAAGCCGCGACTATTCCTTCCACCGGATCGTGGGGAGCGCCTACCAGTACTACCAGCAACGCTACAATGCTTATGACGCTGAAGTCGGCCCCACCCTGTACGAAGTTTTGCAGAACCAGGTATTACCCATAGGCACCCTGGACCTTGCATCGGCAGACCTTCCCCCCCTGGCCCATTCCCCTGAGAAAGTGGCGGAGATCGCCGCCCGGTTCCGGGTAAGGCACCTGCTAGACAGAAAGATCACCTCCCTCTCGAACGGCGAGACCCGGCGCAGCCTCCTTAGCTACTGGTTTCTCCGGGATCCGGATGTCATTCTCCTCGACAATCCTTTTTCCGGCCTGGATACGCAGAGCAGAACCGAACTGAAGGAGATCATAGAAAATATGTCGGGGGTTCAGGTATTTCTGGTGGCTGACAAAAAAGACATCCCGCCCAACTTTGAGCAGGCCATCCGGTTTCAGGAAGGTGAGATGGTTTTTTCGGGGCCTGTTAAAGATCTCCCGGAAGAAACCCGTCCGGAAATAGCCGGTCTGGCCGCTGAATTAAGCCGGATACGGAATCTGCATACCGAAACGCTGCCCGGCTTTCATATCGCATTAAAGCTGGTCGACATCCGGGTGAGCTATGGCAGCAAAGAAGTTCTGAGCGACATCCGCTGGGAGGTAAAAAAAGGCGAATGCTGGGCCGTGCTGGGTCCTAACGGTTCCGGGAAAAGTACGCTGATGAGCCTTTTAACCGGCGATAATCCACAATCTTACCGTAACGAGATCTACCTCTTCGACCGCAGACGAGGCACGGGCGAAAGCATCTGGGACATTAAAAAACGCATCGGTTTCGTGTCTCCGGAGCTGCATCTCTTCTTTCATAAGCAGACTCCGGTATGGAAAGTGGCCGGCTCCGGCTTTTTCGATACCATGGGGCTTTTCAGAAAGCTGACCGAAGAGCAGCTGACGATTATCGACGCCTATCTGCAGCTTTTCGGGATAGCTCATCTCAAAGAAAAACGCCTGGATCAGTTGTCTTCCGGCCAGCAGCGGATCGTGCTGCTGGTCAGGGCTTTGGTGAAAAACCCGCAGTTGCTGGTATTGGATGAGCCCTGCCAGGGGCTGGATCACAACCAGATGATCTTTTTCCGCGAAACCCTCAATGAAATCGTAAAATCGCAGCAAAAGACCCTGATCTATATTACGCATTACACGGAAGAGATCCCGGACTGTGTCAACCAAAAGCTCTATTTAGACGAGGGGCGGGTGGTCAGGGTGGAATTAGTTACAGCGCAAAACTCTCCCCCTGTGCCGGAATAAAAACATTTCCGAAGCCGGCCCGGTTTAATCTCCCCCTGAATGCGTTTTGCGTATCAATCTCGCCGTGCACCAGGAAAAGCCCTTTCACCTTCGCCGGATCCTGGCAGGAAAGATAGTCGAGCATCTCCTCGTAATCGGCATGGGCGGAGAAAGAATCCATTATTTCCACCTCGGCCCGTACTATCTTTTCTTCCCCGAATATCCTTACGGAATGGCTGCCGTTTTTAAGCTGCGCACCTAAAGTATTGGGGGAGCAATACCCTACGATCAGGATGGTATTCCTCCTGTCCTCCACATTATTGGCAATATGGTGCTTGATCCGGCCCGCCTCCGCCATGCCTGATGCCGATATGATGATGCAGGGCTCAGGTTTGAAATTAAGCTCCTTCGACTCCTCCACTTTCGTAATGTACTTCAGGTTCTTAAAGCCGAAAGCGTCGCCGTCTTTTTCAATATAATCCAGGATTTCCTTATTAAAGTCTTCGCGGTGCCGGCTCATGATACGGGTAGCGTCTACGGCCAGCGGGCTATCCACATACACCGGGATACGCGGAAGCTTACCCGAGCTTTCCAGCTGATCCAGCAGGTAGATCAGCTCCTGGGTACGGTCTACTGCAAAAGCCGGAATGATCAGCTTCCCTCTTTTCTGCACACAGGTTCTGAATACCAGGTCGAACAGGCGGGCCTGCGCATCAATATCGGGCTCGTGCAGACGGTCACCGTAAGTAGATTCACAAATGATGTAGTCGGCCTGCGGGAACGGTGCCGGTGCATCCAGGATCCGGTCATTCTTCCGTCCTATATCGGCCGTAAAAAACAGCTTTTTCGTATAATGCGGATCTTCAAAACTGAGCAGGATCCCGGCGCTGCCCAGAATATGCCCGGCATTAAAATATTCCACCCGCAGGTTTTCCTCCAGGTAAAACGGGCTGTTCAGCTTCACGGGAACAAACAGCGAAAGCGCCGTGTATACATCTTCCTCACTGTACAGGCTTTCGAGGAGTTCCTCTCCCCTGTTCTTCCTTCTTTTGTTCACTCTTTCCAGGTCCCGCTCCTGGATCCGTGCGGAATCCAGCAGCATGATCTTACAAAGATCAAGGGTAGCGGCCGTACAGAATATTTTGCCGTTAAAACCCTTGTTGACCAGCCGGGGGATCAGCCCTGAATGATCAATATGTGCGTGGGAAAGGAGGAGGTAATCCACTTCCGAAGGTTCAAAACCGAATTGCAGGTTCAGCTCCGAAGTATTGATCCCCTGGAACATGCCGCAGTCCAACAGCACATTCGTGCCCCTGTCTGTGGTGATAAGATGCTTACTGCCTGTTACCCGTTGGGCGGCCCCGAAAAAGCGGATCTTCATAATCTGTTTTACGATTTTGTGGCTTGCAAATTAGAAAATTATTCCAGCCCCACAAGCTCTCCCTTCACAAAATCCATCAGTTCGGCAATGTATTCCTTCGAAAAATCAAAGCGGATGCCGGCGGTATCGTAGATCTCCCGGATCCCCTGCGTATACCCGAGGGCCAGGGCTTCCGTGTATTGCTTCAGGCCTCTGGCGGGGTCGGATTTATAATTCCGCCATACGCTGATGGCCCCCAACTGCGCCATGCCGTATTCGATATAATAAAACGGTACCTCATAGATATGAAGCTGACGCTGCCAGCTGTATCGCTTGAACCGCTCCAGTCCCGACCACTCGGTAACCGTATCGGCGAATTCATCAAAGACATTGACCCACTGCTCCGCCCGCTGTTCTAACGTATGAGTCGGATTTTCATAGAGCCAGTGTTGAAACTTATCGACGGTGGCGATCCACGGAAGCGCCGCGAGAATATCCCGGAGATGCTCCCTTTTTGCTCTCTTGAGCTGCTCCGGGTCTGAAAAATAAGCATCCCAATGCTCCATGGAAATGAGCTCCATGCTCATGGAAGCCAGTTCGGCCACCTCCATGGGCGGATTCCGATAGGCATTCAGATGCAAATCCCGCACCTCGAAAGAATGAATGGCGTGACCGCCTTCGTGCACCATGGTCACCATATCGCGAACGGTATCCGTAGCATTCATAAAAATGAAAGGTACACCGGTCTCTTCCAACGGGTAATTGTAACCTCCCGGGGCTTTGCCTTTCCTGGATTCCACATCAAAATGACCCATCTTACGCATGGTCCGGATATATTCCGCAAACTTCGGATCGATACCGGTAAAGCAAACCTCCGTTTTATCCAGCAGGTCGGCACCGTCCTTAAAAGGTTTCAGCGGCTCTTTGCCTTCCGTATCCGCTTTGGAATCCCAGGGGCGGTAAACGTCGTAACCCAGTCGGGTCTTACGTTCCGTCTCCAACTGATCCACGATCGGCACCACCGTAGCAGCGATCGACTCATGAAAATCGAAGCAATCCTGCGGGGTGTAATCAAAGCGACCCATAGCAGCAAACATATAATCCCGGAAATTCTGAAATCCCGCGTTCTTCGCCACTTCGTTCCGTAAGACCAGGAGCTCCGAAAAGATCCGGTCCATCGGGTCTTTGTCGGCCAGCCTTCTTTCCGAAATAGCGTTCCAGGCTTTCTCCCTCAGATCCCGGTCAGGGCTTTGCAGCAGGGTTCCGGCCTTGGGCAGGGTCATTTCTTCCCCGTCGATGGTGACGGTCATAGCCCCGCTAAGCGACTGATATTCCGCCTGCTTCAGCTGGATATCGGTAAACAGCGCGATATTTTCTTCCCGGAAGATCTTTACCGACTCTCTTATTCCGCGAAGCATGATCGCATAGCCTGCTTCCTCCACCGGCCACTTTTCGGCATACTCCAACGTCTTTTTATTCAGCATATCGCCGTAAGCCGCCAGGTGAGGCTGAATATTTTCCACAAAATCCTGGTAGGCCTTCTGAAGCGTGGCATCGGCCGTATCGCAGGTCATCCGGATATAGCGCCAGGCAAAATCTTCGGACACATACGACTCCAGCTCACTTTTATCCTTCAACCATTTCAAAAAATCAACAGGGCCGCTTATCTCCCGGTTTTTAATATTTTCATAATACGCTTTCAGGGAATCCCAGTTATCAATTTTATAATTTTCAGGAAGAAACTCTCGTTTTTTCAATGCTAAACCACTCATTCTTTTCGTTTCATATTAAAATGCAATTTAACAGGTGCTTCGAAAAAAAAGTGAGAATAAATGAAACTTTTAAATTAGTGTATTTGTATTTAATGTATATACATTTAAAATTAACTAATTACAAAATATGAGCACCTGGAAAATCGACCCTTCTCATTCGGAAGTACAATTTAAGATCAAGCACTTAATGATCAGCACCGTTACCGGCGAATTTACCAATTTTGACTCTACACTGGTATGTGCCGGTGAGGGAGATGACTTTGGTGGCGGTAACGTATCGTTCTCCGCTAAAATCGATTCGATCAACACCAAAAACGAACAAAGAGACGGCCACCTGAAATCCGCCGATTTCTTTGATGCGGAAGCCCATCCGGAACTTACTTTCCAATCTGCATCCCTGGATCTTTCGGGTGGAGAAGTGGTGCTGAAAGGCGATCTGACCATCAAAGGAACGACCAAACCGGTGACTTTAAAAGGCGATTTCGGCGGAGTAGTAAAAGACGGATACGGCCAGACCAAAGCGGGCTTTGAAGTAGAAGGCAAGATCAACCGCCAGGATTTCGGATTGACCTGGAGCGCCGTTACGGAAGCCGGTGGTGTGGTGGTGAGCGACGACGTACGGCTATTACTGAACGTGCAGTACGTAAAGCAGGCATAATTTTTTAGAGAGGTTAAATAGCAAAGGCCCTTTGTCATCTTTGACAGGGGGCTTTTTGTATAGGAACAGGATCAGAAAAAAGAACACCGAGAAACAATCATAATCCCGGTGTTCTCTGTGAAAACATAATTACTAATCCAGCATCAGATAAGCTTTAATAAACTCGTCCAGATCTCCGTCCATCACTGACTGGATATCCGAAGTCTCATGCCCCGTACGGGCATCTTTCACCAGCTTATACGGATGAAAAACGTAGTTCCGGATCTGCGACCCCCACTCTATTTTCTTCTTGGAAGCCTCAATATCCGCCCGGGCCGAGTTCCGCTTTTCCAGCTCGATCTGGTAAAGCCGCGATTTCAGCATGTTCATGGCATGTTCCTTGTTGGCCAGCTGGCTACGCTCTATCTGGCATACGATCACGATCCCCGAAGGCTTATGGGTCAGCTGAACCTTGGTCTCCACCTTGTTCACGTTCTGACCGCCGGCCCCTCCCGACCGGGAGGTCTGCCATTCAATGTCTGCATCCTTCACCTCGACCTCGATGGTATCATCCACCAGCGGATAGGCATAAACCGATGCAAATGAAGTATGCCGGCGGGCATTGGAGTCAAAAGGAGAAATACGCACCAGGCGATGCACTCCGTTCTCAGACTTCAGGTAGCCGTACGCCAGAGGGCCGTCGATCTGCATCGAAGCTGACTTGATCCCGGCGCCGTCACCGTCCAGCCAGTCGATCTGCGTCACTTTGTACTTGTGCTTCTGCGCCCACATGAGGTACATCCGGTAAAGCATACTGGCCCAGTCCTGGCTTTCCGTTCCCCCCGCTCCTGAGTTGATCTCAATAATGGCGGAGAACTGATCTTCTTCGCCGGAGAGCATTTTCTTAAGTTCCAGCTCTTCAATAATGGCCACGGTATTTTTCGCTTCCGCCCCTATCTCTTCTTCTTCCGCCTCCCCGGCCTGGTAGAACTCGTAAAGGGTTTCGAGATCGCTGATGGAAGATTCTGCTTCCTCATAAGCTTCCGTCCAGTTTTTGAGGGTCTGGATCTCCTTAACTACTGTTTGAGCATGATCCGAATCATTCCAGAATTCGGGTTGCGCCTGTTGATTTTCCAAATCTCCAAGCTTCTCTTTCCGGTTATCGTAGTCAAAGATACCTCCTCAGTGCCGTCACTCTGGCTCTCAAATCTTTCAACGCTTCTGTTGTCATGATTTCCTTTAAATGGTTAAAAATGAATTTTGAAAAAATAACCTCTCCCGGCGTGGAAGAGGTTATCCTGTATAAATAAAACGTATAAATCAGAACATAGTTCCCTGAATCTCCCTGGGCCGGCCACCCGGAGTGGTTACAAAAGCCTCTATAAACGAGTTAAAGTCCGGGGAAATGGCTACAATGTCATTTTCTTCAAAAAGCACGGCATAGTACCGGCCGTTCAGGGTTTGGATCTTATAATTCTCTTCCAGGAGAATGATGCTGTCCATGAGATCAAAAAGCGAATCCCGCTCGTCTTCAGTAGCAAAACCTTGCGAACGCAGATATAGTGTAGCGTCGGGATTATACACACCGAAATAGTACTTTCCGTCGGTACCCTGGAATTTCACATAGCCCGTTATTCCGTATGAATCCCAGATCCTGGGCCGGTCAAGGTATTCATGTACTTCCAGGAAATTCTGAAGCCCTCCTAAAATACCGGCTTCTGCCACAGGAGATTCCTTTTTCTTCACTTTGGGTGCGGGTTTCTCCGCTTTTACTTTCGCAGGAGACTCCTTCTTCGCTTTAGGGGCAGGCTTCTCCGCCTTTACTTTCGCAACAACTTCCTTCTTTACTTTAGGAGCCGGTTTTTCTGCCGTTACCACGGTAGTAAACTGCGCAAGCCCTTTCGCGGCTGCCGCCCGGGTTTTAAAATCACAGGAACGGCCTATTTCCTTATTATTTGCTGCTTTTAAAATGACATAAAACTTTCCGTCCTCTTCTATAACCGCAAGCTTGTCTGCCGAGCCCAGATTTTTCTTAACGGAAGTTATGCCTTTGCTTCTCGAAGCTGCATCCGTATAACCTTCGCTCCTTAAAAGAACCGCACCGGCCTGATAACTGAAGTAATATTTTTCTGTCTTCTTGTCCTGAAAAAGCGAAAACCCCTCATTTTTCGGATCCGCTTCCTGACCTTCGTACGATTTACAATTCAGATAATCGTCATTTACTGTCATAAAAAATAGTTGTTTTGACTGTAATAAATTTCAATGGGATGAAAAAGTTAACTAATTTACTATGAGTTATTTTCATATACATTAAAATACCGGATCAAAAACAAATATATAGAGCTAAACTTCTATACTTTATTTGAAAAATCTAATTTGGAAGCGGTCAATTGAAACAAAAGTATTTATGGGCCCGGTTAGGCCGGTAAAGCACTTCCGGAATTGTGTGAAGCCTTCACATTTTCGTTTATTTTTAAATTCCGTGGCTTTGTTGTATTTTGTCCGGAAATTAATTTCAGAGAAGATAATTAACATTAAATAAAAAAATAATGAGAAGCCTTTTTATCATTCTTAGTCTCTTTTTTACCGGGGTCATTGCCACTGCCCAGACCATTATCCCCATCCCTGCGCATACTGAAAAAAGAGCCGGCGTGTTCACCTTCGGAAAGAAGGTAGACCTGGTGGTTCCACAGGCACAGCCGGAAATACAGAAATATGCTGAAGAACTCGGCCGCTTTGTCGGGTCGGCAGCTTACCCGTTGGTCACTAAGAAAGGGGAAAATCCGGCCGTGGTTTTCCACCTCGCGCATGATGAAAAGTTAGGTGAGGAGGGGTATGTCCTAGATGTGAAAGAAAATGAGATCAACCTGACCGCCAATACCCATGCCGGCATCTTTAACGGTATCCAGTCTTTACGGCAGCTTTTGCCCGCCCAACTGGAAAACCGGCAGGCGGATTTCTCCGGTGCGATAACCGTTCCGCAGTGCCGCATTACCGATTACCCCCGCTACCAATGGCGCGGGCTCATGCTGGATGTCAGCCGCCATTTCTTCACCGTGGATGAGGTAAAAGACTTCATAGACCGGATGTCGCGGTATAAATTTAATGTACTTCACTGGCATCTTACCGATGATGAAGGCTGGAGGATCGAGATCAAATCGCTACCCCGGCTTACAGAAGTCGGCGCCTGGCGGGTAGAGCGCCACGGCAGGTTCGGTGATACCCGGCCTTACCCTAAGGAAGGCGAGAAGGCCACTTATGGTGGTTTTTACACCCAGGAGCAGATCCGGGATGTCATAAAGTTTGCCACCGACAGGAACATCACCATTGTGCCGGAGATCGATCTTCCGGGGCATTCCATGGCGTTGCTGGCCGCCTACCCCGAGTTGTCTGTCAAAAAAGAGCCGAAGTTTGTTAACCCCGGATCCAAATTTGCAGAATGGTACGGCGCCCATGAGTTCAAAATGCTGATCGAAAACACCCTGAACCCCGCCGATGAGAACGTATATGCTTTTGTGGATAAGGTAATGACGGAAGTGGCTCAGCTTTTCCCCGGTGAATATATCCACATGGGAGGCGATGAATGCTACCACGGCTACTGGGCCGAAGATGCCGGAGTACAGGAATTTATGAAAAAGAATAACCTGAAAGACACCAAAGAGCTTCAGGCCTATTTTGTGAGAAGGGTCAATGACATTATCAGCGCCAAAGGGAAAAAGATGATCGGCTGGGATGAAATCCTGGATGGCGGCGGCCTGCCCAAATCTACTGCTGTGATGAGCTGGAGAGGTATGGAGGGTGGCATCAAGGCGGCAAAAGACGGCCATTACGTAGTCATGACCCCCACCACTTATGCTTACCTAGACTATACCCAGGGCGACAAATCCGTGGAAAACCCTATCTACGCCGACCTCAGCCTGGCTAAATCCTATGAGCTGGAACCCACACCTGAGGGGGTAGATCCGAAATATATTCTCGGCGGGCAGGGCAATCTGTGGACGGAAGTGATCCCTACCCTCCAATATGCCTATTACATGGCGTATCCGCGTGCCCTGGCCATTTCGGAAAAGCTGTGGTCGCCCAAAAATGCAAGTACGTTTCCCGACTTCGTGAGCCGTGTGGAAAACGCATTCGAACGCTTTGATCGTGCCGGTATCAGCATATCCAAAACGGTTTATGAGCCGGAAATAAAAGTGACCCGGAAGGATAACCGGTACTACCTTGAACTGAAGACCCGGGCTCCGGGGGCTGAAGTATTTTATTCCCTCGACAATACCTACCCCGTGAAATTTTCTTCGAAATATACCGGACCGGTGGAGATCCCGGAGGGAAACCTGATGTTAAGGACACAAACCTACAAGAACGGCAAAGAGCTGGGACGGGAACTGGTCATTCCCCGGGAAGAGCTGATCAAAAGGGCAAAATGATATGTCATCACATCATGTAGTAAGGGAAAAACAGGAACCCGCGTTAATCATTGCCAACGGCGAGGCCTGTTCGATGGATCTTTTAGGACAACTGCTGGAATGGTCTCCCACGGTGATCGTACTCGACGGAGCGCTGGACCGTGTGCTGCCCTTAGGAATAAAAATAGATGTGATCCTAGGGGACTTCGACGGCAAAGATGCGGAATCCATCCGGCAGAGTCAATACCCCGTAAAAGTGGTTCATACCCCGGATCAGCTTTATACCGACCTTGAAAAAGCGATCCTCTACCTGATCGAAGAGGGTTTCCCGGCGGCTAATATCATCTGGGCTACCGGCCGCCGGGCTGACCATACCCTGGCGAATATTTCCATTTTACCCAAATATGCCGGCAGTATCAGCCTGAAGATCATAGACGACTACTCTTGTATTTTTCCAATATTGCCTTTGCCCTACAGGTTCGTGAAGTGGTATCGCAAAGGCACTATTATTTCTCTTATGCCACTGGGGGTCACTACAGGCATCACTACCCGAAACCTACTCTTTCCACTCGCTCATGAAACCCTTCACCTGGGCTACCGCAACGGAAGCTCAAATGAAGCGGAGGAAGATGGGGAGGTAATTGTGGAATACACAGAGGGTACCATGTTGATAATGGAATGTAACGATTAATTATTAACCTATTAATTGTTGATAACTTTGTTGAAATATAGTGGATAACCTTTCTCCCACCAACGGTTTATACATAAATTTATTATACGGTACCACCCCAAAAAGCTGTGGATAAATATTTTTCATAGGATTTTTTTTAGTTATCCTTAATATAAAAATGTCCTAATGGCTTGATAATAAGCAGCACAACTTTTTTTCTCATTTTATATATTTTTAATAATTATAAAGAAGTCATATTTCTCCACTTTTTTTTTGTACTTTTTTTTAAATAGCTTTGAAATCGTATTTCGAAAAAAAGCAGCACTTTTAAATAATTAGATTATTACTCAATTTTTTCACCTGATTGCTAAATACCATGTTTGTAATAAAAAGAGATGGTCGAAGAGAATCCGTTAAATTCGACAAAGTCACCGCGCGAATTGAAAGACTGTGCTATGGGTTAGACCCCGTTTTTGTTCAGCCCGTAGAAGTAGCCATGAAAGTTGTTTCCGGTATTTATGACGGGGTGACCACTTCGGAGCTCGATACTCTGGCTGCGGAAACAGCGGCTTCCATGACCACCAAGCATCCCGACTATGCGGTTCTGGCGGCAAGGATAGCCATTTCCAACCTGCACAAAAACACACTGAAGTCATTCTCGGGAACCGTAAAGCTGCTGTACCAGTACATTGATCCCAAAACAGGTGAAAATGCTTCCCTGATCTCCAAGGAAACCTGGAAGATCATTCAGGCGAATGCCGCCCTGCTCGACTCTTCCATCATATATGACCGGGACTTCGGTTATGATTTCTTCGGCTATAAGACCCTGGAGAAATCCTACCTGATGAAGCTGAACGGCAAAATTGTAGAAAGGCCCCAGCACATGCTCATGCGTGTGGCGGTAGGTATCCACGGGGAGAATATCGAAAAGGCCATAGAGACCTACAACCTTCTTTCGGAAAAGTGGTTTACCCACGCCACGCCTACCCTTTTCAACGCCGGTACGCCCAAGCCCCAGCTTTCCTCTTGTTTTCTCCTCACCATGAAGGATGACAGCATCGAGGGTATTTACGATACGCTGAAGCAAACAGCCAAGATCTCCCAGTCGGCCGGGGGTATCGGTCTGGCCATTCATAATATCCGGGCCACAGGAAGCTACATTAAAGGCACCAACGGCACTTCCAACGGGATCATCCCCATGCTCCGGGTCTTTAACGACACCGCCCGCTATGTAGACCAGGGCGGCGGGAAACGTAAAGGTTCTTTTGCTATCTATCTGGAGCCCTGGCATGCCGATATCTTTGAGTTTCTGAACATGAAGAAAAACCACGGCAAGGAAGAAGAGCGCGCCAGAGACCTTTTCTATGCGCTCTGGACCCCGGATCTGTTCATGAAGAGAGTGGAATCTAACGGAGAATGGTCGTTATTCTGCCCCCACGAGTGCCCCGGCCTCTCCGAGGCCTACGGCGAAGACTTTGAAAGGCTTTACGAAAAATACGAAGCCGAAGGCCGGGCTCGTAAAACCGTACAGGCGCAGGAGCTCTGGTTCCATATCCTGGAATCGCAGGTAGAAACAGGCACACCGTACATCCTGTTCAAAGATTCGGCCAATAAGAAATCGAACCAGAAAAACCTGGGTACCATCAAGTCGTCGAACCTGTGCACCGAGATCATCGAGTACACCGCTCCGGATGAAGTGGCGGTTTGTAACCTGGCGTCGATAGCCTTACCGAAATTTGTGAGCACCGATGGCTCCAACCCGGAATTTGACTTCAAAAAACTGTATGAGATCACCAAAGTGGTCACCCGTAACCTGAACCGGATCATCGACATCAACTATTACCCGGTTCCGGAAGCGGAAAACAGCAACAAGCGTCACCGCCCGATCGGTATCGGTATCCAGGGACTGGCCGATGCCTTCATCCTGATGCGTCTTCCGTTTGACAGTGAAGAGGCTCAAAAGCTGAACCGGGATATCTTCGAGACCATCTATTTCGCTTCCATGGAAACCTCTATGGAGCTGGCCCTAGAAGAAGGTCCGTATTCTTCCTTTGAGGGATCACCCGTTTCACAGGGAATATTCCAGTTTGATATGTGGGACGTAACCCCGGACTCCGGCCTTTGGAACTGGGAGGAGTTGCGTGAAAAAGTGATCAAAAACGGGGTGAGAAACTCGCTGCTGCTGGCACCGATGCCAACGGCCTCCACCAGCCAGATCCTGGGGAACAACGAGTGCTTTGAGCCGTATACCTCCAATATTTACAGCCGCCGGGTACTTTCCGGTGAGTTTGTGGTAGTGAACAAGCACCTGCTGCGCGACCTGGTGAAGATCGGTCTCTGGAACGACACCATGAAAAACAAGCTGATCGCGGCCAACGGTTCCGTTCAGGCGATCGCGGAAATTCCCGCGCATCTTAAAGAATTGTACAAAACCGCCTGGGAGATAAAGCAGAAGACTATCATCGACATGTCTGCCGACCGGGGCGCCTATATCTGCCAGAGCCAGTCGCTGAACATCTTTATGACGGATCCGAACTTTGCCAAGCTGACCTCTATGCACTTCTATTCATGGAAAGCAGGCCTGAAGACCGGAATGTACTACCTCCGGACCAAAGCGGCAGCCGACGCTGTGAAGTTTACGGTAGACCGTCAGGCTATCGCCGAAACCACCCCTGTTACGCAGAACATACAGGAAAAACCGCTGGATTACGAGGCATACGCCAAAGAGCATACCGAAAAAAACAAAGAAGCGGCCGCCGGTTTTCAGCTCAGCGAAGAAGAACAGAAATATGCGGCCATGCAGTGCTCGCTCGATAACCCGGAAGGGTGCGAGATGTGCGGTTCGTAAAATGATCATGGTTATTTAAAGACAGACCATCCTCCCGGATGGTCTTTTTTATTATACTCTTGGATAACTTAAAGATCCTTAATAAATTAGCTGATCTTTAACGCCTGTACCCATGATCCGAAGAAATTTCCTGGAAGTCCTCACCGGCGGCAGCCTCAGCCTCTACTCCGGCCTTAAGCTCCTTTCTGATGATTACCTGCACGAAATCGCTTCGCTTCATCCTGATGTGCTCCCGGATAACCTGGCCGGTGATGAAGACTACTGGGCGCAGATCGGGCAGGCATACACCACCTCGCCCCATATCATCAACCTCAATAACGGCGGGGTCAGCCCATCGCCGCAGATCGTTCAGGATGCCGTGGAAAGATATGGGAAATATGCCAATGAGGCCCCTTCTTACTACATGTGGCGGATCCTCGACCAGGGAAGAGAGCCCCTGCGCGAAAACCTGGCCGCTTATGCCGGATGCTCACCGGAGGAAATTGCCATTAACCGAAACGCCACCGAGGCGCTCGATACCGTGATCCTGGGCTTACCGCTGGAAAAGGGCGACGAGGTGGTCATGACCCCCTATGACTATCCCAATATGCTGCATGCCTGGCGCCAAAGAGAGCTCCGCGAAGGAATAAAGATCCGGTATGCCGACCTTGAGCTGCCCTCCGAAAATGACGATGCCATCGTACAAAGCTTTATGGCACAGATGACAGCCCGCACCAAAGTAGTGCATATCACCCATATCATTAACTGGAACGGCCAGATCCTGCCGGTAAGAAAGATAGCCGACGAAGCCCGTAAACGGGGGGCTGAAGTGGTGATCGACGCGGCCCACTCCTTTGCCCATCTCGATTATAAAATACCCGACCTGGGGGGCGACTACCTGGGTACCAGCCTCCATAAATGGCTTTCGGCACCCATCGGAAGCGGAATGTTGTGGATAAAACGGGAGAAGATCAGCCGGGTATTCCCGCTTCTGCCCAATGACAATCCCCGCTCAGAGAATATCCGCAAATTTGAAAACCTCGGCACCCGGTCTTTCCCTATAGAACAGGCCGTCGGCTTGGCCCTGCGGTTCCAGGAAGCCATAGGCAACCGGAGAAAAGAAGCGCGGCTCCGTTACCTGAAAAACTATTGGGCACAGGAAGTGGCCGGGCTTCCCAAACTTAAGCTGAACACCTCACTGAATCCCCTGTACTCCTGCGCCCTGGCCCACGTGAGCGTGGAAGGGAAAGAAGCCTCGGAAGTGGAGAACTTCCTTTTCTCGAAATACAAGATCCATACCTCTCCTGTTAAGTGGGAAGCCCTGAACGGCGTCAGGATCACACCTCATGTGTACACTACGCTGAAAGACCTGGATCGTTTGAAGGAGGCGCTTTATCAGGTGGGACGAGGGTGAAGCTCAGGCTTTACTTTTCTTTTTCGATTTTAGTTTGACCTTCCAGGTCTTTGGTTTGCACATTTAACCCGGTCATTTCTGCGGCCAGGTCCTTGGCTTTAATGCTGATGGTCGGAAGAAAATCAGCAACCGGCCGGTTATCCGGAACTCCCATTTTCTTTTTAAGTGTTTGTGTATTGAGTTTGAACAAAGCCTGATCGCCTTTGCTTCTGATAACGGCAAATCCCTGACTGTCGACACCCCTTTCATACAAAATACCTGAAAGTTGCTTTTCGGTCTGGCTTAGCTTCTCCCTGGCTTTTACCCGTTCATATTCCAGGAGCCGTTGCTCTACTAATTCTGCTTTGCGGGTTTGTACGGCAAAATAGTTCTGGGCAAAAGCTATTTCCTGCTTCCGGCTATCTCCGTTTTGGGCAATTAAGTAACAGGCATAACGGGTTAAGAGGATGTCATCTATCTCATCTTTAGCTCCTTTCCCTCTTTTTATCACCTTCCTGACGTCAGGAAAGTGATAGATAATTTCTTCCCCTGCATTTTTACATGCATCTTTGGCCTTCTGAATTACTTTTTCAAAGTTTTCCCACTTTGTGTACCCCCAATAAGGTTTGCAGATCTCTTGCGCTCCAGCACTCCACACCTTCCAATTCCGCAGCCGCATTTTCAAACTGTTCAAAAAGTTGTTTTATTTCTTCGGATTTCATGTTTTTGGATTTAATCATGTGATATTTAAAATATTAAGATACCTCTTTTCTCTTGAATTTCCTATATATAAGACCCGGATTTACCTATCTGCTGTGGCTCAAATCAAACCTGTACCCTTATAAAAAATCTCCCGTATCTGGATCACTCAGACACGAGAGACAATTATTTTAACAACCCGTTGTTCTTACTCGTTCGGCCTGATCATTTCCAGCACCTCCGACGAGATCCCGGTCATCGAGAATCCACCGTCATGGAAAAGATTCTGCATGGTCACTTTACGGGTAAAGTCGGAAAACAGGGTGATCACGTAATCGGCACAATCATCTGCGCTGGCATTGCCCAGCGGGGCCATTTTTTCAGCAAAATCGTAGAAGGAATCAAATCCCCCGATACCGCCGCCTGCACGGGTCTTGGTGGGTGACTGCGAAACGGTGTTTACCCTTACGTTTTTAAGCTTGCCGTAACGATATCCGTAGCTTCGGGCAATAGACTCCAGCATGGCCTTGGCATCGGCCATATCGCTGTAGAAAGAAAATGTGCGCTGGGCCGCCATATAGGTCAGGGCTACTATCGAACCCCACTCATTGATGGCATCCTGCTTCTCCGCTACCTGCATGAATTTATGGAAAGACATGGCCGAGATATCCACACTCTGCTTGTACCAGTCATAATTCAGGTCACCGTATTCCTTACCTTTCCTTACGTTGGGCGACATCCCGATGGAATGCAGTACAAAATCCAGCTTCCCGCCCAGCACTTCTGTCGACTCACTGAACAGCTTTTCGATATCCTCCACGCTGGTGGCGTCGGCCGGAATGATCTGCGCATTACACTCCTCTGCCAGCTTGTTGATCTCGCCCATCCGCATGGCTATCGGTGCATTGGTCAATGTAAATATCGCACCTTCATCTTTAGCCCGCTGAGCTACCTTCCAGGCAATAGAATTTTCATCTAACGCCCCGGAAATTATTCCTCTTTTCCCTTTAAGTAGTCCGTAACCCATAGTTTATTATGTTATTCTTATGATTCTAGTGGATACAAAAGTATTATTTTTTTCGATAAGAACCTTACGTACGGGAACGCATTCGGAATCTTTTCAAAAAAAGACTTTGCCGGCACCGGCTTTTACCTTAGTTTTGAAACCCGTTTTCACAAAACTCCATGATCGTTTCACCTAGCGAACCTTTTAAACTTGTTTTCAGCCTGTACCAGCACGAATTCCTCGGATACCTCCTGGAACCGTTTGTGGTAAAGCTTACGCTGAAAGGAGAATTCTCCTTTCAGTCGCAGAATATTTCCGGGACCAACGTAAAAGATTTTAAAGCGGGGCTTACCCGCGAACAGATCCGGCTGGTGGAACTTACTTCAAAAATTCAGCAGGATGCCCTGTTCCGGAAATTCAGTACCGCTAAAAAACTAAAACGGGATGACTTCTTCAAGAAGGTCTTCGATGCTAAAAAAGGAGACCCGGCCATTCAGGAAGCTATTCTGACCTACATTGATAATTACAAAAAAGAAATTTACCGGAACATCCGGGGTGAAAATTTCTTTATTATGGGAAGTGACGGTATTCCTACCTGGAAAGAGGCGGAGATCGTGTCGGAGCCCGCTAAAGTCTATTTTCATTTTAACCGGGAAGAAGAAAAGACCATTTATTATCCCATTATTAAATGCAACGGCGAAAAGCTGAAATTTCAGTTCCGTAACGGGCTCATCATTAACGACACGCCCGCTGTTCTGCTGATCGATAACCGGGTATATATATTTGAGGATCATGTAGACGGGAAAAAGCTGCGCCCTTTTCTTCAGAAATCCAATATTGAGATCCCGCGGAAAATTGAAGATACCTACTACCGTAAATTCATTGTTCCCCTGATCGCTAACTTTAACGTCTATGCGCAGGGATTTGAAATATCGTACGAAAAAGAAGAATTCATCACCCGCCTGCTGATCACTGAAGTGAAAGCCCTGAGCCAGAACGGCCTGTTCAGCACCGCTCCGGAAGAAAATTTACCTACCGAAGTGGTATTGGAGCTGGTCTTTTCGTATGGTGATTACGACTTCAAATTTGACAACTTCAGTGACCCGGCTTATGTGTACCTTGAAAAAACCTCCGGCTCCTGGAAGTTTCATAAGATCAAAAAGAACCTTCCTGCGGAAAAGGCCGTCATCTCTTTTCTGAAAAGTCAGGGGCTGGACCTCCGCAACGGGCGGGCAGTACTGCCCAAAAACTTTGCGATCGGCTGGCTCAGCGAACACCTGGAGAAGCTGGAGGACTACCCCATTACCATCAGGCAAAACGCGGGAAATTCCGCCACCTATTTCCTGGGATATACCCATGTAGACCTCAAAATGGTGGAAAAAAATGACTGGTTTGATATCGAGGCGGAAGTGATCTTTGGGGAGTTCAGGATCCCTTTCAAAAAATTCAGGTACTATATCCTGAACAATATCCGGGAATTTCAGCTGCCTGACGGCCGCATGGCCACCATTCCGGAAGCCTGGTTCAAAAAGTTCTCGGAATTGTTTGAGAGCATGGATGAAGGCGGAAATGACGAGCCGCGGCTCAGAAAGCACTTTGTAGGCCTGGTAAACCTGCTGACCCAGGACGGCATCGTCACCACCCTGATGAACCGGAAGCTTTCGACCCTCTCGGATTTCGAAGAGATACGCGACGTCAGCCTGCCCGAGAAATTTGAGGGAGAGTTGCGCCCCTACCAGAAGGCGGGCTACAACTGGCTCCACTTTTTAAAAGATTATGGTCTGGGAGGTTGTCTGGCCGACGACATGGGGCTGGGGAAAACTGTCACCACACTTGCCTTTCTGCAAAAGATCAAAGAAGAAAACCCCGACGCCCCCAGCCTGCTGGTACTGCCTACTTCCCTCATTTACAACTGGCAGAAAGAGGCCTCCCGGTTTACGCCTGACCTGCGGGTGATGGTTCATTACGGTACCCAGAGATGCAAAGACACGCACGCTTTTCTCCTGTATGACCTGATTATCTGTTCCTATGGCGTGCTCCGTTCCGACATCGATTTTATTCGTCACTTCCGCTTCAATTATGCCATACTCGATGAATCGCAATCCATCAAAAACGCCACCTCCGCCAATTTCAAGGCCGTGATGGACCTCAATACCCGTAACCGGCTCATCCTGACAGGAACTCCTCTTGAAAACAGCACACTGGATCTCTGGAGTCAGATGAGCTTCATTAATCCCGGCCTTCTGGGGAGCCTGTCCGCCTTTAAAAAGAAATACCAGAGCCCGATAGAAAAAGAGAAAGACGAGAACAGCCTGAAAGTGCTTTCTTCCAAGATCAGGCCCTTTATGCTCCGGAGAAATAAACGGCAGGTAGCGAAAGATCTCCCTGAGAAAATAGAGTCGGTAGTTTACTGCCAGATGACCGAAGAACAGGAAAAGCTGTACGATGAGACCAAATCCTACGTAAGGAATCAGATCATGGGCATGCAGGAAAACGGCTCCCTGGGTAAATCCGGCCTTCTGGTGCTGCAGGGGCTTTCCAAGCTCCGCCAGCTGGCCAACCATCCCGCTATGGTCTCCACAGACTATAATGGGGAGTCAGGAAAAGGGAACGATGTAATGCAACGCATCCGGGAAGTAGTGCAGGAAGGATCAAAAACGCTGATATTCAGCCAGTTTGTAAAACACCTGGAGTTTGTAGCCGAAGCGCTGCGATCGGAAGGGATCCCTTTTCTGTACCTCGACGGTTCCACGAAAAACCGGATAGAGCTGGTAGATCGCTTCCAGCAGCAGGGTACCGAGCTGGTCTTCCTGATATCGCTGAAGGCAGGCGGTGTGGGGCTGAACCTTACAGCGGCTGAGAACGTTTTTATCCTGGATCCCTGGTGGAACCCTGCCATTGAAGCGCAGGCCATAGACCGGGCGCACCGGATAGGACAAACCAAAACGGTCTTCAGCTATAAATTCATCTCCCAAAATACCATTGAAGAGAAGATTGTTGAGCTTCAGAATACCAAAAAGCAGCTTTTTGATGAGCTCATCATCGAGGAAGAAAGTTTTTTTAAATCATTGACCACAGACGACATATTAAGCCTTATAGAATAAAAAAAGCCGGGTATCCCCCGGCACTGTATATAAGTTATTCTAACGTAAATCAGGATGTCATTTCTTCTGTCTGGAAGATATCAACCGCAGCCTGGTGAAATACTTTCTTCAACCCCTCATAAGCACCGGTGATAATACTGATCGGGATAATGATGGGCGCAAACACTATCCACTGACAGGTCATAAACAGATTCATTTTTTTCATAATAGGTAAGGGTAATTTACAAGGTATTTCAACCTCGATGATTAAAATCAAGTGAAGTTAAAAAGAATTATTCATAAATGCAATAGCTATACATAAATTTTATTATATTTTTTAACTGTATAATACCAGGCAGGTCATTTAAACGGAAAAGCCGGGCCTTCAGGGCCCGGCTTTTCCTCAGATTTATTATCCTCAGAACTTCCACCGAACAAAAGCCTCCATGGCTTCGTAGTCGGCAAGTCCCAGCTTATTATACAATTCCGCCGTACCGCGGTTACGGTCTTCCGCCCGTTGCCAGAACTCCCGGGCATCGGTACCCTGGAACACCACGCCGTCTTTCTGCGACTGGTGCTTGAAGATCCCCAGCCGCTTCTGCATCACCTGGTCGGGGCTCATCGGTACGGCCATCTCGATCTCGTGGATCTCCCACTCTGCCCATGCGCCGCGGTATAACCACACCCAGCAGTCTTTCATAAAGTTTTTATGTTTGATCTGGTGAATCGCCTCAAAGATAGCATCCAGGCAAACCTTGTGCGTTCCGTGCGGATCGGCCAGGTCTCCGGCAGCATAGATCTGGTGCGGCTTGACCTCTTCGATGAGGTTTTTCACAACGGCAATATCCTCCTTGCCCAGCGGAGCCTTCTGTACCTTACCGGTCTCATAGAACGGCATATTCAGGAAATGCGCCTGCGACGTGGGAATCCCCACAAACCTGCAGGTGGCCTTAGCCTCACCCTTCCGGATAATGCCTTTCACATGCCGTACCGCTTCTGAGTCGACCTCACTTCCTTTCTTATTCTTAATGGAATGCTTCGCATCTTCGAAGATCTTTTCCGCCTTCTCGTTATTGATCCCGAAGTTCCGGTTGTAATCCACTACAAAGTCAATAAATCTCAGCGCCTCGTCATCCGAAACCGCGATGTTGCCGGAGGTTTGATAGGCCACGTGTACTTCATGCCCCTGATCTACCAGGCGCTGGAAGGTTCCTCCCATGGAGATGATGTCATCATCCGGGTGAGGGCTGAAAATGATCACACGCTTTTTCTCCGGCTGCGCCCTTTCCGGACGGTTGGTATCGTCGGCGTGGGGTTTTCCACCCGGCCAGCCCGTAATCGAGTGCTGCAGGTTGTTAAATACATCAATATTGATATCGTAAGCCTGGCCATAACCCGCCAGAAGCTCCGACAGACCATTATCGTTATACTCTTTATTGGTCAGTTTCAGAATAGGCTTCTCCAACTCCAGCGCCAGGCTGCACACGGCCTTCTTGATCATCTGGTTATCCCACACCACATCTTCCACCAGCCATGGGGTCTTGATCCGCTTAAGCTCTGAAGCTGCCGCCGGGTCTACCACAAACAGGGCATTGCCGTGGGTCTGCAGGTAGGAAGCCGGATTCTGCTCGGTTACCTTTCCTTCCACCGCCTGGGCGATCACCCCGGCCTTACGTTCGCCCCAGGCCAGCAATACCACCCGTTTGGCCTGCAAAATTTTAGAAACGCCCATGGTGATGGCTTTCTTCGGCACCCTGGTCAGGTCTCCGCCAAAATCACCGGTAGCTGCTGCGCGTGTCGAGTGGTCCAGCATCATGAGACGGGTCTTGGAATTGATCAGCGAGCCCGGCTCATTGAAACCGATATGACCATTTCCACCGATCCCCAGCAACTGAAAATCCAGGCCCCCCAGCGCATCGATCTTGGCCTCATAGCTTGTGCAAAACTCTCCGATGGCAGTCTGAGGTAAGGTACCCAAAGGAATAAAATAATTTTCTTTCGGGATATCCACATGATCGAACAGCTGCTCCCGCATAAAACGCCAGTAGCTCTGAATGGCATCCGGCTCCATCGGGTAATACTCATCCAGGTTAAACGAGATCACATTCTTAAAGCTTAAGCCCTCTTCCTTATGCATGCGTATCAATTCCGCATATACGGTCTTGGGCGAAGACCCCGTGGCCAGGCCCAGTATGCAATTTTTACCTTCATTTTGCTTCTTACGGATAAGGTCTGCAATTTCCTGCGCTACGGATTTTGAAGCTTCTTTCGGATCCGTAAAAATGCGGGTTGGAATTTTTTCGTACGCGATCGGTTCTTTAACGGTTGAATCACCCATGGTGTTAAATTAATTTTGAGGTTTTGGAGTACGACTACCTGTTGTTTTGTAAGGCTAAAATTAGAGGACTTTTTTTATTAAAAAAAATTATTAATTCTTTAAATTCTTAAAAATCACCATAAATTAACCAAATCCGAGATTTTCCGTAGCAACACATTTTTCATTACAGCCAAATTAGTGAAATTTTTATGATCCTCCACATTCCTCCCCCGGCAATCCACCCCGCCGACTCCTTCCCCCGCTATCCATTATGCCTGAATTAAAATTTGGATTAATTATAAATAAATTTTAAAACTTCCCGTGGGCTGCGTATATTTGTGGGGTTTAATTTTCAGGCGTTGACATCATCAGAACTTTACAGTACTTCCAGGGGCCGGGCATTTCAGTGTGATCTGACCAACTCCATCATCCTGAATTTTAAGGATTTTACCTGGAAGTTTTCTGTCAGTGATTTCCTTCTTTTCCGGAAGCACATTCATGCCGTAGATGTAAAAGAGCTTCTTTTCAACCTTTCAGACGAGTGCGATTTTGTCTCGCTTCGTCATGCCCGCCTGGCTTCTGCCGTGACACTCACCCTTTGTGATCTCATACAGCTCCGGGAGCTGGTAGACGGCACTAAATTCTCGCTGGAGCTGGTTTCGCTGATCCACGAGGTGCTGGGTGATTACAGCGTGGTATAATCGTCTCTATAGCTCCGGAACCAGCCAAACCTTCGCCGGCGTCTCTGACACCTTGCCGGTTGCACCATCATTATAACCGCTTGTATCTGTGATCTTTCACTCTTCTTCTCCCCGGAAGCACTTCCTCTAATTTGACCTGTTTTAAATTTAGATTGAATACAAATATCTGTAAATCAGCGCACAAGGGAATTTTTGTCACCCGGATCATCGTTACCTTTGTAAAACAAATAAAGCAGAAGATCAAATGAAGAATTTATTAAGAGATAAGACCTCATTAAAAGAAGATATAGAACTCATGCTGAATGCCCAGGCCAAAATGGAGGCCGAAGCTTCCAGCAAATACCTGGCCATGGCCTCCTGGCTGGAAAGGAACGGCTTTGAGCGTTCGGCCGGGTACCTCTACAAGCAGGCCGAAGAAGAGCGGGAGCACTTCCTGAAGATTTTCCGCTATATTAACGAGGTGGGCGGAAATGCTGTAACTCCGGTGACGGGTGAAGTACAACTGGAATACCCCGATCTGAAAAGTGTCTTCGAAGCGGCCCTGCAAAGCGAGATCGCCGTTACCCATTCCATCAACCGCCTGGTGGGCCAGTGCCGCGCCAACCACGACTACGCCACCGAAGAATTCCTGATGTGGTATGTGAAAGAGCAACGCGAAGAAGAGAAAAATGCCAGAAGGGCGCTCGAGCTTTTCGACCTGATCGACGTCAACAGTGCCAACGGCCTGTTCCTCCTCGACAAGGAGATCGCCAAAATCGGCGGCCACGAATAAGACTTTTTTTGGGCAGTTTATAAAGCGAAGGGGGGCTGAAGCCCCCTTTTATTACTCTACCCCCACCACATCTTCCAGTACCTTAAATTTCCGACTACCATAACCCGGTATCTCTTTCCGAACAGAATCTCCCTTAGAATAAATGTAATTACTCCCCGCACAGAAAGTAAAATTCATATTGCGATAGTCCTTGTCTAAATTTTTCGAAATGATTTTCGCAAAAAAAACCTGGTGGTAAAGTTCCCCGTTTACCGTAAGCGTATCATGGTAAACCTGAGGTGGTTTAACAGAATTGCAGAGTAACCTGCTAAATAAATAATAATCGTCTGCTTCTTTCTTTATGAAAGTACCGTCAATTGTAAACCTGACAGATTTAGGAGGACTCTGTCCCCTTCCTATTTACTCCGGAAATAACCTGCAACCACATAAGGAACCCGCAAAGAGTAAAAAAAGTATCTTTTTCATGATCAATCAATAATTAAGTGGTGAGAGCTTTACTGCACCCCCACCACATCTTCCACTACCAAAAATTGACGATTACCATAACCCGGCACCTGTTTTCTGAGAGTATCTCCATTGGATATAATCTGCCTTGACTCGCATAGTTCCACATCAATATTTTTTAAATTTCCATACAATTTTTCAGGTACTATTTTTGCAAAGAAAACATGATGGTACACCCTGCCGTCTACTGTGAGCGTATCAATATGCCAAGCAATTTCAGAAAGATCATCACACTGCTGAATTCTGCTAAAAAGATAAAGGTCATCACTCGTTTTCTTAATGTAATAGCCTAAAATATTCACATCATACTTGGGAAGCTTCAAAGCATTACCATCACATCCGGACAACGCCATGATAGAAAAATAAATCAATATTTTTTTCATGATCAATCAATAATTAAGTGATGAGAATCCCGGGAATTAACTTATTGAATTTCCAGCATATATTTTCCTTTCGTTATATTTTTAAGACTGATCTCCAAAACGTTGATTTGCCTTAAATGATTCGTGTCTAAAATTTCTTCTGAATAAGAAATCAGACCCGTGCCCGAATCAATGATCCTTACTGACGTCACACTCTCCCAATCTTTGACATCGCTCAAAGAAACCCGCACATAATTTCCTGCTCCAGGTACGATGGGCTTCTTTTATCCGGAAAGTGCATAAACTTCAGAACTTCTTCAGGTATGAAGGAATATCGTTCAAATATGATCCGGGAGACAGAATCTGCTTTGTAGCCGGACAACACCCAAAACTGGCAAAAGGCAGACGGTGCGGCAGAGAAAATCATTCCTATGAAAAGCGATACTCTCAGTGAATTTGTTAATCTTTTTTCATGAGCTATAAGGATTAAATGATATAAAATATGGTCTTAGTACAGTAAATATACCCCCAATGCAGGTAATTCCTTTCAAAAAGTTAGTTTACGGTCAAAAAGTTTTGTCTGCTATCCGAAAGATTGTCCCCTCCTTTTTTATCTCCCTCAAAAATTTCTTTTCATTATTTCAAAAACATTTCTACATTTGCGTCATGAAATTACAAATCAACGTAGCAGCTAACTGGTGGCGTTCATCTCTCTGAGAGTTGAACATCATTCGCTATGGGATTTTAAGATACTATAAGGCTTGCTGTTCAAAAACAGCAGGCCTTTTTTAATTTTTAAAAGAATGATGAATAAAACCCGGAACTCACTACCCGGAACTGGGAACTCGGAACTAATTTATACCTATGAAATTTAAAATCACCACCCGTACCAAACGCCTCCTGGCCGACACACTTACCCCGGTAAGTATCTTTCTCCGTATCCGGGAGCAATTCCCGCTGTCGGTGATCCTGGAAAGCGCCGATTACCACGCCATGCATAACAGCTTCAGCTACATCGCCTGCGATCCGGTAGCCTCCATCACCATTCACCAGGGCAAAGTAAGGGAAACCTGGCCCGACGGCTCGGTTAACACCTACGAACTGCCCGACAAAAAAGCGGCCGTAAAAGTTCTCCAGGCATTTTCAGGCCGCTTTGAGCACCATGATCTGAACCAGGGTTTTATCTCCAACGGACTTTTCGGACACATCACCTACGATGCCGTCCAGTACTTTGAAGACATCACTCTCCAGGAAAAAGCGCCGGAAAACGACATTCCCGAGATCCAGTACCGGGTTTACCGCTATGTGATTGCCGTCAACCATTTTAAAAATGAGCTCCACCTGTTCGAGCATACCTATACGCCGGAGGAAAAAGAACCGGCACCTGTACCGGACGGCCTGGAAACGCTGGAGTTTTTTGTGCGTAATCCCAAACGCTCCACTTCCGTTTTCCGCATTACCGGCGAAGAGCAAACCAACATTCCCGACGACCGCATGCGGGAAATCATCCAACAATGCATCCGGCACTGCCTCCGCGGTGATGTCTTCCAGATCGTGCCCTCAAGAAGATACAGCCGCACCTTCAGTGGAGACGATTTTAACGTATACCGGGCCTTAAGGAGCATCAATCCCTCCCCCTACCTGTTCTATTTCGATGGCGGAGATTACAGGATCTTCGGATCCAGCCCCGAAAAACAGATCTTCATCAAAGACGGTACCGCGGAGATCCACCCTATCGCCGGCACCTTCCGGAGAACCGGTGACGACCAGCATGACCGTCAGCTGGCGCTCGACCTCCACGCCGACCCCAAAGAGTCGGCTGAGCACGTGATGCTGGTAGACCTGGCCCGGAATGACCTGTCGCGGAATGCCGGCCAGGTAGATGTGGAGATTTTCAAAGAAGTACAGTTCTACAGCCACGTGATCCACCTGGTTTCGAAAGTGACGGCCCGGATGAACGCCGACGTTAACCCGCTCCAGCTCGTGGCCGACACCTTTCCGGCCGGCACTCTCTCCGGCTCGCCCAAACACAATGCCATGACCATCATTAACCGGCTGGAGCCCAATCACCGCGGTATTTACGGTGGAGCCATCGGTTTTATGGATTTTAACGGTAACTTTAACCACGCCATCGCCATCCGTACGTTCTTAAGTAAAAACAATACCCTGTTTTACCAGGCGGGGATGGGCGTAGTGGCCAAATCAAACGTAGAATCAGAAATGAATGAAATACACCTTAAGCTGGGCGCTTTGCGGAAAGCGATTGAAATGGCGGAGGAAATATAGCTATGAAAATGATCCCCCCGAGCCCATCGAACCTCCACTTAATCCGTGCTGACCGTACAGGAACCATTCTCAATTCTCAATTTTCAATTACGATGAAAATACTGGTATTAGATAATTACGACTCCTTTGTATATAACCTCGTGTACATCCTGAAACAACTGGGCGGGGAAGTAGATGTCTTCCGGAACGATAAGATCGCCCTGGAAGAGGTGAAAAAATACGACAAGATCCTCCTTTCGCCCGGCCCCGGCATCCCGGAGGAAGCCGGCATCATGATGGACCTCCTGAAAGAATACAAGAAAAGCAAAAGCATTTTCGGCGTGTGCCTCGGTCACCAGGCCATCGGTGAGGCCTTCGGGGCGAAGCTCGAAAACATGGGCGAGGTGCTGCACGGAGTAACCACCCCCTGTATCGTAAAAGATCGTGAGGAAGTACTTTTTCAGGGAATCCCCGAACAGTTTAACGTTTGCCGGTATCACTCCTGGACGGTTCTGCCCGAAACCTTCCCGGCCGGTTTAAACGTAACGGCCGTAGATGAAAAGGGGAACGTAATGGCCGAAGCTCACACGAAATACGATGTGCGTGGCGTGCAGTTTCACCCGGAGGCATATTTGACGGAGCATGGGGTAAAACTGGTGGAAAACTGGATCAAGGTTTAAATTTAACGAAAATATCCCGGTATTAACAGATGTTCGGATTCCTCAATAAAAGACCTCAACCCGTTAAACCGCTTAATGAAGAAGCTTTCCGGAAAGGGTTTAGCCAGCATATCCCGGAAAGTGCGGTAGAGTATGTCATGGCCCTTTGGCGGGAGCATCCGTTCAACTTTAGCGTGGCAGGATCGCGCAAAACCTGCCTGGGAAATTATATGTACAAAAACGGTAAACACTTTATTTCGGTCAACGGGGACTCTAACCCCTACAGCTTCCTGATCACCCTGATTCACGAAATCGCCCACCAGCGGGTAAGGGTCGGCCTGAAGCTTTTCGGGCGTGCCCCCGCACCGCATGGTCAGGAATGGAAATTTCATTTTAAGACCCTGATGGCCCCGCTGCTGCAGCGCCATATTTTTCCTGAAGACGTTCTGCAGGCGTTGGTACCGCACATGCAGAATCCCGCGGCTTCCTCTACCAAAGATCCGGCCCTGGTGAGGGTGCTTTCGGGCTATTCTCCCGAAAAAGTGATCAAAGGCACGTATCTTTCGGAGGTAGCTGACGGAAAAGTATTTAACTTTAACGGCCGGCAGTTCAAAAGAATTCAACACCGGCGGACACGAATACTGGTGGAATGCGTTAATACCCGAAAGCGCTATACCATTCCGGGGGTGGCGTTGGTGGAGCTTTAAGCAAGGATCTTTCATGATAAAATGTTTGGCATACAGACTTTTGAACACAGTGCCCTTCGACAGGCCGGGCCGCGTTCGGCCGGGCCGCGACAGGCCGGGTCACGAAAGACCGGGTCGTGGTAGGCTCAGGATGCCCTTCGACAGTCTCAGGGTGACAGTTGCGGCGCATTCCGTTACCATTGTCACCCTGAGCCTGTCGAAGGGCGTTTTGTACCTTCTCCTATCCGGTACTATGGCCTTTGCACAGCCCGCCCTCCTCTCACAAGGCGACTGGATAAAGATATCGGTAAGCCGGTCGGGGGTATACAAGCTCGACAAAGCCTTTTTTGAAAAACACGCCCCGGCATTTGCCCGGGCAGACCCCGACCGGATCCGGATCTATGGCGGCCACGCCTCCGCCCTCCCCCAGCTCAATTCCGCTGACAGGACAGTCGGCCTGCAGGAGATCCCGGTGATGATAAGCGACCAGAATAATCGCTGGGATCCGGAAGATTTTATCGCTTTCTATGCCCGTGATCCGCATACGGTGACCTTTGATAGCGGCCGGTTCACTCACCAGGTCAACCCCTACAGCAACTTTAACTATTATTTCATCACCATCAGTGATGCCCCTTCCCTCAAAATAACGTCGCGGCAGGAAGAAACGGTATCTCCCGTCAGAGATTACCTGCCTTTTTACGATTACGAAGAAAAAGAGCTGAAAAACCTGCTGAACTCCGGGCGACTCTGGCTCGGCGAGCTATTCCGCTCCTCCTATACTTTTTTGCCGACACGGGAGGACTTCGCTTCGGATTACCGGCTGACCTTTGAGCTTTACCCCATGGGCATCAGCCGCCAGTTCGTTCGTACTACCGCCGGCACCCTGTCGCGGCACGACACCCTGAACGGAGTGCCGCATCACCCGAATGACAACCAGGCCCGCTACTTTCGAATTTCCAATGCGTATCCTTTCGAAATGGCCCCCGATACTCCGCCGGCCGATGTACAGCTGCAGCTAAGTGCCGAAAGTGTGGGGAATGTGGGCGTCTATTTTAACTACTGGTCGGTCAGCTATAACCGCACCCTGCGTTTTTATCCCGGCCGACAGGTTTTGTACCGGACCGTCCCCGAATCGGCAGCCTACCGCTGCAAGCTGCCGGGAGAATCGCAGCCCGGAGCATCATCGGCCCGGATATGGCAGGTAAAACCCGGTGGAGAGGTGCTCGAACTGCCCCGCTCTCAGGATGGGATCTTCGCACCGCAAAATACCCTGAGCGAACTCATCATTTTCGACCCGGCGGTTCTCCCCCATCCGGTATTCCGCGAGACCGTCAGCCCTCAGTACCTGAGAAACGGTATCGTGCCCGAACTGCTGGTCGTATTTCCGGAGAAATTCAGGAAAGAGGCGGAGCAGCTGATTATGTTCAGGAAGGAAAATGAAGAACTGGAAGTGGCCGGATATTCCGCTACCGAGATCTATAACGAATTCAGCTCCGGGAAAACCGACCCCACCGCCATCCGCGACTTCTGCCGCTACCTCTACGAGCTGGCGCCGGAGAAGTTCCGTTACCTGCTGATCCTGGGCGATGCATCTTTCGATTATAAAAACAATAACAATGCAGGCTACGTAGACGTTGACCTGCTGGTTCCTACTTATGAGTCCCGGGAGTCGCTGGAGCCCATTTACAGCTTTGCCTCCGACGATTACTTTGCCTTCCTGGACCCCTCCGAAGGGCTGTGGCCGGAAGGCCGGAGCGTAAATAACCAGTGGATCAGCACGCCGTTTGACGACCATTTTATGGATATTGCCGTCGGAAGAATACCGGCACGCACCCTTCCCGAGCTCAATAACTACATCGCCAAATATATCCGCTACCGGCAAACGGGCGAAAGCGCCGACTGGCATAACCGCTTGGCTTTTGTGGCCGATAACCGCGACTACAACCTGCATCAGCGCGATGCCGAAGAGCTGGATGCCCTGGCCCTGAACACCTTCCCGGGCTTTATTAATGAAAAGCTGTATCTCGACGACTACCCGGTCACCGACGGCGCCGCTCCCGAAGCCAATCAGCGGCTGCACGAGCTGGTCAATAACGGCACCTACCTGATTACCTATATCGGGCACGGCGCCGAAGACGGCCTCACCGGCGAAAAGCTGCTGACGCTGAGCGATATCATGACCTTCCGGAATGCCGGCAGGCTGCCCGTATGGTTTACGGCCACCTGCCAGTTCGGGAAATTTGATAACCCCGCAGTGGTTTCCGGGGCGGAGCTGATGCTGCTGCGCCCGCAAAGCGGCGCCATTGCCCTGCTCACCACCACCAGGCCGGTCTACTCCAGCACCAACCAGCTGGTAAACCAGGCCTTCTTCAAAAATATTAGCAGAGCAAAAACCCTCGGCGAGCTGTTCCGGCTGACCAAGAATCAGTCGGTCAGAGGCGAGATCAACCGGAACTTCTCGCTACTGGGAGATCCGTCGTTGCCTTTGCCCCGGTGGCATACTACGCGGCGGGATACGATCCGGGGCGCGACCGGGAGCACCGCCACCCGGTGGAGCGCCACCCGGTGGGACGCCGGCAATTCATTTTCTCTGAACGCCGATACGCTCACCGCCTACCGGAAAGTGAGGTTTTCCGGTCGGTCGGAGAACGTAGAAAACGGAAGCACCCGGATTTCCGTGGTTGACAAGCCCGGATTGAAAAAAACATTGGGCAGCTTTCCCGACGGTCCTGCATTTGAGTACAGGCTCCGGTCGGAAGTGATCTTCAGCGGCCTGTTTCCCATCAAAGACTACGCTTATGAAGGCGAGATCATCCTTCCCAACAACCAGTTTCCGGGTTCGGGAGAGGGGCGGATCGTTATCCACAGCCTGGCCGCCGACAGCTCTTTGCAGGAATTCTCCGGCGTACCTTCGGTCATGATCTCGCGGTCGAATCTTCCGGAACCGTACGATAAAACCCCGCCGGAGCTGACGGCTGCCCTGAGTCCGGACATGTTCCTTACCTGGATGATCCGGGATGAAAGCGGCATCAACGTTTCTCCAGGTAACCCCGATTCCCGCTTATCGCTGGAAATGAACGGGCTGCCTGTAGCCGACCCGATTCGTTATTTCCGACCCCGGACGGGCGCTACCGAAGGGGAGATCCGCTACTATGTAGGGAACCTGGACAACGGCAACTACCAAAGCACATTAATTGCTTCGGATATCTATAATAATATAACCCGCAAAACGTTTGAATTCCAAATAGAACGTCCTGAATTAAAAGTGCTGGAAATGACGGCTTATCCGAACCCTGTGACGGACTACCTTCGCTTAAAGGTAAAGCATAACCGGCCGGGAGATGACCTGAATGCAACATTGATCTTAAGCGATGCCCTGGGACGGGAACTGCACAGGGAGGAGTTCGGTTGTACCCGCTGCGAAGAGGAAGTATTACTGGAAACGGGCTTTTATGGAAGTCAACCGGCATTCCCAAGGGTGTTTTACCGGCTGATCATGAGATCAGAAAATCATTCCGCGCAGGCAGGCGGAACCTTGTTTTTTTGGAAATAAATCTCTTACTTTGGGGGCTCAATTTTAAAAAATCGGGCAACTGATATTTTCGTGAAAAAATCCTTTATGAAAAAAATTTATTGGTTAAGTATTCTCCTGTTACTGCTTCCGGGACTTATTAATGCACAAAGCTCCACCAAGAACTATTCTATTATCTATACGGCGGTGCCTTTCATGGCTATTTCTCCGGATTCAAGGGCTGCGGCGATGGGTGATGCCGGAGCAGCGTCGGCCTTTGATGCCAACGCCATGTACTGGAATCCCGGTAAACTGGCCTTCTCCGACTCGCGGTACGGCGGCTCTTTTTCTTACACGCCCTGGCTGAGACAGATCGTTAATGATATGGGGCTGATCAATGCTGCAGGTTACTATAAGATTTCCGACAAACAGACCGTAGGCGCCAGCGTTAACTTCTTTAACCAGGGTGAAATACAGTTTACCGACTGGAATGGCTTCGAAATAGACCGCTTCGTGAGTAACGAGTTCTCCATTGCGGCCGGGATCGCCCAAAAGCTGAGCTCCGACTACTCCCTGGGGCTGAACATCAAATATATTCATTCGAACCTCGTCGGAAACCTGACCCTGCCGGGTAGCTCGGTTACCGCCAAACCCGGTCAGACCGCGGCCATGGATCTCGGATTTTATTATAACAAGACCCGGCCTACAGACAATGACCCGCGAAGCTTCAAAAAATTTGACGTGGATTATGGCGTGGTTCTTCAGAATATTGGCGGCAAGATCAACTACGGCTTCGGTGAATATTTCATTCCGGCCAACTTCAAGGTGGGTACACAGCTGTCTTACCGACCGGATCTCTCTAACCGGTTCTCCTTCCTGGTAGACTTCAACAAACTCCTGGTGCCCGCGGATGACGACAGTGTGAACGTATCGGAAATGAGTACCGTGAAAGCCATATTCAACTCTTTTGGGGACGCTCAGGGTGGCTTTTCGGAAGAGCTGGCCGAAATCATGACCTCTATAGGGTTTGAATATTCTTACCAGGAGCTGATCGCTTTAAGAGCCGGTTATTTCCATGAGTCAAAACACAAGGCGGGGAGGCAATACCTCACTGCCGGGGTGGGGCTTACGCTGAAAGAAAGGATCAAGCTGGATCTGGCCTATCTCATTCCAACCAAAACCGGTAGTCCGCTGGCCAACTCCTGGCGGGTGACCCTCCGGCTTCAGGTACCCCACAAATCCGGGAAGGTGGATACTATTGGCGATAATGTGGATCAATAAATAATCACCGGACTCCCCTTTCCTTACAGGAGAGAGACAGCCGTGGAGTTAAAATATTAAACACCCTGATAGAAGCCCGTAATTCCGGGCTTTTGTCGTTTAACCTAAAAGCATGGATTTTTTTGAACTTGATCTCACCGTTGATCCCGATTTTGCCGAAATACTCCTGGCAGAACTGGCAGAAACAGGCTTCGACTCCTTCCTGGAAAAGGAAGACGGCCTCCTGGCTTACGTCGGCGAAGAGCTCTTTGATGAAAAGGCCTTCAAAATGCTGATGGAAAAATATGCCGCCCGGATCCCCCTCTCTTACGGGCTGAAGAAGGTAAAAAGACAGAACTGGAATAAAGAATGGGAAGATAACTTTCACCCCATTGAAGTAGCCGGTAAGGTGTACGTCCGGGCCACCTTTCACGACCCGGCCCCCGCTCATTTTGAACACGAGATCATTATCGTTCCGAAAATGTCGTTCGGAACCGGGCATCATGAGACCACGTCGCAGATGATCGAACTCCAGCTGGACATTGACCACAAAGGAAAATCTGTACTGGACGTGGGTACGGGCACGGGAATCCTGGCCGTCATGGCGCAGAAGCTCGGGGGCGGCCGTATCCATTCTTTTGATATCGACGAATGGTCGGTAGAAAACGGCCGGGAAAACTATGAGCTGAATGCTGCGCCGCACATTACCATCGGGCAGGGCACCATAAACAGCCAGAAACCGGAGGTATACGATATCGTTCTTGCCAACATCAACCGCAATATTCTCCTGGAGGAGATCCCTGTATACGCCGCCTTTACGGGAGAATACCTGCTGGTCAGCGGTTTCTATGAGCAGGATATTCCTGACATTCAGGCTGTGGCAGAAACTGCCGGCTTTAAAAAAGTGAAACAAATAAGTAAGAACAATTGGGCCGCTGTCGTTTTTAGGAAATAACGGTTAAGTATGATCAGATTTGTCCGGCTTATTCCTTTTCTGATGCTTTTTACGACTTTGGAGGCTCAGGTACTCACCCTGCCTGCAGATCCTGAAAAGTTTTTGGAGGAATATGCCCGGCAAATGGAAAAGCATGTGGGACCCACGGCCGTACCGGCTGTTGCACAGTTTTCCGAACTCTACCGCAGCGCACTGGAACCCTCCGGGAAAAAAGAAGCCATTTCCCTTATCCGGCTACTTTCCGTAAAAGGTCTGCGGCCGGCAGAAGTGGTCCGGTTCACGGAGATCCTCGTCTTATACCGGAAAAACCAGGAAGCCTCTGGTCAGGAGCTGGAGAGTTTCCTCTCCCTGCTGAAAAAATCTTTTGATCCTTACCCCTCCAAAGCCATTCAGGAGGCTTTGACCCAGATGGGTAATTTTTTCACCACCGGCACTCTCTACACTTCTGCTTTCAATAAGATCAGAGCTTCTCCGCAGAAAACAGGCCTGAAGTTTTTCGACAGGAAGCAGGATTATTTCTCCGGCAGTGCTGCTGCCTCAAAAGAAAAGCCGGTCAATGACGATATCGGCTGGGATGAACCCACGGAAGATCTTACCCTGCCCGTGAAAGAAACCCGGCGTGAAAACCTCCCGGATGTTCAGGGACTCTTTTTTGTTTTTGACCTGACCGACCTTACCCTCGTCAGCCCGTCCGACTCCATCATCCTCACCGGAACAAAGGGGGCCTATAATTTTATGGACGCCGTTTTTGTGGGGGAAGCGGGGCAGGTCCGGTGGAACGTGGAGGAAAATCCGGTGAATGCCGCGTTAGGCAAATATGCGTTCCGGGGGGCCAGTGGTCGCCTGGTGGCCGAAAATGTGAAGCTGTCCCATGAACGCCTTCTCCGGCAACCGGTAACGGGTGTGTTAGAAATAAAGCTGGAAAAAAGAGCTCCGAATGAAGCATCCAGCTATCCGCGCTTTAAGTCCTACCGCAATGACGCGGCTTATGTACTTAACCTGGGCGATTATGCTATTTCAGGAGGGTACACCGTGGTCGGCACAAAAATCACCACTACCTCGCTCTATGACGGCTATTCTCGCCTGCACGTCAACAAAGCGAGCCAGACCAGCCAGTTTGAAGTGATCGGGCCTTCGCTTACGCTGACCGACACCCTCATTTCTTCCGAGCGGGTGAGCTTTGTAGCCCGCCTGGGCAAAGACTCTGTCTCCCACCCTGCCGTGCAGTTTGAATACCGGATCCCGCAGCAGCACGTACAGTTGAATAAAGTGAGAAAAGGCGGCTTTCGTAACAGCATGTTTTCCGATACCTTTCACCAGGTGGATATCCGCTGCGATGCCATGTCATGGGATCTCGGCAGCGGGAAAATGGATTTCTACATCGTGGCCGGAAAACAGGAAGTGGCTGCTGAGTTTGAATCGTTCGATTATTTTAATATGAGCCGGCTCACCGGCCTCAGCAATGCCGCCGGGTTTAATCCGCTGATGGCCGCAGCTACCCTCATCGGGCGGAAAAAGAAAAACAGTATCACCCTCGACGACATGATGCAGTTCACCCGGAAAGAGCGGCATATGGTCGCAAACGGCATGCTGATAGGCACTCAAATGGGCTTTTTTGACTATCATCCCTTTGAAGATTATTACAGCATCAGCCGGAAAGGACTTCATTATTACTTTGTGGCCACCGGTAAGAAGGACTATGACGACCTGGTCTTTTCCTCCCTGAATCGTAGCGGTGCAGACCGCCAGAATGCCACCATTGACTTCAATTCCAAGTCGCTGAGCATTACCGGTGCGCAGAATTTTAAGCTGAGCGACAGCCTGGGAATACAGCTCCTGCCCGATGATCAGAGCATGGAGGTCATCGGGAATAAGGTCTTCCGGTTTAACGGGAAGATCGTGGTAAAGAACTTTACTTTTTACGGTGAATTTGTCCTGGAATATGAAAAATTCCTGGTCAATCTGAACCGGATAGACTCCATTACCTTCATTCCCCTCGACATCTATAAAAAAGGCGGGAAGCTGCAGCTGGCAGGAAACTTTCAATTCGGAAAAAGCGGGAAGCTGTACCTGAACAGCCCCGACAACAAATCCGGGCGGAAGAAGCTGCCCGAATACCCCAGGCTGGATATTCCGGAGGGAGTCACCGTTTATTTCAATGAAAAAGGAAGGCACCATCCATTTTCGGATCAGGTTCATTTCAAAGCTGCCCGTTTATCGCTGGATAGCCTGAATACCCGGGATCCGGCCATCCCCGGTATATTTACCACGGCCGGCATCTTTAAGCCGGTCAAAGATGCGCTGGTGGTGCTGCCCGACTCTTCCATGGGGATGTGGCACCGGGCAGCAGGCCCCTACCCGGTCTATGGATCCTCAACCGCCTTTAAGGCGTCCTCGGAGATCGTGCTGAACAAGCGCGGCATCAGCTCGGCAGGGGAGCTCCACCACCTGGCTGCCGTGCTGAACACCGACAAGATAATCTTCTTTGAAGATCACAGTGAAGCCAGCGGTAATTCGGGCCGGATCACTGAAAAGCAGGTCGGAGCCGCCTATTTTCCCCAGGTGAATATTTCGGATTACTCCATGTATTGGGAGCCTCCGAAAGATAGCATGGCCGTATACTCTGAAAAAGGATTTGAATTTTATAACGGCAGCTCCTATCTCAAAGGAAGCATCGTGATGCGTACCGCCGGCCTGTTTGGTAACGGGGAGCTGAACCGCACAGACTCCGACATTGCTTCCGACAGCTTCAAATTTGATAAAAACGGCTTCCTGGCCGAAAAAGCAGAGATCAAAGTAAAAGCCGACGAAGGAGACCGGCTGGCTTTTTCCGGCAGGAATGTGGATATCGACTTCAATGTGCAGCAGTCGCAGGTCCGGATCTCATCGCTGAACAACGACTTTAACTCCGGCGAGACCGCCTTCCTGGAATTCCCTTCTTCGTCCTACAAAACCACCATCGACAAAGCGCTCTGGAGTATCAAAGACAAGGTCATCACGATGGACGGCCACCTCGAAAACTCCTTATTTACCTCTACGGCATCCCACCAGTACGGACTCCGGTTCAACGGTACAGGTGCCCGGTATGACATTAAATCCAAAAATCTCAGCATAAGCGGAGTGGAAGAGATCCGTTCAGCCGATGCCGCCATTCAGCCTGCGGACGGAAAAGTTTTTGTAAAAAACGACGGCAAACTGGACTCTTTCACCAAAGCCACCATTGTGACCGACACCCTTAACCGTTACCATACGCTCACGAACGCCGGCGTCACCGTTAACTCCAGGTTATCGTACAGCGGAAACGCCGATTACCGCTACGTTAACATCAGTTCGGACACCTTCAACATCAAACTGGGCGGCTTTGAATTTGCGGAGGTTACGCCTGACGGCCGCATGCTTGACTCCAAAGGCTCCGGCAGGCTGTCGACCATAGCGCGGGCTTCTATTTCAGAAAAAGACCAGGTATACCTGGCTAAAAAAATGCTGTACGTCGGGGAGATGACCATGCTGGCCCCCTTTAAAAACCTGTCGCTCCGCGGGCAGGTGTTGCCCGATCTCAAAAAATACCCCATGATCGGAGGCTCCTGGATCAACTACGCGGGCAGCAAATCGGAAAACGTCACCATCAATATTGACGAGACTCTGAAAGACGGCGGTAAACCGCTCTACGTGGGCCTGCACCTCAGATACGGTGCAAACAGCGATGGCATCTACCCTTCCTTCCTGTCGATGAAAGCGTCTTCAGACGATTACGACATTTTCCTGGCCCGTGGCACATTCGGACGTGACGAGCCCAACCAACGCTTTTATGTAAAGCCGCTCAACGAGTCCGATAATACAGCTGAATTTTATGATGACCAGGGGCTCATGGTACTATCGGGCCGGTTTAACCTCCTGGGTGTGCCCACTAAAGTATTTGAAGCCGTGGGTAAAGCCACGGTCAACCTCGACTCCATGAAATATCGCCTGGAGACCATGATGCTCTTTGATTTCCCGCTGCCCATACCCACCGTTCAGAAAACGGGCCAGAACATCGTGAAAACCAACCTGGATGCCGGTAACAGCAACGCCGCTATAGAACCGGACGATGAAGACTTTGCTCAGAAGCTCGGCCGGATCATCGGCAGTGCAGACACCGAAAAATACAAAACCAACAGCCAGAAAGGGCATATCCCCTTATTTAAAGAATCAACCCGCTTCCTGAAGTCACTGGTACTCTCCAAAGTAGACCTCCAATGGAATGCGAAGGCCAATGCCTACTACAGCACCGGGCCGATAGGGGTCTCCAATATGGGCGACGTAGACATCAATGCCCTGGTAAACGGGTATGTGGAGATCGTACAATCGCACAGCACCGGAAACGAGCTCCATATTTACCTCGATCTTGCGCCTGAGAAGTGGTACTATTTTATCTACCGCAACGGCCAGCTGGGCATGGTCTCCTCCGACGAAGAAGTCAACCGCCTGGTCAACACCGGCGGCAAGGAAAAAGGCGTAAACTTTGTCGATATCAACGAAGCCTCCCGCTTTAAAAAGCGCTTCCTGACCGGCTACCAGGGTATGAGTGAGGAAGATTACAACAAGCAGCTGAAATCACCGCCGAAAGCGGTGAAGAAAGCGAAGAAGGAAGAGGGGGAAGGGTTTTAGCGAGGAGTGCCGGATGTTAAAGAATCTCACCATCTATTCCAAAAATAAATCTTCTGTCTCAACAACGTTCTGAACCAGTTCCCTGCTGTACTCATTCACGCTTATTTCAAAAGTTGTAACCATTATCAGAAAGATATTTTTTCGTGTCTTAATTATCTGTTGCAGTTGAGCGACTTTGTTTTTACGATTCATATAATACTTTTTGTCAATGGTAAATGGGGCATTATAATATTTCATTTCGCACAAGTTTATAATATTGTCATCCCGATCAATTAGCAGATCAATCTGTGTGCTTTCATTGAACCAACTGCTGTTGGTTGAAAAAACAGCCTCAATACTGAGGGCTTTTTTGATTTGACGGATATGCTTCCAATAAGGAAAAGACATCAAACCAGTTGGCCGGCTGTTTAACTTTACTGACTAATTTTTTTGCGAAGTTTTCAAGCTGATCGTGCATCCCCTTTATACAAGCCTGTAACTTCAAAAACAATTTCATTCTTAAAGAACTCCCGAACCAGGGAAGTCCTGCCTACCCGTCGTCTCCCGTATAAGGCTATCAACTCCGACCTGTCGTTTTCCAAAGCTTCTTTCAGCAGTTCAGTTTCCTCTTTCCTGCCAATCAATTTTGTCATAATCAAAATATATAATTCGCCAGAACTACACAAAAAATATAGTTTTGGTGAATTACATATTTTTTACTTTTCCTTTAATACAAATATCTGAGGATGCCCGAAGCGGAACACCACTCTCACGGGTCTTTCAGACCTCGTGAGGATGAAACCCGGCCTTTTGACCGGGAAGTTCCTGTCGGAGACAGGATACACCCTGCCTACATCAAAAGACGTGGCAGAGCACGGGGGCTACATCGAAAGGCATGGCAAAGTGATTAAAAATACCCCCGGAGGGGTATTGATCTAACAAAGCGTCTGCCCCGAAATTTGCCTTCATGAATAAAACCCTGTTAATATGAAATTCAAGCTACCTCTGGTTCTTATCCTTACTGCAATGCTTGGAGCATGCGGCGAAGATGAAAAAAAACCGCGCGAAGATGAAAAAAAACCGCCCCCTGTAGCCGAACGGGTCAAAAAAGTCTATACCGCCCAGTCGGTGACCGAAAACGGCACCATCGTCTATTCTTCCGGAAGTACAGGCATCAAGCCCGGCTACAGCTCTTACCGGCTTGACCTGACCGCCGGCTCTACTTTCTCGCTGCGCGATGTAGACGGCACTACCTTTACCGGCTCTTATTCCGTGACCAATACTTCGCTCTCACTGAGCGGCATCACCCCTCAGCCTACGGGTACGAGTGGCACTCTGAATTTCAGCATCACCTCGATTTCCGATGACGGCAAGAGCATGACCCTGACGGCCAATCAGACGTACGCTAAAACCGGAAACACCACGAACGTTTATACCCTTACCGGCATCTAACCCCTTATCAATATGAAAACGTTTTATACATTATTAAAGCAATATATCTTAACCGCACTGCTGGTGCTGACCGCCGCAGAAAGCCGGGGGCAGGCTCCTGTAATAGCATGGGATAAGGTACTACTTTCCGGCCCATACAATATTGGAACTATAAGAGTGCAATCTTTCGAGAAAACGAATGACGGAGGATATATTTTACTTTGTAATAACCTCCAAATTGTAAAAACAGATGGTAACGGATATGCTCAATGGCAAAAGGTATATACAAGTGATGAAAAGAGACGTTACTGGATCCATACGGTTCAGCCAACAAACGATGGCGGATATATAGTAGCCGGATTATTCAAAATAGTTGATGATAACAGTGTGGATGTACTAGGCAATGGTCTGATCATTAAACTTAACAGCAAAGGAGAACAACAATGGGAAAAAGTAATACCCTACGAACGTAAACAGACAAATGAATATGGGGCCAGGGTATATCAAGGTTATTCTATATGTTCTGTATTTCAAACGGCAGACGGAGGCTATATTGCAGGACTAATGCCGAATGGCAGCATTTATAATTATGGTTATGCAGGTATTCACAAAGAAGCTCCTGATCTTGTGGGTGTAAGAGTATTGAAATTAGATGCCTCGGGAAACACACAATGGCTGAAGATTTATGATGAGCCTGAAAGTGAAATACAATTTATCCGTCCAACCAAAGACGGCGGTTATATCGTTCTATTTAAATCCGTAGTTGAGCCCGACCCTATTGAGCTTTATAAAAGATATGGCGTTCAGAATGTTTTAAAATTAGACAATGCCGGAAATTCTGTATGGAAAAAGTCAATCCTTTCCTTAAACTCTTATATGGATTTTTATACTTCTCCAAATAATACAATTTACGAGACCTTTGAAGGGGAGTATATTATCGGGGGATATGCTTACATGGGAGTAGATAATCAAAATAATTGGGAGCGTCAAGGTGTAAGTCTTGTAAAATTGAGTTCAGCCGGCGATGTGCAGTGGGAGCAAACTATGAGGGAACGCAAAGAATATTTCGGAGGCTTGAACATAACCACCGATGGCGGTTTCATATTCTCTTACAGCGAGCTTGATGCACCTCAAAATAAGTACTTTAAAAAACTTGACAAAGACGGAAATACACAGTGGCAATTAGATCATTTTGATAATATATCTCCCCAAATCATCTTACAAACCTCAGAAAAAGAATATATAGCCGTAGGAAGTAAATCAATAGAAAATACGACTCAACAACTACGTTTTGTGATGCTCGTATCCTGCTCTCTCACCGCCACCGCCTCCAATACCGGCCCTTACATGGAGGGCAGCAGCATCCAGCTATCTACTCCTGGCACCGGCACGTACGCCTGGACAGGCCCACAGGGCTTCACCTCTACAGCACAAAACCCTGTAATCCCGAACGCCACCGTAGCACATTCCGGTACTTACCGGGTCACCGTAACCGATGCCAATACCTGCACAGCAGAAGCCACCACCGAGGTGGTAGTAAATGTTCCCCTGTCCTCAGAGCCCCAAATCGCTAACTGGCTGCAGGCTTTCCCGAACCCGGCCCGGGGAAATATACAGGTGAAAGTGCCTTATGACGGCACCAGCCGCGCGCTGCTCTACTCAGCAGAGGGTAAACTGATGCAACAGGCTGATTTTACAAAGAGTACTTCCCTGAATACTCAAAACCTCAGACCGGGTATCTATCCGTTACGGGTAGTGAACGGCAATAAGGAAACGACTGTTAAAGTAGTGGTGGAATAAGTGGTTTGTAAATGGGTAATCATTGGCCAAAGGGCATAAAAAGAGTAGAGTAGCTTTAGCGAATGTTCACACAAGCGGACTTCTTAAACACTTCTGAAAAAATGAAGAGTAAACTATCCGGAGTCTATACATTCGATTAATTTCCAATGAAATACTACCTGCCTTTCGCTGCATTTTGGGTACAGTTTTTCATAAGTTGGGATAGCCCGGCCCAGCACCATATTTTCATGGATGCTGTCTCCAGAACCCGGCTTATTCAAAGACTGGAGAAAGATATTGCGCTGGCCTATCAAAAATATACCGGTGAACAGCGCGATACCTTGGTATTCCGAAAATCAGACACCTTGTATGTGCAATGGAGCCAGCTGAAACCTGAGACAAAACCGAGAGCGTCTCAGCTCCTGATAGTAGCCGATAGTTTAAACACTATTTTTAATAGGTATCAATGGGAGGCTGGCCGGTATGTTGCTAAAGAGTATATGTCACAAGCGCTAGCCTATTCCGGGAAACCCGATTCTGCCTATTTTGTGCTATCGGATCTCAACAGGATTTACGGGGATCAGCTTTCTGATTATGAGCATGCCTGGCTTTATATCAATTTAGCTGAAAAATTACTCTACTGGAATGTGGTAACGGATAACGACAACGCTGAAGAATTTCTGACAAGTGCTTTAGCTTTAGGTAAAAAAACCAAAAGCTGGGAGGTTATTCATAAAGTATATGCTATATGGGGAGAGATTCAGATGTCGAAAAAAAATTATAGTAAAGCTTTGGAATACTTTGAAAAGCAACGTTCCTTTTTTGACATCCACGGCAATATAAACATAGGTTACCACAGTGAAGGTGCTAACCTGGCCAACTTAGGTATCTGCCACCTGCATTTGGGCAATGAAAAAAACGCTACCCGAATACTGGAATTGTTCTTTCAAAAAAACAGCCCGGAAATGGGCGCATACGCTAATTATTTACATCAGACCGTGTTAATGGGATATAGCAATTTCCATATTCAGAAAAAAGACTTTAACCAGGCTTTATATTACGAAAACTTGTATCAAAAAATCTTAGCCCATCGGTTACCCCAGGATTACATTGACCATTATAACCGGTTATATCAGATTTACAAGGGAAAAGAGAACTACAGGAAAGCGCTTGAATATTATGAAAAGCACACCTCCCTGGAAGATTCTCTCAAAGTGGCTCAACTTAGTAAAAGTTTCAAGGAAATTGAGCAGAAGTTCGATCTTGAAAAAAAAGAATCTGAAATAAAAGAACTTCAGAACCTTGCCCTGACCCGCGAAAATGAAAAACAGAAAAATATCAGGAATTTTGCCCTGGTGATCGCCGGCTTATTCATTCTGTTAATTTTCCTCGTGATCCGGGCATTAATTATCCAACGAAAAAATAACCGGCTTAAACTGGATCTTTCTCAATCCCAGAATAAACTGGTAAGGCAGATCATCCAGGTTCAAAACGAAGAACGCGAACGGATCGCACAAGACCTACACGACGACCTGGGTGGAAGCCTGGCTGCCTTAAGCTCCCGCCTGGAAAAATTAAAACAGATCTCATCACCCGGTAAAATGAAGGATGAGACGGCTAAAATTGCCCGGTTGAGTTCCACTATGGGAAGCCGTATACGCCACTTAAGTCATAATCTCATGCCTCCCGAATTTGAAAAAGCCGGGCTCATCGAGTCGCTGAGAGAGCATCTGCAAGCATTTCAAAAGATCAAAATCCGGTTTATGGTTTTCGGTGATGAAAAACGGATGCCCACCGAAAGAGAATTAAACATTTACCGAATACTCACCGAAATAACCACCAACATTTTAAAACATTCCGGGGCATCCGACATCACCTTCCAGATCTTCTTCCACGAAACCCTGTTAAGTGTAATTATAGAAAATGATACATTAAAGAAATTTGATCAGCAAAATGTTGGAGGACTGGGCCTTAAAAGTATAAATTCACGTGTCGAAATCCTGAACGGGGCTTTAACGATCGACGCAGGTGAGAGTTTTACTACCCAGATGCTGAACATACCCTATGAATAATAATAAAATAATCATTGCAGATGACCACCGCCTTTTTAACGACGCATTGTTTGAACTTCTGACGCCCGCTTATCCTTCCATCATTCAGGTATTTGATGCCTCATCCCTGCAATTTTCCATACAAAAGGAGCAGCCCGGCTTAATACTTCTCGACATTAATTTTCAGAAATCAAACGGATTAGACCTGGCCGCTGAGGTAAAGAAAAACAGCCCTCAAATAAAAATAATTATCGTAACCATGTATAATGTGCAACGCATGGTTCGCCGGGCTAAAAAATTGAGCCTGGAGGGTTATATTCTCAAAGACTCTTCATCTGAAATATTACTAACGGGTATCCATGAAGTATTTAGCGGCCGAAAATATTATGACCCCCAGCTTTCGAAAATACCGGAACTAAACGATCTGTCTGCCAACCCCTGGCGGCTGACTCCCCGGGAAAAACAAATCATTCCCGAACTGGTAAAAGGCAAAAAGGTTGCAGAAATAGCCAGTGAAATCTTTCTGGCTTACGAAACGGTCAAAGTGCATAGAAAAAATATCTACTATAAGCTCAAAATAAACAGTCTTACGGAATTAATTCATTTTGTAAATGAGCATCCTCTGATTTAAGATTCGGGACGATAACATATATTTTCTCTACTGACAGCCTCACTCACTCGCTCTCACGGGTCTTCCAGAGCCCGTGAGGATGAAACCCGGTCTTTTCTTTTCTGCCCATCAAATTTGCCATAAGTGAGATTTATAATACTACTCCCTGATACGGTACCCCCACCATCACCGTAGTTCCGTACGGCCCGGTATCCACCGAAAGCGTGGCCTTCAGATACTCTACCCTTGAGTTTATATTCTTAAGCCCTATTCCACCGCCATGCTCACTCCCTGCTTCTATTCCCACCCCGTTGTCTTCCACGGATACAAGCAGATGGTCTTCATAATACAAAAGCTGCACTATCGCTCTGGAGGCTTTCGCGTGTTTGAGAATGTTATTCAACAGTTCACTGATGATACGGTAAATATTCAGTTCCATATCAGCGCCCAACCGTACCTCCCGGCCAAATGTAATAAAAATAAATTCCGTTTGGGAAACGTTCCGTAAGCGCTCTACCGCCTGATTTACTGCCCCTGCAAGCCCTGCCTTCTCCAATTCGGGCGGCATCAGGTTTCGCGATACGTTCCGGAGGTCTTCAATGGCCTTTTCGATCAGGTTCAGGGTTTGCAGAGAAGTATTTTCACTGGCCACCTGCCCCTTGATGGTCGATAAAGTGCCGCCCAGGTCATCATGCAGGTCTTTGGCCAGGCGCCGGCGCTCGGTTTCCTGGGTATGGATCACTTTTTCAGCGATCTCACTTTGCGCTTTTGACAAGCTGATCTTCAGATCGGTATTCTTCCGGCTCAGCCGGCTATACCGTATCGTTAAACCGAAGGCCAGCACGATCTGCTCAAAAAATATCCCCGGAACGATCCAGCTGAAGTTTCTCCCGAACTGACTCAAGTATGGGTGCAGGCTCAGTGATGAGTTCCGGTCAAGCAGGTTTAAAACAAATCCCAGTGCCAGGAAAAAAACTGCCAGGGCATACACCCAGGCTATGGGATTTCGCCTGATATTCTGCTCCACGAGTGTCCCTATGAAAATAAGAAGGTTGAGTAAAAAAACGATCTCCATCAGAGTCACATGGAACTTTAAATATTCCGGACTCAAAGGGTATTCCTTAACAACGGTTCCCAGGAGCCAGGCAAATGCCAGAACAAAATTCAGATATCCGAACCAACGGTTCAAATGGTAAAACCGGCTGTTAGTGTGACTTAGTTTAAGGAATGAATTGATAAAAAAGAAACAAAAGCCCGTCCAGCAAAATATCATCGCGCTCGTGATGGTAGATAATTTATACGGAAGATCCAGCAGCGGCCATTCATTCAAAAACCCGGCGCTCCCCGACAGGTAGAAACAGCTGCTGACCAATTGCCCTATAAAAAACAAATGGGCCGTATCTCTCATGGAGAGCCACAGGAAAAAATGGAAAAGTAGGAGGACGATCACTATGCCCAGGTAGGTGGCATATATACCGTATTCGTAGCGCTTGATCTGCCAGAACCGGTTTAACTCGTATAAACCCAGCTTACTGGAAACAGACTCGTTTCGTTTTTCCACCAACAGGAGTATTTCCACTTCCCCGCCGGCATCCAATTCCACAGGGATGGCGAAACCATTGACCAAAACAGGTCGCGCCTTAAAGGGCACGGCATCTCCGGTGATAGCCAGCGTATCGATCTTGTCTCCCTCCCTCCTGAAACAGTGTACGTGATGCAGGTCTGGCCGATCCACATTCAATACCACTGTCTTCAGCTCACCCGTATTTTTTAGCCTCAAGTAAAACCAGAAATAGTCGGGATGAAACCCCATCTTGAACCGGTTCTGTGTAAGCACAGGAGCCTGCCCGCTTTCAATCCGGGCAAATGCCTGCTCCGGGGTCAGTAAAACAGGAGATGACACATAGTATACATGATGGGCAGGCGCCCATTCGTTCCCGTCATCGATTAAAATGGGACGATACACCTGCGCCTTCCCCGCTGTAAAATACAGCAGGCCCAACAGGAATAACCATCGTTCCAACTTTTTCATACTACAAATTAGCTTAAAAAAACAGCAAAGGAAAATACCCCCAAAGGGGTATTAAATCCCGTTCTCATTCGCAAACCGGATCAACTCCGTCGACTTGGAGATATTGAGCTTATAATAAATATTCTTGCGATGTGTTTTAACGGTTTCGTGACTCAGGTAGAGCTTTTCCGCTATTTCCCCGGTCGAAAAGCCACTGCGTATCAACGCGATTATTTCTATTTCCCGGGGTGACAGTGAAAACTTTTTAACGAAGACATCATCCTCCCTAACCCTGATCCGGTCCAGTTTCGGATCCCAGAAGTCTTTGCCGGCCAGCACCTGCTCTATCCCTCTTATTAATTCTTCCCGGGTAGAATGTTTTATCAGGTAGCCGTTTACCTTCAGTTTTTGGGCTTCTTCCACAAAACGCATCTCCGTATACATCGATAAAAAAATGATCTTCACGGCAGGAAATCCGGCCTTAATTTCCCCGGCCAGGGTTAGCCCGTTGATGACCGGAAGGTTAATATCCAGGATAACCACATCAGGGCTTTTATCGTGAATAGCCCGAATTACACCGGCTCCGTCATAGACCTGAGCCACGATCTCGTAGTCTTCCAGCAAGAGGTTTTTTACTCCTTCATTAAATAAAGTATGGTCATCAGCAATCAGCAGACGTGGTTTCATAAGTTAGGGTTCAATTATACGTTCTTCAATATTAAAATTAGGAATTTTTGCGCTTAAATCCTAAGCCTTTTCCCGGTTTCACTCTGTTTTTTGCAACATACTGATTGTAAAGGCATTAAAAATACCCCCAAAGGGGTATTGATTCGGAGAGCGTAAAGAGCCGAATTTTGCGATAGTAACTGCAAGCCGTTACAGTTCTGTTTATAATGAAATCTAACCCCTGAAAATATCTTTGAAACAGAAAGGACCCACGTTTTAATTATTTGAAAAGCGACCCCTTCCTGTAAATATGAATATAAATTTCTTACTTATGAACAACAGCAAGAATCCCCCGGTAAACAGAAGGCTTTGTTTCTTTTTTATTTTCAT
>CAZLXI010000033.1:0-3094 GCA_964563435.1 uncultured Lacihabitans sp.
CTTACTGATATGTAGTTCATAACATTGGCGCTATCGGCATGAAAAACTGGAAATCCTGGATTTTGTTAAAATGTCCCTGAAGGCTCTCAATGTTACCCAAAAGCGAATGGCCCGAACTCAAAGCCGGGCCCCTTGCGCATCCCATTGAAATAAACATGAAATTGATTTATCTATTGGTACTGTGGACCCTGAATTTTTCCTGCACCGAAAATAAAACATCGGATAAGAAAACGGATTCGGCGGAATCGGTAAAGATCTCAACTACCGATACCTTAAAATTCACTTCCGGTATCCGTTCTATTTTTCAGGATAGTAAGGGCAATTATTGGTTGGGAAGTCATAACGAGGGGATTTGCTATTATAACGGGAAATCTTTTGTTTACTTCACCACAAAAGAAGGTTTACAAGACAATCAAATCCGTTCCATCGCGGAAGATGAGGACGGAATTATTTGGATTTCAACGGCAAAAGGTGTGAATGCCTACAATGGAGAGCACTTGATTCGTTATTCCACAGCGTTTAATTCTCCCATATCAGATTGGAACGCTACCACCGGGGATCTATGGTTTTATGCGGGCGAAGAAAACGGAATAAACCGTTTTGACGGAGTGAATATGAACTACCTGATCTTTCCGAAGCCCGGGAACACGCACCCTTCTAACGCATTGGGTGTAACCGGTATCTCAAGGGGTAAAAATAGAAATATCTGGATTGCAACTTATTCCGCATTATTCCGCTATAATGATGGTGTGGTAGATGTTTTTGATCATGAAAAATTAAAGCTCGGTGATAAGGAGCTATTACACATACGAAGCATACTGGCCGATTCACAAGGGAGAATATGGATTGGAAATAATGGGATTGGAGTAATCCTTATGCGTGGAGATTCTATTACTCATTTCTCAAAAGAGCAGGGAAAACTACTTCCCATAGATGAATTTATATTGAACACCAAAAACAATCAAACTGCCCTAAACACCGGACTGCAATCCGTTTTTGCCATTGAAGAAGATTCGGAAGGAAATGTCTGGTTTGGAGACCGGGATTCAGGAGCCTGGAAGTATGACGGCAAAAGCCTCACCCACCACCAGGTTGATCTCAAATTGAAAACCCAAATGATTTTGAGTATTTACGAAGACTCCAACCAAAACCTGCTTTTCGGAATGGCCGACGGTGGCGTTTACAAATTTAACGGGAAGTCGTTTGATAAATGGTTTTGAAAAGGGTTACGAGCCTGCGTTCGTTAAGTATATCTTTCATGTTCTACACTTGAAATTTGTATTGGATTTATCCTACCGTACACGCAAAGTTAAAGAAGTAAAACCTGCCGTAAGGGCCTGAAAAATTTCTTATTCCGACACGTTAGAACCTGTAAAGGCTGATTTGAATATCCGAACGCCAATGTCTGACGCCTGACAGTTTTTGTGCTACCGGTGCAAAGCTTTCGTTCCCATCTGCCTATCCGTAAAGGAATTCAATTGGTAATCGTTTTAAAGAAAAAAGTTGAAATTTTAATTGTTTTAGAAATTAAATTATTAATTTCAGGCATCAATAGTGCTGAATACCTGTGAATAAAAAAGGAAATGAGGCTGGAAGCAGCTGGCTCAGACTGCATTTTGGATTATCTGCCTACTCATTAACACATCAGTCGTATATCGGAAGTAGTTCTAAGATTGAAGTGCTGCCAAACGGCCACATCGAACGAACATTTGGCTCCGGCTATGCCCCGGCATCCGATAACTTTATGGATCACTGGGAGTTTGCCTTAAAATACGACCATTTCAACCTACCCTTTTTCAGGGCCGTTTTATTGTCGATAGACAAAGATGACGTTAAAGAATACATTAACAAATCCCCAACGGGTAAATATGCACGGAAAACAGGCTTCCTGTATGAATTTTTGACAGAGACAGATTTAGGAATCGCCATTTCCATGGGAAATTATATAGACCTGCTGGAAGAACATCATTATGTGACCGGTCCGGCAAAAAGAAACCCGAAATGGAGAATAAACAATAATCTCCTGGGGAACGAGTCATTCTGCCCCGTGGTCAGGCGTTCTGAAACGCTTAGCAGATTATTAGCCTGGAATTTAGCTGACGCTATTGAAAATTTAAAACTTCAATATGCACCGGAGACTTTTATGAGGGCCGTTAGCTACCTGTACACAAAAGAAACAAAATCTTCCTATGAAATTGAACATGAGAAACCTTCACCAAAACGTGTTGAAAAATTTATATCTCTATTAAAGCAGGCCGGACAAACTCCTTCAGCTTCTTTTTTACAGGAGCATTCACTTACCCATTGGCAAAACAGTATTGTAGATCCCCGGTTTGCAGCAGAAGGCTTCAGAGATTTTCAGAATTATGTAGGAGAGACATTCCCGGGTTATGAAAAGATACATTATGTCTGTCCACCGCCCCAGATAGTTAATTCGCTAATGGAGGGTTTACGTGAGCTGGAAAACAATACGCGGGGCATATCTCCGTTGATACGGGCGGCACTGGTAGCCTTTGGATTTGTCTTCATTCACCCCTTTGAAGATGGTAACGGCCGTCTTCATCGTTTTCTTATCCACGATATCCTTGTTCGTGATCAGGCAGTACCGGATGATGTCATATTACCCGTATCTGCCCGCATACTTTCTCATATCACAGATTATGACAGAGCACTCGAAGCCTTCTCCGTACCGTTAGTCAATATGGCAAAGTATACCCTTGACGTCAAAGGCGAAATGACGGTTAAGAATGCAGAAAAAATAGATGCGTATTATCGATTCCCTGATTTAACACCTCAGGTAATTTACTTGTTAAAGACTATTCAATCCACCGTTCTTGAGGAATTACCGTATGAACTATCATTCATCCAGCATTATGATGAACTTAAAATTGAAATTCAGAACATCATAGATATGCCCGACAAGGCTATCAACCTGATGATTGTCTTGCTGCATCAAAACAGGGGCAACTTTCCAAAAAGAAAAAGAAAACTTTTTGAGAAACTTACAGACGATGAAATAGCTCAAATAGAAGACAGCTTTAAAAGTATATTTATGAACAAAGAAATATAGTGCCTGATAATCGTTTTGATGAAA